>NZ_QDAH01000001.1 GCF_003075415.1 Microvirga sp. KLBC 81
GAGAGCCAAGATGAGTGAATCACGAAGCCGCCACACCGCATAGCCCCAACGATTCCGTCAGAACTGCCGTTGCTCTAGGCCAAACGGCCTACCTGAGCCATAAGACCGGACCGCGGGACGGCATCGAAGCCATTCACGAAGAAGCCCCGCCGGCCGAAGCCAGCGGGGCATGTCGTGTCCAAGTGATGTGCCGCATCTCCTGGGAAGGGGCGAGATAGAGTCAGTCAACTCGGCGGCAAGCCACGTTGGACGATCAAATTCGGATCAGCTCACCTCTGGAGAGCGAGGGTCATAGCCGAACAATTGGAGCGGCGAGCGGTTTTAATATTCCCGGTCCAGGTTTGCCCCTAGGGATCGGTCACTCAGCGCCCGCCTGCGAGGGGCGCTTCTTTTTGGCTGGCCCCTATCCTCCCGTCCGATGGCTGATCTGTTCCTCCACAAAGCCATCCAGCTTCTCGCCGAGCTTTTCAAACCGCTCCCCAAGCTGGTTGATCGAACCCGATAGCCGCTCCTCAACTTCCCGCAGGACTTCGCGAGACACGAGGCGCTCAGCCTGTGTGACTTGGTACGTGTTTACCGAGGCCTGCAGGAGCGCGATCTTCTCATGCGCCTTGGCGGCGTAGGCCTTGGCGACCTTGCGCTCGGCTCGAGAGTTGCGCCAGTAGATGAAGACGGTGACGAGCAGCACGGCAGCGACGAGACCGAGGACGATAAGGCCATTGGTATCGAGCCCAGAGAGATCAGGCTGCGCCGTCGCCGTGCCGGCACCCGCAGCACCAGCTCCGGAAGCGCCGGCCTTGCCAGCCTCAGTCTTCGGATTTGGCTTCGTTCTCGCCGCTGTAGTCCTTCAGCCTATCGGCCGCTGCTTGGCCCGTGATGCCAGCAGCAGCGAGTGCCAGAGCGACCGAGTGGGCTTCAACTTCGGCAACGCGCCTCATCCAGCCCTTGCCGAAGGTCGAGAAGGTCTTGAGGCCCGCAGGAACGACCGGCGCAGCTCGCAGGCCTTGCGCGCCACCGCTGCCTTGTCCTTTGCTGATTTGGCAGCCTGCAGAGTGGCGACCCCAACGATGCCGTCCGCCGTCACGCCGAGAGCCCCTTGTAACCACTTGGCCCCGCGGAATCGCCCCGAGTCCACCCCGCTGTCGAAGGTTGGGTAATCTAGTCCTGACGGCAAATCATCTCCCCGCACGACGTTCCAGTAGTTCGCGCGATAGATCACCTTGAGCTCGGCATCCGAGATGTCGCGGACGGACTGATCCGGCTTGCCCTGTGCCCTGCGCCAATCGCTGTAGACCCGCTGGGTGACGTCCTTCATGGTGGCTCCGCCAGGATCCAGCGGGTGGTTCGCCCAGCCACCTTCATGCTTCAGGACAAGCGAAAGCGCCCTGTGGAAATTCTCGACAGCCATAGAGAGACCTTTCAGTTGTGAGACTTAGAAGGGGGTCAGAGGCTGACCAGCCGAGCGGGAGCGCTTGCCCAAAGTTCACTGGCGGCCGTGAACCCCACGACAAAAACCAAGAAAACCACCATAGTTCAGCTACTTATCAGGATTTACTTGGAACCAAATTGAAGAAGCAGGATTGACTCAATGCGGAGGCCTTTCCCGCAACCCCATAGCCAACCCCTTGGCTCCGCCTCCGCTGACTCAGCCCCGTCCAGCCAGATCCCGACGGGGCATTTTCCTGCCATGCAGTGCCCGAGCGAAAACGCCCGCCCGGATGTCTCGGTGGTCATTAGGAACCTCATGGAACGTGGAACGGCCCAGCAGGTCACGCAGTTGCGAAGGGCCCGTACGTCGTGGTAGCGGTCGGACCTCAACGCTTTCCCACGCCTGACCGCGTTTGCAGTCCGCGCCGCTACGAGCAGCACAAGAATGTCTAATCGCCTACTGTTATCCGCACACGGGCTGAAAACATCCGCCCAAAGGCACTCGGTCGGAATTCAATGGCTTCGCGCCTGCGCCGCGATCACAGTCCTGCTGTTTCACGCTTCAATTCACCTGAACCGCGGATACAAAGATCCGACGTTCTATCAGATATTTGACGGGCGGTGGGGGATACTCGGAGTGGCTATCTTTTTCGCCATCTCTGGTTACTTAATGGCCCATTTAGTCCACTCCACCGACAAGTGGACTTTCCTGTCGCACCGAATTATCCGTATTTACCCGATTTTCATTGCGGCAAGTCTCACGGTCGTAGCTGTCAGCCACTTCGTTGGCACTGTGCTCCCAATTGATCTCATCGCCTTAAGCCTCGTCCCAGTTGGCCAAGGGCCACGATACGTCCTGTGGGTGGAATGGACGCTGCTTTTCGAGATTGCATTTTATGTGCTCATGTTTCTGATCGCGGCATTCAAATTCACGCGCTATCTAGAAGTTGTCGCCCTAGTATGGCTCTGCCTCTCTTTAGGGGCGGGGTTCGCGTTCCCCTCTGGTTCAGTGAGCATTCCCACACTTGCTCAACTGCCATTCCAGACCGCCAACGTCGCATTCGCAGGTGGGTTGCTCATTCCGTGGCTGACAAAGCGTGGGGCCTTCCTTCCCGCCGTCGCGGTGCTGATGTTGTTCCTAACCCTAATGATCGGGACATTCGATGTTGCTATCAGCCGCGCAGCAGCAGGTATAGTTGGTGTTTACATCGTTGGCCTGATCACGGCCCAAGTCGAGAATAAAACGCCTGGTCCTATTGGGCTCGCGATGAGTAAGCTCGGAGATTACAGCTACGCCATCTATCTTTGCCATGCTCCGGTGATCCTCTGGACCTACAAGGCCACGGCAACCACGTTACCGGCATGGGCGATGTGGTGTGCTGCTGTGACTGCAGCGCTTCTCATTGGCATTATGCTCGGGGTGGCCGATGTCAAAGTCTATCGCGTACTACGGCGTTGGAGCGATAGTACAAACCCAGCACTCAGAGTTGGGCTCGTCTCAATCTACCTTGCTGTATTCGCGGTTGTAGCGGCATATGGCTTGATAAAGACTTAGTTCACGGAACGTGCCACTTCATACCAATCTGTCCCGTCACAGACCAGCGTGATTGTGCTTAGGTGGCCGAGAGCGGCGTTGCCAGCCAGACGCAAGTTACCGCCATCCGTGAACGTCGTCGCCCCGTTTGAGCAGAACGTGACCGTGCGCCTAGCCCATGAGATGATGAGGTAATCGCCGTCGCCCCGGCGATGAAGATGTAGTCGGTGTAGTCCGGCAGGGTAAGCGTTGCAGCGGCGAAGCGCACACGAGCGGCAACCGTGAACTGATCTGTCCAGAGGCCGGAAACTCATTGCCGTAACTATCCATCCACGACAGAGTGGGCGTGCAACGTAATGCGGTCTATGAGCTGTCCGGCTGAGGGCATTCAGGCATCCATAATATGGCCACGGTTGAGCGGCTAAGGTTGCTCGTGCGGCCCTCCTACCCCCTTGGGCCACACTTGCCCTAGCTGAGGCTCAACCCGATTTCCTCAGTGAGGGCTTATCGCGCCCTAAACCGGAGGTCTGTAAGTCCCCTCGGTTAGGGCGCGATATCGAGATCTGATTGCGCCGCGTTCAACCGGCACTGCGCAACAGCCGTGGCTGCAGGCATTCAGGCGACCTTTGACGGGCACAGGAGTGAGTTCGCATTAGTGCCTTTCTGGTTACCTCTTCGGCGCATAGCAGTCGGACTGCGTCTCTCCGAAAGAGGCGTTGAAGCGTGGGAGACATAGGTTAACTTCGATGCAGTAGCCCCTTGCTGAAACTGTGGGCTGCGGCGCCCCAGTCCAGAGGTCCATTCGGTCCCCACGGCTGGGGCGCTCTCTTGTAGAGCTACGCCCTCCGGTGAACGTTCCGCACCACTGCAAGCCGTGACACGCTTGCAGCAATGGCAAAGCGAGGAGAGGCCATCACAACCACTTTCTCGAGGCAGTGGAACTTGTCGCTGGCTTCCCTTCCGCTCCGTCGCGAAGCGTCGGAGAGCCTTCCGGGCCCCGCCAAGGGCGGAGTAGCGAATGAGCAAGGCCATCGCGGTTCATCGCTTCTGTATCCCGATACCCGAGCCCCTTAGCGGGCTCCGCCTGCCCCGAATGTTCAGCCTGCGGGGCGTGAACTTCCTTGCAGCCAGCAAAGCGCGCAACGCTGTCACCATCGTGGATTGCAACGATTGTCGTGCTGAGCAGAAGTGACATCGACAGACAGGTTGTCTGGGCTGAGTGGAGATGACACGCTGGACGGCGGCACCGGAGCTTATACGTTCTTCGATGGAACCGGAGCGGATATCTTAGACGTCAACTCCGTGAGGGATTCTCTCCCGGGAGCGCGGGACACAAGCGAAGACTTCGTATGGAGCGTTGATCATATCGACCTTCACAGCATCGATGCCAACATTGGGGCGACTGGAGATCAGGCTGTCCCATTCATCGGCGCTATGTCGTTCACAGGTTAGGCGGGGCAATTAAATTTTATCTGTAATGTATTGTCGGGCGATGTGAACGACGACAAGATTGGTGACTTCCCTATGAAAGTCGCGAACGTGTCGATGCTGGCACTGACGGATCTTTATCTCTGATCAATCCAGATAAGGGAGCTCCGATGAGTGATTGGATCAATTTCGACCAGTGGCACGACTGTGCCCAGATGGAGCGGCCCGGCTTCGTGTTTGAGGTGAAGAACAAGGAGGGACAGAGTCTGTTGACGACCTGCACCGTCCCACTCCAGCTGCCCTTCGACTGGAAATCACCGCCGGCTTGTTTCCGGTTGATCGAGGCGCCGGAACCCCGGCGCTCAAATCCCATCCCCAAGCCGCAGATCTGAACTTGTTCGTTCACCCCACCAGAGCGTGAGGCTCTGGTTCCCTACGCTCATTCTGCATTCTCCGAGCATCCTGAAGGGCTACCGATCTGCCCCAGCCAAAAATCGCTTAAGAAAGCCGCTGTTGAACCTACTTCCCGCAGCAGTCATCGTGATCCACGGTTGTTGAGCCTCTCAGTTTGCCTGAGGCCAGAAAGCGGAGCAAAGCAGTTGGCGAGAGCAGTTGGGCAGCGCCAATAGGAAGGTCTGAAGCGCGAACCACCACCCCTCGGACCGCTTTGGGGCAAAAATCCAATCTTGGGTTTTGGACTGAGCCAGCAGTTGCCAGCAGCGGCGTACTCGGCGCGTGACTATGTCGCCATCCTCTTTTCGAATGACCACCGTCCGGCAGTGACGTACGCTTCCTGTCGCTGGCTCATCGTCATCGGAAACATGACGGCGTTCAATGTAGCGGCATTCATCAGGACCAACCCGGACACTCGGGCCAGCGGGTCCAATACCAAATTGGACTTGAGCAGATGAAGGTGCTGAAGCAACGACGCATAAGCCAACCAATGCTGACGTCATTAGCCAAGATCCCTTCGTCATCGTTCCGTCTCCATGCCCATGGCAACTTCGGGCCGACGCATTACTTTGCTTGACGTTTCCAAGAGCGCAGGAATGGATCACCTGCCATGCTTAGACAGCTCCTGCTGAGCGATGATGGATTTCGCCACAGCCTCCATGATCCCCGTCTGTTGAGCCGATCCGCCAGGTCGCCCGAAGAAGGCAGGTCCGAAATTCTCAAAAATAGACTCGGGCGGGGGGATGGCAGATGAGCAGAAAGGGACGTGAGAAAGGACCGCCAGGCTTTTGTACCAGAGGAAACCGAAAGCCGTCGGTCCATGCCTACGGCTTCTGCTTGTTCCCCTTCCGGGCCACAACTAGAATGATGACAACTCGGATGAGGGGACTGGGCCATGCCTGAAGTGCGAATGAGTATCCAAGTCAATCAGGACAAGAGGGCCGTCACAATAGGGATTGCAACGCTTGGGCAATCGCCCCAACAGTTCACACTTGGGCTTGATGAGCTCGATCGACTGATCAGCGAGCTCGGAGACGCCAGAAGCCAAATGGTTGCTTGGCAACCACAACCTGACCTTCAAGGTGAGGGAGTGATTATCAGCACGGCCGCCAACACGAAGTGGTGTATCCAGGCGTCTCCACCGGCCGGGGCTCTCTTTGCCTTTCACCACCCAAAATTCGGCCCGGTTGGATTGACCCTGCCCCGGGATCAGATCGCCAATATCATCAGTTTCCTGACAGATCGGTTTATTGTTCAGCCGACGCCGTCCGCAAAAAAGCATTAGGCTAGTTTGTCCCAAGTCTCAGAAGAGTCCTTTTCTCGAGGCGCGAGACAGTCTTAAGAAGTGCCAAATGGGCTGAGCGAGCCGCTCCGGCTGAGGCGTATGCCAGACGGATCTTTCTGAGCGAGCTTACACGACGAAGATAAAACCCGAATCAGAACTGTGCTGTCCGGGGAAGGGCCCCATCGAGAGTTCGTTGTTGCACCGTTAAAAGATGTTCCAGGCTGCGGCCGCGTCAGATAGCAACCTATATACCCCCTCAACCACCTGAACATGGGCTTCGAGGCGAATTCCCGGGTTGGAGGCTTGCTGGAGAGCCAGATCATGCTCATAAAACAGCTGATCGTAAGCATCGACTGGGGCCGGATCCGCCGAAGTTCCTGTGATCGTTTCGTCCTCAGCGCCTGCAGAATAATCGAGTCCGCCATAGTTGCCGTAATACAGCCCGTTCTTACCGAGCTGAAAGTATTGCAATTGCGGAAGCATGACCTCTCCTCCTCCTGACCGCTTGAAAGAACGCCCATGGTTGTCCCAGTTCAGGGCGAACACTGGGCTGTCATGAAGCGGGATCAGGCGAGATGACCAAATATGGGATTTGAAACAGCGGGTTCTGGCGTGCATGAAGAACAAGACTGGCTGGTTGTCGTTTCCCCGCCATCGCACCATTCCCGCATTTGCTTCACGATTAAGCTGGTGTGCGAGAGGCCCGCCAGCCCATGTTCAAGATATCGCGCCGAGCGAATGTCCCGGAGCTCAGCTTTACGATGAGCAGCGAAAGCCTGTCTGATAGCCTGCGAGAGATGAGCGCTGGCTCGCGGAGGCAGGGCCTCAGAAGCCGCGTCGCACGCTGGAACCGGTGAGCCTATCAACGCATAGTCTTGCATACCCAGGAGGCCGTGCATGGCGAGATGGGCTCACAGCCTCAAGCGCCGCTTTGAGGCCCTGAACTTTATCGAACTGCCAGGGCTCGTCTGCCCGGTCTGGCGATCGGCGGTCTGTTCTGGTTCGTGCTCACCTATTTCCCCTAGGCGACAGCATCCGCCTGATCGCCCTCAACTCGTCCCGCATTTTGATGCCGTACCTTCGGTGTCCCCGCTTCAGGCAACGTGCTGGCTCCGGGAACCATTTCGATCCCAACCTGCCACCATGCGATCAGTCTCAAAGGCTCAGCCCGATCCCAAAATTCACGCCTAGGGAGTCGGTGGAAACGGGGGCCTCACGATGCTCGACGAGGGTTGTTCATGTCGCGTTGGAGTTCCCCCGCTGGCGAACAGCTGCGCGTACCCTGCAATGCCGTCCGCCTAAACCCTGCCTTGCTCTGGCCCAGAGGATAGCGTACGCCCTGAGTCCCCATCTGAGAGCAGGAAGCATTTCATGAGACAGTCCCAAAGGTGGCATGAACTGGCGGTGGTCATCATTCTCGGACCACTCATTGGTCTGGGCCTTGGGCTTCTTATTGAGAAGGTGGCTCCCACACTCGTCGAAATCAGTGCACAGTCGCTCCTACCCAACCAGAATTGAGGCCCCGCACTCAGGCTGTTCCTCCCTTCGCTGGGAAGAGAGGAAAAGATGAACACACCTTCCGGTATCTTTGACGAGTGTCCTCACACTTCCAGAGAAATAGACCCCTCGGCCGGCGAGGCTTAACCGTAATCGAACGACGGCCAGCAGGGGGCCATGTTCGAGTGACGGGTCGCGGTGGCTGATTGGCCCAAGATCATTCTGGCAGGCCGCGTTATGGGCCTGGCCTCCGGATTGGACAAGAATTTTCGACGGTCGGCTGCCGCCCCGGGACAGTTCCCCCAAGTGCCCTGACAAGGCTTATGATGAGCGACGGGAGCACAGCATTCTAACTCTTGCACGTAGGCTCATGATAAGCCCTTATTGTGGGTAGGCGCACCATTATCAGCCTGGTTTTCGTACCTCCTTGCCGCAATGTTGACGGTCGGCACATCAGCTCACGTCGCTTTGCGAAACAAGCCGCACCATCCTCACCGCAAAGGCAAGACGCGATCCGAGCAACGCTGGGCACCAAGCTGGGCGTCTCTTCCGAAGCGGCGCGTCGCAAGGCGCAAGCGACTACTCTCCCGCAAGTAATCACTTAAGGCCTCGAACTCACTGTGCAGGACTCGGCTCCTGAAAGCCTCCGGCTGAGGCCAACAAGCCGTTATTGCAGGGACACTCCGGCCGCCGCCTCCAGCGCTTTAACCGTCGCAGCGGTCAGTTCCCCGGTAATGGCCAGTCCGCTGGACCGTTCAAAGGCTTTGATGGCGGTCCGCGTCCCGGCCCCAACCACGCCGTCGGCCTGCACGGGCCCATAACCGAGGGCAGCGAGGGCTTCTTGAGCAGCGCGGATCTGTTGTCCCGAGAGCCTCATTGCAGGGGTTAGAGGTTGCGTAGGAGATGGACTTGCCGCCACCGAAGGTTGCCCCCCACCCAATTGCGCCCGAACCTGATCCACAGCCTGAGTCAGCCGCACGCGCATGCGCTCGAGGTTGGCGACTTCCTCCTGAGCCCGCGCCACGCGTCTCTCGGCATCTTGCAGGTCCCGCACCTGGGTCACTAATCGGTTGTGTTCGACCGCCAGCTGATCGCGCTCGACGGTGACCCGATCCGGGGCGCTCTGGACCCGTTCAACCTTGGCCTGAGCTGATTGCACCTCTGGGTCACCGGCTATCAAGGACCACACGAATGCGCCCCACCCCACAGCAGCAACGATGGCGAGAACACCACTCGGATGCCGCCTGGGTGCTGCAGTGCTAGTGTTGGCATTCATTGCATGATCCGTGCCGGCGATAGGGCTCGTATCGGACACTCACTCGGCAAACCACTACGGTTCCGACGGGTCTCGGTCAAGAGCGCCCCGGCCAGCATCCTGGTGTCGCCAGCGGCCTTTTCCCGCGGCCTTGTCTGGCCAAGCAACGATGGCCTGCGCATATCGCGGCTAAGCCTGCTTCAAGCCTTCACCACATTGCGCCGGGGGCCAGGGTAGCGCCCGCGGGTGTCCACGATCAGCCTGGCATGCCGTTCGATGATCTCGTAGTCGAATGCGTCATGATCGGTCGCCAGCAGCACCAGATCATAGCTGACCAGCACCTCCGGCGTTAGATCGACACTTGTAAGGTCGAACGAGTAGCGGCGCATTCTTGGGAACTTCGGCACGTGGGGATCGCTGTAGGCGATCCGAGCCCCCTTGGCCTGCAGCAGGCTCATCAGTTCCACCGAGGGAGACTCCCGCATGTCATCGACGTTCTTCTTGTAGGCAATGCCGAGAACGAGAATCTTGCTGCCACGGATTGACTGCTCGCGCTCATTCAAGGCATCGGCGATCTTCGCGACCACCCACTCCGGCATGGTGCTGTTGACCTCACCCGCAAGTTCGATGAAGCGCGTGTGCAGGCCGTATTCGCGCGCCTTCCAAGTGAGATAGAACGGGTCGATGGGAATGCAGTGCCCGCCCAATCCAGGGCCGGGATAATACGGCACGAACCCAAACGGCTTGGTCGCGGCCGCACGGATCACCTCGTGGATGTCGATGCCCATCCGGTCGGCGATGATCTTCATCTCGTTGACCAGACCGATGTTGACAGCGCGGTGAACGTTCTCAAGCAACTTGGTCAGCTCCGCCGCCTGGGTCGAGCTGACCGGGACGACCGTGTCGATCACCTGACTGTACAGGGCGAGACCGACCTCGAGGCAAGCGGACGTCGTGCCACCACAGACTTTCGGGATCGTGCGGGTGCTGAATTTCGGGTTGCCCGGATCCTCGCGCTCCGGCGAAAACACCAGGAAGACGTCCTCTCCCACCTTGAACCCGGCCTTCTCGATCCGGGGCCTCAGCTCCTCCTCGGTGGTGCCGGGATACGTGGTACTCTCCAGGGCCATCACCTGACCAGCCCTCAGATGCGGCAAAAGCGTCTCGACCGTGTTCAGGACAAAGCTCAGGTCAGGCTCCCTGTGCTTCGACAGCGGCGTCGGGACACAGATGATCAAGGCGTCGACATCGCGAGCCTTCGAAAAATCCGATGTGGGCTCGAAGCCGTTCTCGATCGCATTCGCAATCCCTTGCGCAACAATATGCGCAATATAAGTCTTTCCGTTGTTGAGCAGATCGACCTTTGCGGGGTCGATATCAAAGCCAACGACCGCGTAGTCCGCCTCAGCATAGCGGATCGAGAGCGGCAACCCAACGTATCCGAGCCCAACAATCCCGATGGCAGCCGATTTGCCGTTCAGTTTCTGAAGCAGAGCATATTTGTGCATTCGCAATCCTCGGCTGCAATCCCGTTGAGCGGAGTTTCTGGGCATGCCGTGTACCGGATTGCACAGCTCCGGACACCCAAAGGTGCCCGCCAAGAAGGAGCACCGCGGCCCTCCCATTACTCCAGATGAACGATCGCCACAATTCGGCTGCAATACTCCGTCGGCCCGTAGCGGCCGCACCGCTGAGCTCTTCTTTGGCGAGCACCCAGGAGTCCCCTCCACCAGCCGGTCGCACGCGAGGCCAGGATCATCCCAATCCCGCCGGCTCCGAAACTGGCTCCCGAGGCGATCCGCGCTGCACACCCCGCCACCAATGCGACGAAGCCTGCCTGGACTGGGCATTTATTGGTTTTGTGAGGGTTCGTTTACGGCCATAGACTATCGCTCTGCACCGCGGAAGGGAGTGACGATCATGGCGGAGATTAAAGTTGGAATTCAGATATCGAGAACGGAAACTCTGTTTCTTTCCAAATCGCTGAAGTGGGCTAACCGTCGACCCCAATTGAGCTGGATTATAAGCAGTTGAGCACCCTGATCAGCCTTCTGGGTCGGACCAGACGGCAGATGCTCGAGGGGGTGCCGGTGCCGCCCCTAGAGGGGCAAGACGTGGAGACTGTGTATACTCCAAGGTGTTACATTCAGGTTGCAAAGATCGATGGCTCCCTGATTGCCTTCAACCACCCGGCCTTTGGTGCGGTTGGATTTGCCGTTTCCCGAGCTGAGGTCGCCGACATCGTGCAAGTCCTGAGCGAGCACCTGAAACTTCCGCCTGACCGCCCAAGCGTCCGCAACTAATGTTGCCGACAATTCTCGAAGAGCGGACGCCAATCCTTCACCGGCCCTCCCGACGGAGCAGCTGCGCCCTGCCCGGGCCTATCTCTCCCTCAATGGGTCGAGAAGCGGCCGTTCTCGTCATAGGTCTCATAGTGAAGGGTCTGGGCCGGCATGGCCTCCAGCTGGCGCGGAGCCTTGGGCCAGTCCTGAGGGGGCTCCTGGCCTTGAGGCATGTAGCGGGGACGGAAGCGCAGATCGACCAGGGAGCGCAGTTCGGGCGCAGCGAGATCGAGCACATTGGCATCGCGCCAACGGCGATGCAGCTTGGGACGGCCCGTCATACGTGCCCAGAAGCCCTGCACCTCCTCCTCGACCTGCAAGACGATCCGGCCCGTGAAGGTCTTGCGGAGATTAAAGCGTCCTGTCAGAGCCATTCAACTCTCCCAACTCTCTGGTGTTCTGCAACGATTGCGCCTCAAAGCTGCGGTTACCGGGCGTGGGCCGACCAAAACTCGGCCATAACGCTCAACCGGGCCTTGCTGTTACAAGGCCAATGCAGGTTCGGCTTTCGAGTTCCGGCCCGTTCGCCGGAACCAAGCGTCGCATTGTTGGAAGGTGATATGCCGCACAAACCCACTCGAGTTCAAAAGAATGCGATGAGCGCCGAAGTCGTCCGTGCGGGAGAGAAACAATCAAGAAAATGGGAACGCAGCTTACCGGCAGAAGAGAATGCGCTCCTTCTCAGCGACGCGGACGTGGCGTGAGATCGATCGTGACGAGCTGGCCGGTCAGAGGATCGAGGATGGTCATGGCAGCCTCCTGTGCTGTTGGCATGGGGGAAACGCCTGAACGCCGAGAACGGTCAAACTGTCCTGCGAACGTGGTAAGCAATTCGTTACTGAGACGTGTGCTTTCGCACCTGGAAATGAAGAAGCGAGACCGCTAACCGATGTCCTCGCCACCGGCGCATGCTCTACCCGCGCCGTTATTCCATTCACCGGAGACACATTCGATGAAGACCACTTCGCTCGAGACCGTTTGGTCGCCGCGCCTTCTCAGCATTCTGCGCATCGTTGCAGCCCTCATTTTCATGGCGCACGGCACGCAGAAGATCCTCGGCTTCCCGGCAGGTGCCTCGCCGGAGATGTTCAGCCTGTCGTGGATCGCAGGTGTGCTCGAGCTGTTCGGGGGCGCTCTTCTCGTTCTGGGGCTTTTCGTCCGCCCTGTCGCGTTCGTGCTCTCAGGCATGATGGCAGCCGCTTATTGGATCGCCCATGCGCCGAAGAGCTTCTTCCCTGTGCTGAACGGCGGCGACGCAGCTATCCTCTACTGCTTCGTGTTCCTCTACTTCGTGGCAGCTGGCGGCGGTGTCTGGAGCCTGGACAGCCTCCTTGGCAGGAACCGCTGAGCTTCGACACATTCGCAAGGAAGAAAACGAGAGGTCGAACGAACCTCTTGCTTTTTGCATCAGGTCTGGTCGTCGCCCGAGCCTGTCATGCGCCTGATGCGCTCATCCTCGAGTTCGACATGCAGCGTATGATCATCCTCCTCGTCGAGAGGATTGGGCAGAAGGTCCGTCGTGAGACCCGTGGTAGTGGAGGCTGCGGCGCCAATCGGCGGGGCAGCAGCCTCGGAGCGCCAATCCCGCTCCTGTTTGCCGGGCTCGATTCGCCCTTCGTCATCAAGAATATCCACCACGCGGTCAATGTCGCCTTCGTCCACGCGAACGGTCACGAGCGTCCCGCCCTGTCGGACGCCATCCACATAAGCCTTGGCCTCGTCTTCACTGAGACCGGTATCGGCCAGCGCTCCCACAAGGCCACCGAGAGCGGCCCCTGCCCCGGCGCCGACCAGAGTCGAAACCAGCCACCCGGCTGCGATCACCGGCCCGAGCCCCGGGACCGCGACCGTACCGAGGCCGGCCAGGAGCCCGGCGCCGCCGCCCGCAATCGAGCCCGCTGCGGCCCCCGCGCCGGCGAATTCGTGGGACGGTTTCTCCTCATCGAAAGAGCGTGTCGCGTGGTGCGATACGGTGTCGTCGGCGTTGTTGGAGACCAGGCTGATCTCGAAATCCGGGATGTGCGCCGCCTCCAGCCGCCGCACGGCCTTGGCCGCCTCGTCATAGGTGTTGAAAAAGGCCGTGATTCTGCGCTCAGCCATGGGTCGCCTCCAAGTTTCTCATCCGAACTCGGAAGGCTAATGAGCGGTCTCAGGCACAGTTCCGGTCTTTCTTGCGTCACAGCCAAGTCTTGTTGCGGAGATGCGCGCCCATGCCGCCTTTCTGTCCTGACGGAATGTTGCTACAGTTCAGCAAAAGAATGCCGCACACGGCGATTTGGGGGCTCCCACCATGCGACACATCCATCTTGACGACGGCTTGCGTTTACGGTTTCCCGGCCGCAGCGAAGATTTCGACCAGGGCGTCGAGATCGGCATGCTTGCGGTTCTCATGGATCAGGAAATCCCTGAGTTCTCGCGCTGGATTTCCCGCGCCAATCTGAGCCAAGTGGAAGCCATCGCCAAGCAAATGGGCTACCGCGTCATTGAAGCCGGCGGCGATGAGGACTGGGTCGACATCACCTTCCGTCACGGCAGCATCAAGTCGAAGCCCAATCTCCGGCTCGTGCATTCGGCAGGCTAAGCGACTAGAGCCTCGGACCCAAGAGTGAACTCGCACTTTTGGGACTCATCCGATGCTCCCTTCTAGAGAGAGCGCATCATTCGAGCGGAAAACCGGATCCACTTTTCGCTGACGCGGACCATCGGTTCCGCACGATGCGCCAAGCCATTCTCAAACGAAAGAAGCCGCCCGAAGGCGGCTTCTTTTTATCTCTATGCGGGAGGCTCTTAGGGAGCGTTGTGACCGCGGCGAGTCACCGCCCAAGCTGCCTGCATCAGGGCTACGGCCAGAGCGGTCTTCACCACCGTGGCGGCGATGAACGGAGCAGCGCCCACGGTCCAGGCCTTGGCGAAGGGCATCACCAGCGTGAGTTGGGCAAGGCCGAACACGAAGACCAGCGCATGGCCGAGGCTCATCATCACGATGACGCGCAGGAGCGAGCGGTCCCAGCCACGCTCAGCCATGAAGCCCATGACGATGGCTGCGGCCAGGAAGCCGAAGAGGAAGCCGCCGGTCGGGCCCATCAGATAGCCGATGCCGGCCGTCGGGCCGGCGAAGACGGGGATGCCCATCGCGCCTTGCAGGAGGTAAAGGCCGACGGTTGCGCCGCCGAGACGCCAACCATAGGACGCGCCGATGATGAGCACGACCAGGGTCTGCAGCGTCATGGGAACGTAAGGCAGCGGCACCTGGACCTTGGCGGACAGGGTGAGAAGCGCCGTACCCACGGCCATCAGGACGATGGCGCGCAGCGCGGCAAAGCGGGCATCGTCCCGGGACGGCCAGATGAGGCCGACGAGGGTCGACGGAGAAGACAGCGAGGTAGCGCCAGTCGACATGAAATAAATCTCCAGAACATTCCGCCATTCGCAGGCGGCTCAAGACGCCTTATAGGTGGGTCTGGCCGGCGTCTCAAGCAGCCGAACGGCTTAGATGTCCCGGACAGGTAGAGATTTCCAAGGATCCCCCATGGCAGACGACCTCACTTTCGATGTTCGCCCCCCGGCCCAATCGGGCGAATGCCTGCAGGTGAGCCCCCTGGTCCGCCGAATCGTCGCCAACAATCCCGGGCCCATCACCTTCACCGGGACCTGCACCTACATCGTGGGTTCCGGCAAGGTCGCCATCATCGATCCCGGTCCCGACAACCCCGGTCATATCGAGTCTCTGCTCGACGCCGTGCGCCGTGAGACTGTGACCCACATTCTCGTCACCCACACCCATCGCGACCACTCCCCTGCCGCTCGCGCCATTCAGGCAGCGACAGGCGCGCTGATCGTGGGCTGCAGCCCGCACCGGAGCGCCCGCCCTCTGTTCAGCGGCGAGGTGAATTTTCTCGAAGCGAGCTCCGACAAGGATTATGCCCCCGACAGAGAACTCGTCGAGGGCGATGTGGTGCAAGGCCCCGGCTGGACACTGGAAGCCGTGGCGACGCCCGGGCACATGGCCAATCACCTCGCCTTCGCCCTTCCCGAAGAGAAGGCCCTGTTCTCCGGAGACCATGTGATGGCCTGGTCCACGACCGTTGTCGCGCCGCCTGACGGCTCCATGAGCGAGTTCATGGCCTCCCTCGACAAGCTCAAAGGTCGTGAGGAATCAGTCTATTGGCCCGGCCATGGCGGCCCGGTACAGGATCCCCAGCGCTTCGTGCGCGCTCTGATCCATCACCGGCGCCTGCGGGAGGCCTCAATCCTCAATCGATTGAATGCAGGCGACAGGACGATCCCCGAAATCGTCGCCGCGATCTATCAGGGCCTGAACCCTGCCCTCCTGAACGCCGCAGGCCTTTCGGTCTTTGCGCATCTGGAAGATCTGGTCGCCAAGGAACAGGCGGCCACGGATGGCGTCCCCAGCCTTGACGGCGAGTATCGCCCGGTCTGAGTGTCTGGCTCATAAAGGAGCCCCCTTTACGGGGAGGGAGTGAGGGTGGGGGTCGGGAAAGTCGGAGCGCCGCACCTGATCCAGAGAGCGCACGACAGCCCTCCAGGGTCATGGCCGGGCGTGTCCCGGCCATCCCGATCAAGAAAAGCGCGGCGCTCCGCCGAAGCGGGATCACCGGCACAAGGCCGGTGATGACGGGGAGCCATCCGGATTACTTCACCGCCAGCGCCAGATTGGAGGCCTCTTCGAGGAAGGCGCGGATGCGCGCGGCATTCGTGCCGAGATCGTGATGGCCGATGCGGGACGCGGAGCGGATGTCGATGCGCGTGCCGTCGGCGCGGGGTCGGATGCGGATCGTGATATCGTCGGGCAGCTTCAACAGGAGCGTCCGATCCACCGCCTCCAATCTTCCGATCCCTGTCCGTCCGCCGGGCGGCACGGCCTCGATGATCTGCCATCCGAGATCTTCTGCAGCCTTGCGCACCAGAGGGAACGCATCCTCGGGCGGAATGTCGAGGGTGAGCGGCGCGATCTGCACATAGGCCTCACGCTGCAATTCGCGCTCCTGAGGCGGAACTTCGGGCGGCACGCGCCCCTGGCGAGCATCGAGCGCAGCGCGGGAACGCGAGAAGGCAGGCGGGTCCTCGGTGTCGGTGCTGATATCGTTGATCGCCGGCAACGTCACGGCCCTGAGGCCCAGGAAGGCCGGGTAGCCGAGCACGAGAGCAGCCAGCACCAGCCCCTTGATCGCGCTTCCCAAGCCCCGGCGACCCTCCTGCCAGATGCGGACGAAGGCGACGAGGGAGAGTCCCACCGCGATGACGGCAATGGCAAGGCCAAGACCAAGGGCAACGAAACCGGCCTGATAGTCGATGCGGCCGAAGCGGATCATCAGCGCGGATAGAACCGTCACGACGAGCGCGAACCAAGCCAGCATGGGCGACCATTTGGCCGGCCGGGAATACGGTTCTTCGATGATGAGACGACGCATCAGGAGGTCTTACAAATCTCTTTGAGCGCGCGCCACTCCCCTTGTGTCAGGAGAGGCTCGCCAGTCTGGGAGGGCACCTGTTTTTCCAAAGCTTTCAGGCGTTGATCGGTGATCGGATGGGTAGACAGAAAAGCAGGAATGCCCCTTTCGTTCCCCCCTCCCTCATCCTCATCGTCATCTTCATCCGCTTCGATGCGTTTGAGCAACAGCGCCATGGGATGTGCGGGCCGCCCCAGTGAGATCATGGTCTTTCCGGCGAAATCGTCCGCAGCAGCCTCCGCCTCGCGGGAATAAGCGCTGTCGACAAGATAGCGGCTCGCGAGCACGATGGCGCCACCGCCTGTCACATCGCCGAAGAGGAGACCGAAGAGATAGGACGTGCCGGAGGACTGGACGAGCTTGCGAAGGCCGTCCCTGCTGACCACGTGCCCGATCTCGTGCGCCAGCACGCCCGCGACCTCATCGACGGATTCGGCTTCGTCGAGGAGCGCCTTGAAAAAGTAGATCCGGCCTCCGGGAAGGGCAATGGCGTTCGGTACTTTGGATTCCAGCACCGCCACCTCGAGAGGGACGTCAATGCCTCTCGCCTTGCGCAATCGTTCCGTGAGCGCCTGAAGGGCCGCGACACCTTCCGGCGCTTCGCAGATCTTGCCGCGGAAGATGGCGCGCACCTGATTATCCACCGCCTTGCCGATGCGCTGCTCGTATTCGACAGGAATGAGCGGCGTGAGCTTTTCCGCCAGAAGCGGGATCAGGAACAGCACGCACAGGATGATGGAGATGGAGGCCGCGGCGGACCAGAAGACGATCCGCGCCGTGCGCTCCCGCTGGTCGCGGTTGTCGAGACGATGGCAATGCAGCCGGATGGATGCCCGATCGGCGGGATCCGTCACGTCGAGGCGTGCCAGATCCGGTCCGCCCTCGCGCGTCAAACGCAAGATGCTGTCAGGTGCATCCTTCCGCCGGACTTCCGCAACAGGCCAGGAGGCGATCCACTCGCCTCCTTCGTGAATATCGAGACTGGATGCGGTGATGTTCAGAGTGACCGCCCTGCGTTGGGCACTCACTCCGTCATAGAACACCGCATCCGTCATGGCTTACCTCATATCCCGACGTTGAAGTCGAGCGCGTCCGCGAGGCCCTCGCCCACCACGCCCGAAGCCTTGCCGGCGGCTACGGCGGCATCGAGAGAGCGCAGGTTCGACACGGCTGTCGTCGTGACGACGGCTGCCCACAGACCGCGTCCATAGAAGTAGCGCTGAATCACACCCATGCTCAGGAAAAAGGCCAAGTAGACCAAAGCGCTGAACACGATGAGGCTGATCGCTGTCCAGGTGAACTCACCCAGCTGCATGGCCACAACAGCCTCCTGAAGGACCGTACCCAAAAACACGGCGGCAAGGCCGATGATGATGGCAAAGACGATCAGAATGCCGATAGAGGAGAATAACACTTTGAAGAAAAGGCTGTAGAACGTGCCAGTGCGAAGATGGCTTTCAGCAGTCACCTCGCCAAAGCGCAAGCCGTTGATCTGCCAGCGGGTGAAGATGGCCATTGCGACCGGAGAAAGCGCGAGGAGCACCAAGATGAGCAACGTTGGAACAAACTGTATCGCCAGTTCCTCGTCGCCCTCGCTATAACTAAGGACTGCTGCACTCGTCGCCACAACGCCGGCGATCACCGCAATCCCCAAGACCCAAACCCACCAAGCGCGCTTGAAGAGCGACCAGCCCGTTCCTGCGAAATCACCTTGTATGCTGCCGAAATAGGTATGACGCATCCGGTAGCGCTCAAGCGATGCCATTGCCCAGGGAAGTGCGATGCCGAGAGTGAACAGCGTCGCAACGTCCCACAGCACAGCACGGAAAGCATAAGCCCAGCCCGAGCCCTTCATCCAGAAGCGCACGCCACGGAACACGGTTCGCGTCGCGCGGTACTTGCGGGCACGATAGCTGCCGAAGTGGAACAGCACATACATGAGCAAAATGAGCGGAAGGCTGGCGAAAGCAGCCTGCTCTTCAAGCGCGAAAGCGATGATGAAGTACGCGACATAAAGCGGAACCAGAATGGCGAGCGCAATCAGGAAGCCGATCAGCAGCTCCTTCGCCGTGCCGGTATACTCGAAGGACTCACCCTCGATCTGCGTGTTAGCCCAGAGGTGGCGACGCAGCTTCGTGATGAGCCAGAAGCGGTAAAAACCGAAGGTCGGGATCTGGTAGAGGCTTCCCGTCACGAGCATCTTCAGGAACTCGCCCCCGCGTCCGGAGAAGGACATCGGGGAAGCCTGCGGCGGAGTTAGTGGAATATTCGAAGAGACAGAAGCAGTCATGGTCCTAACCTTCAAGGAAGATAGGGCGCTCTTAGCATGCATATGATACTTTAGAACATTACTCTTCAAGGATTACCGCTTTTATTCACGGTTATTGCAACGGCAGGCCCGTCCATCTGCGATCGAGAAGCCACTGTACAGGGATGACGGGAGAGATCGTTCCGCTATAAACTGTCCGCCTTCATCAGGAGCCATCATCTTTGACGTCCCCTTCTCCCGCCCCTGCCAACCTTGGCGCCGATCCGCTGCGCATCTGGTTTCGCGTCATTCGTCTTCACCGCCGCGCGGTCAACACCGTCGCCAGCGAGCTGAAGGCTCTCGGCCTGTCGATCCCGCAATTCGATCTTCTGTCCACACTGACGGAGCGCGAAGGATTGAGCCAGCAGGAACTGGCGGAGCGGCTCTATGTGACCAAGGGCAATGTCTCCGGTCTCCTCGACCGGATGGTGGAAGCAGACCTCGTCGAACGCCGCCCCATTCCCGGCGACCGGCGCTCCAATGCGCTCTATCTCACGAAAAGGGGGCGCGACCTCGCGGAGAAAGGCATCGCCGCGCAGCGCACCTACGTGCAGCGCACGCTGGGCTCCCTTCCGGAGCAGGATCTCGTCGATCTCGAGCGCATCGTGCTCGCCTGGCGCGAGCGCGCCCGCGCCGAGGAGGACGCAACGCTCGCGAAACATCAGCGGTAATCGTTCATGTTCGACGCGGTGGCATTCGCAGGCGGCGGCAATCGCTGCTATTGGCAGGGCGGCTTCTGGGAGGCGGCCGCTCCGCTTCTCGGGCTGAAGCCATCCATGGTCGTCGGCGTGAGCGCGGGCGCGTGGTCCGCATGCTACAGCCTTTTGGGGCTCGGCCGGAAGGTCAACGAGATGGTAGCGGAAGGCTGCAGCCAGGGCCGCCGCAATTTCGAATGGAGGGCGTGGCGCAGCGAGGGCTCACCCTGGCCCGTCTCCCTCATGTATCGCAGCCTGATCGAGACGATCATCGACGAGTCTGCCCTGGCGCGCCTCAAGCAGGGCCCGGAGATCCTGATCGGCCTTGCGCGCAAGCCCCGCCGCCTGCCTCTGGCCCTCGCCGTTCCGCTCGGCATCGCAACCTATCAGATCGAGAAGAAATGGCGCTCTCCCGTGCACCCGCGAGGCGGGCGAGCCCTCGGCTTCAGCCCCGAATTCGTGCGCGTGCAGGATCTGGAATCGCCTGCCGACCTGTCAGCAGCACTCATGGCCAGCGCCAGCGTGCCGCCCTTCATGCCCGTGGGTCGCATCGGCGGCATGGCGGCGCTCGACGGCGGCCTCGTGGACAACGTGCCGACGGAACCGCTGCTGCCGGTGGAGGCGCAGGGCGGCAAGACCCTCGTCATTCTGTCCCGCCTCTACCGCGCCTTTCCTGAAGCAAAGGGTCGCACCTATATCCAGCCATCCAAGCCCGTGCCCATTGGACAGTTCGACATCACCAATCCTTCCGGCATCCGCAAAGCCTATGAAATAGGCCTGAGGGACGGTGAGGACTTTGCCCGTCGCATGAGGCGGCAGCATCCGTGAGGGATGCATTAATCGTGGATTCAGGCTGATTGCAACATGGGTTGAGTAGCCAAATCATGATCGAGGACATGCCTCAAAGAGGCCATGCTTTCCCTGATCATGAGGGCAGGCACGAAAAAGCCAGCCATAAAAAGGAGGAAACCCCATGACCTTGCCTGCTTCGAAGCACGATCAGCAACCGGGCTCCAAACCTGCTCAGGCCATCCCGGCCTTCAAGCCTGTTGCCCTTCCCGCTCTGGCCGCCGCGATGCGCTCCGCAAAGACCCGGCCGACGAAAGCCAAGAAGCCCGAGCTTCCCGCCATCCTGCGCAAGGAAGCGGTGCTCGGCCGCTAAGCCGCCTAGCCTTGAAACGGAAAAGCGCCCCGAGGGGCGCTTTTCTTTTTAGCGGACGACGACTTTCGTATTCAGCGCCGCGCGGTTGTAGAGATCGATCACGTCGATGTTGCGCATCCGGATGCAGCCCGAGGAAACGGCCAGACCGATCTTCTCCGGCTCGTTGGTGCCATGGATTCGATAGAGCGTGTCGCGGTTGCCCTCGTAGAGGTAGAGCGCACGCGCGCCGAGCGGGTTGTTGGGGCCGCCCTTCGTGAACTGCACATGCGGCCAGCGGGCCTTCATCTCGGCGGGCGGATGCCAATCCGGCCATTCCGCCTTGCGGGCAATGCGCGAGGTGCCGGTCCAGCCATAGGCCTCGTCGCCGACGGCCACGCCGTAGCGGATCGCCTTCTTGTTATCGAGCACGTAGTAGAGGAAGCGCTGCTTGGTATCGACGACAATGGTTCCAGGAGCCTCGCCTGTCGGGTCTTCGATGAGGTAGCGGCCATAGCGCGGCTCTTCCTGCGCCGTGGGAACCTGCGCCAGCCACTCCGTATCGCGGGCGGAGACCTGAGGCTCCGGGACACCCTTGTAGGTGCAGCCGGCCAGGACCGTCATGGTTGCCACAAGGAAGAAGAGGCTCGAGAGGCGCATCGGAACAAAGCTCTGCTTTGCTGTCGCGAGGACAGCAGGGGTGAAAGGTAACGCTATCAAGCTTGGGTTGAACGGCCCTCGGTCAATGAGCGAATCACCCGAACAATGCCATGGTTGAATTGCAAGGTGTGTTGCATCGCAACAACATAGACAATCGCTTGCACCGCTGCGACACTGTTTTCCACCTCCTAGTCAAGTGCTTGAATGTCCACGCTCTATATCAGCCATCCAGCCAGCCTCGATCATCAGACGCCTCTCGGCCATCCGGAGAGGCCGGATCGCATCCGCGCCATCGAGCGAGCCCTGGAGAAGGAGCGCTTCACCGCCCTGATCCGTGATCAAGCGCCCATGGCGGAGATGGAAAGCCTCACCCTCGCCCATCCCGGGAGTTACGTCGTTCGGCTGCGGGATGTATCCCCGCGGGAGGGTCTGGTCCGGATCGATGAGGACACCGTGATGTCGCCCGGCACCTATGAGGCGGCCCTGCGCGGCGCCGGCGGCGCCGTAAAGGCTGTGGATGAGGTGATGGGCGGCCATGTCGCGAATGCCTTCGTGGCGATGCGCCCGCCGGGGCATCATGCCGAGCGGGTGAGAGCCATGGGCTTCTGCTTCTTCAACAACGCGGCGATTGCCGCGCGCCATGCGCAGACAAAGCACGGTGCCGAGCGCATTGCGATCTTCGATTGGGATGTCCACCACGGCAACGGCACTCAGGACATCTTCTGGAGCGATGCCAGCGTGCTCTATTGCTCGACGCACGAGGCGCCGCTCTATCCAGGAACCGGCGCGATCTCGGAAACCGGCGAGCACAACAATATCGTCAACGCGCCGCTCCATGCCGGCGATGGCACGGAGGCCTTCCGTGAAGCCGTGGAAACAGCGATCCTGCCGCGTATCGATGCATTCGCGCCGGATCTCATCATCATTTCCGCTGGCTTCGATGCACATTGGCGCGACCCGCTCGCCAGCCTCAACCTCACCGAGACGGACTTCGCCTGGGCGACGCAGAAGCTGATGGATCTCGCCGACCGGCATTGCGGCCGGCGGATCGTGTCGGTGCTGGAGGGTGGCTACGATCTCGAAGGATTGGCGAAATCAACCGCCTTCCATCTCGACGCCCTGATGGGCCGAGAAATGCACACTTGAGTTCAGCCAACATCCTCGTCATGGCCGGGCTTGACCCGGCCATCCACGTCCTGAGAGGGGCAGCGCATTAAAAGGCGTGGATACCCGGCACAAGGCCGGGCATGACGAAGGAGCCGTTCAGCACTCGATCGGCTCCTGGCCCAGAAGCTCGATGCCGAAGCCGCTGAGGCCCACGTAGGACCGGCTCGAGGTCGCGAGATTGCGGATGGAGGTGACGCCGAGATCCTTCAGGATCTGCGCGCCCAATCCGATCTCGCGCCACTGGCTGGAGCGGGCGGCTTCCGATGCGGTTTCCCCGCTCTCCGTGAAGCTCGTGGTCGGCACGCCCGCCGTTCCGTCGCGCAGATAGACGAGAACGCCCCTGCCCTCCTTCACGAAACGCTGCATGGCGGCAGCCACCGTCTTGCCGCCCTCGAACACGTCGGTGAGCGCATTGGCGCGGTGCAGGCGCACGGGAATGTTCGTGCCGTCGCCGATGCGGCCATGGACGAGCGCCATGTGCTGCACACTTTCGAAGGGCGTCGAATAGGCATAGCCCGTGAACGAGCCCCAGGGCGTCTCGACCGGGAAGGTTGCGATGCGCTCGACGAGCTTTTCGCGCGACTGGCGATAGGCGATGAGATCGGCGACCGAGATGCGCTTGAGATTGTGCTTCTCGGCGAAGGCATCGATCTGCTGGCCCTTCATCACCGTGCCGTCATCGTTGGCGAGTTCGCAGATCACGCCCACCGGCGGGAGGCCAGCGAGCTTGCAGAGATCGACGGCAGCCTCCGTGTGACCTGAGCGCATGAGCACGCCGCCATCCTTCGCGATCAGCGGGAAGACGTGGCCGGGGCGCACGAAATCGGCCGCGCCCATGTTGTTGTTGGCGAGTGCCCGCACGGTGTTCGAACGCTGCTCGGCGGAGATTCCGGTGGTCAGCCCATGCTTCACGTCGACACTCACCGTGAAGGCGGTGCCCAGCGGCGCATCGTTCGAGGCCACCATCGGATCGAGCCGCAGGCGGCGGGCTTCGGATGCGGTGAGCGGCGCGCAGACGATGCCGCAGGTGTTGCGGATGATGAAGGCCATCTTCTCGGGCGTGCAGAGGGAGGCCGCGACGATGAGATCGCCCTCGTTCTCGCGATCATCGTCATCCGTGACGATGACGATTTCACCACGAGCGAAAGCCTCGATGGCATCGGTGACGGATTTGGGCATCAGGGCCTCCTGGGCGGATGGGGGCAGAAAATCATTGGGCGTGACGGCCCCGCGCGTCTCACGGGCGATCAATTCCGCGGTGTCGCGCGAAAGCCAGGCATGGTCGGAGTTGCACATCTGGGTGATGGCGCCAGGGGTGACGCCGATCCGCCGCGCGAATTCCACGCGCGACATGCCATTGCGGGACAACCATTCAGCCAGCTTCATGCCGCCGACTTAGCCGATGCCGCGATTTTAGTAAAACTAAAATTTGCCGACTGAGGCTTGCAGAAAAGCTCTGCCCTTATCCTGAGGAGCAGACGAAGTCTGCGTCTCGAAGGACGATCCAGTGCTCTCTGGAGATGCCTCGCCCTTCGGGACGGACCTGCGGTCCTCCTCAGGGTGAGGCTGCGGGGGACTTGTTTGGGGCCTTAAGCCTTGAACGGCCAGGAGGGTCCCTCGCCCACCTGCCCCCGATGGCGCAGGAAGTGGTCGGCCAGAACGCAGGCCACCATGGCCTCGCCCACCGGCACCGCGCGGATACCGACGCAGGGATCGTGCCGCCCCTTGGTCATCACCTCGGCCTCGGCTCCGGTGCGGGTCACGCTGGAGCGGGGAGTGAGGATCGACGAGGTGGGCTTCACGGCGAAGCGGCACACGACCGGCTGGCCGGTGGAAATGCCGCCGAGAATGCCGCCCGCATGGTTCGACAGGAAGGTCGGCGCGCCCTGATTGCCGGGGCGCATCTCGTCTGCGTTCTCCTCGCCGCGCAGGGCCGCAGCCGCGAAGCCGTCGCCGATCTCGACGCCTTTCACGGCATTGATCGACATGAGAGCCGAAGCGAGATCGGAATCGAGCTTGCCGTAGATCGGCGCACCGAGGCCCGCAGGCACGCCCTCGGCCACGATCTCGAGCACCGCGCCGATGGAGGAGCCGGACTTGCGCAGGCCATCGAGATAGTCCTCATAGAAGGCCGCCGCCTTCGCATCCGGGCAGAAGAACGGGTTGCGGGACACCTCGTCCCAATCCCAGTTGCCGCGATCGACGGCATGGGGCCCCATCTGCACGAGCGCGCCGCGAATGGTGACGCCGGGGAGAACCTTGCGGGCCACCGCGCCCGCCGCCACGCGGGCCGCCGTCTCGCGCGCCGAGGAGCGTCCGCCGCCGCGATAGTCGCGGATGCCGTATTTCACGTCATAGGTGAAATCCGCGTGCCCCGGCCGATAGGAGTTCTTGATCTCCGAATAATCCTTCGAGCGCTGGTCCACATTCTCGATCATCAGCGCGATGGGCGTGCCGGTGGTGACCTGCTGGCCCGTGCGCTCGTCCATGAACACGCCGGAGAGGATCTTCACCTGGTCCGGCTCTTGGCGCTGGGTGGTGAAGCGCGACTGACCCGGACGGCGGCGGTCGAGTTCCGCCTGGATCTCGGAGGCCTCCAGCGGGATCATGGGCGGGCAGCCGTCGATGACGCAGCCGAGGGCCGGGCCATGGCTCTCGCCGAAGGTGGTGACGCGGAAAAGATGACCGAACGTATTGTGGGACATGGCGCTTCTTCGAGGTTCAAGGCGTCTTAAGACCAAAGCGGGCGGGTGTCACGCCCCGGCTGCATTGGAGTAGGCCAGGAGGAGTTCGGCGAAGCGTGTGACTGCAGGATTTTGCATGCTCTTGCGCCAAACGAGAAGCGTTCTTGCTTTATTGAAATCAGGGTCGGGAATGGGGTGGATGCTGAGGCGTGATCGCTCGGAGTAAGTCTCAAGCACACTCAAGGGCATCAGAGCCACTCCCATTCCAGCTGCCACACAACCCAGCATGGCATGATACGAGGTTAGCTCGACCACCCGCTCGATAGGAACGCCAGCTCGCGCAAACCAACCTTCGAGGCGCGTCCGATAGGGACATCCTGGGTGAAAGACTAGAGCCGTGCGAGGTCGAGCATCGCGTGGCGAGGCCATCAGCGGATGCTTTGCGCTACCAACGAGGACCAACATCTCCTCAAAAATAGGGAGTGTGTTAAGGCGTTCATCATTCACAGGCCCTGCGATGAGAGCCGCATCTAATTCACCAGCAAGAACGAGGGCGATTTGCTCTCTCGGCGATCCCGTCTGAAGCTCGATAGACACGTTGGGATAGCGTTCGTGGTACTCGCATAATGGCCGAGGAAGACGCACTGCGGCAGTGCTTTCCATAGTTCCAAGGCGAAACACACCAAAGGGCTTGGCTTCATGGACGGCGCTTCGCGCCTGCTCGGCCAGGGCGAGGATCTGCTCTGCATAATTCAGAAGAATTCTGCCCGCTGACGTCAAATTCAGTCTTTTCCCCTCACGAATGAAGAGTAGAACGCCAAGATTTTCCTCCAGGTTTTGAATTCGAGTGGTGACGTTTGACTGAACGCGGTTCAACAGCTTGGCCGCAGGCGTGATGCCACCACTCTGAACAACGGCTTGGAAGATGCGCAGATCTGAAATTTCCATCATCTCTATGGCAGAATGATATAATCTTAAATATTCATTTTACGAGATTATATGCTTTGGACAACTCTCCTCTCCCAGGTTCAAGCAGGAGATTGATCATGATTGTTGTCGTGTTTCGCAACCGCCTCAGAGAGGGAATTGAAAAAGCTTACAAGGATGAGGCTCAAGCCATGTCCGTCATAGCCAGGGAAATGCCGGGCTATATCTCTCACAAATCTTTCACGGCTGATGATGGCGAGCGAGTGACAATCGTAGAGTACGAATCGGAGGCAGCAGTCAGAGCCTGGGCTCGCGACCCACGCCATGTGGCGGCGAAAAGGCTTGGGCGCAAAGAGTTCTATTCGGAATACAAAGTGCAGATCTGCAGCCTTACCCGCGAAGGTCGCTTTGCTCGCGAGTGATGGCAGGGACTGACCTGCTGTCTTCACACCCAGCGGTGATTGCGTCCCTCGATCACGAGCACCCTGCCCTGCCAGATGTCCATGCTGGCGGCCTGCCGGCTGGAGACGCCGCAGCAGAGGGCCAGAAAAGCGCGGGCGACGCCACCATGGGCGACGATGACCGTATCACGGGTAAGATCGTCGAGGACGGGCCCAATGCGGTCTTTGAGCATGGCGTAGCTCTCGCCCCCGCCCGGCGGAACGTAGTTCCACTTGTCGCGCTCACGGAGAGCAGCAAGCTGCGGCTCGGCCCTGCGGACTTCCTTCCAGGTCATGCCTTCCCAGGAGCCGAAGGTCAGCTCGACGAGGCGTTCGTCCAGCCTGTAGCTCTGGGGATGGAGGCCGATGGCCGCCCGCAGGAGTTCCATGGTTTCGCGGGTGCGCCGCATGGGGCTCGCCACATAGGCGAGGTCCTCGTAATGCGGAGCGATGTCCTTAAGCCGACGGCCCGCCTCTTCGGCCTGGACGCGGCCGAGATCGTTGAGCGGAATATCCTTCTGGCCCTGGAGTCGGCCCTCAAGATTCCAATCCGTCTCGCCGTGGCGGATGAAATAGATCGTCGGGCGAGACGGAATCATGACGGTTGAGATTACTCTTTGTCGAGGGAGAGATCGGGAGCTTCCGGGTTCTTCATGCCGACGACGTGATAGCCGGCATCCACGTGCAGGATCTCGCCGGTCATGCCGCGCGCCATGTCGGACACGAGATAGGCGGCGGTCTCGCCGACTTCCTCGATGGTGACCGTGCGGCGGAGCGGCGAGTTGTACTCGTTCCACTTGAGAATATAGCGGAAGTCGCCGATGCCGGAGGCAGCGAGCGTCTTGATGGGGCCAGCCGAGATGGCGTTGACGCGGATATTCTTTGGGCCGAGATCGGCGGCGAGATAACGCACGGACGCCTCGAGAGCGGCCTTGGCGACGCCCATGACATTGTAATGGGGCATCCACTTCTCGGCGCCGTAGTAGGTCAGCGTGACCAGCGAACCGCCGTCGTTCATCAGCTTCTCGGCGCGCTGGGCGATGGCCGTGAACGAATAGCAGGAGATGAGGAGCGACTTGTTGAAGTTGCCCTCGGTGGTGTCCACGTAGCGGCCGGTCAACTCGTCCTTGTCGGAGAAGGCGATGCAGTGGATCACGAAGTCGATGGAGCCCCAGAGGCGCTTCACTTCCTCGAACACGGCGTCGATCGTGGCGCCGTCCGTTACGTCGCAATGGCCGACCACATGGGCATCGAGCTCCTTCGCCAGGGGCTCGACACGCTTCTTGAGAGCATCGCCCTGGTAGGTGAAGGCAAGCTCAGCACCCTGCTGGCGAGCAGCCTGCGCAATGCCCCAGGCGATCGAACGGTTGTTCGCCACGCCCATCACCAAGCCACGCTTACCGGCCAGGATGCCGGTGGCCTTTGTCTCCGCCATGATTCACCTAAATCGTCGCTGGACAGCAAAAAGAGCGGCTTCTTTAGCCGACCCGGCAAGAGTGTGGAAGCCCTCTTAGCGCATCGTGCGGAAAAGTGGCCCCGGTTTTCCGCAGTCAACGGTGCACTGCTCCAGGCTTCTGCAGGCGCATCCAAGGATCTTATCGTGAATTTTATCGTTCGGCCTTCGCGGAACGCCGCTTGCGGGCATAATCCATCAGTTCCTCGTCCACGATTTCGGGCAGCTTGATCTCCACGGTAACCAGGAGGTCGCCATGCTCCCCGCCCTTCATGGGCAGGCCCTTGCCGCGCAGGCGGAAGGTGCGGCCGGAATCGGTCATGGGCGGGATGTTCATGCTCACCGCGCCGGTCAGGGTCGGGATGCGCACCGTGCCGCCGAGGATGGCCTCCTCGATCTGGATCGGCAGGCGCGAGCGCAGGTTCGCGCCCTCCATGATGAAACGCTCATGAGGCGCGATCTTGATGGTGAGGAGCGCATCGCCCGGATTCACGCCCGGAGCGCCCTGCCCCTGGCCGCGCAGGCGGATCACCTGCCCGTCGCTGACGCCCTTGGGGATGACCACATCCAGGTCGCGGCCCGTCGGCAGCCGGATACGCTTCTTCGCCTCCGCGGCCACCTCCTCCAGGGTCACGGTGAGGGTGGCCGACACGTCCTCCCCCTTCTGGGGACGGGCGCGGCTCTGCTGCTGGCGCATGCCCTCGGCCCCGGCCGAGCGGAACGCCTCGCCGAAGAGCTCGGAGAAGAAATCACTGGTATCCCCGCCCGAAAAGCCGCGCGCGCCGCGCCGTCCGAACGGGCTGCCGCCACCGAAACCTTCGAAGCCCTGGGCGCCCGCGCCCCGGCCGCCGCCGAAGCCCTCAAAGCCCTGGAAGCGCGGCTTGCCCTCGGCATCGATCTCGCCCCGGTCGAACTGGGCGCGCTTCTCCGCATCGCCCAGAATCTCATAGGCGGCATTGACCTCGGCGAACTTGTCCTTGGACTTCGGGTCGTTCTTGTTGCTGTCCGGATGATAGGTCTTGGCCAGCTTGCGGAACGCCTTCTTGATCTCCGCTTCACTGGCGGAGCGGGACACGCCTAGAACGTCGTAAGGGTTTCGCATCGTGGAAAATCCATGAACCTTCAGATGAGGGCAGGACTGCCCCACGGGACTGAGGTTCATATGGGAAAAGTGTTGCTGCTTGGCAACAAGAAGCTGGCAGCAGCTTAAGCTTTCGCGATCTTTTTCGTCGGTTTGGCCGGAGCCTTCTCCGGCTTCGTCACGGGAGCCGCCGGCCTGACCTCCTTGAGCGCCCATTCCTCGCCCGAAGGCCGGCAGGCGGTGCCATGCAGATTGGCGCTCTTGGGGCCGCTGAGCTGGGCCGTGAAGGTGCGGCAGATCTCGTCGTCCTTCACGAAGGGCACGCCGGTCGGCGTGAAGGTGCCCTTCATCGAGGTCTCGGGATTATCCCAGGAGACCTGCGTCCCGGTCCCTTGCGGATCGAGGGCGACAGCAAGAGCCGCCTTGGCCCGGCGCCAGTCTTCCTCGTTCAGATCAGGTGAAAGCAGAACCGGCTCAGCGGGAGTGACGGCAGCCTGGGTGATGGCGCCCGTGGTCTTTGGCTCATCGTCCAATCCCGCCATGCCGAGGGAGAGCGTGCACGCCGACGTCGACAGGGCGATCAACCCCGCAGCCAGAATTTTCCCGGCTTCGCGCAGGAAAGCATCTGATCTATAACGGCGCGGATTGGTCCACGGCACGCGTCGGATCCCCCAGATCGAAAAGTCACACGTAAGAGATATCCCATTGAACCCGTTAACAACCGGTGACTTCACTGAAGCGGAAGAGCCCTTTGACCTGTTTCAGTCCTGGCTGAAGGAGGCCGAAGCCTCCGAGCCGAACGATCCCAACGCCATGGCGCTCGCGACCGTCGACGAGACGGGGCTGCCCAACGTGCGCATGGTGCTGCTCAAAGGCTTCGATGAGAACGGCTTCGTGTTCTACACCAACACGGAATCCAACAAGGGTCGCGAGCTTCTGGGGCAGAAGAAGGCGGCACTCGTCCTGCACTGGAAGAGCCTGCGCCGTCAGGTGCGTGCCCGTGGCCCGGTGACCGTGGTGAGCGACGAGGAAGCCGACGCCTATTTCCAGAGCCGCCCTCGCGACAGCCGCATCGGCGCCTGGGCGAGCCAGCAATCGCGCCCGCTGGAAAGCCGCTTCGCGCTGGAAAAGGCTGTCGCCCTGAACGCTGCGAAGTACGCTTTAGGCGAAGTGCCGCGCCCGCCCTACTGGACGGGTTTCCGCATCGCGCCCGTCTCGATCGAGTTCTGGCAGGACAAACCTTTTCGCCTCCACGACCGCGTGATCTTCACCCGCGAGGGAGACGGCTGGCGCAAGATACGGCTTTATCCATAAGACTCAACCTCACAGATCAGATAAGGGTGACCTCACCCTCACAGAGATTTTGAAATGTCCTCCTCGTCCAACACCTCCCGCCGCATCATGCTGCTCACCGGCGCCAGCCGCGGGATCGGGCATGCAACGGTGAAGCGCTTCTCCGCCGCCGGCTGGCGGGTGATCACCTGCTCGCGCCACGGCTTTCCCGAGAACTGTCCGTGGGAGATGGGGCCGGAGGACCACCTGCAGGTGGATCTCGCGGATGCCGACGACACCCGCCGCGCCATCGCCGAGGTGAAGGCGCGCCTGGAGGCCGAGGGCGGTTGCCTGCACGCGCTCGTCAACAATGCGGGCATCTCGCCCAAAGGCCCCGGCGGCTCGCGGCTGAACGCCATCCACACGGCCTATGAGGATTGGCTGCGGGTGTTCCAGGTGAACTTCTTCGCCTCGATCATGCTGGCCCGTGGCCTGCAGGATGAGCTGACCCGCGCCAAGGGCTCGGTGGTGAATGTCACCTCCATCGCAGGTTCGCGCGTCCACCCCTTCGCCGGTGCGGCCTACGCCACCTCCAAGGCGGCGCTCGCGGCGCTGACCCGCGAGATGGCCGCCGATTTCGGCCCTCTCGGCGTTCGCGTGAACGCCATTTCGCCCGGGGAAATCGACACTTCGATCCTCTCCCCCGGCACGGAGAAGATCGTCGAGCAGATCCCCATGCGCCGTCTCGGCACGCCGGACGAGGTCGCCAAAGCCATCTACTTCCTCTGCACCGATGCGAGCTCCTACGTGAACGGCGCGGAACTGCACATCAACGGCGGCCAGCACGTTTAAGCCCTGCGCCGTGCGGGAGAGCGTCATCCCATGACGAGCGAGCGCTTCTATCCCTCACGTCCCATCCTCGCAGCCTCGGTGGCAGTGATCCGGGATGGGCGAATCCTGCTCGCGGCACGAGGCAAACCGCCGAGCGAAGGGCTTTATTCGCTGCCAGGGGGCATGGTCGAAACCGGAGAACTTTTAAGCGAGGCGGCTTTAAGGGAACTGCGCGAAGAAGTTGGGGTCGAGGCCGAGATCATCGGGCTGATCGCTCCCGTGGAGTTCATTGAAAGGGACGAGACGGGACATATAAAGCATCATGTCGTCATCGCCGCCCATGCCGCCCGCTGGGTCTCCGGCGAACCCCAGACAGGACCGGAAGCAAAGGATATCCGTTGGGTCACGGAACGGGACATTGCCGATCTGCCCATGACAGCGGGGCTCACGGGAATTCTGCAGCAGGCCTTCAGGCTAGCCCGCGAGGATACCCGCTCATGAAGCGCGCCCTCGTGCTGCTTACGGTTCTGGCAATGGGACCGGCATCCTTCCAGCCTGTGGCGGCGCAGGGTTTCTTCGAGCGCCTGTTCGGCCCTCCGCGCAATCCGAACGTGCCCCAGCAGCCTTACCCGCAGCAGCCGTATCCGCCGCAATACAGGCCGCAGCCTCAATATCGCCCTCAACCCCAGCCTCAGCCACAACAGCGGCGTCCGCAGCAACAGAGCAATCCTCAGCCGCGTCCGGGAGCGCAGCAACCGCCGCCGGAGCAGCAGCAGGCCGAACCCGCTCCCGCGGTCGAGCCGCCGCCTGCTCCTTACGAAAAGGAGCTTCTGCGGCTCGCCGAGATCATGGGCGCGCTTGCCATGCTGCGCCCGCTCTGCACCGCACCCGATGCCCAGGAGTGGGGCCGGCGCATGCAGATCCTGCTTGATACGGAGGGCACGACGCCAGGCCGCCGCGAACGTCTGGCCGGAGCCTACAACAAGGGCTACCAAGCCTATGCCCTCACCTACCGCGTCTGCACGCCTTCGGCCCAGGAAGCCTCGGGCCGGTTCATCCGGGAGGGCGAGCAGATCGCCCGCAACATCACCGGGCGCTATGGGGGCTAGGGACTGTCACAGCGTAATCCTTGGCGGGCAAAGGGTTTTATCCACATTTATTAGAGCCCTCCCCTCTCGCGTTAACCTCTTTGCAAGGTGATGCTGGCGGTGGGACGGCGCGATGTCTTAATAGTCGAATCAACCGAACCCGCGCGCCGACCCCTCAAAGGGGCCTGGATTTATGAACGATAACGACGTCCCTCTCACCGAACTGCCCGAACTCAGCGCCATCAAGCAGGCTGCCCTGAGCTATGTGACCGAGGCTTTCGCCGAGGCCGAGCTCGACGGGCTCGACGCCGATTGCATGGCACAAGCCGCGCTCTTCGCAGCCTTCACCGAACTCGTCGCCACTTACGGCGAGGACGCCGTGGCCCAATACGCCTCGTCTCTCGCGGACAAGATCCGCAGCGGTGCGTTCTCGATGCTGGGTTCGCTGAAGCATTAAGCTGCTCAAGTAACCGCATCCTGAGGAGATCGCGCACCGATCCTCTCGAAGGATGGTCCAGTACCCGCTGGAGACGCCTCGTCCTTCGAGACGGACCTGATGGTCCTCCTCAGGATGAGGCTGTGTTGTTGCCATGTAGGTGCGAAAAATGGATGGCTGCTGGTTCTACATTCTGCGTTGTGCTGATGGCAGTTATTATGTCGGCTCGTGCCGGCATGAGGATTTGGAGACCCGTGTCAGCCAGCATAACCAGGGCTTGTTCGGTGGCTACACAGCCAAGCGCTGCCCCGTGGCTCTTGTCTATTCCGCTCATTTCGAGCGCATCGCTGATGCCGTTGCCTATGAGCGTCAGGTCAAAGGTTGGTCGCGTGCCAAGAAAAAGCTTTGATCTGTGGCGATTTCGGCCTGCTCCAGGCTTTATCCAAGCGGCACGCTTCTACTCAATCATCGTAAATCTCCTCCCTCATCCTGAGGAGGTCGCGCAGCGACCGTCTCGAAGGAGGGTCCAGTGTGCGCTGGAATCTCCCTCGAGACGCAGACCTCGTCTGCTCCTCAGGATGAGGCTGTGGCGGCGCTGCTATTATGGAATCCCAACCTGAAGCCGGGATCTGCATCTCACCTAGCCATCGTCTCCTCGAACTTCACCACCTCGCCCTGCGACGGTGTCTCGAGCGTGCCATCCCACATGACCACATTGCCGCGCACGACAGTGCCGATGGGCCAGCCTGTGACTTTCCGTCCGTCGTAAGGTGTCCAGCGTGACTTCGAGGCAATCCAGTCGTGCGTGATGGTCTCGGTGCGCTTCAGGTCGACTACGGTGAAATCCGCGTCATAGCCCACGGCGATGCGGCCTTTTCGGGCGACGCCGAAGAGGCGCTTGGGGCCTGCGCTCGTCATGTCGACGAAGCGCTCCAGCGTGAGCCTGCTCGCGTTCACGTGGTCGAGCATGATGGGAACGAGCGTCTGCACGCCGGTCATGCCGGAAGGCGTGTTGGGATAAGCCTTGTCCTTCTCCTCGCGGGTATGCGGCGCGTGATCGGAGCCGAGAATATCGGCGATGCCTTCATCAAGCCCATGCCAGATCGCGGCGCGATGAACTTCGTCGCGCACGGGCGGGTTCATCTGGATGTAGGTGCCGAGGCGCTCGTAATCCTCCGGTCCCACAAGCGTCAGGTGATGCGGCGTGACCTCGACGGAAACGAGATCCTTGTGCTCCTTCAACAGCGCCATCTCCTCCGCCGTGGTGACGTGGAGCACGTGAATGCGCGCGCCGGTTTGTTGCGAGATGCGCACGAGACGCTGCGTGCAGGCGAGTGCGACTTCCGCCGAACGCCAGACGGGATGGGAGCGCGGATCGTTCTCGACGCGCAGGTCCTTTCGCGCACGCAGCATCGCCTCGTCCTCCGAATGGAAGGCAGCGCGGCGGCGTGTGTTGCGCAGGATATTGGCAATACCCTCGTCGTCCTCCACCAGCAGGGAACCGGTGGACGAGCCCATGAACACCTTGATGCCGGCGGCGCCCGGAAGACGCTCGAGCTCCGCGACATCCTTCGTGTTCTCATGCGTGCCCCCAACCCAGAAGGCGAAGTCGCAATGCATGCGGTGATGCCCGCGCTTCACCTTGTCGGCGAGCGTCTCGGGCGTGGTGGTCTGTGGGTCCGTGTTCGGCATCTCGAAGACTGCGGTCACGCCGCCCATGACGGCGGCGCGGGAGCCCGATTCCAGGTCTTCCTTATGGTCGAGGCCCGGTTCACGGAAATGCACCTGCGTGTCGATGACGCCGGGCAGGATATGCAGGCCGCGGCAATCGATCTCCCGGCCTGCGGAGGCCCGGGAGAGATCGCCGATGGCGGCGATGGTGCCGGCCCGGATGCCGATATCGCGCTCGACGCGTCCGTCGTGGTTCACGACGATCCCGCCTTTGAGGATCAGGTCGAAGGTTTGGGGCATGGCGATCTCATCCCTTGAGGCTCGAGCAAAGGGGGCATATGTCACGCTTGTAGCGCATCGTGCGGAAAAGTGGACCCGGTTTCCGCTCCGGACGATGCGCTCTCTAGAGAAGGGAGCATCGGATGGATCCCAAAAGTGCAAGTCCACTTTTCACGTCCGATGCTCGAGCAGGAGCAACTGGAGCGGAATATGCCGTCAGTCCATTTAGCCGACCGTGGCGTGGTAAGGGTTTCGGGCGAGGACGCCAAGAGTTTTCTCGATGGCCTCATCACCTGCGACCTGGACCGGGTCTCCCCCGAAGCCGCCCGGCTTGGCGCCCTGCTGTCGCCGCAGGGAAAAGTCCTGTTCGACTTCATCGTGTTTCAGGCGCCCGAGGAGATCGGCGGCGGCTATTACCTCGACACCCTCAAGCTCTTCGCGACCGATCTCACCAAGCGGCTGACGTTCTATAAGCTCCGGGCCAAGGTGGTCATCGAAGACCTGTCCGACGCCATGGCCGTCGTTGCAGGCTGGGACGAACAGAGGCCCGACGACGAAGTCGGCCTCGTGGCTGAGGACCCTCGCCTGCCCGAGCTCGGCTGGCGGGCCATCATCGCCGCGCAGGATGCGGCCGAATTCGCGAAGGCACCGGCCGAGGCCTATCACGTCCACCGCATCGCGCTCGGCGTGCCGGAGGGTGGGCGCGACTTCCTGTTCGGGGACGCCTTCCCGCATGAGGCTCTCATGGACCAGTTGCACGGAGTCGATTTCGACAAGGGCTGCTATGTGGGCCAGGAGGTCGTCTCGCGCATGCAGCACCGGGGCACGGCCCGCACGCGCATCGTGCCCGCCGCCTACGAAGGCGGCTTTGCCGCCGATATGGGCGTCGAGGTGACGGCGGGCGAGAAGGTTCTTGGCAAAACCGGCACCGGCGCTGAAGGGCGGGGCCTCATCATGATCCGCCTCGACCGCGCTGCCGATGCCCTGGCTGCGGGCGAACCCATCCTGGCGGGCGGCATCCCCGTGCAATTGGAAAAGCCCTACTGGGTGAACTTTTCTTACCCTGGGGAAGGTGCTACTCAATCGGGAGCAGAGCCAGCCTAGGATCACATTCCGAGGAACCGGATCGGTCAAGATTGCGTTAGCCGCGAACGGACCTTTTACGCGCCAGAAGTCATGCGCGAAGAGAGTCTGCGCAAGGGTTTTTCAATGATTGCTGTTCAAGCGCATGCAACGGCGCACGACAAGGAACGTTTCCAGCTCCTGGTCGACTCCGTGACGGACTACGCCATCTACATGCTCGATCCCACCGGCATCATCGTCAGTTGGAATTCGGGAGCCCAGCGCTTTAAAGGTTATATCGAAAGCGAAATCCTCGGGGAGCATTTCTCCCGCTTCTATACGGACGAGGACCGCGCCACCGGCCTGCCCCAGCGCGCCCTCGATACGGCCGCGCGGGAGGGCAAGTTCGAGGCCGAGGGCTGGCGCGTCCGCAAGGACGGCACGTATTTCTGGGCCCATGTGGTCATCGACCCGATTCGGGACCCCAATGGCAACCTTCTGGGCTTTGCCAAAATCACCCGCGATCTCACCGAGCGCCGCAAGACCGAAGAGGCGCTCCGCGAAAGCGAGCAGCGCTTCAGGCTTCTGGTGCAGGGCGTCACGGATTACGCCATCTACATGCTGGATCCCGAGGGTTACGTATCGAACTGGAACCCCGGCGCGCAACGCATCAAGGGCTACAGCGAAGACGAGATCCGCGGACAGCATTTCTCGCGCTTCTATACGGACGAAGATCGTGCCACCGGCCTGCCGCAGCGCGCGCTCGAGACCGCCCGCCGCGAAGGCAAGTTCGAAGCGGAAGGCTGGCGCGTGCGCAAGGACGGCACGCGGTTCTGGGCCAGCGTCGTCATCGATCCGATTTACAACGACCAGAAGAGGCTGATCGGCTTCGCCAAGATCACGCGCGACATCACCGAGCGCCGCAACGCGCAGGAAGCCCTGGCGCAGGCTCAAGCGGCGCTCTTCCAGTCGCAGAAGATGGAAACCGTCGGCCAGCTCACGGGCGGCATCGCGCATGACTTCAACAACCTGCTGACGATCATCGTCAACAATCTGGACCTGCTGACCCGCAACGTGACGGGCCCCCGCGAGACCCGCCTCATCGAGGGCGCGCAGCGCGCCGCCGAGCGAGGTGCGCAGCTGACCCAACAACTGCTCGCCTTCTCGCGCCGTCAGCCATTGCAGCCGGCGCTGCACGATCCCATCAGGCTGATCGAAGGCTTCGAGACAGTGCTGCGCCGCGCCTGCGGCGAGACAGTGAACTTGCAGCTCTCCCTGCCCTCACGGGTGAGCACGATCAATGTTGATGGCGCGCAGTTCGAGGCCGCGCTTCTCAACCTTGTGGTCAATGCTCGCGATGCCATGCCGGATGGCGGCGCTCTGACGATTGCCATTGGTGAAACCAATCTGATCGAGGATCGCGCTGCGATCCGGAGCATTCCCGCAGGCAATTACGTGGTCGTCAATGTTGAGGATACCGGCATGGGCATGACGCCGGATATTGCCTCGCGTGTCTTCGAGCCCTTCTTCACCACGAAGGAAGTCGGCAAGGGCACAGGCCTGGGGTTGAGTCAGGTCTATGGCTTCATCACCCAATCAGGCGGCCATATCGAGGTGGACAGCACGCCTGGCCAGGGAACGACGATCACCATGCTGCTGCCTGCTCACGGCGAGGGACAGGAAACGGGTGACGAAGATCAAGCCGAGACCGTGCGCCCTGCCCGTGACAGCGCAGGAACCGTGCTGATCGTCGAGGACGAGCCTGCCGTTCTGGAAGTGGCGACGGAGATCTTCGACAGCTTGGGTTACGACGTGCTCACGGCGAGGGACGCTCCCGGCGCGATCGCAGTGCTGGAAACCGACGTCTCCGTCGACGTGCTGTTCAGCGACGTGGTGATGCCCAATGGAATGGACGGTTTTGAACTCTCCCGTAAGGCCCGCGAGATGCGACCCCGCATCAAGGTCCTGCTTGCCTCCGGCTATCCCATGTCGGCGCTGCCGGCGGGAGGATTCGATGATGAGGTCTCCTTCATCAGCAAGCCCTATCGCTGGACGGAACTGGCCGACAAGCTGCGCTCGCTGCGCACCGGCACCTGAGCCATTGATCCATCACGTTGATGGGCTGGATCGGGATTATTGATTGGTCCTGCCTTCGACTTTGTGTCTAGCATTCCCGTCACACCAGGATGGGAATGCCATGTATCAGCCGCCGCATTTTCGTGAAGATCGCCTTGAGGTCCAGCACGCGCTCATCAGGGCGCATCCGCTTGGACTGCTCGTGACCCATGGCGGCACGGGCCTGATCGCCAATCCCATTCCCTTCGTGCTGGATGCAACCGCCTCGCCCCATGGCACCCTGCGGGCTCACCTCTCCCGCGCCAATCCGCAATGGCGCGACTTCGATCCTGACCAGGAGGCGCTCGTGGTCTTCCATGGCACGGAAACCTACATCACGCCGTCCTGGTATGAGGCCAAGCGCGAGCACGGCAAGGTCGTGCCGACCTGGAACTACGCCATCGTGCAGGCTTACGGGCGCATGCGGGTCACGGATGATTCCGACTGGCTCCAGAAACAAATCACAGCCATGACCTCGGCTCAGGAATCGACACGAGCCGAACCCTGGGCCGTGAGCGATGCACCCGCCGATTTCGTGGCCGCGCAGCTGAAGGGTATCGTGGGCGTGGAGATCGAGATCACGCGTATCGAAGGCAAGTGGAAGGTGAGCCAAAATCGCAGCGAGGCCGACCGCAGAAGTGTTGCCATGGGACTGCGCATCCTGGGTGATGAGGACGCGCGCCAGATGGCGGATCTGGTCGACGAGCGAGGGGCATAATGCGGATTGCCTCCTGCGATCTCCAATCCCTCGATGCATGGGCAGCCCTTCGGCAGGAGCTATGGCCGGATACGGACTTGGCCGAGCATACCCTGGAGGCCGAAGCCATCCTCCGGAAGCCGCAGCAGGCCGTTGCCTTCCTGGCTTATGATGGACAGGTCGGTGCAATTGCCTTCGCCGAGGCGGCGCTGCGCCATGATTATGTGAATGGCTGCACCACGTCTCCGGTCGCTTTCCTGGAAGGGATTTACGTCCGTCCGGCATACCGGAAACAGGGCATTGCCCGCCTCCTTTGCAGGGCTGTGGAGGATTGGGCCGCCGGCCTCGGCTGCCAGGAGCTTGCCTCCGACGTGGAGATCCACAACGAGATTTCTCAGGGCATGCATGTCGCCGTCGGCTTCGAGGAGACCGAGCGGGTCGTCTATTACAGAAAGCTCCTCCGCTCTCGTTGACAATTCAGATTGCGGAGATCTTCCCGTTTTCGCTTGGGACCGCTACACCTTGCCCCATGACTGATGGACTGATCCTTCACCCCGACAACAAGCACCGCTGCTGGTGGCCCGGCACGGACCCGTTCTATGTCGCCTATCATGACAATGAATGGGGCGTGCCCGAATTCGACGACCGGGCTCTCTTCGAGAAGCTCATTCTCGACGGCTTCCAGGCAGGCCTGTCCTGGATCACGATCCTGCGCAAGCGCGAGAACTTTCGGACGGCTTTCGCGGGGTTCGAGCCCGAGAAGATCGCCCGCTTCGATCAGGCAAAGGTCGAGGCGCTGATGCTCGATCAAGGCATCGTGCGCAACCGCGCAAAGATCGAGGCGACGATTGCGGGCGCCCGCGCCTGGCTCAGCCTTCAGGAGCGCGGCGGCTTCTCGAACTTCCTCTGGAATTTCATCGACGGCCGTCCGGTCCAGAACAACCTGAAGAGCCGAAGCGACGTGCAGGCGGAAACCGATGTGTCGAAGCGCATCTCGAAGGCGCTGCGTGCGGAAGGCTTCAACTTCGTCGGCCCCACCATCGTCTATGCCTTCATGCAGGCGGTGGGCATGGTGAATGACCACCTCGTCGGCTGCTACCGCCATGCGGAATGTGCAAGCCTAGCCGAGAAACTCTAAATGGCGAAGGAACCCCGCGTCTGGCAGCGGATGCTCTCGGGCCGCCGTCTCAACCTGCTCGATCCCTCGCCTCTCGATGTGGAGTTGGATGATATTGCGCATGGCCTTGCGCGCGTCGCGCGCTGGAACGGGCAGACGATTGGCGGCCACATCTTCTCGGTGGCTCAGCACTCTCTTCTCGTCGAGGCGATTGCCGATCATCGCGACCCCGAGATGCCGCGCACCACGCGCCTAGCGGTGCTGCTGCACGATGCACCCGAATACGTGATCGGCGATATCATCTCGCCGTTCAAGGCGGTGATCGGCGATGCGTACAAGGCCATCGAAGCGGGATTGCTCGGCGCGATCCATCTCCACTTCGGATTGCCTGCAGCGCCGAGCGCTGCGCTGAAGCGCTTCATCAAGCAGGCGGACCGGCAGGCGGCCTTTCTCGAAGCGACGCATCTCGCAGGTTTCGGTCGAGAGGAAGCGATCAAGTTCTTCGGACGCCCCGAACCTCTGCCCCGCAGCGTTCACGCACTTCTTGAGCCGTGGCCCGTCTCCGAAGCCGAGGAGCGCTTTCGCGAACGCGTTCTCGCCGTCATCGCGTGAGAAGGCCCATGCCGACACTCCACGTCTGCCCCCTCTCCCGCCTGCACGGCACGATTGCCGCGATCAATCCGAGCCATGTCGTGAGCCTCATCGGCGTGGGCGCGAGAGTGGAGCGGCCCGCCTCCATCGCGCCGGACCGTCACCTCCTCATCGGCGTGAGCGACATCGTGGAGCCGATGGAGGGTCATGTGCTGGCGGGGTCGGAGCACATGGAGCAACTGCTCGCCTTCATCCGGGCCTGGGACCGGACAAGCCCCCTGCTCTTTCATTGCTGGGCCGGGATCAGTCGCTCGACGGCGGCGGCCTATATCGCCGCCTGCGCCCTCGCTCCAGACCGGAACGAAACCGAACTCGCCCGCACCTTGAGGGAAGCCGCTCCCTCGGCCACGCCGAACGCACGCTTCGTCGCTCTCGCCGACGAACTTCTCGCTCGACAGGGCCGCATGGTGGAAGCCATCCGCGCCATCGGTCGGGGGGCGGAGGCTATGGAGGGCACGCCCTTCATGTTACAGCTTAACAGGGGCTAGCGCGATTCCGCCTGTGCGAGGGCTGCCCCGATGCTGAATTCGAGGGGGCTCTTTCGTGGACGATGCGCTGTTCGGTTTTGCCATCCTTCTGGCTGTACTCATCGGGATCGGCACCCCCGTCGCCGCACTCCTCGGCCTGATCTTCGCCGTGCAGGCCCGTCGGGACCTTCACCGCATCCAGCTTCGTCTGGACCGGCTGGAAGCGGAAATGCGCACGGCCCCAAGGCCAAGCGATCTGGCGGCGGAGCAAGCACCCGCGCCCGCTCCGGAGCCTATCCGGGCACAACCTGCGGAAGCTGCACCGCCCCAGCCCGAGGCGCACCGGCCCATCTCCGTTCCGCCCATCCCGGCAGCAGCACCTCAGCCTGTCCCGTCCCGCCCGGGCTTCGAGGAAAAGCTCGGCTCCCGCTGGGCCGTGTGGGTCGGCGGCGTGGCGCTGGCGCTCGGCGGCATCTTCCTCGTGCGCTATTCCATCGAGCAGAACCTGCTCACCCCGCAGACCCGCATCGCCCTTGGCATCCTGTTCGCGCTCGCCCTCATCGGCGCAGGCGAATGGATGCGCCGCCGCGCCAGCAGCTTCGGCCTTCTCGGCATCCCCAGCGCCAATGTGCCGAGCATTCTCACCGCCGCCGGCACCTGCACGGCCTTCGCCTCGGCCTACGCCGCTTACGCCCTCTATGGCCTGATCGGACCTGGGACGACTTTCGTCACCCTCGGGCTCATCGCCGTGCTGGCCATGATCGCCTCGACGCTCCACGGCCCGATGCTGGCGGCTCTCGGCCTTCTCGGCGCCATGGGAAGCCCGCTCCTCGTCTCGTCGGACAGGCCGCAGCCCTGGGCGCTCGTGGTCTATCTCGCCTTCGTGGTGCTGCCCGCCTATGGCGTCGCGCGATTGCGGCTCTGGCGCTGGCTGGCTCTGGCAGGCTCGGTGGGCGTGCTGCTCTGGGCAGCGCCGATCTTCTTCATCGGCGGATCGAATGTGCTGCCGGCCATGGTGCATCTGGTGCTCCAGGCGGGCCTTGCAGCCTTCTTCCTCGCAATCGATCCCTATCGCCACGTTCCCGATACCGAGGCGCTCATCGACCAGGCCGCGAGCGCGGTGTTCCTGACCTTCGCCCTTGCCGGGATCGTCGTGACGAGCTCGATCCATACAGGCGACGGGCGACCTTTCTTCGTGACCGCCATGGCGCTTGTCCTGCTGGCAGCAGGCATACGCATTGCCCCCGTCTCGACAGCCGCCACCAGTGCGGCGCTGCTGGCAGCGGGTGCCCTGCTGATCTGGCCGCTCGCCACGGAGATCGGCGGCGAGCCTGAAAACCTGTTCTACCAGAGCGGCGATATTTTCGCGGTTCGTCCCTATGCCCTCGACACTTATCTTGTTCTGGGCGCTCTGCTGCCGGCCGTGATCGCCGGTGCGTCCCTGCTGCGGCTGGCGCGCTCTCAGGGCCTGCGCCTGTCGGTCGCCGCCTGGTATGCGGTGGCGGCGAGCGTAGGGCCGCTGCTCGCCTTGGTCGCCGCGTACTGGCGCGTCACCGCGTTCGAGCGCAGCCTCTCCTTCGCTCTCGTTGCGGGCGTTCTGGCGCTCGCCTTCGTGCTGGCCTCGCAATGGCTCATGCGAGGCGGGAGAGCGGAAGAGGATTCCGCCATCCGCCTCGGCCTCGGGGCTGCCGCCTCGGCTGCGCTCGGGGCCGTGGTGCTCGGCCTGACCTTCGCCCTGGAGAAGGGCATGCTGACGGTGGCCTTCGCGCTGACGGCTCTCGGGACGGCCTGGGTCGCGAACCGCATCGCCATCCCGGCCCTGCGCTATGCGGTGGGCGCCATCGGCCTCATCGTTCTGGGTCGCCTGATCTGGGATCCCACCATCGTGGGCGGCGACCCGGGGCCGGTCATCGTCAACTGGCTTCTGTGGGGCTATGGCGTTCCCGCCGTGGCGTTCTGGCTGGCGGGCCGCCTGCTGGAGCGGACCGGACGCGACCGTATCGTCCAACTCACCGAGAGCCTGAGCATCGTGTTTGCGGCTTTCCTGGTCTTCTTCGAGATCCGGCATGCCCTTCACGCGGGCGACCCGCTGGCGGCCGATTTCAGGCTCCTGGAGGCTGGTTTGATTGCGACGGAAAGCCTCACTTTCGCGATCCTGCTGACGCGCTTGGACATCCGGAGGGCCGACCCGGTCTACCGATGGGGCTCCCTGATCTTCAAGGTCGTCTCCTTCGCCCTGTCCGGCATCGGACTGCTCGCGATCGAAAACCCACTTCTGACCAATGACGAGATCACGGGCGGCATCCTCTTCAACAGCCTGATCCTGGCCTATCTCCTGCCCTCGATCCTGGCAGGCGGGCTGGCCTATGCGGAGCGGAATGCCCGCCCCCGCTACTACGTCGTCGCCTCCGCTACCTTAAGCCTCCTTCTGCAATGGGCTTATGTGGCCTTGGAAATCCGGCGGGTCTTCCAGGGCCCGAACCTGGGCTTTTTCTGGCGCGGTTTCACCCAGGGCGAGCAGTGGAGCTACTCGGTCGCCCTTCTCGTCATCGGCATCGCGCTGCTGGGCTATGGAATCGTCCGCGACAACCGCTTTGCGCGCATTGCCTCGGCGGTTTATCTTGTGCTCGCCGTTCTGAAGGTGTTCATCATCGACCTGTCAAACTTGGAAGGCGTGATGCGGGCCCTGTCATTTATTGGCCTCGGGCTTGTTCTCATCGGCATCGGTCTCGTTTATCAGAGATTCCTCGTCCGCCGGCCGGGCAATGCCGCAATCTCGTGAGGAAAGCGGCCCAACAACGATTTTTGACGGATAGCTGCATGACCGACACCACTTCCATCAAGACCCTCCCCTTCGAAAAGGCCCTGGCCGAGCTGGAGGAGATCGTGCGGCGTCTCGAGCGCGGCGATGTGCCACTCGAGGATTCGATTGCCATCTACGAGCGCGGCGAGGCCCTGAAGAAGCATTGCGAGCAGCTTCTGAAGAAAGCCGAGGCCCGGATCGAGAAGATCACCATCGGTCCGGATGGGGCGGCCTCCGGCGCGGCCCCGCTGGATGTGGCGGAATAAGGCAAAAGTTGACGGCAAAAGGTCGAACTCCAGTTTGACCCTGCCCCCTGCAATCCCTATCTCCCAAGATCCATCGGCCTTCGGCTAACCCCTGGTGAGAGTAACCTTGTCCACACCTCTCCTCGACACCATCAAGACCCCGGAAGATCTCCGCCAGCTCCCCGAGAACCAGCTGAAGCAGGTTGCGGACGAGTTGCGCACGGAGACGATCAGCGCCGTCTCTGTTACCGGCGGACACCTGGGCGCGGGCCTTGGAGTGGTCGAGCTGACCGTGGCGCTCCACTATGTGTTCGACACGCCCCGCGATCGGCTGATCTGGGACGTAGGACATCAGGCCTATCCGCACAAGATCCTCACCGGCCGGCGCGACCGCATTCGAACGCTCCGCCAGGCAGGGGGCCTGTCCGGCTTCACCAAGCGCTCGGAGAGCGAATACGACCCCTTCGGCGCGGCCCATTCCTCCACCTCGATCTCGGCTGGCCTCGGCATGGCCGTGGCGCGGGATCTTGAGGGCAAGCCGAACAATGTGATCGCCGTGATCGGCGACGGCGCCATGTCGGCGGGCATGGCCTATGAAGCCATGAACAACGCGGGCGCCATGCATTCGCGCCTGATCGTGATCCTCAACGACAACGACATGTCAATTGCGCCGCCCACCGGCGCCATGTCGTCCTATCTCGCCCGCCTCGTTTCCGGCGGCACCTATCGCGGCATCCGCGAGACGGCGAAGCAGCTGGCGAAGAGGCTGCCGAAGTTCTTTTACGACAAGGCCGCCAAGGCCGAGGAATTCGCCCGTGGCTTCTGGACCGGCGGGACGATGTTCGAGGAGCTCGGCTTCTACTATGTCGGTCCCATCGACGGGCATAATATCGATCATCTGCTGCCGATCCTGAAGAATGTGCGTGACTCGGAGACCGGTCCGATCCTCGTTCACGTGGTGACGCAGAAGGGCAAGGGCTACGCGCCGGCTGAAGCCGCCGCCGACAAGTATCACGGCGTCGTCACCTTCGACGTGGTGACGGGTGCGCAGGCCAAGCCCAAGGCCAATGCGCCCTCCTACACCAAGGTGTTCGGCGATAGCCTGATCAAGGAAGCGCGGAAGGACGGCAAGATCGTCGCCGTCACGGCGGCGATGCCGACCGGCACGGGCGTCGATCTCTTCGGCAAGGAATTTCCCACCCGCACCTTCGATGTGGGCATCGCCGAGCAGCATGCGGTGACGTTTGCCGCCGGCATGGCGACGGAAGGCTACAAGCCCTTCTGCGCGATCTATTCCACCTTCCTGCAGCGTGCCTACGATCAGGTCGTGCACGATGTGGCGATCCAGAATCTGCCGGTGCGCTTCGCGCTGGACCGCGCGGGCCTCGTCGGCGCGGACGGGCCGACGCATGCAGGTTCCTTCGATGTCGCCTATCTCGGCTGCATCCCGAACATGGTGATCATGGCAGCAAGCGATGAGGCGGAACTGGTGCACATGGTCGCCACCGCTGCCGCTTACGACAATGGCCCCATCGCCTTCCGCTATCCGCGTGGCGAGGGCGTCGGCGTCGACATGCCGGAGCACGGCGTTCCGCTGGCTATCGGCAAGGGCCGTATCGTGAAGGAAGGCAGCCGCATCGCCATTCTGTCGCTCGGCACGCGCCTCGCCGAAGCGCTGAAGGCCGCGGAAGAGCTCGATGCTCGCGGCCTCTCCACCACCGTGGCCGATGCCCGCTTCGCCAAGCCGCTCGACGAGGAGATGATCCTGAAGCTCGCGCGCGAGCATGAGGTTCTCATCACCGTGGAGGAAGGCTCCATCGGCGGGTTCGGCTCCTACGTGATGCAGCTTCTCTCCGACAAGGGCGCGCTCGATCGCGGCACGCTGAAAGTTCGCTCCATGGTGCTGCCCGATATCTATCAGGATCACGACAAGCCGGAGCGCATGTATGCCAAGGCAGGACTCGATGCGGCCGGCATCGTGACCAAGGTGTTCGAGGCTCTCGGCCAGGAAGAGACCCGCAAGGCGCGGGCTTGAGAGCTCTATTATCGTCATCACCGGCCTTGTGCCGGTGATCTCCCTTTCAACTTCTCTCCGCCCTCATCCTGAGGAGCAGCCATCAGGCTGCGTCTCGAAGGAGGATCCAGAGTGCACTGGATCCTCCTTCGAGACGGCGCTTCGCGCCTCCTCAGGATGAGGGTAGTGGGTCCGAAAGTGGGAACCCGGCACAAGGCCAGGCATGACGGTGCATCAAATCGTCAGCGTTCCCGCCTTCGCGGAGGCGTAGCGTTCGCCGATCCTGTTCCAGTCGAGCACGTTCCACCAGGCTTTCAGATAGTCAGGACGACGGTTCTGGTATTTGAGATAATAGGCGTGCTCCCAGACGTCATTGCCCATGAGGACCCGCTGCCCGTCCATGAGCGGGGTGTCCTGGTTGGGCTTCGTCACGATGGCGAGTTTGCCCTCGCGGCTCACCGTCACGAACACCCAGCCGGAGCCGAACTGCCTCTCTCCGGCCGTGTTGAAATCAGCCTGGAACTTCTGGAAGCCGCCGAGATCCCGGTCGATGACGCTTTTCAGCTCACCGGAGGGCTCGCCGCCCGATCCGCCCATGATCTGCCAGAACATCGTATGGTTGGCATGGCCGCCGCCATTGTTGCGGATGGCGGTTCTGACGGATTCCGGCATGTCGCCGAGCTTCGCCAGCATTTCGTGAAGGGGCATCTTGGCCCAATCACCATTCTGGCTCAAAGCGGCGTTGAGATTGTTGACGTAGGCCGCATGGTGCTTTCCATGGTGCAGTTCCATGGTCTGGGCGTCGATATGAGGCTCGTTCTTGGAAGGGACATATGGCAGGGGATCGAGCTTGAAGGGGCCGGAAGGCGCTTGCGCCCAGGCCCGAGGAATGGCAGCGCTGGCAGCAAGCGATGTTGCACCGGTCAGGAGATGGCGACGGCTGAGCATGGGATCTCCGTTGATCTGCTGGAAAGCTGAACGGAGACGCCTTCCCGCCGGGACTGGTTCCGAGGTCTGAAAGGATTGTGAACTCCCATGAAGTTGAGGCTTCCATGACCCGCAAACGTGCCGATCTGGTGCTCGTCGAGCGCGGCTTTTTCACAAGCCGCGCGCGGGCGCAGGAGGCGATTGCCGCCGGTCTCGTCACCATGAATGGAATGGCCGTCCGTAAAGCTTCCGAGACGGTGCCGGACAATGCCGTGATTACCGCCGTGCAGCCGCATCCTTACGTCTCGCGCGGCGGCGTGAAGCTGGCGGCTGCGCTCGATTTCTTCAATGTCGACCCCAAAGGTTGCGTCTGCCTCGACATCGGTGCCTCCACCGGCGGCTTCACCGAAGTGCTGCTGATGCGCGATGCCAAGCATGTATATGCGGTGGATGTGGGCCACGGACAGCTTCACCCCAAGGTGGCAAATGATCCGCGCGTGACCAATCTCGAAGGCACGGATGCGCGGTCGCTGAACACCGATCTCATCCCTGAGCCTGCCGATCTTCTCGTGTCCGATGTGAGCTTCATCTCGTTGAAGCTCGTACTGCCCGCCGCTGTCACGCTCCTGAAGCCGCGCGCGAAGCTCGCCGTTCTGGTGAAGCCGCAATTCGAGGCCGGACGCAATCACGTGAAGAAGGGCATCGTGCGCGATGAGGCCGTGCATCGCACTGTGTGCGAGGATATCAGCGCCTTCATCACCTCGCTTGGGTTTACTGTCGATGGCATTGCCCCCTCGCCCATCGAGGGTGGTGACGGCAATCGCGAGTTCTTGTTGGGAGCCCACCGTGGCTGAGCAGGTTACGATCAAGCGCCTCGGCGCAAAAGCGGATGGCATTGCGGAGACCTCTTCCGGTCCCGTCTTCGTGCCGAAGGTGCTGCCGGGGGAGACCGTCACCATCGAGCGCGAAGGCTCGCGTGCCGACCTCATCAGCATCGATGCGGCCTCGCCCGAGCGCGAGACGCCGTTCTGCCCCTACTTCGACGAATGCGGCGGCTGCGCGACGCAGCACATGAAGCACGGCTTCTATCAGGCTTGGAAGCAGGAGACGCTCGCGCATACCCTGCGCCAGGCGCGCATCGAGGCTCCCATCGAACCATTGATTGATGCCCATGGCGACGGCCGCCGTCGCGTGACTCTGCATGTACGCTTTCCCGGTCGCGCCATGCATGTGGGCTACATGGCGGCGCGCAGCCATCAAATCGTCGAGATCGCCTTCTGCCCCATCGCCGAGCCTGTGCTGAAGGAGCAGGCACCCGGCATCGCCCGCGCCATCGGCGAGCATTTGAAAGCTGCCCGCAAACCACTCGATATCCAGATCACGAACACGCAGACCGGCTTCGATGTCGATGTGCGCGGGCACGGGCCGGTGAAGGATCCCGACCGCCTCAGCCTTATCGATCTCGCCGCGAAGCTCGACCTCTCGCGCCTGTCGATCCATGGCGACGTGATCGTGGAGCGCCGCCCGCCTGCCATCCTCATGGGCCGCGCTGCCGTCGTGCCGCCTGCCGGCTCATTCCTGCAGGCGACGCGTTTGGGCGAGGAAACGCTCGCCCGTTTCGTCACGCAAGCCTGCGAGCGCGCAAAGCGCGTGGCCGATCTCTTTTCAGGCTCCGGCCCCTTCGCTCTGCGCCTTGCGGAGAAGTCCGAGGTTCACGCGGTCGAATACGACCAGGGCTCGATGACGGCCCTTGACAAGGCATTTCGCGCAACGCCCGGCCTGCGCCGTATCACCACCGAGGCGCGCGATCTCTTCCGCCGTCCGCTTCTCACGCCCGAGCTCAATGCTTTCGACGCCGCCGTGCTCGACCCGCCGCGTGCAGGCGCCGAGGCGCAGGCAAAACAATTGGCTGTATCGAAGGTGCCGCTCGTCGTGAGCGTCTCCTGCGATGCTGCCACCTTCGCGCGCGATGCCGCCATTCTCATGAGCAGCGGCTACCGCCTGGAACGCGTGATCCCGGTCGACCAGTTCAAGCACTCGCCGCATCTCGAAGTCGTCGGCATCCTGCGCCGCGACGTGGCGAAGAAGAGGCGGTAGCAATCTCCACTGTCATTCCGGGGCGGCGTAGCCGAGCCCGACCCGAAGGGCCGCGCCGGAGGCGTGGAAATCCATAAACACCGTCGGCCTCGAGTGGCGTAACGTCGCGGTTCTGGACCCCGCCTTCGCGGGGATGACAGCAGGTACTGCGCCTAAAACAAGCTGCCCTGATCGTCTTCGTCGCTGGAGAGCGGCTTCTTCGCCTTGCGCTTGGTTTCCTTCACCGGCGCTGATTCAGGCTGTGACAACGGCTCGATCAAGCCGGGATCGTCGTTCTCGACCTTGTTCACGCGGCTTGAGACCGGCACCACCTCGAGCCAGTCATCCGGGCACGGACGCACGAGGTGCATGACGTTCGCACGCTCGTCGCGTATGTCGAGCCAGGCGGCCATGTTTTCGTCGGAGAGGATCACGGGCATCCGGTCGTGCACGGCGGACATCGTGCCGTTGGCGTCCGTCGTGACGATGGCCGCAGTGTCGATCTCAGCTCCATCGGGGCTTGAGTAGGTTTCCCATAGACCCGCCATCGGCAGGGGTTTACGGCTGCGCGGACGGATGAGAAACGGCGTCTTCTCGCGCCCATGGCGCTGCCACTCGTAGAAACCGTCGGCCAGGAAGATGCAGCGTCGGCGCTTCAGCGCAGCCTTGAAGGTGGGCTTCGTTTCAAGCGTCTCGCCGCGCGCGTTGATGACGAGCGGAAAGTCCTTCGGGTCCTTCACCCAGGACGGCAGGAAGCCCCAGCGCACCAGCATGAAGTGCCGCTCGCCGCGATCTTCCAGCACGATGGGCACGGGCTGGGTGGGAGCCACGTTGTAGCGCGCAGGAAAGTTCGGCTGTTCCGGATAGCCGTAGAACTCCCGGTAGGTTTCGGGAGGCAGCGTGATGGCATAACGCCCGCACATGTTCTTTCCCCTTCTCATTCGCCCAATCGTCATTCCGGGGCGAGCGGAGCGAGAGCCCGGAATCCATAAACGCCAGCATTTCAGAAAAAAGTGCAATGCCGGCAATTCTATTTTGAAACGCCGTGTTTATGGATCCCCGCCTTCGCGGGGATGACACGCATAGGTTAAAGCCACCGCTTCCAGCGGAAGAAGAGATAGGGCAGCACGGCCGCCAGCACCATGAGGGTAATGGCCCAGGGATAACCGAGATCCCATTCCAGCTCCGGCATGAATTTGAAGTTCATGCCGTAGAGCGACGACACGAGGGTCGGCGGCAGGAAGATCACGGACATCACCGAGAAGATCTTGATGACGTCGTTCTGCTCGATGGTGACGAGGCCGAGCGTGGCATCGAGCAGAAACTGGACCTTGTTGGAGAGGAAGGTCGCGTGTTCCTCGATGGATTGCACGTCGCGCAAGGCCGTGCGCCATTCAGATTGATAGCCGCGTGACTTCTGCGGGCGTGGCATGCTGGCAGACAGGAACAGAAGGAGGCGTTCTACCGAGACCATGCTCTCCCGCACATTCGAGATGATGTCGCCTTTCCGGCCGATGGACTTCAGTGCGGCGCGGAAGGATGCGGTGCGGCGCGTGCCCTTCTTCTCGTTCTCGAAGATCGATTGCGACAGGCGATCGATACGCTGGCCAACAGTACCAAGGATCTCGGCAGCGCGGTCAATGATCGTCTCGATCAAGCCATCCAGCACGGCCTCCGGCTGGTGACGGCAACCGCCCGGCTTGCTCGAGCGCGTCATGAACATGCTGAAAGAGCGCGGCTCGCCATAGCGGACGGTCACGAGCGCCCGCTCCGTGAGAATGAAGGAAACGTCGATGAGTTTCGGCGTGTCAGACTCCGAATGGCACAGCACGCGCGCCGTCATGTAGCGCGCGTTGTTCTCGTGGTAGAGAATTTCCGACGGCTCGATATCCGCCATCTCCTCGCGAGTCGGGATCTCGATATTCAGATGCCTCTCGACGAGGCGGTCCTCCTCGCGGGTCGGGTCGATCAGGTCGATCCAGAGGGCGTCCTCCGGAACCAGCTCTCCCGGAGGCAGCACGGAACGATCGAGGGATTCCCCCATCGCAGTCGTCACCTGTGCCGGCCTGTGGACTACAATCATACCCGCCTCCGCCGATAAGAGTTTTTATTGTTTCATCTCAGCGCACTTCTGTCATTCCCGGCCGTAGCATAGCAGAATGGATGGCACCAGCACCGTCATGGCCGTCCCCGGACTTGATCCGGGGGATCAGTCTCGGCCATCTCGATTTGAAAGGCATTACGCCTCTCGATCGGGATCACCGGCACGAGGCCGGTGATGACGAGGGCGTGTGTCAGGGCAATGACAGCGGAGGGGTATCCTCCGGCACGAAGAAATCCGGCATCAACGGTTTCGTGGGGTCGACCCGGTACTTCTCGAAATCCGTCACGCCCTCCTCGCTTAAGAACACGTCGTCAATCAGGAAGTGGCCGGTAAAGCTCTTCGAAGGCTTCTGGAAGATGGCATGGGCCGCATCCGCCAGGATTTCCGGCGTGCGGCTCGCCTGCACGATCTCGTCGCCGCCGAGCAGGTTCTTCACCGCGCTCGTGGCAATGGTCGTGCGCGGCCAGAGAGCGTTGACGGCAATGCCCTTCGGTCTCAACTCGCCGGCGAGCCCCAGCACGCACAGGCTCATGCCGTATTTCGCCAGTGAATAGGCGAGATGCGGCGCAAACCACTTCTCCTTCATGTCGAGCGGCGGCGACAGCATGAGGATATGCGGGTTCTGCGCCTTCTCCAGATGCGGGATCGCGTATTTCGAGACCATGTAGGTGCCGCGCGTGTTGATCTGGTGCATCAGATCGAAGCGTTTCATGTCCGTCAGCGGCGTCGGCGTGAGGCTGATGGCGCTGGCGTTGTTCACCACGATGTCGAGGCCACCGAAGGTCTCGACCGCATTTTGAATGGCGCCTTTGACCGCTTCCTCGTCGCGCACGTCGACCACGAGAGGCAAGGCCTTGCCGCCCGCCTTCTCGATCTCCTCCGCCGCCGTGTAGATCGTACCAGGAAGCTTGGGGTGCGGCTCGGCGGTCTTCGCCGCGATCACCACATTCGCGCCATCCTGCGCTGCACGAAGGCCGATGGCGAGACCGATGCCGCGTGAGGCGCCGGTGATGAAAAGGGTTTTTCCTTTGAGTGTCATGGGATCAGCTCGCCAGCGCCACGGTCGCATCCTGCAGGAAGCCTGCGCCGCTCAAGACAGTATCTTCCAGACCTTTCGCGCCGACGGCGATGTTCTCCGCGAAGAAGCGGCCAAGCGCGATGCGGCCTGCATGGGCAGGGTCCTGGTCGCCACCGGCCATCAAGGCACTTGCCGCAAGCGCTGCCTCCGCGAGAGCCACGCCGCCCTGCGCGAGCCCGAAGAGACGCAGATAAGGCGTCGCGCCTGCCAGCGCCTCGCCCTGTGCGTTCGAGGAGATGGCCTGGAGCATATAGCTCGTCGCGCGATCCAGGCTTTCGACGGCATCGCGCAGACGCGGCGCCGTCGCGCCGAAAGCAGGTGTTCCCTCCTTCATGATGCGCGTGACGACGGCGCGCATGGACGCGATCTGCGCATGCACCGTCTCGCCGCCGGAGAGCGGCAGTTTGCGCGTGACGAGATCGATGGCCTGAATGCCGTTGGTGCCCTCGTAAATCGGCGCGATGCGCGCATCGCGGTAATGCTGCGCGGCCCCCGTCTCCTCGATGAATCCCATGCCGCCGTGGACCTGCACGCCGAGGGACGCGACCTCCATGCCGATATCGGTGGAGAAGGCTTTCGCCACCGGCGTGAGCAGAGACGCGCGCTCATGCGCTTTCTTGCGGCTCGCCGCATCCTGCTCCAGATGCGCGCGGTCGATGGCTTCCGCCGTCATGTAGCAGATGGCGCGCGCGGCGGCGGTGAGCGCCTTCATGGTGAGAAGATTGCGCTGAATGTCGGGGTGCACGATGATGGGGCTCATCCCCTCGGCAGCGCCGATGGCGCGGCCTTGGCGACGCTCGTTGGCATAGGCGAGAGCCTGCTGATAGGCGCGCTCGGCAATGGCGACGCCCTGCAGGCCGACCGCGAGGCGCGCATTGTTCATCATCGTGAACATGCAGTTGAGGCCGCGATTCTCCTCACCCACGAGCCAGCCGATGGCGCCGCCCTTGTCACCGAAAATCATGGTGCAGGTGGGCGAGGCATGGATGCCGAGCTTGTGTTCGAGGCTATGGCAGCGAACGTCGTTGCGCGTTCCATCGGGCAGGAACTTCGGAACGAGGAAGAGCGAGATGCCGCGCGTCCCTTGAGGCGCGTCGGGTAAACGCGCCAGCACGAGATGGATGATGTTGTCGGTGAGGTCGTGCTCGCCGTAGGTGATGAAGATCTTTTGGCCCGTGATGCGATAGGTGCCGTCGCCAACGGGCTCGGCGCGGGATCGCAGGGCCGCGAGATCGGAGCCCGCCTGCGGCTCGGTGAGATTCATCGTCGCCGTCCATTCGCCGGAGACGAGCTTTTCGAGATAGCGGCTCTTCAGGTCGTCCGAGGCATGAGCCTCCAGCGCCTCGATGGCGCCGTGCGTCAGCACCGGGCCGATGCCGAATGCCATGGAGGCGGAGTTCCACATCTCGACGCAGGCCGAGTTCAACAGCGTCGGCAGACCCTGTCCGCCATATTCCACAGGGCCGGGAAGCGCGTTCCATCCGGCTTCCGTCCAAGCCCTGTAGGCCTCCTTCCAGCCGGGAGCGGTGGTGACGGCGCCGTCCCTCACAGTCGCACCGTGCCTGTCGCCCTCACGGTTGAGAGGCGCGATCACGTCATTGGCGAAGCGGCTGGCCTCCTCCAGAATCGTCTGGGCCAGATCAGCAGAGAGGTCGCCATAGAGACCATCGGCGACGGCGCGATCGAACCCCGCCACATGGCGCATGGTGAAGACGATATCCGGCACGGGAGCGCGGTAGCTCATGGCATTTCCTCTCAAGCAATCGGCTTTTGATATTGACGCGTTCCCCCGCGCCATTAAACCCGCCCAAGGTATGATCCACTCCCCGAGCAAGGAATAGTTTAGACGTGAACGATCGCGGGTCAATGCTACGGACGGCGCGTCTGACAGCCGATGAGGCAGGTCTTGCCGAAGCCGCCACCATCCTGAAGCGCGGCGGCCTCGTGGCCTTCCCGACGGAGACGGTCTACGGCCTGGGAGCGGACGCCACCAATGCGGAGGCGGTGGCCGGCATCTATGCCGCCAAGGATCGTCCGAGCTTCAACCCGCTCATCTCGCATGTGGAGAGCCTCAAAGCCGCGAAGATCCAAGGCATCTTCGATGAGACCGCCCGGAAGCTGGCCGAGGCCTTCTGGCCTGGACCCCTCACCCTCGTGGTTCCGGTGGCCCCCACCTGCACCGTTTCCGACCTCGCCCGCGCCGGTCTCGACAGCGTGGGTTTGCGGGTGCCGGCTCATCCCCTCGCCCATGACCTCCTGGCAGCGACTGGCCGTCCCGTAGCGGCTCCCTCGGCCAACCGCTCGGGCCGTGTGAGCCCGACGGATCCAGATCATGTCTTGAGCGATCTCGACGGGCGCATCGATGCGGTCGTCGATGGGGGCGCATCGGATGTGGGCGTGGAGTCCACCATCGTCGCGTGCCTTGGCGGCACCCCGCGCCTGCTGCGTCCCGGCGGCGTGCCGCGCGAGGCGATTGAAGCTCTCATCAGGCAGCGCCTCGACACTGGCTCTGAAGGTGGAAAGAGCCCGCTCGCGCCCGGCATGCTCGCGTCCCACTACGCGCCGCGCGCACAGGTGCGCCTGAATGCGGCGGAGATTCGGCCGGGCGAGGCTGCCTTGCTGTTCGGCCCGACCCCGCTGCAGGGCAACGAGCAGGCGAAGGCTCAGCTGAACCTCAGCAAAAACGGCGACCTCAAGGAGGCCGCCGCTCATCTGTTCTCGTATCTGAGGCAGCTCGATGCCTCCGGCGCTCGGACCATCGCTGTCGCGCCGATTCCGGAGACGGGTCTGGGCGAGGCCATCAACGACCGCCTCCGGCGCGCTGCTGCGGAGCGGTGACCCGCTCAGCCCCGATCATCAAACCTCCGCATGTCATCACCGGCCTTGTGCCGGTGATCCCGCGTCGGTGAAGCGCAGCACCTTTATGCATCGAGATGGCCGGGACAAGCCCGGCCATCACGAAGATGCGGCTTACTTCGCGGCGAGCTTGGCTGCGATCTGGGCGACGTGCTTGCCCTGGAAGCGGGCGCCGTCGAGATCGATCTCGCTCGGCTGGCGGGAGCCGTCGCCGGCGGCGATGGTCGAGGCGCCGTATGGCGAGCCGCCGCGGATCTGATCGACGCCCATCTGACCCTGATAGGAGTAAGGCAGGCCGACGACCACCATGCCGTGGTGCATGAGCACCGGGATCGTGGTGAGGATGGTGGCTTCCTGACCGCCGTGCTGGGTGGCGGTCGAGGTGAAGACCGAACCCACCTTGCCGATGAGCTTTCCTTGAGCCCACAGACCGCCGGTCTGGTCGAGGAAGTTCTTCATCTGCGCAGCCATCGTGCCGTAGCGGGTCGGCGTGCCGAAGATGATGGCATCGTATTCCGGCAGCTCCTCGACGGTGGCGATAGGAGCCTTCTGATCGATCTTGTAATGGGCAGCCTGAGCGATCTCGGCGGGCACGAGCTCGGGCACGCGCTTCACCACCACCTCGGCCCCGGCCTCGCGCGCGCCTTCAGCGGCGGCATAAGCCATCTGCTCGATATGTCCCCAGGACGAATAATACAGCACAAGAACCTTGGCCATTCGGATCTCCAATACGAAGGAATGAGAGCAGGCGGACAGGATTCCAGGCTAGCTTGGGGCCAGCCTGGGGTGGGCCGCTCTGCAATTGTGTGACGCATGAAGGATAAGCTTTCCAGCGTGCAAAACCAGTGTTAGATATGCAGGGTTTCTATTGCATCGATGCAAGACAGCATGGCCAAGCAAGAGCAGCTCGACTGGGACGATTTCAAGCTCGTGAAGATCATCGCCGAGGCCAGCGGCCTTGCCGGTGCGGCAGAGCGTTTAGGCGTCAATCACTCCACGGTTTTCCGCAGGCTTGGCCAGATGGAGGAGAACCTTGGCGTCAAGCTCTTCGAGCGGCACCGTACCGGCTATGTGCTGACGCCCGCTGGCGAGGAGATGGCCGCGCTTGCCGAGCAGATGGAGGAGAACGTCACCTCGTTCACCCGCAAGCTCGCAGGCCAGGCGGTGGCCCCTGCCGGTGAATTGCGCGTGACGACGAACGACACGCTTCTCGTCCACCTGCTGACGCATATCTTCTCGCGTTTCGTGAAGGCATGCCCCGAGATGCGGCTCGACGTGGTGCTCGCGAACCAGGCGCTGAATCTTTCGAAGCGCGACGCGGACGTGGCGATTCGCGCCACGGACGATCCGCCGGAAACCCTCGTCGGACGGCGCGTCGCCACCATCGCCTGGGCGATCTACGGGCGACTGGAGGATTTCCCCGACCTGCATCAGCCGGTCGATTTCAACGGGCCGGAACTCTATAACCGCTCCTGGGTCGCGCTTGGCGACAATCTTGCGGCGCTGAAAGCGGCCCGCTTCGTGCGCGACCGCGTGGCCCCAGAGAACATCGTCTACAAGGTGAACACGGTGTTGGGCCTCGCGGAAGCGGTTGAGGCCGGTATCGGCATCGGGCCCCTTCCCTGCTTCATCGCGGATGCGAGCCCGAATCTCGTGCGCCTGTCGGATGTGAATCCGGACTTCTCGGCAGGCCTGTGGCTGCTCACCCATCCGGACCTTCGCCAGTCGGCGCGCGTGCGCGCCTTCATGGACTTCATGGCGACCGAGATCGGCAAGCAGCGCCGCTGGATCGAAGGCAACGGCAAGAAGCCCGTCGATCAGGCGATCTCCACCACGACGCGCCCCTTTATCTGACCGGCAACGATCCGGCGCCCCGCCTCCATCACCTCGTCGAGAGGAATGGTGGAGGTCATGGCGGCGAGCTTGTCATGGTCGAGTTCGTGCGCCAGCCGGTTCCATGCTTCCAGGCGAAGCGCTTTGGGCGCCATCACAGAGTCGACGCCGAGCAAAGCCACGTTGCGCAGGATGAAGGGCGCGACCGTTGCAGGCAGATCCATGCCGGCCGCCAAGCCGCAAGCCGCAATCGCACCGCTGTATTTCGTCATTGACAAAACATTGGCGAGCGGAACGGAGCCGACCGTATCGACGCCCGCAGCCCAACGCTCCTTGCCGAGAGGCCGCACCGGAACAGTGAGTTCGCTCCGATCCAGGATCTCGACAGCTCCGAGGCCTTTCAGATAATCGGCTTCCTCGGGCCGCCCCGTCGAGGCGATCACATGCCAGCCTGCCCGCGCAAGCAATGCGACGGCGACGGAGCCGACACCACCAACGGCGCCAGTGACGATAGCGGGACCGCGCTCAGGCTTCAGCCCGTGCTTCTCAAGCGCCATCAGGCAGAGCATCGCAGTGTAGCCCGCCGTGCCGATGGCCATGGCCTGATGAGGGGTGAGACCTGCGGGAAGCGGAATCAGCCAATCGCCTTTCACGCGCACCTTTTCCGCATAAGCACCGAGATGCGTCTCGCCCAAGCCCCAACCGTTCAGGATCACCGCATCGCCCGGTTTGAATTCGGGATGGGACGAAGTCTCGACCGTGCCGACGAGGTCGACACCGGGGATCATCGGAAAGCGCCGCACGACCGGCGCCTTGCCGGTGAGCGCCAAGCCGTCCTTGTAATTCAGCGTCGAGTGAGACACGCGGACGGTGACATCGCCGTCCATGAGATCGGCCTCGTTGAACTCACGAAAGTCGACCGTCTGGCCTGCCTCGGTCTTGTCGATGACGAGCGCTTTGAATGGTGCCATGAGCATCAATCCTCCCCGCGCCGATTGTTGGCACGAGGGAGGATCAGAGCAAGGCCAAGAGCCTCATCCCTTCGGACGAGACAGAACACCTTAGTACCTCATATTCCCTCATCCTGAGGAGGTCACGAAGTGACCGTCTCGAAGGAGGATCCAGTGCGCGCTGGAGACGCCTCGTCCTTCGAGACGAACCTAAAGGTCCTCCTCAGGATGAGGCTCAGGTTGGTTTTCGTCAGAGCTCTTACTCGGCCGGCTGCAGGGTCGGGCCACGCTCGACCGGACGTTCCTTGATGGGCAGGTTGATCAGTGCCGAGGCGATGCCGAGAGCGATCGAGAGCCACCAGACCACGGTGTAGCTGCCATAGATCTCATACAGCTCGCCACCGAGCCAGACGCCGAGGAAGCCGCCGACCTGGTGCGAGAAGAAGGCAAAGCCGTAGAGCATGGCCATGTAGCGCGTGCCGAACATCAGCATCACGAGAGAGGACGTGGGCGGCACGGTGGAGAGCCACAGGAGGCCGATGGAGATACCGAATGCGATCGAGGTGACGGGCGACGCCGGCAGCAGAATGAAGGCCGCGATCGCCACCGAGCGGCCGAAATAGATCCAGGCCAACAGCCAGCGCTTCGACATGCGGGTGGACAGCCAGCCCGAGCCGAGAGAGCCGAAGGCATTGGCGAGACCAATGACGGCAAGCGTCCAACCGCCGACGGCAGCCGAGAGGCCAGCATCCTTCAGATAAGCCGGTAGATGCGCGGTGATGAAGGCGAGCTGGAAGCCGCAGGTGAAGAAGCCGAGCACCAGCAGCACATAGGAGCGATGCTGGAAAGCTTCCGTCAGCGCCTGCTTGATCGATTGGTTCGGGACATTGGCAGCGCCGGTCGTTGCCGTACCTGCCGTTGGACGCGTCGCAAGGGCGAGCGCCAAGGGCATGACGAGCAGCACGGAGGCTGCGAAGATCACGAGCGCCTGATGCCAGCCGAAGGAATCAATGAGGACGTTACCGATGGGCGGGAACAGGAATTGGCCGAAGGAGCCCGCCGCCGTGCCCGCACCGAAGGCCATGGGGCGCCACTTCTCCGGCAGGAGCTTGCCGAAGGCGCCGAGCACGAGATTGAACGAGCAGCCCGACAGACCGAAGCCGATGAGCACACCCGCGCCCAGATGCAGAACGCCGGGCGTCGACGCATAGGCCATCACCACGAGGCCGAGCGCATAGAGCAAGGCACCGGCGCAGAGCACCTTGAAAGCTCCGAATCGATCCGCCACCGCGCCAGCGAAGGGCTGGCCGAGGCCCCAGAGGAGGTTCTGGAAGGCGATGGCCAGGCTGAACGTATCGCGCCCCCAGCCGAACTCCGTCGTCATCGGGATCTGAAACAACCCGACCGAAGCGCGCGGGCCAAAGGTGATCAGCGCGATCAGGCAGCCGGAGAGGACAATGAGTTCCGGGGAAACGCGGGATTGAGCGGTGGGTGCGGACATCGGCACAGCCCTCGAGCGGCAAATCGGAGGGCGGATCCTAGCGGAAGGCGCAAGGCTTCCATATCGAAACTTTATGGGGAAAGGCATGAGGGATTGTGATGAATCATCCCTCCCGCAACCCTTTTGGCCCGCTGCCCGCCATCAGGCGGCCAGCGGTTCCTGGCTCAGATGACGACGAAGTCGGCGAAGCCAATGGCCTTGTTCTTGCCGATATTGGCGAACACCACCTGACCGCCCGCAGCGCTGCCGTTTCGGTCGTACCACAGATTCCCCGTCCCCCTGTCGTAGCCGATGTAGTCGTTACTGTCCTTCGCCGAACCGATGACGAAGTTGGCCTTGTTGAGCACGCCCGTCCTGGTCAGCTTCGTGAAGACGTCGCTATCCAACTCGATCATATCGTAAAGACCATTCCAGTCCCCGATCGTGTCCTTGTTGCCAGTGGCGCTCAGGGATGTGTTGAACACGAAGACGTCTTTGCCTGTTCCACCGTAGAGCTTGTCGTTGCCTGTTCCACCGATGAGGATGTCATCGCCGTCAAAGCCATAGAGGCTATCAGTACCGGAATTTCCAAGCATCCGGTTGCCGGCCCCGTTACCGTAGAGCTTGTCTGCATAGCGGCCGCCATAGGCGTTTTCGATGGTCACGTTGCTGGCGATCGTGAAGCCGCCGCCTATCCCAACCTGCGCAGAGATGAAACCGCCAGCATGCGGATCATGCTCGGCAAGGGTCGCCGGACGAAGATCGATCGTGACGCTGCTGGTTGCATCCATGCCGCTGATCGTGTCGTCGCCGCCCGCATCCCAGATGCACGACCAGCCCGTGCCGACCGCATTGCTCGTCGGAAGGGCGTAGATATCGTCGCCCGTCTTGGTCGTCGTGTTCGCGCCGTAGATCCATTGCAGGGCGGCGATGTCGAACGCGCCAAGTCCGGCTTGGTTACCGTAGACGAAAGTTCTCGGCGTACCTGCCAGGCCTGAATTATAGGACATGGCCGTGTAGACGGACTGGTTCAGGCCAAATGTGCCGGTACTTCCATCCACAACCCCCGGGAACGTGTTCTTATCGTCCTGACGTCCCCCGTCATGAGGATGAGCAAGACCCAAGCCATGTCCAATCTCGTGAACGATGGTGCTCAGACCATCGCCGCCAAGGCTAAGCTGGCTCCACGACTCCGTCGCCGCATAGTTGAAGTAGCCCCAGACCTGACCAACGGTGTTCGGGATCGAAGCCAGGTTTTCGTGGATTGCGAGCGCACCGATGTCATTGGAATCGACCCTCCACCAGACGATATCGGCCTGCTCTATGGTATACTCGCTCTCGATATCGAATTGCAGATCGCAGACGCTCTCGTAAAGAGAGAGCGCATATATGAATGCATTGACCTCGGCCTGGGTCTGCCAGAATGTCAGGGTATTGACATTCAATGTCGGCGCTTGGGCCCCAGGTTCTATTCCGAAATAACCCTCGTAAAAGTTTCGCCCGCCGCCTGCCAGGGCGGAATTGTACTCGTCCGGGTCGCCCAACCACACCTTGATAGGCACAGTCTGATCCCAGACCCGGCCGCCCCAAATGAGAGAATCGATGTAGACGTTTCCACTGAGTTGACCGTCTACGCTTTTGGTCGTTGCCATTTTGAATGCCCCTTGCCTAGCTGAATTTGTGCCAGCCCTTTTAGCAAGGTTATTGTATTTCGACGGTGTGCCGCCGCACAAGACGCAAAGCTCTACCGGTTCCGCACGAGGCGCTAGAGAAAGGCGCGGAGGCGGGCCAGAGGCAGCCGCAACCCAGCTTAAGTCTGGCCCGGCTTGAGCTTGTAGAAGATGTGACGGCCGATCACGTCCATCTTCTTGAGGCGGCGGGCCCAATAAGGGCGCACGTAATTCGCATGGTAATGCGTGGCTCCGCCCACATCGGCAAGGTAGGTCTTGCCTTCGAGCACGGCGCTTGCCACCCGCTTGGCCCGCTCCCAGGAGACCGTGTCGGTGACACGCAGGGCCTTGCCCTCGCACGCAAAGGTGAACTGGCACGCGAGATGGCGGTGGCGGTTCTGGTAGACGACGCCGCAGATCGAGGATGGGTAGAGGCCGCTCTTCACGCGGTTGAGCACCACCTGCGCGACGGCGGCCTGACCTTCTTCCGGTTCGCTGCGGGCTTCGAAATAGACGGCCTCGGCCAGGCAGCGCTGTTCCTTGCTCATGTTGTCGGGATCGATCAGGTCCGCGTAGCGCGGAGGCGTGACGTCATCCGACTTCGGCACGAGGCTCGTGCCATAACCGCCTTTGTCGAGACGCGGCGATTGCAGAGAGACGGGCGCAGCCGCGATCTCGATGGGCGTTGCCTCCATCGGCGCGGGCGTCGTCGAGGAGAGAGCCACCGCGCGCTTCACGATGGGCGTGGTGAGGCTCGCCGCAGCACCTGTCGAACCGGCAGCGGCCGCACTCGGCGACTGCACCGAGACGGCCTGGCGCGTGGTGGTGAATTCAGGCATCTCCGAAGGCTCGAAAGCCTGCTCCATCTCGGGAGCCTCCAGCTGCCCTTCCATGAGGATTGTGGGCGGCAGAAGGCGCTCGTCCTGCCCGAAGAGAAGGCGCGAGCCGCTCACCTGCGCGAGATCCGGACGCAACTGCTTGGCCCTCAGAGACAGGGTGACATGCGGCGCAACGAGAGGGTCGCCCTTGGCAGAGCGGTCGACTTCCGGATCAGCGCCGGCATCCGCCTTACGCTCGGCCTTGGGCGGCAGGGCATTGACCATGTGATCGGGCAGGTCGTAACGCGGAATGAAGCGCAACACATCGCGCCCGAGATCGAGACGGCCGCCCGCAATCGAGGTGGTAATCGGAGGAACGAGATCGGTCTGCATCAGGCGCGCCAGCGGCCCGCGGGGCGCGAAACTCACGCCCGTCTGCGGGTCGTTGCTCGCAGAGGCCGTGAACGAGATCAGGAGGCCGGTCGCCAGCGCCCAGGGCGCCGTCGTGGCGCAAATCCATCTCACCCGAGAGCGACGATTCCGATGACGCACGCGAACACCCACTCAAACCAGGGAAGCATCGGACAAAAGGCTTCCGTTCCTTATGGTTATCCGGGGTTAAGGTTGACGGCTGGTTAAGACGGGACTTGAAGGGCGTTAGAGCATTTTCCGGCGAAGTGGATCCGGTTCGCCATCAGACAATGCGGCAGAACGAGGAAGGGAGCCGATTCCACGCAAGTGGAAACGGCTCTAGGCTCCTGCGGCAGCCTGACGCTTCTCGGCCACGCGCCTTAAAGCATCAGCCGTCTCCGCGTCGGCGGGAAAAAAGGCTTCGATCGCGAGTTCCGAAAGGGTCACGTCGACAGGTGTGCCGAAAACCGTCGTCGTGCTGAAGAAGGTGAGCATGCCCTCCTCCGTCATCAGCTGGAGCGGCACGACGATATCGGCATGATGCGGTCTGGGATGAGACATGCGCCTAGCGGCATCCGGGATCGGATAGGCGCGCAGCTCCTCGATGAGGGCGGAGAGCACCGCATCGCCCGTCACATTCACCTGATGATGCAGGCGCGCGATCAGATGGTCACGCCACTCGGAAAAATTCGCGATGCGCCGGGCAAGACCCGCGGGGTGAACGCTCAAGCGCAGCACGTTCACAGGCGGTTTCAGCAGCGCAGGATCGACGCCCTGCACGAGGGAGAACAGCGCCTCGTTGGCAGCGATCAGCGACCAGTGCCTGTCGACGGCGAGTGCGGGATAAGGATCGTGACCTTTGAGCACGAGATCGATGGCCTCGCGCATGCTCTGCAGCGCCGGATCATCGAGAGAGCGTTCGGAATAGACCGGCGCGAACCCGGCAGAGGCGAGCATCACATTGCGTTCGCGCAGGGGCATGTCGAGCTTTTCTGAAAGCAGCTGCACCATCTCGCGGCTCGGCTGCGAGCGGCCGGTTTCGAGAAAGCTCAGGTGCCGCGTGGAGATCTCGGCTTCGAGCGCGAGATCGAGCTGGCTCATGCGGCGGCGCTGGCGCCATTCGCGCAGGTAATCACCGAAATGCTGGGTGGCAGGTGCCGGGGTCTTCGCTGGTTTCATGGGTGGGACCATAGCGTGGTGCAGCGCTCAACTCCATGACCTCCGAGGTAATCGACCGACTTCCCTGCCTGCGCAATCCTCAAGGCCAGTCGGAACGCCCGACGGATCTGAAAGGAACATGCCATGACGACGATTCATCCCTCCCCGCTTCTTCGCCAGACCCTGCTGGCCGATGCCACCACGAGCGGCGCATTCGGTCTGCTGATGCTGCTCGCCGCCGGACCGTTGGGGCATCTGCTCGGATTGCCGGAGGTGCTTCTGCGCGGTGCTGGTGCGGTCCTGCTGCCTTACGTCGCCTTACTCGCCTGGCTCAGCCTGCGCGACGAGATGCACAAGGGCCTCGTGTGGGCCGTCATCCTCGGCAACATCCTGTGGGCTGCCGACAGCCTGCTGCTCCTCGTCAGCGGATGGGTGTCGCCCACAGGTGCAGGCTACGCCTTCGTGATCATGCAGGCTCTCGTCGTGCTGATGTATGCCGAGTTTCAGATCATGGGCCTGCGCCGGTCGAACCTCGCAACGGCCTGAAGCACCGGCACCAGATACCGCGTCATCACCGGCCTTGTGCCGGTGATCTCGTTTTCAATCTTACTCCGCCCTCTCCTTCGAGACGGTCGCTCCGCGACCTCCTCAGGATGAGGACAGTGAGCTTGGAAGCATTGTGAAATGTACGGAGCTACCTATCGCGCCCGTTGAACGGGGCCGGCCTGATGTCCGAGAGCTCCACCGTCTCCAGGCAACGCACGTTGATCGCAGCCATCGGTTCACCACCCGGCTGCTGGCCTTCACCGAAAGTCGCGCAGCCGCATTCACGGCAGAATCGATGGCGGATGGTGTGGGTGTTGAATGTATAGGTGGAAAGCTTCCCCTCGCCGCGAAGCACCTTCAACAGGCTGCGCGGCACGAAGGCGAGCATGTAGCCCTTCCTGCGGCAGATGGAGCAGTTGCACTCGATCACTTGGCTGAGATCGGTCTCAACCTCGAACGCCACCTCGCCGCAATGGCAGGAGCCTTTGTGAAGCGCCATTGCGTTCTCCTTTCGATGTCACACAGCTGTCATCAGCGTGACGATCACGCCGGCGCCAATCACGGCAATGAACCGGTCGGTCATCGTGAGCGGTTCCGTCCTGCCTTGAGCCGCCATCTGGCCGATGATGAGATCGATTACCAGAGACACGGCGAACGGCCATGCGGCCGGCGGTACGGCCATCTGCTGCCATTCAGGGTTTTGCCGGACGAGAAAACCGATGGCGATGCCGGAGACCAGCACCGCCCCGATATAGAGAAGACGAATCCGAGACAGCGCCATTTACGCTTGGCTCGCGGCCTTGTTGCCGAGCGCCGCCTGCGCTGCCGCAAGCCGCGCGATCGGCACGCGATAGGGCGAGCAGGACACGTAGTCGAGCCCGACCGATTGGCAGAAATGGATCGACGCCGGATCACCGCCATGCTCGCCGCAGATGCCGAGCTTGATGTTGCTCCTCGTCTTCCTGCCGCGCTCAGTTGCGAGCTTCACCAGCTCGCCCACGCCTTCCTGATCGATGGTCACGAACGGATCGGCGGGCAGCAGCCCTTTTTGCGTGTAGGGACCGAGGAACGAGGCCGCGTCATCGCGCGAGATGCCGAGCGTCGTCTGCGTGAGGTCGTTGGTGCCGAACGAGAAGAACTCCGCCGATTCCGCGATCTCGCCGGCGCGCAGGGCCGCGCGCGGCAGCTCTATCATCGTGCCGACCTGGTACTCGACCGTCACGCCCGATTCCTTCGCGACCGCCTCCGCCATGGCGACGATGCGATCCTTCACGAGGTCGAGCTCCGCCTTCGTCATCACGAGCGGCACCATCACCTCCGGCACCACGGGCTGGCCCGTCGTGCGGCCCGCCTCGACGGCCGCCTCGAAGATCGCGCGCGCCTGCATCTCGGCGATCTCCGGATAGGCCACCGCCAGACGGCAGCCACGGAAGCCGAGCATCGGGTTGAACTCGTGCAGCTCGCGGGCGCGGTGCTTCAGCTTGTCGACGGAAGCGTTCATGGCCTTCGCCACTTCCTCCATCTCCTCTTCCGAGTGCGGCAGGAACTCGTGCAGCGGCGGATCGAGCAGGCGGATCGTGACCGGCAGACCGCTCATGATCGTGAACAGCTCGACGAAGTCCTTGCGCTGCATCGGCAGCAGTTTGCTAAGCGCCGCGCGGCGACCTGCCTCGTCGTCGGAGAGGATCATCTCGCGCACCGCCACGATGCGGTCGCCTTCGAAGAACATGTGCTCGGTCCGGCACAGGCCGATGCCTTCCGCCCCGAAGGTGCGGGCCGTGTTGGCGTCGAGCGGCGTTTCCGCATTGGCGCGCACCTTCATGCGGCGCACCTTGTCGGCCCAGCCCATGAGCGTTGCGAACTCGCCGGAGAGTTCGGGCTGCAGCATCTTCACTTGGCCGAGCAGCACTTGGCCGTTCGAGCCGTCGATGGTGAGGATGTCGCCCTTCTTGAGCGTCTGGCCTGCCACCGTCATGGTCTGGGCAGCGTAATCGACACGGATCGAGCCCGCGCCGGAAACGCAGGGCTTGCCCATTCCGCGCGCCACCACCGCCGCGTGCGAGGTCATGCCGCCGCGCGTGGTGAGAATGCCTTCGGCCGCGTGCATGCCGTGGATGTCTTCCGGCGAGGTTTCGACGCGCACGAGAATGACCTTGCGGCCTGCCTTCTTCGCGGTCTCCGCATCATCCGAGTTGAACACGATCTCGCCCGAGGCCGCGCCCGGCGAGGCCGGCAGGCCGCTCGCGAGAATCCTGCGCTCGGCCTTCGGGTCGATGGTCGGGTGCAGAAGCTGGTCGAGCGCTGCGGGCTCGACGCGGGTGATCGCCTCCTCCTGCGTGATCAGACCCTCGGACGCCAGCTCCACCGCGATGCGGAGCGCTGCCTTCGCGGTGCGCTTGCCGTTGCGGGTCTGGAGCATCCAGAGCTTGCCCGTCTCCACCGTGAATTCCATGTCCTGCATGTCGCGGTAGTGCTTCTCGAGAATGCCGTAGATGCGTACCAGCTCGGCATAGGCCTGCGGCATCGCCTTTTCCATCGAGGGCTTGTCGGAGCCGGAGGCAATGCGCGCGGCTTCCGTGATGTCCTGTGGCGTGCGGATGCCCGCCACCACGTCCTCGCCCTGCGCATTGATCAGGAACTCGCCGTAGAGCTCCTTCTCGCCGGTCGAGGGGTTGCGGGTAAACGCCACGCCGGTGGCGGAGGTCTCGCCCATGTTGCCGAACACCATGGCCTGCACGTTCACCGCCGTGCCCCAGCTCGCCGGAATACCGTGCAGCTCGCGGTACTTGATGGCGCGGCTGTTCATCCAGGAGCCGAACACGGCACCGATGGCACCCCAGAGCTGTTCCTGCGGATCCTGCGGGAAGGGCTTGCCGAGCTCCTTCTCGACCAGATCCTTGTAGCGCGGGATCAGGGCCTTCCAGTCGGCGGCGGAGAGGTCCGTGTCGAGGGTGTAGCCCTTGCGGTCCTTGTACTCGTCGAGCACTTCCTCGAAGTGGTGGTGGCCGATGTCGAGCACCACGTTGGAATACATGGTGATGAAGCGGCGATAGGAATCGTAGGCGAAGCGCTCGTCGCCCGCGCCCTTGGCCAGGGCCTCGACGGTGACGTCGTTGAGGCCGAGATTGAGCACCGTGTCCATCATGCCCGGCATAGAGGCCCGCGCGCCGGAGCGGACGGAGACGAGCAGCGGGTTCTGGGCATCGCCGAAGGTGCGGCCCGTGAGACGACCCACGTAATTCAGGGCGTTCTCGACCTGGCTCTTCAGCTCCTGCGGATAGGAGCGGCCATGGTCATAGTAATAGGTGCAGACTTCCGTGGTGATGGTGAAGCCCGGAGGAACCGGCAGCCCCAGATTGGACATTTCGGCGAGGTTCGCCCCCTTGCCGCCAAGCAGGTTCTTCATCCCCGCCTGGCCTTCGGCCTTGCCATCTCCGAAGGTGTATACCCACTGCGTCATCGCTAGACCCCTTGGCTCATCATACGCCCTGCTGCAGCGCAGGTGTTGGCTTGGAACATATGGAACCGAAACGCAAGCTGAACAGCCAAGGTTCCTTCGTTACAAATCAACGCAGGGGGCTAGTCAATTCGGACGGGACCCTCCCCGCTCCTGATCTGCGCCTTGGCCGGACAACAAAAAAGCGGCCCGAAGGCCGCTTCTGATCCTAGACCCGGTAGCGCCCGTTGCGCTTCACATAGACCGTGGCGCCGACGGGAACGCGCTCGTAGAGGTCCACGACATCCTCGTTGAGCATGCGCACGCAGCCGGAGGAAACCTGCTCGCCGATGCTCCAGGGCTCGTTGGTGCCGTGGATGCGGAAGAGAATGTCCCGGCCGTCCTGATAGAGATAGAGGGCGCGGGCGCCGAGCGGGTTGTCGAGTCCAGCCTCGCGATGCTCCGGTAGATCCGGCTTGATGCTCTTCATGGTCTTGGTGGGACGCCAGGACGGCCACACACCCTTGCGCCCGACGGAAGCCATACCCTTCCAGGAGAAGCCCTGCTTGCCCACACCGACGCCGTAGCGAATCGCCTTCCTGTCGGGCTGCACGAGATAGAGCATGCGCTCGTCGATATCGACCACGATGGAGCCCGGCTTCTCGGGGCCGTTATACTCCACCGTCCGGCGGGCATATTTCGGGTCCATGCGGCTGCGGTCGACGAGCGGCACGTCGAACGGCTTGTCAGGCATGGAGCCGATATACCAAGCGGCGTCCTCAATGGCCGCGGCCTCGACAGGCGCGGGCCGCTGAGCGGTTTGGCAGGCGGACAGAGAAGCGCTCAGCAAAGCGCCGAGAATCAGACGTCGGATCATGGGTTCAAGTCTACCGTTAAGGTGTTGCCGACTACCTAGGGCCATGAGGGGCCTTTGGCTGTGCCCCTCCTGCAACACCTTAACGGGAACTAACTCTATTACCCTTCAATCCGGGAGAAATCCGCCACCGTACGGGTCGCCTCGCGGATGCTGTTGAGGAGACGCAGGCGGTTCGCGCGAAGGCCTGCATCCTCCGCGTTCACGGTGACCTTGTCGAAGAACGCGTCCACGGGCTGCCGCAGACGGGACAAAGCACGCATCGCGCCTTCGAAATCTTCCGATTTGACTGCTTTCCTGGCCTCTTCCTTTGCGCCGTGGAGAACGACGGCGAGAGCCTTCTCCTCGATCTGGCCCTGATCGTTCACGATTTGGAGATCGGGGGCCTCGTCATAGGCGCGACCGTCCTTCTTCTCCTCGATGCGCAGGATGTTCGCCGCGCGGCGATAGCCGGCGAGCAGATTGGCACCATCCTCCGTGTCGAGGAAGCGGCCGAGCGCTTCGACGCGGCGGACGATCATGAGCAGATCGTCCTGGCCTTCGAGCGAGAACACCGCATCGATGAGATCGTGACGCGCACCCTGATCGCGCAGATAGACCTTCAGGCGGTCTGCGAAGAAGGAGAGGAGATCGAGCGCGCGCATATACATGATGCGCGCGAGGCTCTCTGCATTTCCCAGCTGCCGCTGGCGGAAGATGGCTTCGATATCCGGAAGCGCCGGATGAGACACGAGCGACGCAAAGGCGCTGTCCTCGATGGCCTCGACGAGCTTCTTGATCTGCAGGAATTCCTCGAAGAGCACATCCTTCGCATCGCGAGCGAACGGCTTCGCAAGCAGGGAGATCAGAGGCAGCTTGATGTTGTTCTCGAGCACGAGCCTGATCACGCCGAGCGCCGCGCGACGCAGCGCATAAGGATCCTTCGATCCTGTCGGCTTTTCATCAATCGCCCAGAAACCCACGAGCGTATCGATCTTGTCGGCGAGCGCCACGGACACCGACACGGGATCGGTCGGCACGCGATCGGACGGGCCGAGCGGCTTATAGTGTTCTTCGATGGCTGCGGCGACGGACGGGTCCTCGCCCTGGAGCGTCGCATAATAGCGGCCCATGAGGCCCTGCAACTCGGGAAATTCGCCGACCATCTCGGTGACGAGATCGGCCTTGGCGAGGCGCGCAGCGCGCTCGGCGAGAGCCTCATCGGCACCGACGATGGGCGCGAGCTCTTTTGCCAGCGCGGCAATGCGCTCCACACGCTCATATTGCGTGCCGAGCTTTTCGTGGAACACGATGGTTTTGAGCTTCTCGAGACGATCTTCGAGCTTCACCTTCTGGTCCGTCTCCCAGAAGAACTTGGCGTCTGACAGACGCGCGCGCACCACGCGCTCGTTGCCGCCGATGATCGTCTTGCCGCCATCCGTTGCAATGAGATTCGAGGTGAGAAGGAAACGGTTCGCGAGCCTGCCGGTGCGCGGATCGCGCAGCACGAAGCATTTCTGGTTCGCGCGGATGGTGGTGCGGATCACCTCCGGCGGAATGTCGAGGAAGGCTTCGTCGAACGAGCCCATGAGCACCACAGGCCATTCGACAAGCCCGGCGACCTCTTCGAGCAAGCCTTCGTCCTCGACGAGCTCGAGGCCCTGCGCGAAGGCGAGGTCCTTCGCGTCGTGCAGGATCATGTCCTTGCGGCGATCCGCATCGAGCACGACCTTCGCACGCTCCAGCGCAGGCACGTAATCGTCAAAACGCCTCACGCGGATCGAGCCAGGGGCAAGGAAGCGGTGGCCGTAAGTGACGTCACCTGAAACGGTTCCATCGACCTCGAAGCGCACGACTTCCGGATCTTCAGTCTCGGGACCGAAGGTGCAGAGGATCGATTGCAGCGGACGCACCCAGCGGAGCGAACCGGCCTCGGCGGACGCCGCGCCCCAGCGCATCGATTTCGGCCAGGGGAAGCTCTTGATGATCTGCGGCAGGATCTCGGCCAGCACATCCGTCGTCGCGCGGCCCGGCTTTTCGATGACGGCGACGTAGAACTCGCCCTTCTTCGGATCGCTCTCGATCTTCGCCTGGTCGAGCGAGGCGAGGCCCGCTCCCTTCAGGAAGCCCTGGATCGCTGCATCGGGCGAGCCGACGCGCGGACCTTTGCGCTCCTCGCGCACGTCCTTGCCCTTCACGGGTAGGCCCATGATGGTGAGTGCAAGGCGGCGCGGTGTGGAAAAGGCCTGCGCTCCCTCATAGAGGAAGCCGCGCTCCACGAGCGCATCCGTCACGAGCTTCTTCAAATCCTCCGCCGCGCGGCGCTGCATGCGGGCGGGGATTTCTTCGGAAAAGAGTTCAAGGAGAAGATCGGGCATGGCGGTGCGTTCTCTACCCTCCCCTTGAGGGGGAGGGTCGGCCGTCAGGCCGGGGTGGGGTGGGAAGCGCAACGGCTTCGGATTGGGGCGAGCCATACAGGCCCGCGTAAATGGTGTCGAGAACGCCGGGCATGTTCTCGATCAACTCGGCATTCCAAAAGCGGATGACACGATAGCCTTCGCTTTCGAGCCATCGAGTTCGGCGTTCGTCGTAGGCTGCGACGTTATCCTGGGAGTGGTGGCCGCCGTCGAGCTCGATGAGGAGGCGCGCCTTCAAGCAGGCGAAATCCGCAATATAAGGACCGATCGGCACCTGCCGCCTGAAGTGGCTTCCGTAAACCGGGATTTTCTTCAGGGCACGCCAGAGCGACTTCTCGGCCTCAGTTGCGTTGCGACGCAATGCGCGAGATTGAGACGTGCCGATTTTGCGGGTCGAAGGCATCTCGAATTCGTTCCGGTATCCATTCTGTCGCATGAACCGCTACCCGAACCCTCCTCCCCCTTGTGGGGAGGAGATGGAGGTGGGGGTGTGAGCGATAGCCTATGCAGGTCTGGCGCCAACACCCCCACCCCTAGCCCCTCCCCACAAGGGGGAGGGGTACGAGCGAGACTCGCTTGTGTTCAAGCAGCCACGCCCCCGCCCTCGGTCTTCAGCCATGCCGCGCCGCAGGCTTTCGCCAGGTCGCGGACGCGCAGGATGTAGCTCTGGCGCTCGGTGACGGAGATCACGCCGCGCGCATCGAGCAGGTTGAACACGTGGCTGGCCTTGATGCACTGGTCATAGGCCGGCAGCGCCATGAGATGGCGGCTGTCGTTGGAGCCTTCCTCGGGTTCGCCCGCCTCCAGGTACTTGCGGCAGGCGGCCTCCGCGTCGCGGAAATGGCGGAAGAGCATTTCCGTGTCGGCGTACTCGAAATTGTGACGCGAATATTCCTGCTCGGCCTGCAGGAACACATCGCCATAGGTGACCTTCTGGTCGCCTTCGAGGCCGTTGAAGTTGAGGTCGTAGATCGACTCCACGCCCTGCAGATACATGGCGAGGCGCTCGAGACCGTAGGTCAGCTCGCCCGCAACCGGCGAGCACTCGAAGCCCGCCACCTGCTGGAAATAGGTGAATTGCGACACTTCCATGCCGTCGCACCAGCATTCCCAGCCGAGGCCCCAGGCGCCGAGCGTCGGGCTTTCCCAGTCGTCCTCCACGAAACGGACGTCGTGGACCGCAGTGTCGATACCGATAGCCTGGAGCGAACCGAGATAGAGCTCCTGCAGGTTCGGCGGGTTCGGCTTCAGGATCACCTGGAACTGGTAATAATGCTGAAGGCGGTTCGGATTGTCGCCATAGCGGCCGTCCTTCGGGCGGCGGGAGGGTTGCACATAGGCCGCGCGCCAGGGCCTGGGACCCAGAGCCCTCAAGGTCGTGGCCGGGTGGAAGGTGCCTGCGCCGACTTCCATGTCGTAGGGCTGGAGAATGACGCAGCCCTGCTCCGCCCAATAGCGCTGAAGCGTGAGGATCAGGCCCTGGAAAGAGCGCGCGGGATTCATGTGCGCGGGTTCGCTCGTCATCAATAGCGTCCAGTCTTTGAAAATGTCAGGCGAACCCTTGGGATGATGGGCGGCTCAAGTCAAGCACCGCCCGCAATTCCACTCCCCCTTGTGGGGAGGGGCCAGGGGTGGGGGTGTGAGCGATAGCCAATGAGGTCTCGCGCTGACACCCCCTCCTCCCCACAAGGGGGAGGAGAATCCGCTGCACCGTCGGATATGTCGAGTTCAGTCACAACCCCAGCCTCGCCCAGGCAGCTCTCTCCTCCAGCGCCCCCACCACCTCGGCGGGATCGATGAGGCTGCCCCCGGTTACGGCCCGGCGGCCGAACAGGCGGCCCAGCAGCGGTGGACGGGCGGGCTCGATCATGCGCAACTGCGCATCCTCGCCAAAGCGCTGGCGAATAATGGAACGGATATCGCCCAGGCCATCGATGAGGCCGAGATCGACGGCCTCCGCCCCCACCCAGAAGGCGCCGGAGAAGAGATCCTCGTAAGAATCGTTGAGTTTCGCGCCACGGCGGCTGCGAACGAGCTCCACGAAGACCTCGTGAATCTTGCGCTGAAGACCTTTCAGACGCGCCACATCCTCGGGGTTTTCCGGCCGGAATGGGTCGAGCATGGCTTTGTTCTGGCCCGCCGTATGCACGCGCCGCTCCACTCCGATGCGGGCGATCAGGTCCTGGAAGCCGAAGCTTGCGGACACCACGCCGATGGAGCCCACGATGGAGGCCGGATCGGCATAAATCTCATCCGCCGCGCAGGCGATCATATAGCCGCCGGAGGCCGCCGCATCCTCCACGAAGGCGAGAACCGGGATCTTCTTCTCCTCCGCATAGGCTCGGATGCGCTTGTAGATCAGGTGCGACTGGGCCGCCGATCCGCCGGGCGAATTGATGACGATGGCGACGGCCGTCGCGCCGGACACGGAAAACGCCCGCTCCAGCATGGAGGCCACGTTCGACATGGCGAGCCCTGAGCGGAACGGCATGACAGCTCCGATCGCGCCCGAAAAACGCAGGACCGGCACGATGGGAGTGCGATAGCTGCGGTATCGACGTGGAAGAAGGAACTGGAGACGAGCCGGAAGCATGGAGGAAAGAGATGTCTGAGCCATGGCCTTCATGTAGTGCGTGCTGCGGAGCTTCCCAAGATGAACATTCCGTTAGGGAATATTTCGGGTTTCGTTCAGCTAGGAACGCTTAAAGATTGAGCATGGACAACATCCAGCTCAGTCGCCGCTTCAGGCAAGACCGCAAGCGGCTCAGGAGAGAGAGTGACATGCGCAAGCTGCTTTTCGGCCTTCTTGGACTTGCCACCCTTGGCTTCGGCACCCTGTCGGCCCCGCAGGCGGAGGCTCAGCCTTATTACGGCGGCTACGGTTACGGCTACCGGGCCCCGGCGGTGGAATACCGCGCGGGCCCTGTGGTCGTCCGCCATGAATATGGCCGTCCTCATTACCGCCGCCGGTACTACCGCCCCTACCCGGCCTATCGCCCGGTCCGTGTGGTTCGCCGCTGCTGGGTCGAGCGCCAGCGGGTCTGGAACGGCTACCGCTGGGTTCGCCGTCCGGTCGAAGTCTGCCGCACGGTTCGCCGGCCCGGCTATCGTTGGTAGTCTTGGGAAAGGGCGCCCTCCGGCGCCCTTTTTCATAAGAGATCGGCCTCTCCCCGATGCAGCGCCTGGGCCTGAGGCGTGAAGCGTCCATCCGGCCTGTTGAGAATGAGCGGCGGCAGGATCTGCAAGGGAGCGCGGCTGCCCTTGATACCTGAGATCAGGACACGGATGGCAGGCTTCTCGGCGCTCGGGTGCACGAAGCGGAGCGCGATTCCCCCCAAAGGACCGTTCAAGCCATCCAGGCACTCGGCGACCCGGTCGGCCCGGTGAATCAGGACGAAATGCCCCTTTGGCTTGAGCAAGCTCAGGCACACCTTGAGCCAAGCCTCCAATCCTCCCGAGGGAAGTGCATGAGCCACCGCCCTCCCCTGGTTGGGGGAGATTCGCGCCTGCCCTTCCTCCAGGAAGGGCGGGTTGGTCAGCACCAGATCGGCGGTTTCTGGACGAAGGCCCGCTTCGTGACGGGAAGCCTTGTTCAGGAGATCCACGACGAAAACCTCGGCCTCGACATGGTTTTCCCGGCAGTTCCGGCGGCAGAGTTCGGCAAGAGAGGGGTCTCGCTCCACGAAGGCGAGGCGCGCGTCTCTTTCCCGCACCGCGACCATGAGGCCGACCGCGCCCGTGGCTGCGCCCACGTCCAGGACCCTGTCTCCAGCTTTCACGGGTGCGGAGGCTGCCAGAAGCACGGCATCCGTGCCGGCCCGGTGCCCTTTGACGGGCTGAGCCAGGTGCACGCGCCCGCCCAGCAAGCAATCTTCCGTGATCTCACTCATGGCGCAGCTCGTTCCCGAGACCCGCCTCGCGGATCAGGCGGCGGGCCTGTTCCGCCTGGTCGTCCGGCACCAGAAGCCGGCGGGGGAAGGCGCCGATCATGCCCTCCAGGGCACTCATATGCATGTCCGCGACCAGAACAGGGATGTTGGCGTTCTCCAATAAGGATTGTAGGAAGCCGACCAGAACGAGATCGTTGGTGCGGACGATTTCGACCATCGGCGGCGATCCTTCCCCTGCGGCAAGCGTTTGCATTGCAGCATGGAAAGTGCCATGCCACGGTGACTGATATTCCTACCGGCCATGACGGCCGGCAACCCGGGTTTGAGACGTGGGCGTCGTCGTTCCTTTCGAAGATAAGCATCCTGAAAAGAATGCGGGCATCGAGAAGCTCGTCTCCCTTGTGGCCGCCGATATGGAGCGGGTCAATGCGATGATTCTGTCGCGCACGGGCTCCGAGGTCACCATGATCCCGGAAGTGGCAAACCACCTCATCTCGTCGGGCGGGAAGCGCCTTCGCCCCATGCTCACCCTCGCGACGGCCGGTCTCTCCGACTACCAGGGCGACGGACATGTGAAGCTCGCGGCCTCCGTCGAGTTCATGCACACGGCCACCCTCCTCCACGACGACGTGGTGGACGAAAGCGACATGCGCCGGGGCAAGATCGCCGCCCGCATCAAGTGGGGCAACGAGGCGAGCGTCCTCGTGGGTGATTTCCTGCTGGGCCAGGCCTTCCGCATGATGGTGGAAGTGGGCTCGCTTCGCGCCCTCGACATTCTCTCCGCCGCCGCGACCGTGATCGCGGAGGGCGAGGTGATGCAGCTCGCTGCCGCCAAGAACACCGAGACCACGGAAGACGAATACCTCGCCGTGATCCGTGGCAAGACGGCAGAGCTTTTTGCCGCCGCCTGCGAGGTCGGACCCGTCATCGCCAATCGCCCCAGAGCCGAGCAGGCGGCCTGCCGCTCCTACGGCATGAATCTCGGCATCGCCTTCCAGCTCGTGGACGATGCGCTCGATTACGGCGGCAAGGCTGCGACGCTCGGCAAGAACGTGGGTGACGATTTCCGCGAGGGTAAGATCACGCTCCCGGTCGTCCTCTCCTTCCGCCGCGGCTCGGCAGAGGAGCGCGCCTTCTGGAAGCGCGTGCTCGAACAGGGCGAGATCCAGGACGGCGACCTCGAGCAGGCGATTGCCATCATGCGTCGCCACAAGGCGCTGGAGGATACCGTCGAGCGTGCCCGCCACTACGGTTCCATGGCCCGCGATGCGCTCGCTCTCTTCCCGGCAAGCCCCATGAAGCAGGCGCTCCTCGAAGCCGTCGATTTCTGTATCGCCCGCGCGTATTGAGCATAGCAGGACTGTTCTTTATACAGAACAATTCGGTTGACATAAAAATCAACCGCTATAAAACCATTTCTGTCCTGAGGCGGTACTCCCCCTCAAGGCCGCGGTGATTTGAGACGAGCAGCTTGCCCCGCGTGATCAAAGGCTAAAGCGCCACGAGCGGCCTCCGCCTCGTGGTTCACGAGGATTGATGGTTATGACGCGACTTGTCTCCACAATGGCATTCATGCCGCACCAACAGCCTCCACAGGCCGGGTGGTGCTGTCGCCTCAAAGCCTGATCTTTCTCTCCCCATCCCGAACCACATGTCCGGCTTCCTGTTGAAGCCCAGACGCATTTTGCCTGAAAGGTACTCCTATGTCCGTTTTCACCCGTCGCACGATCCTGTCCGCGACCTTCGCGCTCGGCGCCGTTCTCGCTGCCGCCCTGCCTGCAGCCGCTCAGCAGAAGAGCATCAAGGTTGGCGTCATGTCCGGTGCCGAGGAAGAAGTGGCGCAGGTCGTCAAGAAGGTGGCCGCCTCCAAGAGCCTGAATGTCGAACTCGTGCCTTTCTCCGACTATGCCCTTGTGAACGAGGCGCTTGATCGCAAGGACCTCGATGCCAACGCCTTTCAGCACAAGCCTTATCTGGATGCGCAGATCGCGGCTCGCGGCTACAAGATCGTGCCCGTGGGCTTCACCTTCGTGCAGCCGATCGGCCTCTATTCCAAGAAGGTGAAGTCCGTCGCCGACCTGCCGAAGGGCGCGAAGGTCGGCATTCCGAACGATCCGAGCAACGGCGGCCGCGCGCTCAACCTCCTTGCCGCTGAAGGAGTGATCAAGCTGAAGGAAGGCAGGGGCCTGTCGCCGAGCCTGCTCGACATCGCCGAGAATCCGAAGAACGTACAATTCTCTGAACTCGACGCCGCGCAGCTGCCCCGCGCCCTGCCCGACCTCGACGCGGCCGTGATCAACACCGACCACGCGCTCAATGCCGGCCTCGACATCCGCAAGGACACGATCGCGGTCGAGACGCGCGAGGGCAATCCTTACGCAAACTTCGTCGCCGCCCGCCAAGGCGACGAGAACCGCCCGGAGATCAAGACCTTCGTGGAATCCTACCAGTCCCCCGAAGTCGCGAAGTTCCTGGAAGAGCGCTTCAAGGGAGCCATCATCCCGGCGTGGTAAGCGGCTGTTACGACGTCAACGACAATCTCTGAACGTCATGGCCGGGCTCGTCCCGGCCATCCCATTTTTACGAGGCTCAGTGGGCTTCGGATCGGGATCACCGGCACAAGGCCGGTGATGACGGAAGCAGATCGGATTACGCTAAAAATCTATCGGAGGCTCGTCGCCTCCACCCACCATTCCGGTCTCCTGTCGAGAACGAAGCGAGCCGCATCCGCCGCGCTTTGAGAATCCTCATACAACCCGAAGACCGTCGCGCCGGAGCCTGACATGCGCGCAAGGCGGCAACCCTCAGTCCGGGCGACGAGCGCAAGCGCCTCCCCGATCACTGGCTGCACATCAAGAGCAGGCGGCTCGAGATCGTTGCGCGCGGCTCTCAGACTTTCGAGCAGGGAATGGATAGAAGTCATCTCCAGAACGGGATGCCGCGCTCTGCCCAGGGATTGTCCCGGCTGCAATCCGAGCGCCTTGAACACGGCGGGCGTTTCGACCAGCACACGGGGATTGACCAAAACGGCAAAGAGAGGCGGCAGCGTCAGAACGGGCCCAAGCTCCTCCCCGACCCCACGCATCATGCGTGCTTTGGGCTCGAGGCAGACCGGCACATCGGCACCTGTTAAACGGGCTGCTTCGCGCACAGCCGGATGTGACGGCAGCAGGTCATTGAACTCGGCCAGCAGCCTCAAGGCTGCGGCCGCATCAGACGATCCTCCACCGATCCCGGCAGCAACGGGCAGACGCTTCATCAGGTGGAAGGCTCCTGCTTTAAGCCCTTCGACACGCTCCGCGAGTAACCTGGCTGCTTTCAAGACGAGATTATCTGCGCCGCTACCCGCCAGTGCCGCTGTCGGGCCGCTGACGTGAAGCGAGAGACCAGGGCCCGGCACGAGTTGCAGATCGTCCCCCGCCTCCGCGAAGGCCACGAGGCTTTCGAGCTCATGGTAGCCATCCGCCCGTCGCCCGAGAACGTGGAGCGTCAGATTGATCTTGGCGGGAGCGCGGGTGGTGAGGGGCAGCGACATGCCCCTTCCATGCCCGAGAGAAGGAGGGATGGGAAGAGCGGATTGTAAGGCTCTACTGGCATCCCGGGCCGCGGGGATGACGGTCGAAAAGCAAAATGGCCGGGAGAACCCGGCCATTTCAAAAAGAGCATCCCGTGTTAGCCGCCGCTTTGCGGCGTGGGAGCAGGTGCCGCCGGAGCAGGCGCGCTCTCGGCTGCCGTCGGGTTCTTCTCCACCTCGTCGAGGCCGTGATCGATCTTGCGGAGGATCTTCACGAGGTCCTCGTGTTCGGGGTTCGCGCTCTTGGCGTGGTCCCACTGGAACTTCGCCTCGAGCTTGCGACCGACCTTCCAATAGGCATCGCCCAGGTGATCGTTGATCGTCGGGTCGCCGGCCTTCAGCTCCACGGCCTTTTCGAGTTCGCGCACGGCGTCCTCGTAGCGACCGAGGCGGTAATAAGCCCAGCCGAGGGAGTCGATGATCATGCCGTCGCGGGGCGCGAGTTCGACCGCCTTCGTGAGCATCTTGAAGGCTTCGTCGATGTTTTCATTCCGGTCGACCCAGGAATAGGCGAGATAGTTCATCACCTGTGCCTTGCCGGCCGGGAGGCCGTCGGGCACCAGCTCCAGCGCCTTCTTCAGATCGGCTTCGGCCTTGTCCCACTGCTTCGCGCGCTCATAGGACGTGCCGCGATAGAAGAAGAGAATCCAGTGGCCGCGCTGCGGCGTGCCGACGAGCTCGATGGCCTTGGCGTAGGTCTCGGCCGCCTCCGCGAACTTCTTGCGCGAACGCTGCACATTGCCGAGGGCCATGACGACCTCGACATCGTCCGGGCGCTCCTTCATGAGCTTGTCGAGATAGGCCATGGCATCCTCGCCGCGACCCATCTGCTCGTAGTTCTGACCGATGGCGATATCGGCGCTCGTGCGCACGGCTGAGTCCTTCGGCACGCGGTCGAAGATCGCGTTGGCCTGCTCGAACTGCTTCAGGCGCTCATAGACGTCACCGAGAGTGATGAGAGCCAGGGGATGGTCCGGCTTCAGATCGAGACCGAGCTGCAGGTAGATGATCGCCGTCAGCTCGTCTCCTTGAGTGTTGCCCACCACGCCGAGGCCGTAGAGCAGCTCGGCCGCGCCGTCCTGCGCATTGGTGACGAGCGGCGTGAGGGGCTTGTTCTCTTCCAGCGCCTTCATGGCCGCCTTGACGATGGGATGGCGCGGAGCCAGCTCGTCGAAGGCCTTATAGACGGCCATCGCCTCGTCCTTCTTGCCGCGCTTGGCCAGGAAGCGGCCATAGGCGTCCACCACCTGAAGCGTGTTGCGCTCGCCCTCGTAGGCTGCCTTGAAGCGCTTCTCGGCCTCGGCGGCATTGCCCACCACATCGGCGATCAGGGCCGCGTGGTATTCCCGGAACTGGTTGAAGGCGCGCTCGCTCTTGAGCTTGTCGACCGTCGCCAGGGCCTGCTTGCCGTCCTTGGCGCCCGCATAGGCCCAAGCTGTCAGAAGCGTGGCCGTCAGATCTGCCTGCCGTCCCCGCGCTCCCTTGGCGAGCCTTGCGCGGGCATCGGCAAATTTCTGCGCCTTCAGGGCGCGGACAGCGAGCGCGAACTGGGCCAGGTTATTGGACGAATCACGCGCCGACAGGCGCTCGGCGGCCCGGTACGCCTCCTGCATGGAGCCGCTGGCAAGGAAAGCCACGAAGCCTCGTTCCAGAAGCTCCTGATTGCTCGGATCCTCTTGAATCGCCTCACGGAAATAGAGCGACGCAGCCTCCGTGTCGCGGGCGGAACCGGCCACATAAGCGGAAAGGAAGTTGCCTTCGAGACTCTGCGCAGGCCTCAGAACCTCATTCGGGTCCGGATTGACCGCCAAGGCCGGCGAAGCCAGGAGGCCAGCCGCCATCAACACAAAAGCAGGCAAGCCCTTGCGGGCCAAAGGCAATTTGAACGTGGGCACGAAGCGCGGCTCCAATCATCGCAACATCTCAAGGTGAGGATATGGGGAGATGTGCGCCAAATCAGGCCGGAGAATGGCGTTTCCCTGTAGCGGTCGCAAGGGGAAGATTGACGCTCCTCGCGTAAAAGCCTCGTGAGGGAGGGAAAAACAGAGGGCTCCAAGATGCGTCATCCCGGGGCTGCGGAGCAGAACCCGGGATCGCGTGACGAGAAGGGCGCCTTATTCTGATGGCGATCCCGGCTCTCGCTTTGCTCGGCCGGGATGACCACCTGTGAAGGCAATCTTACATATCGATGTAGTTCGGCCCGCCGCCGCCTTCGGGCGTGACCCAGTTGATGTTCTGGTTCGGGTCCTTGATATCGCATGTCTTGCAGTGGACGCAGTTCTGGGCGTTGATCTGGAAGCGCACGCCCCCTTGATCCTCGACCCATTCATACACGCCGGCTGGGCAGTAGCGCTGAGACGGACCGCCATAGACATCGTGCTCGGATGCCTTCTGCAGGCTCATGTCCTTCACCTTGAGGTGGATCGGCTGATCCTCCTCGTGGTTGGTGTTGGACAAAAACACCGAGGAGAGCTTGTCGAAGGTGAGCACCCCGTCGGGCTTGTCGTACTTGATCGGCGTCACCTGCGAGAGCGGCAGCAGGCACTCATGGTCGGGCTTGCCGTGCTTCATGGTGCCGAAGAACGACCAGCCGAGCAGCTCCGTCATCCACATGTCGAGGCCGCCGAGCGCCACGCCGGCGAAGGTGCCGAACCTCGACCAGAGCGGCTTCACGTTGCGCACGCGCTTCAGATCGTAGCCGATCGGCGAGGAGCGCCACGCGTCCTCGTAGGATGCAACCTCGTCATTGGCGCGGCCCGCCTGCAGCGCCGCGAAGACGTGATCGGCGCAGAGCATGCCGGACAGCACCGCGTTGTGGCTGCCCTTGATGCGCGGCACGTTCACGAAGCCGGCGCTGTCGCCGACCAGGCAGCCGCCCGGGAAGCTCAGGCGCGGCACCGATTGCCAGCCGCCTTCCATGATGGCGCGCGCGCCGTAGCCGATGCGCTTTCCGCCCTCGAACACGTCGCGCACCATCGGATGGGTCTTGAAGCGCTGGAACTCGTCGAAGGGCGACAGGGTCGGGTTCTTGTAGTTGAGGTGCACCACGAAGCCGACGGACACGAGATTGTCGTCGAAATGGTAGAGCCAGGAGCCGCCGCCGGCATGGTTCGGCAGCGGCCAGCCCATGGAGTGGCGCACGAGGCCGGGCCGGAACTTCTCCGGCTTGACCTGCCAGAGCTCCTTGATGCCGATGCCGTATTTCTGGTGGTCGCGGCCCTGGTTCAGGCCGTAGCGCTCGACCATCTGCTTGGTGAGCGAGCCGCGCGCGCCCTCGCCGAGGATCGTGTACTTGGCGCGCAGCTCCATGCCGCGGGTGAAATTGGCATTGGGCTCGCCGTTGCGGCCGATGCCCATATCGCCGGTGGCGACGCCCACCACCCTGCCGTCCTCGATCAGCACTTCCGCCGCCGGGAAGCCGGGATAGATCTCGACCCCCAGCTCCTCCGCCTTGCGGCCGAGATAGCGCGCGACGTTGCCGAGCGAGCCGACGAAGTTGCCGTGGTTGTCCATGAGCTTGGGCATGAACACGTTGGGCAGCCGGATGCCGCCCGCGTGGCCCAGATACATGAACTCGTCGGCGGTGACTTCCGTCTTGAGCGGACGATCCGGATCGTTGCGCCAGTCCGGCAGGAGGGCATCGAGGCCGATCGGATCGATCACCGCGCCGGAGAGGATATGGGCGCCGACCTCGGAGCCCTTCTCCACCACCACGACGGAGATGTCGGCGCCGGCTTGGGCGGCCTGCTGCTTGAGGCGGATGGCCGTGCTGAGACCCGCAGGGCCGGCGCCGACGATGACGACGTCGAACTCCATCGATTCACGGGCGGGCAGATCGGACATGAGTGTTCTCCTGTACGCAGCTTCGAAGCATCAAAAGCCAGACGGTTTACATATGAACAATCCGGCTCGCCTTCTCAAGTACGGCCTTCGTTGAGGAATGTTCCTAGCTTCATTGGGCTTCGGCTGAAAGTTCCCTTTCATCATAAGGTTATGCCGAAAGCCGATCATCACCCTCTATCTTGATGCCGGCGGGCCGATCTCAAGAAAAACAAGACGATAAATGTATCTGGGCAGAACATCCTGAGTTGTCCCCCTCCTCCGGGATGCTTACATACGCTCCATGCAGGATTTGCCCGCCGACCGAGATGCTTTGAAGGCACTCCTCGACTTCCATGTCGAGGCGGGGGTTGATCTTGCGCTCGACGAGACCCCGCATAACCGCTTTGCCGAACCGAAGCCCGAGCCCGCTCAGGCGAGGGGCACTGCCCCACAGGGGCAGCAGGCGCTAGCCTCATCCTCTCCGGCCTCGTCTCCCCCGCCCCGCGCGTTGCCCAAGGCTGCTGCCGGTGCGCCGGATGAGGTGGCCGGCCTTGCCCGCGAGCAGGCACGCCATGCGCAGTCGCTGGAGGAGCTTGAGACGATTCTCGCGGGCTTCGAGGGCTGCGCCCTGAAGTTTTCCGCCAAGAACCTGGCCTTTGCCGACGGCAATCCGGAAGGCCGCGTGATGCTGGTGGGCGAAGCCCCCGGCGCGGACGAGGACCGGATCGGCAAGCCCTTCATGGGCCGCTCCGGCCAGCTCCTCGACCGGATGCTCGCCACCATCGGCCTCGACCGTTCCCAGGTTTACGTCGCCAACATCGTGCCCTGGCGTCCGCCGGGCAACCGCACGCCGACCCCGCAGGAAATCGCGATCTGCAAGCCGTTCATCGCGCGCCAGATCGAGCTGGCATCTCCTGAGTTCCTGATCTGCCTCGGCGGCCCGGCGGCCCAGAACCTGCTCGGCCTGAAGGACGGAATCCTGCGCACCCGCGGGCGCTGGTTCACCTACAAGACCGAGGACGGCCGCGAGATCCGGGCGCTGCCGACGCTGCATCCGGCCTATCTGCTGCGCCAGCCCCTCCAGAAGCGCCTCGGCTGGCGAGACTTCATGGCTCTGCGGCGCGCCCTCGACGCCAAGGAATAGCCCTTCCGCAATAGCCCTCGCCTAAGGGCGTTCGGAACTCGTTCATACATTTGCGCCTTAAGCTCATGCGGCAAATCAGGCTGCTGCTTGTAGGTGGAACATGCGCTGGGAAGACTTTCGAACCTCGTCCAATGTGGAAGACCGTCGCGGCATGGGCATTGGCGGCGCGGGCGGTCTCGGCATCGGCACCATCGTGGTGCTCGGCCTGATCAGCTGGGCGCTCGGCATCGACCCGCGTATCCTGATCGGCGGCGCGGAGATGATCGCAGGCGGCGGTTCGGGCTACCAGCAACAACAGGGCCGTCAGGGCACGCCGCAGGACGAGGCCGGACGCTTTGCCGCCGCGATCCTCGGCAACACGGAAGACGTGTGGAAGACGGTGCTGCCCCAGCAGGTGAACCGGCAATATCGCGAGCCGAAGCTCGTGCTGTTCTCCGGCGCGACGCGCTCCGGCTGCGGCGGTGCGCAATCGGCCATGGGCCCCTTCTACTGCCCGCTCGACCAGACCGTTTACATCGACCTGTCCTTCTTCGAGGAAATGCAGCGCCGCTTCCGTGCAGGCGGCGACTTTGCCTATGCCTATGTGCTCGCGCACGAGGTCGGACACCATGTCGAGAATCTGCTCGGCATTCTCCCGCGCGTCCAGGAGCGCCAGCAGGAGGTCGGCACGACGGAGCGCAACCAGCTCTCCGTCCGCGTCGAGCTCATGGCGGATTGCCTGGCAGGTGTCTGGGCGCATCACTCCGACCAGCGCTGGAAATCGCTCGAGCAGGGCGACATCGAGGAAGCGATCCGCGCGGCCGAAGCCATCGGCGACGACCGTCTGCAGAAGCAGACCCAAGGCCGCGTGGTGCCCGATTCCTTCACCCACGGCTCGTCGGAGCAGCGCATGCGCTGGCTCACGACCGGCCTGAAGAGCGGTCAGGTCCAGTCCTGCGATACGTTCAGGGCGGCAAGGCTTTAAGACCCAACCAAAAGGTGTCATCCCGGACGGCGAAAGCCGATCCGGGACCGCGTGCAGAATAAGGCATCATTCTCGTTGAGCGATCCCGGATCTTCGCTGCGCTTCGTCCGGGATGACACTATTGGAAGCATGAACGCCTCTGCGTTAGATGTCGGTCGATCACCCGAGAGTTCTTTCATGCCCGGTATCGATGAAACGCTCACCTTCATTCCTTTGTCCATCGCGGTGCTGACCGTGTCCGACACACGTGTCCTCGAAGACGACAAGTCGGGCGCGACGCTTGCCGAGCGCGTCACGAAGGCAGGCCACCGCTTAAGCGATCGCGCCATCGTGCCGGACGACGTCGAGGCGATCCGCGAAAAGGTGAAAGGCTGGATCACCGATCCCGCCATCGACGTGATCATCACCACGGGCGGCACGGGATTTACCGGGCGCGACGTGACGCCGGAAGCGATCGAGCCGTTGTTCGAGAAGCGCATGGACGGCTTCTCCGCCATTTTCCACCGCATCTCCTACGACAAGATCGGCACTTCGACGATCCAGTCGCGCGCAACAGCAGGCGTGGCGAATGCCACCTTCATCTTCGTTCTGCCGGGCTCTCCCGGCGCCTGCAAGGATGCATGGGATGGCATTCTGGCAACCCAGCTCGATTACCGCTACCGCCCCTGCAATTTCGTGGAGATCATGCCGCGCCTCGACGAGCACCTGAAGCGGGGCAAGCTGAAAGGCTAAGAGTACCTAACAAAACCCGCCCTCATCCTGAGGAGCAGCCGTAGGCTGCGTCTCGAAGGAGAGTCCAGAGAGCGCTGGAGACGCCTCGTCCTTCGAGATGGATTGCTGGCGCAACCCTCCTCAGGGTGAGGCTCAGGGCGGTTTTGTGAGGTGCTTTAAATCAGCCGAAAACCGGATCGCGCTCGATTCGGGCCGGGAGGCGCACTGGCGTTCGGGCCTTCACTTCGTTGAGCAGCACACGGCGATGCACGAGATCGCCTGCGTGAACCTTTGAGCGGAAGAACACACGCCGGAGCAGACCTGCAAGGCCGTTGCCGTGACGGCGAAAGCGGGCAAGTCCCCGCTCAGGTGAGCCGAGGCTCACGAAGCGGTCGAGAACCCGAACCCAGCCCTCCTGCGGGATATCGCCATCATCGAGGCAGAGCAGCCACTCGCGCCGGGCAGCGTGCGCGCCGTCCTTCCAGGAAACCTCTTCCGCCACGATCAGGTTGGCCCCCGCCGCATCAGCCACTTTCGCCAGCATCTCATCCTGCCGAGCCGACAGAATCACGGCATCGCCCACGAGGCCTGCCGCAACAGCAGGCACGAGAGCGCTCAAAGTGGCGGCCAGGGCCTCGGGCCCATGGGTGACACGGACGAGAACGGTGATCATGCGCCTCTTATAGCCCCTTCGGATGAAGACGTCGCCCGCAAGATAACGGTCAAGGCCACTTGATTTTGTTCCTTATTTGTTCTGTTCTTATTCCGTTCTTTCGAGATTCGCCCGAGGCCGTCATGTCCATCCGTTTCAAGGATCAGCCCGCTCCATTGAGGCCTGCGAAGCGTTCGCCGATCGAGGCGGCGGAGGCTGCGCGCCGTCGCATGGACGATCCGGCCTACCGGGTTGAGATGGACCGCCGCCGGGGCCGGGGTGCCGTGTCGAACCCGACCGGACGCTACGAGCCCGCGCAGCGCGAGAGCTTCAACGACGGCTGGGACATCGAGGAGGAACTGCCTCCCCTGCCGACCGAGGTGATCATCGAGAAGCCGCGCACGATCATCACGAAGAACGATTCGCCCGACATCCTCTTCGAAAAGTCGATCAACCCTTATCGCGGCTGCGAGCACGGCTGTTCCTATTGCTTCGCACGCCCCACGCACGCCTATCAGGGTCTGTCCTCCGGGCTCGATTTCGAGACCAAGATCTTCGTCAAGACGAACGCGCCTGAGCTCCTGGAGAAGGAGCTGCGCGCACCGAGCTACCAGCCGACCACGATTGCGCTCGGCGCCAACACGGATCCCTACCAGCCGGTGGAGCGGAAATTCCGCATCACGCGCTCGATCCTGGAGGTGCTGAACCGCGCCAACCATCCCGTCGGCATCGTGACGAAATCGGCGCTCGTCACCCGTGACATCGATATCTTGAGCCAGATGGCGGACAAGCATCTGGTCAAAGTCGCGATCTCGATCACGACCCTCGATCCGAAGCTCGCGCGCAAGATGGAGCCTCGCGCCGCCACTCCCGCCAAGCGCCTGGAGACCGTGCGCAAGCTCTCGGAGGCCGGCATTCCGGTGAGCGTTCTGGTGGCCCCCATCATTCCGGCCATCAACGACCACGAGATCGAGAACATTCTCAGAGAGTCTCAGATCGCCGGCGCGCAGGAGGCAGGCTATGTGCTTCTTCGCCTGCCGCACGACCTGAAGGACCTGATGCGCGACTGGCTGGTGGAGCATTACCCCGACAAGCTCAAGCACGTGTTCTCGCTGCTGCAGGAGGCGCGCGGCGGCAAGGATTACGATTCCGGCTGGAGCACCCGCCAATCCGGCGTCGGCCCCTATGCCTGGATGATCGGCCGCCGCTTCGAGACCGCCGCCGAGCGGCTCGGGCTGAACAAGCGCAACCTGTCCCTGCGCAAGGACCTGTTCAAGGCTCCCGCCAAGGAGACGGGGCAGCTCAGTTTGTTCTAAGCGTAAGGCTCCTCTCGTCATGGCCGCACTCGTTGCGGCCATCCACGTCTTAGAAACCACTGTGGTTTGAAGACGCGGATCCCCGGCCCAAAACCGGCGATGGCGAAGAGGGTATTCACGACGGCGGCATTAAGCGCGGATGACAAGGCGGCTTCCTGCCGCTTTGATCCCATCCCATGACCGCACCGATTCGCTCACTGAAGAAAACCGGCCTCGGCCTCGAGCGCGAGCTTTCCGCCCGCGCGCTGGGCTATAGCTGCATCGCAGGCCTCGACGAGGTTGGACGCGGGCCGCTGGCGGGGCCGGTCGTCTCGGCGGCGGTCGTGCTCGATCTCGACTACGTGCCTCTGGGTCTGGCGGATTCGAAGGCGCTGACCGCGCAGAAGCGCGAGGCGCTGTTTACCGAAATTCTCGCGACGTCGAAGGTGGGCATTGCGTCGGTGTCCCACGCCGAGATCGACGCCATCAATATCCGCCAGGCTTCGCTCCTCGCCATGTGCCGGGCCCTGGCTGCCCTCCCCTGCACGCCGGATATGGCTTTCGTCGACGGCAACGATCCGCCGCGCCTGCCCTGCGCGACGGAAGCGGTCATCAAGGGCGATTCCAGCATCGCTTCCATTGCCGCCGCCTCCATTGTCGCGAAAGTGGTGCGCGACCGGATGATGGCGCGCCTCAGCGAGACGTACCCGGCCTATGGTTTCGCCAGCAACGCGGGCTACAGCACGAAAACGCATCTTCAGGTGCTCGCCACGGACGGCCCCTGCCCCTTCCATCGCTTAAGTTTTGCGCCCTTGCGGCAAGGGTTACTGGACCTGTAACCAAACCTAACGCGCGTTAACCCGAAAAGCTCAATCTTTTCAATAAGTCGGCAAGATTTGCCGACCCAAAATAAGACGCGATTTTTTCAAGCTGGAAACCTGATCTTTACCCTAACGGACGATGATCCTGAGTGTCAGTTGCGTAACCGGTGATCACCCATGGGTACCTTGCGTACCGGGGCTGCCGGCGCCGCCTCCCGGATCAGTGTCTCGCGTACCGGGCGGTCTGCGCCGGCTCCTCGGACGGGGCGTAAAGCCTCCCTCTCCGTCCTGCCGAAGCCTCTTCCTCTCAATGAGATCCTTCTCGGTGATTGCATCGCCAATCTCGAGAAGCTCCCCCCTGAGAGCGTGGATGTGGTCTTCGCGGACCCGCCTTACAATCTCCAGCTCGAACAGGCGCTCACGCGTCCGGACCAGAGCCTCGTCGATGCCGTCGACGACGACTGGGACAAGTTCGCGAGCTTTGCCGATTACGATGGCTTTACCCGTGCGTGGCTTTCCGCCGTGCGCCGCGTGATGAAGAAGAACGCGACATTGTGGGTGATCGGCTCCTATCACAACATCTTCCGCGTGGGCGCTGCCCTGCAGGATCTCGACTTCTGGATCCTCAACGACATCGTGTGGCGCAAGGCCAATCCGATGCCGAACTTCAAGGGCCGCCGCTTCACCAATGCGCACGAGACCATGATCTGGGCCTCGAAGAGCGCGGATTCGAAGGGCTACACCTTCCATTACGATGCGCTGAAAGCCGGCAATGAAGACGTGCAGATGCGCTCGGACTGGTTCATCCCGATCTGCACCGGCGACGAGCGCCTGAAGGACGAGCAAGGACGTAAAGTCCATCCCACGCAGAAGCCCGAGGCGCTGCTCGCCCGCGTGCTGCTCTCCTCGTCCAATCCGGGCGACGTGGTGCTCGATCCCTTCTTCGGTTCCGGCACCACCGGTGCCGTCGCAAAAATGCTCGGCCGGAACTTCATCGGCCTCGAACGCGATCCGACTTATGCGAAAGCCGCGCGCAAACGCATCGATGCGGTTCAGCCGCTCGATGACGTGTCGATTGCCGCTCCGCCGGAAAAGCGCACGGAAGTGCGCGTGCCGTTCCTCTCGCTCATCGAGGGCGGCTACGTGAAGGCCGGCGAAACGCTGGTCGACGAACGCCGCCGCCACAAGGCCGTGGTGCGTGCCGACGGCACGCTGGCCCTCGGGCCCATCGTCGGCTCGATCCACAAGATCGGGGCGCTGACGCAGGGCTTCCCCTCCTGCAACGGCTGGACCTTCTGGCACGTCGAGCGGAACGGCAAGCTCGTCTCGATCGACGAGTTCCGAACGAAGGTGCGGGCGGAATTGGCGGCGTGAAGCTCACACCAATTTAGCTCTTCGTCATCTTTAGCTCTTCGTCATGGCCGGGCTTGTCCCGGCCATCCCGTTTCAGAGGAGCACCGAACCCCAACATCGGGATCACCGGCACAAGGCCGGTGATGACGTCGAGCGGTGTGATGGCTCGCACCGTCACATCACCTTCACCAAGCGCTGTTAGCGCGTGGCATTCAATCACAGTGAGATCAACTGATGAAGCGCCTCGTTCTTTCCGCCCTTCTCGCCCTTGCTCCGGCTTTCGCTCACGCTCAAGCGCTCTCCGGCAATCTCGTGCTGTATACGAGTCAGCCGAATACCGACGCGCAGCAGACGATCGACGCCTTCAAGGCGAAGCATCCGGGCGTGAACATCACGTTCGTGCGCGACGGTACGCCCAAGATCCTCGCCAAGCTGCGCGCCGAGTTCGAGGCCGGGCAACCCCAGGCCGATGTCCTTCTGATCGCAGACAGCGTGACGATGGAGGGCCTGAAAAAGGAGAATCGGCTGCTCGCTCACGGGAAAGCCGACCTATCCGCCTATCCGGCCGGCACCCACGATCCGCAGAAGTTCTGGTTCGCCACGAAGCTGATCACCACCGGCATTGCCTACAACACGAAGGCTTCGTTCAAGCCGACCTCCTGGCTCGATCTGACGAAGCCGGAGGTCAAGGGCCAGCTGGTGATGCCAAGCCCCCTCACCTCGGGCGCCGCGCTCATTCATGCAGCGACCCTGACCGGCAATATCGAAGGCGGCTGGAAGTATTATGAAGCGCTGAAGCAGAACGACGCCATGGCGGGCGGCGGCAACGGCGACGTGCTGAAGCAGGTCGCCGGCGGACAGAAGCTCTATGGTGTCATCGTCGACTACATGCCGATCCGCGAGAAGGCGAAGGGCGCCCCCGTCGAGTTCGTGTTCCCGAAGGAAGGCGTCTCGGCCGTGTCCGAGCCGGTCGCCATCCTCAAGACCACGAAAAACCCCGAAGCCGCGCGCGCCTTCATTGACTTCCTGCTCTCGAAGGAAGGCCAGGAGCTCGCCCTGAAGCAGGGCTACATCGCCGCTCATCCCGCAGTTCCTCTGCCGGAAGGCTATCCTGCGCGCGACCAGATCAAGGTCATGTCGTTCGACGCTGCCAAGGCATTGGCCGACGAGACGAAGAACAAGGCGGCCTTCGCCGATATCTTCGGGCAGTGAGACGTCAGAAATCCATTCCATCGTTCCTGGAGCGAGGAGGCCTCAGCCTCCTCGCTCTTCCTGCTTTGCTCGTTCTGCTGCTCGATCTCCTGCCGGCGGCACGCCTCTTGCTTGCTGCGGTCACTCCCGGCGGTCTCTTCGATCCGGGAAGGGCATTTGAGATCGTGGCAAGCCGGTCGGCCACCCGCGCCATGCTCGCGACGATGGAGACCGCATTCGCCTCCAGCCTCCTCTCATTGCTCGTCGGCGGGGTGATGGCCCTTCTTCTCAGCGTCACGGATCTGCGCGGCCGCAAACCTGCGTCCTTCCTGTTCTTCCTGTCGATGATGATCTCGCCGCAGGTGGTGGCTCTCGCATTCCTGCATCTGGCAGGCCCCGCCTCACCGCTGCTGGGCACTCTCGGGCTTGCTCCTGCGCCGGGCAGCGCCAACCCGATGCTGGGGCGCAATGGCATCGTTCTGGTTCTCGGACTGCATCATGCGCCCCTCGTCTTCGTGATCCTGCTGGCGGGGCTGAAGCGCGTTCCGTGCGCCATTGTCGAAGCAGCGCGGGTGGATGGCGCCCGGCCTTGGCGCATCGTCATCGATATTCTGCTTCCTCTCCTCCGTCCTCATCTCGTGGGAGCCGCACTGCTGGCCTTCGTCGCGGGGGCAGGCAATTTCGGCATTCCCGCTCTTCTCGGCGCGCCGGTGAACTATCTCACCTTACCCGTTCTCATCTACAGGCGCCTGTCGAGCTTCGGCCCGGGCGTCATCAGCGATGTGGCAGCCTTGGGTCTGTTGATGGCCCTCGTGGCCGCTCTATGCGTGCTGGTCAGCCAATTGCTGATGCGCAGCGACGCGGTGCAGCTTGAGGAAGATGCGCCGCTCCAACCCTTCTGGCGGCTCGGCCGCCTGCGCATCGTTGCTCAGGGCCTGGTGATCGGCACGCTCGTCCTGACGCTGGGGCTGCCGGTTCTGTCGCTGCTCACGACATCCCTAGTCCCGTCTTATGGAATGTCGTTGTCCTTATCCACGATGACGCTCGACAATTTCGTCGAGGTCCTCGTGCGGCAGGATGTGACGAAGCGCGCATTCCGGAATTCGTTTCTCTTCGCCGGAGGCGCGGCCTGTCTTCTCGCGACGCTCTCGCTGCCGCTTGCCTATGTCCTGGTCCGTCGCATGGCATCATCCAGGGGAGCCGTTCAGGCTGTCCTCGAAATCTCCTATGTGCTTCCCGGCGTGGTGCTCGCCATTGCCTGCATCCTGCTTTTCCTGAAGCCGCTTCCGCTGATTGGGATTTCCCTTTACGCCACGCCTTGGATCATCGTCTTCGCCTATCTGGCCCGCTTCCTACCGGTCGTGCTCAAACCTGTCTTGGCCGGGATGGAGCAAGTCGATCCTGTTCAAGAAGAAGCAGCAGCGCTCGACGGCGCAGGATTGATGCGCCGGCTTCTCGACCTGATTTTACCCTCTCTCCTGCCTGCAGCAGCAGCGGGAGGGCTCATGGCATTTCTGCTGGCCTTCAGCGAGCTCACCGTCTCCGCCCTGCTCTGGTCCGCGGGCACCGAGACGATCGGTGTCGTGCTCTACAATCTCGAGGAGGCCGGCCTTGCGAGCCAAGCCTCCGCTGTCGCGATCGCAACTATCGCCGTGGTTGCTGTCGCCATGCTGCTGCTCGATGCACTTGGCTCTTATCTGCCGGAACATGCGCTGCCCTGGCAGCTTTCCGATGAGTCAGAAAGCCATTGCAGCAATTCCGCATCGAAGAGCTGGCTTTCTTCCATTGGCGGTGTGTGGACGCTCTTTTCGAAAACACGGATGGTCAGATCACGGGAGCAGCCGCAATACGGATCCCACGTCACATAGGGTGCCACGAGATGATCGGGCCGGCATCGAAGTTGGGATCGTACCAGCTCTTGAAGCGCTTCTCGCCCGAGTCTTTCGGCTTGTGAAGCCCCATGACCTCGTCAGAAGTGTAGAATGCTCTCACGCGGCTGAAGGGCTGCGGGCAAAGGGTCTTCACGCGATGGTGGGCTTGTCCTCAAGCCCGGAACATTCCCCTATGCCGATCCCGGCCCAACGTTTTAGCATCCTGTCATGGCTCATGCTCCTCACGACCCCTTTCACCTTGCCTTCACGGAACCGTCCTGGGACGACCTGCGGATCTTCCTGGCCGTGGTGGCTCATGGATCGATGAACGGGGCGGCGAAAGCCTTGGGCCAAAGCCAGCCGACGATTGCCCGGCGCATCAAGGCACTGGAGGAAACCCTTGGGCTCGATCTCTTTCAGCGCGGTCCCAACAATCTCGAATTGACGGAGGCAGGCCGGGCGATCCTTGACGCCGCCTCCCCCATGGGCGAGGCGGCAAGCGTGGTGTCGCGCACGGCTGCGGCCTACAGGCCCGATCCCGATGCGCCCGTCCGGGTCACGGCGACATCGTCGGTCGCCATGTTCCTGTCGCTGCATTCGGCGGAGTTGCACAAGGCTGCCGAGCCCGTGGAGATCGCCTATATCCCGACCCGCCGCAGGCTCGATCTCGCCTCGGGCGAGGCCGACATTGGCTTACGCATGCGAACCCTGCCCGAGGGCACGGACGATCTCGTCGTGCGAAAGATCGGACAGATCGCATTCGCCATCTACGCCACCACGGAAAACCCGGACGCCGTCATCGCGCCGCCGGAGGATCCGACGTTGTCGCGGCAGGCCGCTTATGTCGCCGAGTTCGCGCAAGGCCGCACCATCGCGGCGCGAATCGGCGACATGCCGATCCGCTATCAGGCGGCGAAAGCGGGTCTCGGAGCAGCCTTCCTTCCCTGCTGGCTCGGCGATTCCGATCCCGATCTCAAGCAGGTGGTAAAGCCCGAAGGCGATTTGATCGAGGACGTCTTCCTCGTCATGCATCGCCGCAGCCGCAACAGGCCGAACGTGGCGCGCGTGGCGAATGCTTTAGCGGCCTTGTTCAAGCGCAGTCAGAAGGCGCTCGTGGGCGGCTGATTCCCTCACAAATTACAGACCTCATCCTGAGGAGCCGCTGCAAGCGGCGTCTCGAAGGAGGATCCGTAGCGCTCTGGAGACGCCTCGTCCTTCGAGACGAACCTCACGGTTCTCCTCAGAATGAGGCTTCGAGACGCGAGCAAGCTCGCTCCTCAGGGTGAGGCTATGGGGATTATCGTGGCTCTGTCTAAGCGCTCTTCGCTTGCTTCTTACCCGACTTCTTACCCGAAGCCTTCTTCGCTCCCGGCAGATCGCCCAGCGCATGCACCAGCACCTTCTTCATGGCACCGGGAAGCGCCTCCTCCTGCAGTTGGAGGCGCGGTGTCCAGCGCATGTCGTTGGGCGCGGGCGTGCCCTTCGGCACCTTCGCGAAGAGCACCGTCAGTTCCAGCGGGAAATGGGTGAAGACGTGACGAACCGTGCCGGGGAGGCGCTGCCAGCGCGCCTCGATGGGTGCGTCGAGCACCGCGCGGGACGCTTCGTAATTCGGCTCCCACTCGCTGGTCGGCGGCTCGGCCATGCCGCCGAGCAAGCCTGTCGGCGGGCGGGTGCGCAGCAGGATGGTGTCGTCGGCGCGCAGCACCACGAAGGCCGCGCCCTTGCGCAACTGTCCTGTCTCCTTCTTCTGCTTCTTCGGGAAGGTTTCCTGCAGGCCGGCGGCGCGGGCCTGGCAGGGCTTCATCCAGGGGCACAGCGCGCAGGCCGGTCGCTTGGGCGAGCAGATGGTGGCGCCGAGATCCATCACGGCCTGCGCAAAATCGCCAGGCCGGTCCTCGGGCACGAGTTCCTCGGTCAGCGAGCGGATCAGCGGCTTCGCCTTGGGCAGAGGCTCCTCGACCATGAAGAGGCGGGACATGACCCGCTCCACATTGCCGTCCACCGCAGCGGCCTTCTGGTTGAAGGCAATCGCCGCGACGGCCGCTGCCGTATAGGCACCGATGCCGGGAAGCGTCAGAAGTTCAGACTCGGTCGAGGGAAACCGCCCGCCATGGTTTTCCACAACCGCCTTGGCGCAGGCATGGAGATTGCGGGCGCGGGAATAGTAGCCGAGCCCCGCCCAAGCCTGCATGACCGAATCCGATGGAGCTTCGGCGAGAGCCTCCACATTGGGGAACCGCTCCAGGAAATTCAGGTAAAAGGGTTTGACCGCCACCACCGTCGTCTGCTGCAGCATGATCTCTGAGAGCCAGACGCGGTAAGGGTTTGCCGTCTCGCCGGGTTTGGAGCGCCACGGCAGATCGCGCCGGTGACGGTCGTACCAGGCAAGCAGGTCCTGCGGATCGGGCTTGGTCGCGCTCAAGGCGGGCGTTAACATGAGATTTGGAATAGCGATCTACACCGAATATTCCAACGCGGCTTTTGGACATTCAACATGAGACAGCCGAGGCCTCTCGCCCGCCCCCTTGCCGAGTTTCTCGACGCCTGTCTCTCCCCGAGCCTGGCGGCGCAAGGCTTTGCGACCTCCGATATCCTCATGGCCTGGCCCGATATCGTGGGCGATCGGCTCGCCGCCTTCACCCAGCCGCTCAAGATCGAATGGAAGCGAAAGCCACCCCATGCCGACCCGGAGGCGCGGCCGGAGCCGGCCACTCTCGTGATCCGGGTAGAAAGCGCCTTCGCGCTCGAACTCCAGCACATGGCCCCGACCGTCATCGACCGGGTGAACACCTATTACGGCTGGCGCTGCATCGGGAAAATCGTGCTGAAGCAAGGCCCCGTGCGGCGGGTCGAGAAGAAGAAGCCTCCCGCTCCGGTTCTCACACCAGAGAACAAGGCGAAGGTCAGCTCCGCTCTTCACGACATTGAGGAAGATGGCTTGAAAGCTGCCCTCGACCGGCTGGGCCAGGCCATCGTCAGCTCCGGTTCACGCACGAAAGCGTGAGATGGCAGGCGCTTGCCTCGCTGCCCAAGGCATTCTACCGCAGAACGAAACCTCTTCAGGAGTTCTCCCGATCATGATCACCCGGCGTCAGACGCTTCAGCTTCTCGGAACCGCAGCCGTTACGGCCTTCCTCGCCACGAGCCTTCCGGCCATGGCCCAGAACGTGTCCGTTCAGGATCTCGCAGTGCAGGGGCCCCTCGGGGACGTGGCCCTGGGTCCGGAAAACGCCAAGGTGACGATCGTCGAGTACGCTTCCCTCACCTGCTCCCACTGCGCCAATTTCCACAAGAACACCTGGCCTGAGCTGAAGAAGCGCTACATCGACACGGGTAAGGTCCGCTTCACTTTGCGCGAATTCCCCCTCGATCCTCTGGCGACCGCCGGCTTCATGCTCGCCCGCTGCGACGGGAATGACAAATATTACCCCATCACCGACATGCTCTTCGAGCAGCAGCGGAACTGGGCTTTTGTGGATAAGCCCTTGGACGCCCTGCGCCAGCTCATGCGCCAGGCGGGTTTTTCACAGGAAAAATTTGACGCTTGCCTCAAGGACCAGAAACTTTATGACGCAGTCAACGCGGTGAAGAACCGGGGTATGGAGCAATTCAACGTAGACTCCACGCCGACTTTCTTCATCAATGGTCAGCGTCATCCGGGAAGCCTGTCGATCGATGAGATTGAAAAGGTCGTCAAACCTCTGCTGGGCGAATAAAGTCACTCTCGTTTCCGGGAGCGCTGAGGCTCGTCCCCTCCCCCTTGTGGGGAGGGCTAGGGTGGGGGTGCTGGCTCCACACTGGTTTCATTCCTGCGGAAACACCCCCCTCTCCGACTCTCCCCCACAAGGGGGGAGAGGGTTCTGTGGCGCTCTAGCACCGATGGCTGGAGTGCGTCCATGAAGCTGACGCGCCTTCGCATTGCAGGGTTCAAGACCTTCGTCGAGCCGACCGACTTCCTGATCGAGCCGGGTCTCACCGGCGTGGTCGGGCCGAACGGCTGCGGCAAGTCCAACCTCGTGGAAGCCTTGCGCTGGGTGATGGGCGAGAACTCCCATAAGAACATGCGTGCCACGGGGATGGATGACGTCATCTTCTCCGGCTCCGGCGGGCGCCCAGCCCGCAACTGGGCCGAGGTGATGCTCACCATCGACAACATGGAGCGCACGGCGCCGGCCGCCTTCAACGATACCGATCTTCTTGAGATCTCGCGCAAGATCGAGCGTGAGGAAGGCTCCACCTATCGGGTGAACGGCAAGGAAGTGCGCGCCCGCGACGTGCAGATCCTGTTTGCGGACGCCGCCACCGGCGCGCGCTCGCCCGCCCTCGTCCGTCAGGGCCAGATCAGCGAGATCATTTCGGCCAAGCCCCAGGCCCGCCGCCGCATCCTGGAAGACGCCGCCGGCATCGCCGGCCTCCATGCCCGCCGCCATGAGGCGGAGTTGCGCCTCAAGGCCGCCGAGGACAACCTGGTCCGCGTCGAGGACGTGATCCGGGAGCTCGAGAGCCAGATCGAAAGCCTGAAGCGCCAGGGTCGCCAGGCCTCCCGTTATAAGAACCTTTCGGCCGAAATCCGCCGTCTCGAGGCACTGATGTACGCCATCAGCTATGCCGATGCGCGCGAGCAGGCGGCCACCGCCGAGCGCCAAGTGGCCGAAGACCTCAAGGCGGTCGCGGACCTCACCGAGGAGCAGACCCGGACAGCCACCGCCCAGGCCGTCGCGGCCCACGGCATCCCCGCCCTGCGCCAGGCCGAGGCCGAGGCCGCTGCGGCCCTGCAGCGCCTGACCCATGCCCGCAACGAGCTCGAATCGGAAGAGCGCCGCTCCAAGGAACGCGTGGTCGAGCTGGAGCGCCATATCGGCGACCTCAACCGGGACATCGCCCGCGAGGCCGCCCAGCGCGCCGATGCGGAAGCCACCATCGAGCGCCTGCAGGTCGAGGCCGCCGAGATCGCCCAGACCACGGACGGAGCCGACGATGTCCGGGCCGAGAACGAGGAGCGCCTCCAGGCGGCCGAAGCTGCCTTGGCGGAGGCAGAAGCGGCACTGAGTGCCCTTCAAGCCCAGACTTCCGACCTCAATGCCCGCCGCGCCGCGCTCGAGCGCTCTGTACGCGAGGAGATGGAGCGCGCCGCGCGCTTCCGCTCCGAGAAGGAGCGGCTGGAGCGCGAGATCGAGGCACTTTCCGCCTCTCACGAGGACGGTCCGCCCATCGACGACCTGCGCGAGGAAACGGCGCTGGCCGAGGTAACCGCTCAAGCGTCCGAAGAGGCCGTGATCGAGGCCCGCGAGGCTCTGGCTGCCGCCCGCGAGGCGGAAAGCCGGCTGCGCCAGCCCCTCAACGAGGCCGAGCGCAAGGCCCAGCGGCTCGAAACCGAGGTGCTCACCCTCGCCAAGCTCGTCACCTCCGCGACCGGCGATCTCTGGCCTCCGGCCCTCGACCAGATCACGGTCGAGAAGGGCTATGAAGCGGCGCTCGGCGCGGCCCTCGGCGATGATCTCGAAGCCTCCACCAATCCGTCTGCCCCGCATCATTGGGAAATGACCGGCACCGGCGAGGGCGATCCTTCCCTGCCGGAGGGCGTTCGCTCTCTTGCCGATCTCTCCAAGGCCCCCGTGGAGCTGCAACGTCGTCTCAAGCAGATCGGCGTGGTGAGCAAAGCCGATGGCCTGCGCCTGCGCGGCCTTCTGAAGCCCGGTCAGCGCCTCGTTTCGCAGGAAGGCGACCTGTGGCGCTGGGACGGCTTCACCACGGCGGCGGAAGCCCCCTCGCCGGCGGCCCGCCGATTGGCTGAGAAGAACCGCCTGGGCGACTTGGAACGCGAGGCCGCGGAGGCCCGCGAGCAGGCCGAGCAGCTGCGCCATGAGGCCGAAGCCGCGCTGGAAGCGGTTCGCCAGGCCGCTTCCCGCGAAATGCAGGCCATCGAGGCTGCGCGCCAGGCCCGTCAGACCCTGGACGCCGCCCGGACCCGCCTCTCCGTCGCCGAGCGCAAGGAAGCCGAACTCGGCCAGCGCCGCTCGGCCCTGCAGGAGGGCCTGACACGCTTCTCCGAGAGCGAGGCCGAGGCCCTGGAGCGCGTGCAGGATGCGGAAGGCGCCCTGCAGGAACTCGCCCCCGCGCCCGATCTCGAAAGCCGCCTGCTCGAAGAGCGCACCCGTGTGGCCGAGCGCCGGGCCGCCGCCTCCGAGGCGCGCGCCGCCGTACAGTCCCTGATGCACGAAGCCGAGCTTCGCCGCCGCCGTCAGGATTCGATCGCCGCCGATATCCGCCTCTGGACCGAGCGCGCCGCCCGCGCCGCCAAGGCCCATGAGGATTTGGGCGAGCGCCTGGAGCGCGCCCAGGACGAGCACCAGCGCCTGCTGGAGGCTCCCGACACCTATCTCCAGCGCCGCCGCGCCCTCATTGCCGAGGTCGAACAGGCCGAGGCCAAGCGCAAGGAGGCCGCCGACCGGCTCGCCGATGCCGAAACAGGCCTTGCCGAGACGGACCGCGCCGCCCGCGCAGCTCTCGAAGCTCTGGCCGCCGCGCGCGAGGCCCGCGCCGGCTCCCAGGCCCGCCATGAGGCCGCCGTACAGCGTCTCGCCGAGATCACCCGCGCCATTGCGGAGAATCTCGAGACGACCCCGGCAGTCCTCATCGAGATGGCAGGCTTGCGAGAGGCGACCGAGCTGCCTTCCCACTCCGAGATCGAATCGAAGCTCCATTCTCTGAAGGCCGACCGCGAGCGCCTCGGCGCCGTGAACCTGCGCGCCGACGAGGAGCTGACCGAGCTCGAGACCAAGTACACGGGCATCGCCACCGAGCGCGACGACCTGGTGGAAGCGATCAAACGCCTGCGTCAGGCCATCGGCAGCCTCAACCGCGAGGGTCGCGAGCGTCTGCTTGCTGCCTTCGACGTGGTGAACGCCCATTTCAAGCGCCTCTTCACCACCCTCTTCGGCGGTGGCACGGCGGAGCTGACCCTGGTCGATTCGGACGATCCGCTCGAAGCCGGCCTCGAGATCCTGGCCCGCCCGCCCGGCAAGAAGCCTCAGAGCATGACCCTGCTCTCAGGCGGCGAGCAGGCGCTGACGGCCACCGCCCTCATCTTCGCGGTGTTCCTCACGAATCCCTCGCCGATCTGCGTGCTGGACGAGGTGGACGCCCCGCTCGATGACGCGAACGTGGAGCGCTATTGCGATCTCCTGGAGGAGATGGCCCGCCAGACGGAAACCCGTTTCGTGGTCATCACCCACAACCCGATCACCATGGCCCGCATGGACCGACTCTTCGGCGTCACCATGGCTGAACGCGGCGTCTCGCAGCTGGTGTCGGTCGATCTGCAGAGCGCCGAGCGCATTCTTGAGGTGGCCTAAGGCTTTTAGCCCCGCCATGCTTCGGCCTTAAAAACGTGTGCGCTTTTAGGCCAAGCGCGCCCGAAAACGCACTTATCGTCGAAATTTCAGACACTTAGATCTTTTCAGACGGTCCTTGACAGGGGGGACCCCCGCTCATATGTTGCGCCCGGCTTTCGGGGCCAGGCTTCCAAGCATTTTCCCGCAACGCTTTTTAGGAGATCGCAATGGCGGACCCTACCGGGCGGAACGGCGAAAATGAGCGGAAACCGGATGGTGCCGACGATGCCAACCTTTCGGCGAGGCTGAAATCTCTCGATGCACGGATCTCTCAGGCATCCGTACAGCGGGCTGAGGCTGAACCTCGCGAACGCCCAAAGCAGGATTCCAGTGCGATCGGCCAAGCCTTCAGGTATTCGGCCGAGTTCGTGTCAGGGGTGATCGCAGGCGGCATCGTGGGTTGGCTTGTCGATCACTTTTTCGGTGTTTCGCCTTGGGGTCTCATCATTTGTCTTCTCCTCGGCTTCTGCGCCGGCATGCTCAATCTTCTTCGGGCAGCCGGCATGGTGAAGCCGGCCCGGCATGACGACAAACAGTGAGAAGCCTCGGTTTCGATTCTTTTTAAACAGCAGCGCAACAGCAGGATTTGAGAGCGGATCATGGCGAGCCCGATCGAGCAATTCCAGGTCAAGCCCATTATTCCGGTCGTCAACTTCACCAATTCATCGCTGTTCATGATCGGCGCAGCCGCCGTCATCGTCGGCGGCCTGCTTTACGCGACGCGCAAGAAGGCGCTCGTCCCCGGACGCGCCCAGTCGGTTGCCGAAATCCTGCATGATTTCGTGGCCACCACGCTCACCGACACCACGGGCCGGGAAGGCATGAAGTTCTTCCCCTTCGTGTTCTCGCTCTTCATGTTCGTGCTGACGGCCAATCTGCTGGGCATGATCCCGGGATTCTTCACTGTCACCAGCCAGATCGTCGTGACCTTCGCGCTCGCGCTTCTGGTGATCGGCACGGTCGTTATCTACGGCTTCGTCGCTCACGGCATGCACTTCCTGCATCTCTTCGTGCCGTCGGGCGTGCCGGGCTGGCTTCTGCCCTTCATCTCCGTCATCGAGATCATCTCCTTCCTGTCTCGTCCGATCTCGCTCAGCCTCCGTCTCTTCGCCAACATGCTCGCGGGCCACATCGCCCTCAAGGTCTTCGGCGGCTTCGTGGTGTCGCTCGGCACCGCCGGCATCGGCATCGCACTCCTCTCCCCCCTCCCGCTTCTCATGGCGGTTGGTCTTACGGCGCTCGAGTTCCTCGTCGCCGCTCTGCAGGCCTACGTCTTCACGGTGTTGACCTGCATCTACCTCAACGACGCCCTGCATCCGGGACACTAAGGCTCGGCGTCGTCCCTTCCCTCCTCTCCCGATCATCACCCCTAGGAGATCACACGATGGATCCTATCGCTTTCAAGTTCCTCGGCGCGGGCCTCGCCTGCTTCGGCATGGGCCTCGCCGCTCTGGGCGTCGGCAACATCTTCGGCAACTTCCTCTCGGGCGCTCTGCGCAACCCGTCGGCCGCTGACAGCCAGTTCGCTCGCGCGTTCATCGGTGCGGCGCTCGCGGAAGGTCTCGGCATCTTCTGCCTCGTCGTCGCCCTCCTCCTGCTGTTCACCTAATTCATTTCTTTCGGTGATCGGGAGAGCAAGGCGCTTCAATCTGTGCCTTGCTTGAGACAGTGACGGCGGCAGACCCCGCCGTCATTTCCACATTCCAGGACCATTTCCATGGCTCAGGCTCAGACCACCCAGGCTGGTACGGAAGCTCACGGCGGCGCCCATGCGGCGGATGCCACCTTCCCGCCCTTCGCGACGGAAACCTTCGCAGGTCAGCTCATCTGGCTCGCGATCACCTTCGTGTTGCTCTACACCCTTCTCTCGAAGCTCGTTCTGCCGCGTCTGACCGGCATCATCGAGAACCGCCGCACGCTGATTGCGAGGGATCTCGACGAAGCCGCCGCCATGAAGACCCGCGCGGAAGAGGCAGGCACCGCCTACGAGAAGGCTCTGGCCGAGGCCAAGGGCCGCGCTCAGGCTCTCGCCCAGGAAACCCGCGCCAAGCTCGCCGCCGAAAGCGATGCCAAGCGTAAAAGCCTGGAAGCCGACCTCAACAAGCGTCTGGCTGAATCCGAGGCCACCATCACGGCCAAGAAGACAGAAGCCATGAGCCATGTTCGCGGCATTGCCGCCGAGACGGCCACGGCCATCGTCGAACGGCTCACCGGCAAGGCCCCTGCCCCGCAGGCGGTCGAAGCCGCCCTCGATCAAACCCAGGCGTAAGGAGAGCCCCATGTCCGCCCTTCTGGCCAATCCCACCTTCTGGGTCGGCGTCGCCTTCGTCATCTTCTTCGGGCTGCTCTTCTATTACGGCGTGCCCGGCAATGTCATGAATCAGCTCGATTCCCGCGGCAAGCGCATCGCCGACGAACTCGCCGAGGCCCAGCGCCTGCGCCAGGATGCCGAGAAGCTCCTGAAGGAATTCGAAGCCAAGCGCGCCGCCGCCGAACGTGAAGCTGCCGAGATCGTCTCCTCCGCCAAGGAAGAGGCCGAGCGGATGGCCCGCGAGGCTCAGGAGAAGATGGCCGACTTCGTGACGCGCCGCACCGCTTCCGCCGAGGCGAAGATCGCCCAGGCCGAGGCCCAGGCTGCCGCCGAGGTCCGGGCCGCTGCCATTGATGCCGCCGTCAAGGCCTCCGAGCGCGTCCTGCGCCAGGAGATCACCGGCAACACCGCGGCCTCGCTGGTGTCTCAGGGCCTCAACGACGTGCGCTCGAAGCTTCAGTAAGCCTCTCGCGCATCGCCAACGTTTTCAAAGGCCGCCCCTCAAAGGCGGCCTTTTTGCTGGAGGCACCATGCTGCTGATTTTCGATTGCGACGGCGTTCTGGTCGATTCCGAGCCTCTCGCGTGCAAGGTCGATGCGGACATCCTGACGGATCTCGGCCTGCCCTACACGGCCGACGACATCGCACGGCAATTCGTCGGCAAGAGCATGAAGGACATGATCGCCCGGATCGAAGCCGATCACGCGTGCACGCTGCCCGACGATTTCGCGGAGCAGATCAACCGCGCTCTCTTCGCGCGCTTCGAGACGGATCTGAAGCCTATCGCGGGTGTCCGGGATGCGATTCTCTCCCTGCCTTATCCGCGCTGCGTCGCCTCCTCCTCCGTGCCTGAGCGAATCGCCCTGTCGCTGCGTGTCACAGACCTCGCGGATCTGTTCGACAACGTCTTCAGCGCGACACAGGTCCGGCGCGGGAAGCCTGCACCAGACCTGTTTCTTCATGCAGCAGGTCAGATGGGCGTCAGCCCGGAAGAATGCTTGGTGGTCGAAGACTCGCCTGCCGGCGTTCAGGCTGCGCTCGCTGCCGACATGCGCGTGATCGGTTTTACCGGCGGTGGCCATTGCGGGCCGGAACATGCTGAAACACTGCGGCAGGCGGGTGCTTCTATCATCATCGAGCGGATGGCAGAGCTGAAGGACGCTGTGCTGGCCTCCGCGTAACGAGGCGTCATCCCGGACGGAGCGCAGCGGAGATCCGGATCGTTTTCAGAACAAGGCACTGTCATCCCGGCGAAGGCCGGGATCCATAACCAGAACGGGACTCCATCGTCATCCCCGGACCTGGTCCGGGGATCCATGCCTTTGATGCGTCGCGGTTCAAGACGTGAATGGCCGGGACGATCCCGGCCATGACGTGGAGAAGGTGTCAAATGATCCCGGGTTCTGTGCCGCAGACCAGAGACGACGAATACCTCCGAATCAAAAATGCCCGGCACGAAGCCGGGCATTTGCATCGATGGGAGAGCCTTACTCCGCAGCCTCGGCCACCGGTGACGGCGGCGTCCACTTGAGAACCGGATTGCGGGCGGCGCGGGTCTCGTCGAGACGGCGGCGCGGGGCGTGGTAGGGAGCGCCGGTGAAGCGTTCCTTGTCGCCGTTCTTCGCGGCAAAAGCGAGATCGCGCAGGGTCGCGATGAAGAGGTCGAGGGACGACTTCGATTCGGACTCCGTCGGCTCGATCAGCATCGCGCCGTGCACCACCAGCGGGAAGTACATGGTCATCGGGTGATAGCCCTCGTCGATCATGGCCTTCGCCACATCGAGCGTGGTCACGCCCGTGTCCTTCAGCCATGCATCGTCGAACAGAACCTCGTGCATGCATGGCTTGTTGCCGAAGGGCAGCGAGAGGAGATCCGACAGACCGGCGCGGATGTAGTTGGCGTTGAGCACGGCGTCTTCGGACGCCTGCTTCATGCCGTCCGAACCATGCGAGAGCATGTAGGACAAGGCACGCACGTACATGCCCATCTGGCCGTGGAACGCTGTCATGCGGCCGAACGGCTTCTCAGCCGCGTCGGAGGCCTGCTCCACCAGCTCGAAGCCATTCGTACCGACGCGCACGAAAGGAACGGGCGCGTAGGGCGCGAGACGCTCGGAGAGCACCACGGGACCGGAGCCCGGCCCGCCGCCGCCATGAGGCGTCGAGAAGGTCTTGTGCAGGTTGATGTGCATGGCATCGACGCCGAGATCGCCCGGCTTCGCCTTGCCGACGATGGCGTTGAAGTTCGCGCCATCGCAGTAGAAGTACGCGCCTGCATCGTGGATCGCCTTCGCGATCTCAGCCACCTGCGGCTCGAAGAGACCGCAGGTGTTGGGGTTCGTGAGCATGATCGCGGCCACATCCGGACCGAGACGCTCCTTCACGTCCTCCACATGCACCCAGCCATCCTCGCGGGCAGGCACCGGCTTCACGACGAAGCCGATGAGGGCGGCCGTCGCCGGATTCGTGCCATGCGCGGAATCGGGCACGAGCACCACGTTACGCGTCTTGCCCTCGCCGCGTGCCTCGATGGCGGCCTTGATCGCCATCATGCCGCAGAGCTCGCCATGCGCGCCGGCCTTCGGCGAGAGCGCCACGGCGGTCATGTTGGTGAGCGTGACGAGATAGCGGCCGAGCTCGTTCATCAGCTCCAGCGCGCCTTGGACGGTGGAAACCGGCTGCAGCGGATGCACGTCGGAGAAGCCCGGCAGGCGGGCCATGCGCTCGTTCAGGCGCGCATTGTGCTTCATCGTGCACGAGCCCAGCGGGAAGAGGCCCGTGTCGATGCCGTAGTTCATCTGAGACAGGCGCACATAGTGGCGCATGGTCTCGGGCTCGGAGAGACCCGGCAGGCCGATCGCCTCCTTGCGCTCCAGCCCGCCGAGGCGCGGTGTGAAGGCCTCCGGCTCGTCGATGTCGACGCCGGTGGTGTCGTAGCGGCCAATCTCGAACAGCAGCGGCTCGATCTGTGCCAGCGCCTTGTTGCCGGTGAAGGTCGGATGCGCATTGGTGCCGGCCTCACCGGCGGAAGAGGGACGTCCCTGGCGGTTCAACATCACAGAACCTCCTTCAAAGCGGCGGCAAGAGCCGCGCGGTCATCATCGGTGTTCACTTCGGTGGAAGCGACGAGCAACAGATTGTCGAGGCCTGCACCCGGCAGCAGGCGCGACACGGGCACGCCAGCGAGCACGCCCTTCTTGGCCAAGAGTTCGACCACTTCCGCCGCAGGCTTTGCGAGCTTCACGGTGAACTCGTTGAAGAACGTCTTGTTGAGAACCTCGACGCCCTTCGCACCAGCCAAAAGGTCGGCGAGCTTGATCGCATTCGCATGATTGACGCGAGCGAGGCGCGTGAGGCCAGCCTCTCCAAGCAGCGTCATGTGAATGGTGAAGGCGAGCGCGCAGAGGCCCGAATTGGTGCAGATGTTCGAGGTCGCCTTGTCGCGGCGGATGTGCTGCTCGCGGGTCGAAAGGGTGAGCACGAAACCGCGATTGCCGTCCGCATCCACTGTCTCGCCGCAGAGGCGGCCCGGCATCTGACGGATGAACGTCGACTGCGTGGCGAAGAGGCCGACATAAGGACCGCCGAAGTTCAGCGCATTGCCGATGGACTGGCCCTCGCCCACCACGATGTCGGCGCCCTGGCTGCCGGGCGAAGCCACGAGGCCGAGCGATACGGCTTCCGTGAACACGGCGATCAGCAGCGCTCCGTGCTTGTGCGCCTTCTCGGCGATGGGCTTCAGATCGCGCACATTGCCGAACACGTCCGGCGACTGCACGACGACGCAAGATGTCGTGTCATCGATCTGCGAGAGAATGTCCTCATCGCCGGCCACATCCGGCTGCATGGTGACGACGCTGTCGCTCGCCATGTCGGAGAGGGTGCGCACCACTTCCGCGTAATGCGGATGGAGGCCGCCGGAGAGCACGGCCTTGCGGCGCTTGGTGACGCGATGCGCCATGAGCACCGCCTCGCCCGTGCCGGTGGAGCCGTCATACATGGAGGCGTTCGCCACCTCCATGCCGGTGAGCGCGGCCACTTGAGTCTGGAACTCGAAGAGATATTGCAGCGTGCCCTGAGCGATCTCCGGCTGATACGGCGTGTAGCTCGTCAGGAACTCGGAGCGCTGGATCAGGTGATCGACGGTTGCCGGCACATGGTGCCTGTAAGCACCGGCGCCCACGAAGAACGGCACGGAAGACGCCGTCACGTTCTTGGCGGACATGCGGGAGAGGATGCGCTCCACCTCCAGTTCGCCCTTGCGGCGCGGCAGATCCACCGGCTCCCTGAGGAGCAGGTTCTTCGGCACATCGGCGAACAACTCGTCCACCGATTTGACACCGATGCGCGCGAGCATCTCGCTGCGGTCGGTGTCGGAGAGAGGCAAATAACGCATCAGTTAAAAACCTTGTTAGTGCGAGGGAATGCCCGCCACCACGATCTCCGTGAGCACGGAATTGGCGATGAAGCATTCCTTGTGAGCGAGGTGATGCATGTCGGCGATCTGCTCGGGCGTCGGGCGTTTGTCGCCCGAAAATTCGATCACCGGATCGAGCGTCACTTTGGAGACGAAGAGCTTGCCCTTCTCGTTGGGCGTCATGACGCCGAGTGCCGTGTCCTCGTATCGGTCGATGACGAAGCGTTTCTTGGCGGCAATCGACAGGAAGGTGAGCATGTGGCAGCTCGACAAAGCCGCCACGAAGGCTTCCTCGGGATCGACCGCATCTTCGCGGGACAGAGGCAGCGGCACCACCGATGGCGATGCCGATCCCGGAACGGTGATGCCGCCGTCAAACGACCAGGAATGTCCGCGGCTGTAACGGCTGTCGGAGAAGGCCTCGCCCTCCCGGCGCGTCCAACGCACAATGGCCGTGTATTCGTGCGACATCGGTTCAGCTCTTTTAAGAGATCGACTTCACGAATTCCTGGTACTGCTCTTCGGTCATGAGACCATCGAGCTCGCTCGGATTGGTGAGGCGGATCTTCAGGAACCAGCCGCGGCCGGCCGGATCTTCGTTCACGGTGCCGGGAGAAGCCTCGAGATCGCTGTTGACCTCGACGACCTCGCCGGAGACCGGGGCGTAGACTTCGCTCGCAGCCTTCACGCTCTCGACGACGGCGGCCTCGTCACCTTTCGAGAGTGTCTTGCCGACGCTCGGCAGCTCCACGAAGACGACATCGCCGAGCTGGCTCTGCGCGTAATCGGAAATGCCGACGATACCGGCGTCGCCCTCGACGCGGATGTATTCGTGATCCTTGGTGTAACGCGTGGTCATGATTGAACTCCCCCTGGGATTAGCGCTTGTAACGATGCGGTGCGAACGGCATGGCCGCGACCTTGGCGGGCAGCGGCTTGCCGCGAACGACGAGATGAAGATCCGTGCCCACGGCGGACACGTCCTTCGACACATAGCCCATGGCGACCGGGCCATTGACGGTGGGGCCGAAGCCGCCGGAGGTGACGATGCCGACCTCGCGCCTGTCGGGCGTGGTGATGACGGTGCCCTCGCGAGCCGGAGCGCGGCCTTCAGGCTTGATGCCGACGCGCACGCGGGAAGGACCTTCCTTGATCTCGCGCTGAACACGCGCAGCGCCCGGGAAGCCCCCCTCCTCGCGGCGGCGCTTCTGGATCGACCAGATGAGGCCTGCCTCGATGGGCGAGGTGGTGGTGTCGATGTCGTGCCCGTAGAGGCAGAGGCCCGCTTCGAGGCGCAGCGAGTCGCGAGCGCCGAGGCCGACGGGCTTCACCTCGGGGTCGGCGAGGAGCTTGTTCCAGAGCTTCGCGGCATCTTCAGCCTTGCAGGAAATCTCGAAGCCGTCCTCGCCCGTGTAGCCGGAGCGGGACACGTGGCACCATATGCCGTCGATCTGCACGTCGGCGGACATCATGAAGGGCAGATCACCGATTTCGGGTGCGAGCTTGGCGAGCACCGCAGCCGCGGACGGGCCCTGCAGCGCCATGAGCGCGAGTTCGTCCTTGCGAGTGAGGCTCACGCCCTTCGGCAGACGCGCCTGGATATGCGCGTAATCGGCCTCCTTCATGGAAGCGTTCACGACAAGGTAGAGCCAGCCCTCGTGACCCGGCGCACCAACGCGGGTGACCATGAGGTCGTCGAGGATGCCGCCATCGTCGGCCAGAAGCTGCGAATAGCGCTGCTGGTTTGGCTTCAGGTTCAGCACGTCGGCGGGGATCAGCGCTTCGAGAGCTTTAGCAGCCGTCTCATGGCTCTCGTCCTCGGCAATGAGGAAAGCCTGGCCCATATGGGAGACATCGAACAGGCCCGCATGCTCGCGGGTCCAGTTGTGCTCCGTCAGGATGCCGGTGGGGTACTGCACCGGCATGTCGTAGCCGGCGAAAGGCACCATGCGGGCGCCAAGCGCCACGTGCTCGGCATGAAGCGGTGTTTTCAGAAGCGGCTGGTCGCTATGCGCTGGCTCGGCCATCGGGTTCCCTCAAAGGTGCGCGTTTCTTCGAGCCTTGCGGCCCGTTGCTTTGCGCCCCCTCTGTCCCGAGACCTGAGAGATTTCCCCAACCGCTCGCGCGGCAGGTTACGCCCGTCGGTGGGCGATGCTTTTCCAAGCGTCGCCACTTTCCAGAGTGCCAGCTCCCGCGCGGTCCTTTGGCCTGAGCGTTTCCGGGGCGGTTGCGCCTTCGGCGCCGGGCAAAGCCCGGTCTCTTCCGCGGGGATCATCAGCTTGCTTTAGCTCTGAAGAGGAAAAGCGGTCCTGTCAACAAAGCAGGGTGCCGCAATGAGCATCTCCCCGCTTTAATTGACGGCAGGCCTCCGAGCCCTCATGTTGGGCCGTCATTCACAGAAGGGGGAAAGCGCGGCCTGATCCGGTCGGCAGCTCCTGGCACCGTTGCTCGAACTGGTCATCGCTCTTGCTCTTGTCGCCCTGAACGGCGTCTTCGCGCTTTCAGAACTCGCCATCGTGTCCGCCCGCCGGGCCCGCCTCAAGGCCATGGCCGAGCAGGGTCGCTCCGGAGCCAATACGGCCCTGACGCTCATGGAGGATTCGGGTCGCTTCCTCTCCACGGTCCAGATCGGCATCACCCTCGTCGGCATCCTGGCCGGTGCGTTCTCGGGCGCGGCCTTGGGCGACAGGCTGACCCAGTTTCTCATGGCGCAAGGCATGCCGGAAGGCGCGGCGGAGCCGCTCGGTTTCGGCTTGGTCATCGGCTTCATCACATATCTCTCCATCGTCATCGGCGAGCTCGTGCCGAAGCAGCTCGCCTTACGCCATCCGGAAGGCATCGCCTGCACCATGGCGCCCATGATGCTGGTGGTCTCCAAGGCCGCCGCCCCTGCCGTCTGGTTCTTGAACGCCTCGACCCGCCTGATCTTCAGCCTGTTCGGCTCGTCATCCGGGGATGAGACGACGGTGACGGAAGAAGAGATCAAGATGCTCGTCGGCGAGGCCGAGAGCGCGGGCGTGATCGAGGAGGAAGAGCGGCGCATGATCTCCGGCGTCCTGCGCCTCGGCGACCGGACGGTGCGCGGCCTCATGACGCCGCGAACGGATGTGGACTGGATCGACCTCGATGACGATGAGGAAACCATCCGCTCCCTGCTGATGGAAACCCCTCACTCCCGCCTCCCCGTGAGCGAAGGCTCGCCGGACAACATCATCGGCGTCGTGCAGTCACGGGCTCTTCTGGCGGCTCTCCTGTCGGGCCAGCCACTCGACATCCGCGCTCAGATCCAACAGGCCCCCGTCATTCCCGATACGCTCTATGCCCTGGATGCACTCGCCACCTTACGCGACTCGGAAGTGCCCATGGCTCTCGTTCATGACGAGTACGGGCATTTCGAAGGAATCGTGACTCCGGCGGATGCCCTGGAGGCCATCGTCGGCGCCTTCCGCTCGGATGGCGAGGCGCCTGAGCCCGATGCCGTCCGCCGCGAGGATGGCTCCTGGCTGCTCGCGGGCTCCATGCCGGTCGACGAAATGGCGGATATCCTGGGCGTCACCCTGCCGGAATCCCGCAGCTATCATACGGTCGGCGGGTTGGTGATCAGCGAATTGCAGCACCTGCCTGCAACGGGCGAGCATGTGGAAATGCTGGGATGGCGCTTCGAGGTGATCGACTTGGACGAGCGCCGGGTCGACAAGGTGCTCGCCATCCCTCTGAATCAGAGGGCCGGCTCCTCCGTTCTCTATTAGCGCATCGTGCGGAACCGGCGGTCCGCGTCGGCGACCTGAAGGACCACGCCCGTGACCCGAAGGGCCGCGTCAGCGAAAAGTGGACCCGGTTTTCCGCCCCCGGCGATGCGCTGCTCTATGAAGGGAGCATCGGATTGATCCCAAAAGTGCAAATCCACTTTTGGGTCCGATGCTCCAGGCGATGAAGAGCGGCGCGAATTAACCGCGCCGGCCCCGGCCGCCGAGAGCGACTTCGATCTCGAAGGTGTTGGCGCGTGCCGCGGGAACCACGATGTTGTCTTCGACCACGGTCACGCTCGCCTGCGTGCCACCGGCCGGAATGGCCGCCACGGCACCGCGGCTGCGACTGGCGATCACGGTCGAGCCATCCTTCACCACGATCTGCACCGGAACGTTGTAGCGGCCTGCGGCACCGCCGACGCCCAGAAGAGCGCGGGCCTCGACACCCACCTTCACGAGAGTGGAGCCATCGGGCTGACCCAGGCATTCGCGGGCGAGATTGCTGATGGAAACCTGGCTGCGCAGGGCCGATGATTCACCGGCGCGGCCAGCGGAATAGGCCTGAATGGCGGAGCCGCCTTCGGCGATATTGACCGGCGGGCAATAGACGTCATCCATCGGCCGGGCCTGGACCGGGGCCTGGGTGGCGCCGCCGGTCAACAGCATCTCGCCAAGGCCCATGCCGCCGCTCTCACCTGAACCAGCGCATCCAGCCAGAACAGAGACGCCCAGCACAGCAAGCGCCAGACCGGCCTTTGCACCCAAACCCTTACTCATGGAGATCCCCCGGCTTGCTTCTAACCAATCTTACGGCAGCGCATCGAATCCCGTCGCGAACCCATTCAGCGATACGGGAATGCCGATGCCCTCCTCAGGCGTCTGGAACACGATGAAGGTGGCGGACTGCCCGGTCTTCATCTGATTGATGAGATTATCTTCCATGACAACCTCGGCGACGCAACCCGTGGCCAGGCAGCGCACGAATCCGGCCCGGCCGATATCGGTCTGGTCGATCTTGAGTCCTAAGCCCGACGGCAGGAGGATACCAAGGGGCGCAACGACGCGAAGAAGCCTGCTTTTGCCGTCGGCGGTTTTCAACACAATAATGACGAGCGTGACGTTCGGGCGGTCTTCCGCTACGACATTCTGCACGAGAGCGCATTGCTCCGCCGTGGCTCCAGCAGGAGTCTCGCAGCGCATCTGCCAGTCGCCATGGGTATTCTTCACCATGCCCTGGGCATTCGCGCTCGCTGCGGCGGCGAAGGTCGAGAGACCCAACAATACTGCCGCCCCATACCGGACCCATCGTGATACGCCCATCGGTTTCTCCTTCTCGAAACTTTTCAAGGGCAGCGGCGCGGCCGCTTCGATCCCAATCTTTGGCCCGTTGGGACCATGGTAGGGGCCATGATGTCAAGCGAGAGGGGGATAAGTGGGGATCACAAACGCTTTTGGCGGTTATGACGCACGAATTGCGACCTTAGCACCGTTGCGCTTCAGCGCGTCCTGTGGTCTTTGACACGGATCAAAGGTGATGGCGCAAGCCGGGCGCCGCTATTCGCACGCCCGTACCATTCCTTTATGCTTTCGTGGCCGCCCGGCCACCATATCTTTAGGAGCTTTGGAACGCCGATGCGGATCGAGACTGGACGTCGATCGGTGACCGCCCTCTCCACGGCAGCGGTCGCACTTGTGTTGGGCATAAGTGAGGCATGGGCTGCCGCAGGCCGCCCCTCCCCTTGGGAAACCGGCATGCAGGAGATGGTGACCGAGTTGGGACAGAGCATGTCCAACTTCCACACCTATCTGGTTTGGCTGATCACCGCGATCTGCCTTTTCGTGCTGGCGCTGCTCCTGGTGATCATCGCCCGCTTCAACGAGCGGAAGAACCCGGTTCCGTCCAGGACCACGCACAACACCCTCCTCGAGGTGGCATGGACCATCGTTCCGGTGCTGATCCTCGTGGCCATTGCCATTCCTTCCTTCCGCCTCCTGCGCCAGCAGCTGGTGCCGCCGCAGGCCGACGTGGTGGTGAAGGCCACCGGTTTTTCCTGGTACTGGGGCTACGAGTATCCGGCCGATCAGGGCGGCTTCAAGTTCGACTCGAACATGGTCACCGAGACCAGCGCCCTGAAGCCTGACCAGCCGCGTCTGCTCGGCGTGGACAACGCCATGGTCGTGCCGGTGGGCAAGGTCGTTCGCGTGCAGGTCACCTCGGCGGACGTGATCCACGCCTTTGCGTTGCCGTCCTTCGGCGTGAAGGTCGATGCCGTTCCGGGCCGCCTGAACGAAACCTGGTTCAAGGCCGACAAGGAAGGCGTCTATTACGGCCAGTGCTCGGAACTCTGCGGCAACGGCCATCCCTACATGCCGATCGAAATCCGTGTCGTGAGCGAGCAGCAATATGCCGCTTGGCTGGCCGAGGCGAAGCAGCGTTATGCTTCCACCGAGGAATCCGCTCCGCTCAAGTTCGCGAACGCTCAGTAATTTAAAAAGCAAGGACCATAGAGGTCTCATCATGGCACATGCAGCTGATGCCGCTCACGCGGATCACCACGATCTTCCCGGCTTTTGGCGCCGCTGGTTCTATTCCACGAACCACAAGGATATCGGCACTCTCTACCTTCTCTTCGGCTTCACGGCCGGCATCATCGGCGGTCTTCTGTCGATCGGCATGCGCCTCGAGCTCCAGGAGCCGGGGATGCAATGGTTCGCCAACCCGCAGGCGTTCAATGTCTTCGTGACGGGCCACGGCCTCATCATGGTGTTCTTCCTGGTGATGCCCACCCTCATCGGCGGCTTCGGCAACTGGTTCATCCCGCTCATGATCGGCGCGCCGGACATGGCCTTCCCGCGGATGAACAACATCTCGTTCTGGCTCACTGTTGCGGCCTTCGGCCTGATGCTCTGCTCGCTCTTCGTCGAGGGTGCTCCGGGCTCGCTCGGCTTCGGCGGCGGCTGGACGGTGTATCCTCCGCTCTCGACGGCTGGTCACCCTGGGCCTGCGCTCGACTTCGGCATCCTGGCCCTGCACCTTGCCGGTGCGGCCTCGATCCTGGGTGCGATCAACTTCATCACCACGATCCTCAACATGCGCGCTCCGGGCATGACGCTGCACAAGATGCCGCTCTTCGCCTGGGCCATGCTGGTGACCGCGTTCCTGCTGCTTCTCGCGCTGCCGGTTCTCGCTGGCGCGATCACGATGCTGCTGACCGACCGCAACTTCGGCACCACCTTCTTCGATCCGGCCGGCGGCGGCGATCCGGTGCTCTACCAGCACCTGTTCTGGTTCTTCGGCCATCCCGAAGTGTACATCATGATCCTGCCGGCCTTCGGCATCGTGTCGCACATCATCTCCACCTTCTCCAAGAAGCCGATCTTCGGCTATCTCGGCATGGCCTACGCCATGGTGGCGATCGGCGTCGTCGGCTTCGTCGTGTGGGCTCACCACATGTACACGGTCGGCCTCTCGCTGCAGACCCAGGCCTACTTCGTGTTCGCCACGATGGTGATCGCGGTTCCGACCGGCGTGAAGATCTTCTCGTGGATCGCCACCATGTGGGGCGGCTCCATCCGCTTCACGGCGGCCATGCAGTGGGCGATCGGCTTCGTGTTCCTGTTCACGGTGGGCGGCGTTACCGGCGTCGTGCTCGCGAACGCTCCCGTCGACCGCTACATGCACGACACGTACTACGTGGTGGCTCACTTCCACTACGTGCTGTCGCTCGGCGCCGTGTTCGTGATCTTCGCAGCCGTCTACTACTGGTTCCCGAAGATCACCGGCTACGTGCTGCCCGAGTGGATCGGCAAGGTGCATTTCTGGATCTCCTTCATCGGAGCCAACGTGCTGTTCTTCCCGATGCACTTCCTCGGCCTCTCCGGCATGCCGCGCCGCTATGCGGATTATCCGGATGCCTTCGCCGGCTGGAATCTCGTCTCCTCGATCGGCGCCTACATCTTCTTCGCGGGCGTGATCTTCTTCACGATCGGGGTGATCTATGCCCTCGTCCGCAAGGAGAAGGCTGCCGGCAATCCGTGGGGCGAAGGCGCGACGACGCTGGAATGGACCCTGTCCTCCCCGCCTCCGTTCCACCAGTTCGAGACCCTGCCCCGCATCGTCGAGACGGGCCACTGATCGGCTGAGCCGGGCGGCAAACGCCGCCCGCTCCTCCCCCGAGGGCTTCGGCAAGTGAAGCCTTCCGGCGAGGAGCTGACACCGCGAGGCGCTTCAAGCCTTATCTTTCAGCGTTTCGGAAGATCATCAGATATGAACACCCTGTCGAACCGTTTGCCCGAAACCCAAGCCGAGAGCGTTGTCACCAACGGCCTCTCGCAAGGCGACGTGTCCGACTTCTTCGCCCTGCTGAAGCCGCGCGTGATGTTTCTCGTCGTATTCACGGCGCTGGTCGGCATGGTCGTCAGCCATTCGGACGTCAATCCCTTGCTCGCTTTCGTGTCCCTGCTGATGATCGCCGTTGGCGGCGGCGCATCGGGCTGCCTCAACATGTGGTGGGATGCGGATATCGACGCCGTCATGACCCGCACGCGCAAGCGCCCGATTCCCGCCGGCAAGATCCGGCCCAACGAGGCTTTGGCCTTCGGCCTGACCCTGTCTGCAGGCTCGGTGCTCATCCTAGGTCTCGCCAGCAATTGGTTGGCGGCTGGCCTGCTCGCCTTCACCATCTTCTTCTACGTCGTCATCTACTCGATGTGGCTGAAGCGCTCCACACCACAGAACATCGTGATCGGCGGCGCGGCAGGCGCCCTCCCCCCGATCGTGGCGCAGGCAGCCGTGACCGGTCATGTGGCGTGGGACAGCGTCATTCTGTTTGCCATCATCTTCATGTGGACGCCGCCCCATTTCTGGGCGCTCGCCCTGGTGAAGTCGGGTGACTACGAGCGCGCCGGCATCCCCATGATGCCGAATGTCGCCGGCCCTGATTCCACCCGCTTTCAGATTCTCGCCTACACGGTGCTTCTGGCCCCGCTCGGCATGGCGCCCGTCTTCTTCGGCTTCGGCGGCCTCGCTTATGCGATCATCTCGCTTGTCGGCGGCCTCGGCATGCTGGCCCTTGCGATTCAGGTCTATCGCCTGCGTCAGGGTGAGCCCGCCATGCGCGTGGCCCAGCAGCTGTTCGCCTTCTCGATCCTCTATCTCTTCCTGCTGTTCGCCACGCTTCTTGCGGAGCATGGCTTCGGCTTCTTCCGTCCAGTTATGGGGTGAAGCACATGGCGGACCAAAACTCCTCCTATCATCTCACGCCTGAGGAACAGCAGCGCCGCAGGCGGCGTTCGATTGCTTTGGGCCTCACGCTCGGCATCCTCTGCATCCTGCTTTTCGCAATCACGATTGCGAAGCTGGGCCCTCAGGTCCTGAACCGGCCCCTGTGAGTTAAGCATGGCTGAAGCACCGCACATTCAGCGCAGGTTGCATCGCACGGCTCTCGCCTGTGCCGGCATTGCCGTCGGCATGGTCGGGCTCGCCTATGCGTCGGTGCCGCTTTACGACCTCTTCTGCAAGGTGACGGGCTTCGACGGCACACCCATTGCCCGCGACAGCAACAATTCGGACGTTCTGGACCGCACGATTTCCGTGCGCTTCGACGCCAATGTGGCTCCTGGCCTGAATTGGCGTTTCTCGCCCGAGAAGCCGGAGATCTCGGTGAAGCTCGGCGAGACCACGACCGTCTACTACAAGGTCACCAACACGGGCGACAAGCCCGCCACCGGCATTGCGACCTACAACGTTCAGCCGGATCTCGCAGGCACCTACTTCTCGAAGCTCGAATGCTTCTGCTTCACCGAGCAGACCCTGCAGCCGGGCGAAAGCCTGGAATCGGCGGTCGTGTTCTATGTCGATCCGCGTCTGGCGCAGGATTCCGACGTGAAGGACCTCGCTTCCATCACCCTCTCCTACACCTACTTCCCGTCCAAGGCGGGCAAGCCGGTGGCGGAGGCGACATCATCAACCCAACCAACCGTTCAATAAGGAACGTGACAAGCTGGACAGAAACGTCTTAAAGCGAAGTCACAATCGAGGCACGGAGACGACTAAAATGGCCGAGGCTCACGCCAAGAACCACGACTACCACATTCTTGAACCGAGCCCGTGGCCGCTGATCGGCTCGGTCAGCGCCTTCCTGATGGCCTCCGGGTTCGTGACCTGGTGGAAGGACATCAACATCGCCGGCATGGATATCGGCGCCTTCGTCTTCGGCGCAGGCATCATCGGCGTGCTCTACACCATGATCAGCTGGTGGAGCGACGTGGTGCGCGAGGCCAATACCGGCTCCCACACCCGCGTGGTTCAGCTCCATCACCGCTACGGCATGATCATGTTCATCGCCTCCGAGGTGATGTTCTTTGCTGCTTGGTTCTGGGCCTATTTCGACGCGGCTCTCTATGCCGGAGATCCGCAGCTCTACTCGCGCGTCGAGGCTCTCGGCGGCGTGTGGCCCCCGAAGGGCATCGAGACCTTCGATCCCTGGCACCTGCCACTGCTCAACACCCTGATCCTGCTGACCTCCGGCACCACGGTGACCTGGGCGCACCATGCCCTGCTCGAGAATGACCGCCAGGGGCTCAAGACTGGCCTGTGGCTCACGGTCATCCTCGGACTGATCTTCACCTGCGTGCAGGCCTACGAGTACAGCCACGCTGCCTTCGGCTTCAGCGGCAACATCTACGGCGCCACCTTCTTCATGGCGACGGGCTTCCATGGCGCGCACGTGATCATCGGCACGATCTTCCTGGCCGTCTGCCTGCTGCGTGCCTACCGCGGAGACTTCACGCCCAAGCAGCACCTCGGCTTCGAGTTCGCCGCCTGGTACTGGCATTTCGTGGACGTGGTGTGGCTCTTCCTCTTCGCTTCCATCTACGTGTGGGGCTTCGGCGGAAGCGCGGCCGGGCACTAGACCGCCCACACCGAGTTTTACGAGGGCGGCTTTCGAGCCGCCCTTCGCTTTTCGGCCTCTCCTCCCCATCTGACGAGAGGTTTGCTCACGGAGAACCATCGTGGCCCAAGATCAATCCGCTCCCTCGCCTGTCGTCACCGGTCTCAAGGGCTTGTGCCCCCGTTGCGGCAAGGGCCACCTGTTTCAAGGCTTCCTGAAGGTCCGTCCGAAATGCGAGGTCTGCGGTCTCGATTTCGCCTTTGCCGATGCGGGCGACGGCCCCGCCTTCTTCGTCATGTCCATCGTCGGCATCGTGGTGGTGGCGCTCGCCCTCTGGGCCGAGTTCGCTTACGCCCCGCCGATCTGGCTCCACCTCGTCCTGTGGTCGGCCCTGAGCATCATCTTGAGTCTTGCGCTCGTCCGGCCTTCCAAAGGCGTGCTGGTGGCGCTGCAGTATCATCACAAGGCTGAGGAAGGGCGTATCCAGAAGTGACCGCCCCCAGCCCGCACAAGGGCCGCTCTCTCCTTCTGCCTGCTCTTGCGACCCTTATTGCCCTTGCGATCCTCATCGGCCTCGGCACCTGGCAGCTCCAGCGCAAGGCCTGGAAGGAGAGCCTGATCGAGCAGATCGAGACCCGCGCCTATGGCGAGCCGGGCTCAATTGTCCCTGAAACGGAATGGGCCACCTGGCGCGCGGACCAGGATGAGTTCCGGAAGGTTCGGGTCACGGGCACCTTCCTGCACGACCTCGAAGCGCCGGTCTATGGCCTCGCTCCCGGAGCGCGGCAGGGCGCGCCCATCCAGGGCTATTACATCCTCACGCCGCTCAAGCTCACCACGGGCGCCATCGTCGTCGTCAATCGCGGCTTCGTGCCCGCAGACCTGAAGGATCCCGCCACCCGCCCGCAGGGTCAGCCGCAAGGTGACGTGACCATCACCGGCCTCGTCCGGGCGCGAGAGGCGCGCAACGCCTTCACGCCGAAGGATGAGCCACAGAAGAATCTCTGGTTCGTCCGCGATCCACAGGCCATTGCCGATGCCCGCAAGCTCGAGCGTGTGGCCCCTTTCCTGATCGATGCGGATGCCACGCCCAATCCAGGCGGCTGGCCGCGCGGCGGGCAGACCCAGCTGTCGCTCCCCAACAACCACCTGCAATACGCGCTCACCTGGTACGGCATCGCGCTCACCCTCGTCGGCGTCTTCGTGGCTTTCGCCTGGAAGCGCATCAAGGGATGATGCCGCCCTGGCGCATCGTGCGGAAAAGTGGGTCCGGTTTTCCGCCCGAACGATGCGCGGATGAAAAGATACGGCATCGGATTGATCCCAAAAGTGGGATCCACTTTTGGGTCCGATGCCATAGAACCGGCTTGCCGCAATCGGCCGCTCCTCCTATTGTCCCGCCGCATTTCCAGGAGATTGACCGTGCTCCATGTCTCGACCCGCGGGGAAGCTCCCGCGCTTGGCTTTTCCGACGCGCTTCTGACCGGCCTTGCCAGGGACGGCGGCCTCTATATGCCGGAACAATGGCCGAGCCTGACGGCGGACACGATCAAGGGCTTTGCCGGGAAACCCTACGCCGAGGTCGCCAAGGCCGTGCTCGGCCCGCTGGTGGATGGCGATATCCCCGAGGCCGATCTCAGCCGGATGATCGACCAGGCCTATGCCTTGTTCCGTCATGCCGCCGTGTGCCCGCTGACACAGCTTGGCGACAACCTTTTCGTGCTCGAGCTCTTCCATGGTCCGACCCTCGCCTTCAAGGACGTGGCAATGCAGCTGCTCGGTCGTCTTATGGACCACGTGCTGAAGGCGCGCGGGGCGCGGGCCACCATCGTCGGCGCGACCTCCGGCGATACGGGCAGCGCCGCGGTCGAGGCTTTCAAGGGCCTCGATCAGGTCGATATCTTCATCCTTTACCCGCATGGCCGCGTGTCGGACGTGCAGCGCCGTCAGATGACGACGGTGGCTTCGCCGAACGTGCATGCGCTCGCCGTCGAAGGCACTTTCGACGATTGTCAGAACATGGTGAAGGGCATGTTCAACAATGCCCGCTTCCGTGACGAGCTGCAGCTTTCGGGCGTGAACTCCATCAATTGGGCGCGCGTGGCGGCGCAGGCCGTGTATTACTTCACTGCAGCCGTGGCGCTCGGCGGACCGCACCGCCCGGTCTCCTTCTCCGTGCCCACCGGCAACTTCGGCGACATTCTCGCGGGCTGGGTCGCCAAGCGCATGGGCTTGCCCATCGACCGCCTGATGATCGGCACCAATGCCAACGACATCCTGGCGCGCACGCTTCACTCCGGCGCTTACGAGATCAAGGGCGTTGAGCCCACGACCTCGCCGTCGATGGATATCCAGATCTCCTCGAACTTCGAGCGTCTTCTGTTCGAATCCTACGATCGCAACGGCGAAGCAATCCGCCGCCTGATGGCAAGCCTCAATCAGTCGCGCTCCTTCATGATCGAAGCAGGTCCCCTGGCCCGGATCCGCGAGGAGTTTTCGGCCGAGGCCGTGAACGAGGCGAAGGTCGTGGACGAGATGGCCAATACCTATCGCACCACCGGCTATGTGCTCGATCCGCACAGCGCCGTCGGCACGCGCGCCGGCCGCGCGCTCTTGAAAGACAAGGCTGAAGTGCCGGTGGTGGCGCTGTCCACCGCACATCCGGCCAAGTTCCCCGATGCGGTCGAGCGCGCCACGGGCGTTCGCCCCGCACTTCCGCCACACATGGCTGATCTGATGGAGCGCAAGGAGAGCTTCTCGGTTCTCCCGAACGAACAGGCTGCGGTGGAGCGCTTCATTCGCGAGCGCGCCCGGGCGGTTAAAGGCGCGGCTGCATGAACGAGCACTTCGTCCGCGAGAAGCGCGTCGACATCACGTGGCTGCCCAATGGGCTGACGGTCGCGACCGAGCGCATGCCGGAGATTGCCACCGCTACGCTCGGCGTGTGGGTCGGCACCGGCTCGCGGCACGAGCAGGCGCATGAGCATGGCCTGTCGCATCTCATCGAGCACATGGCCTTCAAGGGCACGGCACGCCGCTCCGCGCGGCAGATTGCGGAAGACATCGAAAACGTGGGCGGCGACATCAACGCCGCGACGAGCGTCGAATACACGAGCTACACGGCGCGCGTTCTCGGCGACAACGTGGACGTCGCTCTCGATGTGCTCGGTGACATCCTCATCAACTCCGTGTTCGATGCAGCAGAGCTGGTGCGCGAGAAAGGCGTGATCCTGCAGGAATACGCCGCCGTCGAGGATACACCGGACGATCTGATCTACGACGCCTTCATGGAGACGGCCTTTGCGGGCCAGCCCGTGGGCCGCCCGATCCTCGGCACCCCCGACACGATCAAGAGCTTCGACGCGCAGACCATCCGCACCTTTCTCGCCCGGGAGTACATTCCTGCGAAGATGGTGCTCGCGGCCGCGGGCAACGTCGATCACGCACAAATCGTGGATGCAGCCGAGCGCCTCTTCGGCGCGATGCCTGCGACCGAGGCTCGTGCGCCGGAAACAGGACATTACACAGGCGGCGAACGACGCATTGCGCGCAAGCTCGAACAGGCCAACATCGTGCTCGGTCTGCCGGGTCTCTCGTTCAAGGATCCCGGCTATTATGCTACGCATCTTTTCGCCCACATCCTCGGGGGAGGCCTGACCTCCCGTCTCTGGCACGAGGTGCGCGAGACCCGGGGCCTCGCCTATTCCATCGACTCCTTCCACTGGCCCTTCTCCGATTGCGGCCTCTTCGGCATCGGGGCGGGCACGGCCGGGGCGGATGTGAGCGAACTCACCAAGGTCACGCTCGATTGCATGCGCCACGCGACGGAGGACATCAGCGAGATCGAGATGGTCCGCGCCAAGGCGCAGATGAAGGTGGCCTTGCTGACGGCCCTCGAGACGCCTGGCGGGCGGATCGAGCGCATGGCGCGCCAGCTCCTCTCCTGGGGACGGATCGTGGGAAGCGACGAGATCGTGAAGAAAGTGGATGCTCTCGATCAGGAGCATGTCCGTGAGGCGGGTCGTCGTCTTTTGAAGGGCAACCCGACCGTGGCGGCCATCGGCCCCATCAAGGGCCTGCCCTCTCTCGAGGCCATTACGGCGGGCATGCGCGGCTAATTTCCTCCGCTACCTGCCGCTACGTCATATCCGATTCTCCTCAATCCCGCCGCAAACTGGCTCCATGCGCGTGGTTAACGATAACTAACGAGTCATGCGGACAAGTGGGGGCCTTGGAAGGCCTCGGCTTGCCCTCAAGCTCCTTGACCGGTACCAATTCGCCTTCGACTCTTGGACCGGACGAAAGAACCGAAGCAGTGCGGATCGTATCTTTCGCCATAGCCTTCCTTTTGGCGGCATTCATGGGGCTCGCCTGGCCGACAGCCGGCTGGGCGGTGGAATCCGTGCGCGTCGACCCGAAGATGAAGGCCATCGACCTGACCCCTGCTATCGAGCGGTATAAGTCGGATGGCGACGAGATCCGCATTTCCACGGCTCCGGGCCGCGACGGCATCGTGCGCCGCATCGCCGTGAAGGCACGCGAGGCGGGAACCCGGCCCGACTGGATCGTCTTCGCGCTCACCAACGATACCGACGAGCAGATCGACCGCTTGCTCGTAGCGCCGCATTTCCGGCTCACCGGCTCCGGCGTGATCTGGCCTGATCTCGGCGCATCGCGCATCGCCGCAGTGACTGCCAGCCAGGGCATCCGGCCCGAGCGGGCCGACAGCCCGGATGCGGACGTCTTCCTCATGACGCTCGACCCCGGCACCACCGTCACCTTCGTGGCCGAGCTTCGTACCGATAACCTGCCTCAGCTCCATCTGTGGGATGCGGACGCCTACAAGGAGCGCGTCAACGGCCTGACGCTCTACAAGGGCATCATCATCGGCATTGCCGGTCTGCTTGCCCTGTTCCTCACCATCGTGTTCGTGGTGAAGGGTGCGCTGATTTTCCCGGCCGCTGCTGCGCTGGCTTGGGCGGTTCTGGCCTATGCCAGCATCGATTTCGGCTTCTTCCAGCGCGTGTTCCCGATCTCCGAGGTCACGGAGCAGATCTATCGCGCGGGTGCCGAGGCCGTGCTGGCGGCCACCCTGCTCGTGTTCCTCTTCGCCTATCTCAACCTGAACCGCTGGCATGTGCGCTACAGCCACGTGACGGCCTTCTGGCTCGCCTTCCTCGGCGCGCTGCTGCTGCTGGCCATCGTCGATGCCTCCGTGGCGTCCGGCGTCGCGCGCATGTCGATTGCGGCAGTCGCCGGTATCGGCTTCGTGCTCGTGATCCATCTCGCGACGCACGGCTATGACCGCGCCATCATGCTCGTGCCCACCTGGCTTCTGCTGATCGCCTGGACGGTGGCCGCGAGCTTCACGGTTCTGGGTCAGCTCACCTCCGATCTCGTGCCGCCAGCCCTGATCGGCGGCCTGGTGCTGATCGTCATGCTCATTGGCTTCACGGTGATGCAGCACGCTTTCGCTGGCGGCGGATTCGCACGCGGCTTCGTCAACGACACGGAGCGCCGTGCGCTGGCGCTCGCGGGAGCCGGCGACATCGTGTTCGATTGGGACGTGGTGTCCGACAACATCTTCGTCAGTCCCGAGATCGAGCACCAGTTGGGCCTGAAGCGCGGCGCTCTCGAAGGCCCTGCCTCGGCGTGGCTCGACCTGATCCATCCCTTCGACAAGGACCGCTACCGGCTCGCGCTCGACACGGTGATCGAGCAGCGTCGCGGACGCCTTGTGCAGGATTTCCGTCTGCGCTCCTCCTCTAACGCGCATCACTGGTTCCGCCTCAAGGCGCGTCCGGTGATCGGCTCTGACGGCGAGGTGATCCGCATCGTCGGGACGCTGTCGGACGTGACCAGCAGCAAGACAGCCGAGGAAAGGCTGCTCCTCGATGCCGTGCACGACAACCTGACGAGTCTGCCGAACCGCCAGCTCTTCTATGATCGGCTTGAGGCTGCTCTGACATTTGCGAGCCAGGACGATTCCTTACGTCCGACCGTGCTCGTCATCGACATCGACAAGTTCAAGGATGCGAACGACCAGTCGGGCTACACGGCCGGTGACTCGATTCTGCTCACGCTCTCGCGTCGCCTGAGCCGTCTGCTCAAGCCGCAGGATACGCTGGCGCGGATTGCCGGCGACGAGTTTGCGATTATCCTGCTCTCGGAGCGCGAGCCCGACCGCATCATCGCTTTTGCCGACATGGTCCGGCGCATCGTCACCACGCCGGTGACTTATGCCGAACGCGAAATCTTCCTCACCGCCTCTATCGGTATTGCCCTGCACGACCCCCAGATCGCTGCGCGGCGCGAAGAAGTTCTGCGCAATGCAGAGATCGCCATGGCTCATGCCCGGCGTTACGGCGGCGACCGGATCGAGGTGTTCCGTCCCACCATGCGCTCGGATCGCAGCGACCATTTCACGATGGAAAGCGACCTTCGCCACGCGCTCGACCGCAACGAGATGAAGGTTCTCTTCAAGCCCATCGTTCGGCTCGAGGATCGAACCATTGCAGGCTTCGAATCCATGCTGCGCTGGGATCACCCGCGCCTGGGCCGCATCGCTCCCGACGACTTCATGTCGATTGCGGAGGAGACGGGCCTCATCGTCAAGCTCAGCGTTTTTTTGCTGGAGCAGACGGCGCGGGAGCTCGCCGTCTGGCAGAATGCTCTCGAAGTCGAGCCGCCGATATTCGCCAGCGTCAACATGTCGAGCCATCACCTTCTGCGCCACGATCTGCTGCAGGAAGTGAAAACCGTGATCGCCCGCACCCGCGTGCTTCCCGGCTCTCTCAAGATCGAGATGACGGAGAGCCTCGTCATGGAGAATCCGGAATACTCAGCGCAAATGCTCGCGCGCCTGCGGGATCTCGGAGCAGGCCTCTCGCTCGATGACTTCGGCACGGGCTATTCCGCCCTCTCCTACCTGCTCCGCTTCCCGTTCGACACGATCAAGGTCGATGAATCCTTCGTGCGCCAGATGGCGTCCGGCAACCCGGTCATCCTGCGCTCCATCGTCAAGATGGCGCATGAGCTTGGCATGGAGATCGTCGCGGAAGGTGCGGAGAGCGAGTCGGAAGCCATCGAGCTCTATCAGCTCGGCTGCGAATATGCGCAGGGCCCTGTTTTCGGCGAGCCGATGTCGGTCGTGCAGGCCCGCCAGCTCGTGGGCGCGGCAACCACCGAAGCCGCTTAGATTTTCAGGCGTGGCCAGCTTGCATCGAGAGCATGGCAGGCTCGATGCCGATCCGGCGCAGGGCCATTTCATAGCGAATGTCGGCAGGCGTGCTGAAGATGAGCTCGGCATCGGCCGGGCAGTTCAGCCAGCCGTTGGCTTGCATCTCGAGTTCGAGCTGGCCCGCCCCCCAGCCCGCATAGCCCAGGGCGAGCACGGCGTTCTTTGGGCCGCGTCCCTGAGCGATCGCCCGCAGGATATCGATGGTGGCGGTCAGGCACACGCTGTCGTCAATGGGCAGCGTGGACTGGGCGATGTGGAAATCGGGCGAATGCAGCACGAAGCCGCGGCTCGTCTCCACCGGTCCGCCCATCAGAACCTGCATGCGCCCCACCTGCTCCGGCAGATGGATTCGCTCCAGTTCCGGCACGATCTCGAGCTGGATCAGGAGATCCGGCATGGTAACGTTTGCGGCAGGACGATTGAGAATGATGCCCATCGCGCCCTCTGGCGAATGGGCGCAGATATAAATCACCGCGCGGGCGAAGCGTTCGTCCGCCATGCCGGGCATCGCCACGAGCACCTGCCCGTCGAGATACGGGGAGCCGGTGCCATATGAGGTTTGCTGAAAGCTCATGTCTCGAAATCTGCCTTGCTGGGCCGACAACCCGATCACGGGATCGTGGATGGCAGACCCGAAGAAAAAACGCATAAAGGAAGCGCCTCAGGGAGGCGTCAGTTCCATGACAACCACATTCCGTATCGCCGCATCAGCCATTTTTGTGATTCTGTCCTTTTTCTCCGCGTTTGGACAGCCCCTCCCCTCCGCGCCATCATCGCAGGGGTTCCACTCGCAGGTGCGCCTGTTGTCCGGGGGCAAGCAGGGCGAGACATGGCTCGCCGGCATCGAGATCGCCCTGGATCAGGGCTTCAAGACCTATTGGCGCAATCCCGGCGAATCCGGCTTGCCGCCGAGCTTCGATTGGTCGGCCTCGGAGAACGTCGCCGGCATCGAAGTCCGCTGGCCCGCCCCCACGCGCTATGAAGATGCGGCCGGCGTCGCCTATGTCTACAGCCACAAGGTCGTTTTGCCGGTTCTGGTCAAGCCAGCAGCAGCGGACAAGCCGGTCAAGCTCGCGCTGACCGTCGATTACGGCATCTGCAAGGATATCTGCATCCCGACCCATGCAGAACTGAACGTATCGCTCTCGGACGTCGGCCCTGAGGACCGAGAGGCCATCGAAGAGGCGATGGCCAAGGTGCCTCCTCAGCAGCCGTTAGGAGCCAAGGGCGATCTCGCGGTGCTGTCCGTCCAATCGGCTGGCGGTGATAAGCCCACCCTGAATGTCGCCGTTCGCGCGCCATCAGGCACAAAGCCCGTTCTCTTCGCGGAAGCGCCGGACGGCTGGTATGTCTCAACCTCGACGCCAGACGCAGATAACCGCTTTACCGTATCAGTCGAGGAAAGGCCCAAGGACGCGCCCGGCCCGGTTCCTTTGACCCTGACGCTGGTTGCCGGGGACAAGGCCGTCGAGACGCAGGTGAGCCTCGACGGCAGCGGACAGCCGCGCTAGTGATGAACGATCCTGACGAAACAGCTTCGGAGCATTGTGCATGGCCATTCAGGTTGGAGAACGCCTTCCCCAGATCACCTTCCGCGTCATGACCCCGGACGGGCCGGTCGCCAAGACGACGGACGACCTTTTCAAGGGTCGTAAAGTTGTGCTCGTGGCGGTTCCGGGCGCTTTCACCCCCACTTGCCACCGCAACCACCTGCCCGGCTATGTGCAGCGTGCAGAGGAGATCAAATCGAAGGGTGTGGATTCCATCCTGGTGACCGCCGTCAACGACGTCTTCGTCATGGACGCTTGGGCCAAGGCTGCTGGAGCGGACGGCATCGAGTTCCTGTCGGACGGCAATGGCGATTTCGCCAAGGCGATCAGGCTGACGATGGACGGCTCCGGCTTCGGCCTCGGCCTGCGCTCCCAGCGCTATTCGATGGTGGTCGAAGACGGCGTGGTGAAGGCGATCAATGTGGAAGACGCGCCGTCCAAGGCTCAGATCTCGGGCGCGGAGAACATCCTGAAGGATCTTTGATCCTTTCGATCCGTCCGAATGAAGCCCTTGCTCGCTCGAAGGCGCCAAGGGCTTTTTCCTTTATCTTGCGCCCTTCTTGAAGGGCTGCATGGCGGCCACCGCGAGTTCGTCGACGCGAATGTTGGTGGGATCGTCCGCGTGGCCCTTCACCCAGTGCCAGGCCACATCGTGCCGGGATGCCGCTTCATCGAGCTCCCGCCACAGCTCCTCGTTCTTCACCGGCTTGTTGTCGGCGGTCCGCCAGCCGCGACGCTTCCAATTGTGCATCCACTGCGTGATGCCCTGGCGCACATATTGAGAATCCGTGAAGAGATCGACCGCGCAGGGACGCTTGAGTGCATTCAGTCCTTCGATGGCAGCCCGGATCTCCATGCGGTTGTTGGTGGTGTGAGCCTCCCCGCCGGAAATCTCCTTCTCGCTGCCTTTGAAGAACAGGATTGCGGCCCAGCCGCCCGGGCCGGGATTCCCCGAGCAGGCGCCGTCCGTGTAGATCATGACGCGTTCAGAGCCGCTCATGCCTCAAGCCCATATTCGCGGGCGTGCTTCACATGGGTGTGGAAGTGGAGCTTGCGGTCGTATTCCAGCGGATCCTTTGGCTTCACGAGCGCGCCCGGCGGCACGTTGAGCCAGTCCACGAGGCGGGTGAGCATGAAGCGCATCGCAGCCCCCCGGCAGAGAACCGGCAGGGCCTCGATCTCCTGCGGCGTCAGCGCGCGAACGGCCTGATAGCCTGCCAGCATGGCCTGGCCCTTGGTGAGATTGAACGACCCGTCCTGCTCGAAGCACCAGGCATTCAGGCAGATGGCCACGTCATAGGCGAAGGCATCCGTGCAGGCGAAGTAGAAGTCGATCAGTCCCGACACCTCGGAGCCGATGAAGAACACGTTGTCCGTGAAGAGATCGGCATGGATGATGCCCGTCGGCAGGCCCTTGGGCCATGTCTCCTGCAGATAGGCGAGTTCGCGCCTTGTGCGCTCCGCCAGACCGCCTGAAACCGTATCGGCCTGCGCCCCGGCCTGAGCGAAGAGCGGTGCCCAGGCATCGAGCGACAAGGCATTGGGCCGATTCATCGCGAAATCCTGGCCGGCCAGATGGAGCTTCGCCAGCGCCCCGCCCAGCGCCCCGCAATGCTTCGCCGTGGGACGGCGCACGGCAATGCCGTCGAGGAAGGTGATGATCACGGCAGGCCGCCCGGCGATCCGGCCGAGAGCCTGACCCTGGCGGTTATTGACCGGCAGAGGACAGGTCAGGCCCTTGTTGGCCAGGTGCTGCATGAGCCCGAGGAAGAAGGGCAGGTCCGCCTCCCTCACCCGCTTCTCGTAAAGCGTCAGGATGTAGGAGCCCTTGGTTGTGTGAAGAAAGTAGTTCGTGTTCTCGACCCCCTCGGCGATGCCCTTGTAGGAGAGAACCGTGCCGATATCGTAGGTATCGAGAAAGCTTGCGAGCTCCTCGTCGCTGACTTCCGTATAGACTGCCACCGCTTACTCCGCCGCCTGCTCACGCAACTCGCGCGGCAAAGGAAAGAACACGCTCTCGTCCGCCGTCGACACGCTTTCGACCGACACCTCATAGCGCTCGGCAAAGGCGTCGATGATCTCCTCCACCAGGATCTCCGGTGCCGAGGCACCGGCCGTGATGCCAAGGCGCCGGATGTTCCCGAACACCGACCAGTCGATATCCTCGGCGCGCAGGATCAGGCGCACCACAGGGCAGCCTTCCCGCTCGGCCACTTCGCGCAGGCGCTGGGAATTGGAGGAATTGGGCGAGCCCACCACGATCATGGCATCGACCTGCGGCGCCACGCGCTTGACCGCGCCCTGGCGGTTCGTGGTGGCGTAGCAGATGTCTTCCTTGTGCGGGCCGACGATGGAGGGGAACCGCTCCTTCAGGGCATCCACCATGTCCTGGGTATCGTCGACGGATAGGGTCGTCTGCGTCACGAAAGCAAGATTCTCCGGGTCGGCCGGCTGAAGCCGGGCGATGTCGTCCACGGTCTCGACCAGGGTCGCCGCCCCTTCCGGCAACTGGCCCATGGTGCCGATCACCTCCGGATGGCCCGCATGGCCGATCAGGATGATGTGGCGGCCCCTCTTGTGATGGACCTGCGCTTCCCGGTGAACCTTGGTCACCAGGGGGCACGTGGCGTCGATGGCGAAGAAGTTGCGGGCCTGGGCAGCCTCGGGAACCGACTTCGGGACCCCGTGGGCCGAGAAGATGACCGGAGCCTTGGTGTCCGGGATCTCATCGAGTTCCCGCACGAAGACGGCCCCCTTCCGCTTCAGGTTTTCCACGACGTATTTGTTGTGCACGATCTCGTGGCGCACGTAGACCGGCGCTCCATGGATCGCCAGCGCCTTTTCGACGGCGTCGATGGCGCGGACGACCCCAGCGCAGAAGCCGCGCGGGGCGCAAAGCAGGATGTCGAGGGGTGACTTCGTCATGATCCCGCGATGTGGCGAGACGAGGCCCCTCCTGTCAAGCGGGAGCGACGGTAATTCGCGGCCAAGCTTCTGCCAAGAAAGGCTCGCCCTCGGGAAAAAGACTCCCTAGAAAGGGAGGCCCCTCACCGAATCCGATTTGCACGATGGCCAGTGTCGCCTCTCACGCCAGTTTTCTCCCACCTGTCCTGACCTTTTGCGGGGCGGCAGTGATTGCCGTGCCTGTCTTCCGGTTTATCGGCTTGAGCGCCGTGCTCGGTTATCTGGCAGCTGGTGTTGTTATCGGCCCCTCGGGTCTCAGGCTCGTGGGTGATCCGCAGACCATTGCCACGGTTGCAGAACTCGGTGTGGTTCTGCTGCTCTTCATCATCGGGCTGGAACTGAAGCTGTCCCACCTCTGGTCCATGAAGCGGGACATCTTCGGCTTAGGATTCGCCCAATTGGCCGTGACGGCGCTCTGCCTTGGCGGAGCAGCATCGGCCATCGGCTTTGACCCCAAGGCCGCCTTCGTCATGGGGGTTGCGGTCGCGCTCTCGGCCACGGCCATTGCCCTTCAGATGTTGGGAGAGCGCAACGACCTTCAAACCCCTTACGGGCAGCGCTCCTTCGCGATCCTGCTGTTCCAGGATCTCTCGGTTGTTCCCATCCTGGCCATCCTGCCCCTGCTGGCCTCCGGCACAGCGATGGACCAGACTTCCCCGCTCGATCAACTGATCGCCGTAGGAGAAACCATCGCTGCCATCGCCGCTGTTGTCCTGGTCGGTCGATACGGCCTGAACCCTTTCTTCCGCATCCTGGCGCGCACAGGCTCCCGCGAGGTCATGACCGCTTCGGCGCTTCTCGTGGTGCTGGGCGCGGCTCTGCTCATGCAGGAAGTCGGCCTCTCCATGGCCATGGGCGCGTTCCTCGCAGGACTGCTGCTGGCTGAATCGAATTTTCGCCATCAGCTCGAAGCCGATATCGAGCCGTTTCGCGGCATGCTCCTCGGCCTCTTCTTCATGAGCGTGGGCATGTCCATCGATCTTGCCCTGGTGCGGCAGCAATGGGTGCTGCTGGTCCTTGCGGCTCCGGTCGTGATCCTCGGAAAGACCGTGCTCATCACCATCCTCTCGCGGCTGTTCGGCGCTACGTGGCGCGAAGGATTGAGGTCGGGCACGCTGCTCTGCACCGCCGGTGAGTTCGCGTTCGTGCTCCTGCCTGTTGCCACGTCCGTCGGATTGATGTCGCCAGGTGAAGCTCAACCGGTCACGGCGCTTGCGGCGATCACGATGCTGCTCGGCCCGATCTTCTCGAGCCTTGTCGAAAAGGCTCTGCAGGCTCGCCCGGACATCGCGGATCATGCCGCCCTGGACGAACTGCTGAGCCAAGAGAGTGAACTTTCGAGCCGTGTCCTGGTGATCGGCTTCGGCCGCTTCGGACAGATCGTAAACCAGGTTCTGATGTCACAGAACATCAATGCCACCGTTATCGACAAGAACGTAGAACGCGTACGCGATGCGGCCCGATTCGGACTCAAAATCTATTACGGCGATGGAACACGCCTCGACGTGCTGCGCGCGGCCGGTGCCGAGAAGGCGGAGATGATCTGCGTCTGCACGGATGAGCCGGAAACGATAGAGAAGATTGCGGAGATCATTCATGGGAACTTTCCGAACGCTCGCAGCTTCGTGCGCGCCTTCGACCGCATCCATGCGGTGAGGCTGCTGCAAATCGGCATCGATTATCAGCTTCGCGAAACCTTCGAATCGGCCATTGTCTTCGGCCGCTCGGCGCTCGAAGAACTTGGGATCGAAGCCGAGCTCGCTGCCAGCGCAGCCCAGGATGTGCGCAAGCGCGACATCGCGCGCCTGTTCCTGCAGAAGGAGATCGGCGCAATGGGTGGCGCGGAGCTTGTGGTGGGTGCCAAAATTGCGCCTGAACCTCTCACCTCCCCGACAGGCAGGGCCAAGGCGTTGAGCCCTGAGACGCGCGATATTCTTGGCGAGGGAGCCCTCTGATGGATGCGAACCCCGCTGATCGCGTAGCGGAGGCACGCACCGAGACACCGGTCTTCGTGCAGGGCTCGACTATGCGCCATGTTCTCGTGATGACGGGAACGGGAGCCGCAGGCCTGATTGCCATCTTCATCGTCGACTTGGTTTCGCTGCTCTACATCTCCTGGCTGAACGATCCGAGCATGACGGCAGGCGTCGGCCTGGCGACCGTCGTGATGTTCTTCACGGTCTCCATCAATGTGGGACTGATGATACCCATCGGCGCATTGGTCTCGCGCGCACTCGGCGCACGCCAGCCTGAGGATGCAAGGCGGCTCGCGACCTCCGGCAGTATTCTCATGGCAGTCATCGGCGCTGCCGTCAGCCTGATCGTGCTGCCATTCCTGCCTCCGATTCTGAGAGCAATGGGCGCAAGCGGCCAAGCATTCCAGGTGGCGCAGAGCTTCCTTTGGATTGCCTTGCCGACGAATGCTTTGATGGCTTTAGGCATGGCCTTCTCCACGATCTTGCGTGCGGCAGGGGATGCCAAACGCAGCATGTACGCCACGCTGTCTGTCGCCATCGTTACGGTCTTTCTCGACCCTCTTCTGATTTTTGCTCTCGATCTCAAAGCCGACGGTGCCGCTTGGACGATCAATCTTGCGCGTGTGGCCTATCTCTCTGTCGGCTATCTTTATCTCACCCGCACTCACCGCCTGCTCACACGCCCCACTCTGCAATCGGTGATCCGCGATGCCAGGCCCTTCTTCGCCATCGCCATTCCCGCGATCCTTACCAACCTCGCCGCTCCCGCGGCGAACGCCTTCTTCACCGGCATCATGGCGCAGTTCGGCGATCAGGCAATCGCAGCCTCTGCCATCATCGACCGCGTGACGCCCGTCTCCTTTGCCGGGGTGTTCGCGCTGGCTGGCGCCATCGGTCCCGTTCTGGGACAGAACTGGGGTGCCGGGCGTTATGACCGTATGAAGCAGACATTGAAGGATTCCCTCACCTTCATGATCGTTTATGTGTTGAGCGTGTGGCTCCTGCTCTTCCTGCTGCAGGTGCCTGTCGTCATCGCCTTCAATGCGCCGCCGCTCACGGCCGAGCTGGTGCAGTTCTTCTGCCAGCTCAGCGGCTTCATCTGGTTTTTCATCAGCCTCGTCTTCGTAGCCAATGCTTCGTTCAACAATCTCGGCTATCCCCTGCTCTCCACGTTCTTCAACTGGGGACGAGCGACCCTGGGCATGATCCCGTTTGCCTATTTCGGGGCACAAATGGGCGGTCCAAAGGGCGCCCTGATCGGCATTGGCGCGGGATCGATCGTGTTCGGGATCGCAGCCATCATCACTGCCTTCTGGACAATCCGGCGTTTGGAGAGGCAAGCTGTTCCGACACCATAGGTCGAAAGCGTTCAAGGAGCCTGCCATGTTCAACTGGTTCGATCTGATGCGACAGGCGCAAACCCAAGCAGGCTTCGAGGCTTTGGCGCGGCAGTTCCAGCTCTCAGGCGATCAGCAGCAACGAGCCATGGCCGCCCTCATGCCGGCCTTCGTCATGGGGCTGCAGCACGCCATGACCAGCAACGATCCCAACCGCCTCCTTCAATCCCTGATGAGCGGCGGGTATCAGAATTTCTGGCAGATGGCAGGGCGTACCTTCTCTGCGCAGGCACAGCTGGAGGGTAGAAAGCTGCTTGACCAGCTCTTCGGCTCGGACGAGGCAAGCCGGCGCGTTGCGCATCAGGCCGCTGATTTCGCCGGCATCGGTGTCGAGACCATGCAGCAGATCCTGCCCATCTATGCCGGCATTCTCGCAGGCGGATTGTCTCAATGGATGGCGGCACAGTCTCAGGCCGTCCAAACCTTCACGTCATCAGGCACGGCGGAGAAGCCGAAGCAGGAAACAACCAATCCCTGGGCTGATCTATGGACCGGGTGGATGAAGGCCCCTGAGCCCGAGAAGACGCCGGTCGCCAATCCATTCCTGGACATGATGGCAGGTTTCATGCAGATGCCGGCTCCCGAAAAGCCGCAGGCACCAGCCCCCTCGCCTTCGCCCTCATGGGGAGAGATGATGGAAAAGGGACGCGAGATGCAGATGCAATATCTCACGTCCCTTCAATCGATCCTCGATGATGCCTGGGGAACAGGCTCCAAGAAGCCTTAAATTCGGCTCACGAGCGGAACCACCGGCCGCAGGTTTCGAGCGGCGGCAGGTCTGAAAGCGTGCGCGGAGCGCCCGACACATCGAACCAACACCCATGATGGACGATGATGGATGGGCTCCGCTAGAGCGCTCACCACGTCGCCTCGCGTGAGGCCGATATCCTTGAGCATGCGCTCATCGAATTCGGCGAGGTTCATGACTTCTCGGCGATCCTTGAAAGCCTTCGTGAGGGAGACGAGCGAACGCGCGAACTGGCCTAGGATATTGGCTCCAGGGAAAGTCATAACGGATGCTGCAGACCGGGTCATATCGGGTCTCCTTTCGCTCTTGCTACTGCTCGATTGCCTCAGAAATCGGCTGTGAACGTTCCAAGAAATGCCAGAGGCCTTTCAGAAAACATTCCAAAGATATGTCAGATACGCCGCAAGATCGCCGCCACAAGGCTTTGATTTTGCAGTGAAATTTCTTTCCTGCTGGAATAGATAGCATGGAATGTTTCATCACTTGAAACGATTGTTTGAGATATGTATCATCATTGAAATTGATGGGGAGGACTCACGCTATGCATTTGCTCGACATCGACCAGCTCCGGACCTTCGTGGCGATCGCGGATACGGGTTCGTTCACCCGCGCGGCGGAGATCGTGCACAAGACGCAGAGCGCGGTGTCCATGCAGATGAAGCGGCTGGAGGACCGGGTCGGCAGGCCGATCTTCGAGCGCGACGGCCGCCTCTCCAAGCTGACCGACGAGGGCGAGCGGCTTCTCGATTACGCGCGCCGGATCGTGCGGCTGAATGCGGAATGCATGGCCTCCTTCAACGAGCACGAGCTGACGGGACGCGTGCGCTTAGGCCTGCCTGACGATTACGCCGACCGTTACCTGCCGGAGATCCTGGCGCGCTTCTCGCGCTCCAACCCGAAGGCCGAGGTGACGGTGATGTGCGAGCCCACGCACAACCTGATCGAGCGGGTGCAGCACGGCGATCTGGATCTGGCCATCATCACCCATGTGGACCGGCGCGGCCCCTCCGAGATCGTGCGCATCGAGCAGTTGCTCTGGGTCACCTCCGCCCGCCACGGCGTGCATGAGGAGAACCCGATTCCGCTGGCGCTCGGCCGCCCCAATTGCGACTGGCGCCACTCTGCGACGGAGGCCCTGGAGAGCGCGGACCGCGCCTTCCGCGTCGCTTATGTGAGCTATCATTCCACCGCCGTGGGCGCGGCGGTTCTCGCGGGACTTGCGGTCTCGGTTCTGCCGGAAAGCGCCGTGCGTCCCGGCATGCGGATCCTCGGGCCCTCTGACGGCTTCCCGGCCCTGCCCTCGTGCAAGATCGGCCTGATCCGCGCGCGCGGCGAGGAGAACCCGCTTGCGGACGCGTTGGGCTTTCACATCAAGCAGTCGCTCGACAACCTGGGCTCCACGCGTCCGGTTTTTCAAGTCGCGGCCGAGTAAAGTCGCTGCGGAGTAAGCGCTACTTCGCGGCGGGCTTGCGCAGCACCAGCACGTTGCCGCACAGCGCCAGCACGACGCCGACACCCGCGAGCGGCGTCCAGACGTAGCCCTCGATCAGCGTCGAGACCGTGAGCGCCACGATGGGGAACAGCACCGTCGCATAGCCCGCGCGCGCCGCGCCGAGGCGGCGCAGCAGCGTGAGATACGACATGAAGGCCAGCACCGACGCGCCGATGGAGAGATAGAGCAGCGAGCCGATATACTTCGCCGTGGGCTCGATGATGAAGGCGTTGCCGCGCACCAGGTTCAGCGTCAGCAGCACCACGCAGCCATAGGTCATGCCCCAGGCGGTGGCGGAAAGAAGCGGCGCGCCGCGGCGCTGCACCAAAGTCGAGATCATGTTGCCCGAGCAGAAGAACAGCGTGCCCATCACGCAAAGCCCGAGACCTTTCAGCGCCGCCGCGTTGAAGCCCGCGCCCGTGATCTCCGGCCAGAACAGAAGCCCGATGCCCGCAACCCCGATCACGCCGCCGAGCGCCACGCGCGGCTCCACCTTCTGCCGGAAGATGACGAAGCTCATACCTAAGTTGAACACCGAAGCGAGCGAGAACACCACGGAGAGCAGGCCCGACGGCACGCTCAACCCGCCGTAATAGAACGAGATGAAGTTGAACGAGAACAGGCAGCACCCCACCGCCGCAAACCGCAGGTGATCGGCGAGCGGGAAGCGCACCGGATGCCGGGTGGCAAGCACCCATCCCCACATGAGCGCGGCCGAGAGCAGGAAGCGCCACAGCACCGACATCTCCGGCGCCACGACCCCGAGCTGCGCGCGGATGCCGATCCAGCTCACGCCCCACAGGAAGACGGTGGCCGCATAAAGTCCGAAGGTGGTTCCGTCTAAGCGCTTGGCGTCCGGCGCGGACATCATGGCGGCAGCTTGGGTCATGGAAGCGTCCCGAGTTTTCGAGACGCTCCGATTACGCCGATTGAGCCATCAGCACAAATGATGAAATGTCATCGATTGCCCTTGGAACGGTGATGAAACGTTTCATGGAACGCGCTGCAACGCGGCTGGAATCCGTAGGAATCCCTTGAAACGGCGCAAAGCCTTTCCGCCTTTCGCAGATGATGCCTCTGACCAATGTGATCTAGGTGAATGCGGATTTTCGGAATTGCGGTCACTATCCGCCTGTCGCTCCCAGAGGGAAGCGTAGGAGATTTGCCATGACTCCGCCCAAAGGTCCCGCATCATCGAAGACAGAAGAACTCCTCCAAGACGCAACACCGCCGGACCCATTCTCCCAAACCACGACGGCAAAGCTGCCTGTGCCAACCGATGGGCCGTCCTTACCAGGCTTCGAGGCATGGTGCTCCATCGTGACGGAGTGCCAGCACGAGATGGCCAGTTTCGTCGCCGAGCGTTTGGAGAAGGACAGAGAAGCCGTGCGTGATGCCTTGACGGCGAAGGATCCGACCGAGGCTTTCACGGTCCAGGCGCGCTGGCTCCAGCAGACCATGCAGGATTATACGGTCGAGATGTCGAAAATCCTCGGCATCTGCACGAAGCATCGCGCGGTCCGGTCCTCGATCCTGCACTGAAGCCATCGGTTTACAAGCCTTTGTCACGACACCGATGGGCACCGATCTATGCCGGGCCGCTCTAGAGCCTCGGACGTGAAAAGTGGACTTGCACTTTTGGGATTGATCCGATGCTCCCTTCTAGAGAGAGCGCATCGTTGGATCCGGAAAACCGGATCCCCTTTCGCTGACGCGGCCCTTCGGGCACGGGCGTGGCCCTTCGGTTCCGCACGATACTCTAAAGCGCATGGGGAATGCCTCGCCTCGCGGAATGATGCTCCTGCGCCGCAAACCCACATGCCGACCTTTCCTCTTGAGTCATCCCGGGGCCGCAACGCGGAACCCAGGACCGCGTGCAGAATAGGGCGTCATTCTCGTTGAGCGATCCCGGATTCTCGCTGCACTTCGTCCGGGATGACGCAGGCATCGCGGGAAGCCTGCCTCGGCGCAACCTTGACTGTTTTCCCGCGGACGCTATATTGTTCGTGTTTTGTTCTAACCATCGATTGCCATGCTGTCCCATTCGTCATCGTCCGCCGCTGCACCCACCGTCCCGGCCCCAACGTCGGGTGGTTTCCGCGAAAAGCTCGATCTTGCCCGCGTTGCCGCCATGCGCGCGCTCGTGGAGGGCACGCGCTGGTCCTACAAGCGCATCGCCGAGGAGGTCGGCGTGTCTGCCGCCACCGTCTCGCGCTATGTGGTGCAACAAGGCTGGCAGCGTCCGCCCGGCGCTGCGGTTCCGGCCCGCATCGGCAGCCGCCGAGAGCGGGTGGCCCAAAAGCTCTGGAAGCTCACCGAACGCCACGCGAAAGCTCTTGAAGACCAGCCCATCGAGCTCGCCCAACGCTCCCTCCAGCCGCTGGCCCGCCTCACCCGCGTGCTGGGCGACATCGACAAGCTCAAGCCGCCCCCTGCCCCCGTCCGCCACGAAGCCGTCCTCGACCCGGAAGAACCACCCCCTCGCAGCCTCAACGAACTGCGCGATGAGCTCGAAGCGCATCTCTGGCGCATCCAGGAGGAGGAAGGCTTTGGCTGGGACGAGCCGAGCTGGTGGTTCGAGGATGGGGCGGGGATCTGAAGCACGGCCTGTCCTTCCGCCCGCCAGTGAGCATGCGCCTCCACCCTTTACCCCTCTCGTCCACCGTCATCACCGGCCTTGGGCCGGTGATCCCGATTGTGAGAGACGCGGTGCCTCTCCTTATCGAGATGGCCGGGACGAGCCCGGCCATGGCAAAGGGAGAACGACGCTTCGTCAGGGATAACACATTTTCTTGCACGCACTCCTCTTGCGTCATCACCGGCCTTGGGCCGGTGATCTCGCTTTGCCCTTGCCGCCGTCCTCATCCTGAGGAGGTCGCGCAGTGACCGTCTCGAAGGAGGAGGACAGTGGTTCCTGAAACCGGGATGGCCGAGCCAGATCCCCGGACAAGTCCGGGGACGGCCATGATCAGGAGGGTGAGGCTTTGAGGCTCGCCTGTCCGGTCAGTCTCTCTCGCCGGAAACACTCACCGCACCGTCACCTGATCCTTGATCTTCTCGTAGACCGAGCGGCGGATCACCTTGCGCTTCACCAGATCCTCGACCGAGGCGTAGGGGCGGCCTTTGATGATGGCGCGGCCGAGCGGACCTGCGTTGCGTAAAGAGTTGAGCTGCGCGATGGATGCGGTGTTGAGATCGACGCGCCCGGCTCCTTGCACCGGATTGCTTGCGATGCTCGCGACGTTCACCGCGCCTGTCATTTCCGGTGCTGCGGGAGACGAAGGCTCAGTGGCGCTGGCGTGCTCTGTCTCCAGCACTGGCGTATCGCCGCTGGGGCTGACAGGCTGAGTGACCGCATGGTCGCTGCTCGAGTCGACCGGCATGCCGGCATGGGCGTCTTCCCGAGCAGGCTCGTCCGGAACCACGGAAGACACGGCGCTGCCGGAGGTCAGATCAGGTGCGCTTGAATCTGCCGTCGCGACCTGCAGGGATGCGGTCTGCTGAGGTTCGTCGGCGGAATGCGGTGTGCCTGTGCTGTCAGGTTGCCGGTCGGCGGCAACGGCTTGCAGTGAAGAGCCTGGATCCTCTACCGACAGGGACACCGCAAAAGCGCCTGCGGCTGCAAGCCCGACCACAAGGACAGCGCGCAGCAGCTGAAATCCAGCGACGCCCTGTGACCGGCGGGACGAGAGAGGGAGATTGCCTATCTGCATGGTAATACTCGCACGCTGTTTCACTCGTGAGCAACGAAGGCAACCCATTGGTATTGGCGCGATATGGCAGATAAGTGGCAAACAAAACTCAGGTTATAGCGTTGAGTTTTCAGATCTCATGTCAGATTGAGCCAGTAATTCTGCATCTCCCGTTCGCGGCTTTTATCGAGTTTGCCTCTGTGCTCTACCGTGAAGACTGGCGCGGCGCGCAGCTGCTCTTCCGTGATGTCGGTATGATAGCCTTCGAGCTCAGGGTCGTAGGTGAGCTTGTCCCACGGAATGGTGTGATGATGGACGCCCACACCGAAGAGACCGCCGAACGTCACGTCCACATAGAGGACGCGTCCGCTCACCTTCTCGATGATCAGCCGCTTGATGGTGCCGATCTGCGCGTTGTTGCGGTCATAGACGGCCGTTCCCTCGACGCGGTCACTTTCGATGATGGGTCTCGGTGCGGCTTGCTTCAGCGGGCCCAGGAGGTAATAGCCGTTCTCGATGATGCCGGCGGCAACGACGGCCCGGCTGACATCGAGATTCCATTCCTCGTCCGGTCCGATCTCCTGGACCAGGGCCCATGGCCCATATTCGGCTGGGAGTATTGATGCGCGCGGCTCATCGGTGAAACCGCGCAGTGCAGGCGTGTCCTTGGACTGGAACACATAATAGTTTCTCATGACGGCCTCCCTTTTTCACAGGGCGCCCCACTTTTGATTTCCTCACAATTCCGGCCACAACGCAAGAACTTGAGGGTTCTTTATCGTGCGATGCGGCAGGCTCGCAGCGTCTTTGCTGCTGCTGATGTTGAAGTAAGTCAAAGGATAGAAGAAGCAGATCCAATTGTTTCAGGATCGTCATGAGATTAATTTGAAGGCAATCTATTACTCAAAGGGGTTACCTTAGGGATCAAATGAGCTGATCGACTCATGTTCTCACCCTGGGAGGGCTTTCTGCACCGCCGCTGGGGCACGAACGTGAGGGAGGCGTGAGCCTCACCCCTTGCGCGCTACCACCGCATAACGATGCTGCGTGGCGCGCTCGAAGCCTTTCAGCCATGGCAGATTCTTGGCCTGCTGGCGATGAATGGCCTTGAGGTCGTGGTCGATGGCAACATGCGCAAAACCTGCCTCGCGCAGCAGCGCCGCAACTTCCTCTGCCCGCGCGCCTCTCGAGAAATAGACCTGGCTTAGAATACGCTCGTGCGTTTCGCGCATCGCGTTAGGAGCATGCGAGGCTCCACCCGCTCCCGGCAACAGACGTTCGATGACGCGAATGAGACGCTTGGCGAAGGTGTCCGAGACGAAATCGCCATCGACGATGAGGAGGCGGCCGCCGGGTTTCAGCAGATTGTGCCATTCGCGGAACGCCGCCTTGGGATCGACGAGGGTCCAGACCAGATGGCGCGTCACGAGCACGTCGTAGCTCTCCGGCTTCTCCAACGTGCGCTCCGCGTCGCCCATGACGAAGCGGATGCTGGCGCCACGCTTTTCCGCCTTCGCGCGCGCCTGGTTGAGCATCGCCTCCGACCAGTCAAGGCCCGTGACGTCGAAGCCCAGGTCATGCAGCAGGTGGGAGATCACACCCGTGCCGCTCGCAAGATCGAGCGCCCTGCAGCCAGCGCCCGGGCCGAGATGGCGCAGGAAAAGCGTGTGCCAGGCCTGCCGCTCCTCCTCCGAGAAGATCTCGTGCCCCACCTGCGTGTCGAAGGTCGCCGCGCGGGCGGACCAATACTCGCGGATCTCATCACGCAGCGAATAATTCGACATCACGGATGCATCTGTCATGGCAGCACTCGACTCAAGCCGTTCAACGGCGCGCAGACCTAGTAACTCTTTCCGGAACAGTCAAACTATAATGACTATAAACTGCAGAATAGAAACATTTTAAACTACCGATATACTCCCTTTCATTGAAGTAATTCTAAAAGATATTTCTTGCATGACTTAAGCAATCGCCATAATGGAGCCGCGCTTTCATTTCCGATGCGAGGTCACCATGAACCTGAACAAGCTCGCCCTTGGCGCCATGCTGGCGCTGACGGCGCTTCTGCCCTTGCCCACCAAGGCTGCCGACACGATCACCGTCACGGACATCACGGGCCGTCAGGTTCAGGTGAAGGCGCCGGTGGAGAAGGTGATCCTCGGCGAAGGCCGCCAAACGTATTTCGTCGCCGCCCTCGACACGGACGATCCGTTCGGGCGCGTGGTGGGCTGGCGCGACGATTTCGAGAAAGCCGATCTCGACGGCTATCGCGATTACCTCGCCAAGTATCCGCAGATCGCCAAACTGCCGAAGTTCGGCGGGTTCAAGGAAGGCACGTTCGACGTCGAGCAAGCCGTGTCGCTCAAGCCCGACGTGATTCTCCTCAACATCGAGGCGAAGACCGCGACGGACGATGCCAAGCTCATCGAGAAGCTCGCGAAGATCAATATTCCGGTCGTTTTCGTGGACTTCCGCGAGAAGCCCTTCGAGAACACCGATCCCAGCATGCGCCTGATCGGCAAGCTGTTCGGCAAGGAAGCCCGCGCGGAAGAATTCATCGCCTTCCGCAACCAGCAGATCAATCTCGTGACCGAGCGCCTCGCCAAGGCCAATCCTGCAAAGCCCGTCGTCATGGTGGAGCGCGCGGGCGGCTATTCGGACGATTGCTGCATGTCCTTCGGCAACGAGAACTTCGGCAAGTTCGTCGAGATCGCGGGCGGACAGAATCTCGCGGGCAAGATCATCCCCGGCACCTTCGGCGTGGTGAACCCGGAGCAGATCATCGCCGCCAATCCCGACCATGTGATCGTCACCGGCTCGAACTGGGAACTCTATGTGCCCGGCGGCGCATGGGTCGGCGTCGGCTCGGGCGCCGACAAGGCGAAGGCGCGCGAGAAGCTCAGCCTTCTCATGAAGCGGCCCGCCTTCACCGGCGTGAAGGCCGTGCGCGATAACCAGGTGCACGCCATCTGGCACCAGTTCTACAACAGCCCCTACCAGTTCGTCGCCATCCAGGCGATGGCGAAGTGGCTGCATCCCGAGCTGTTCAAGGATGTCGATCCTGAGCAGACCATGAAGACGCTCTACGAGCGCTTCCTGCCGGTTCCCTACAAGACGGGTTACTGGGTCTCATTGAAGGACAAGGACTAGGCCCTTGGCTCACTCCCCCGCCATTTCTCTCCATGAGGGGCGCGGTGTCTATCGCGCCCTCGTCAGGCGCAAGCAGCTCGTGCTGCTTGCGCTGAGCGCCATTCTGGTCCTTTCGGTCATTGCCGATCTCGGCCTCGGCCCTGCCCGCTACACCATGCGCGAGGTCGTGCTCGCGCTCGCGGGTTCCCCTAAGATCTCGCAACAGATCAGCGTCGTGATCTGGGATATCCGCATGCCCGTGGCGCTCATGGCCGTCGTGGTGGGAGCGGCGCTCTCGTCGGCGGGGGCCCAGATGCAGACGATCCTCAACAATCCGCTCGCGAGCCCCTTCACCCTGGGCATCTCGGCGGCAGCGAGCTTCGGCGCCTCCATCGCCCTCGTCTTCGGCGTCGGTCTTCTGCCTTGGGCCATCGACTATGTCGTGTCGATCAATGCGCTCGCCATGGCGATGGCGGCAGCGCTCTTCATCCATTTCATGAGCCAGAAGCGCGGCGTGACAGTGGAAACCATCGTGCTGCTCGGCATCACTCTGGTCTTCACCTTCAACGCCCTGCTCGCTCTCGTTCAGTATCTCGCCTCGGAGCAGGCGCTGGCAGCCGTGGTGTTCTGGACCATGGGCAGTCTGACGCGCGCCACCTGGCCGAAGCTCGCCATCACGACAATCGTGCTCGCGCTCTCGCTGCCGCTCTTCATGCGCCGGGCCTGGGCACTCACGGCTCTGCGCCTTGGCGAAGACAAGGCTGCGAGCTTTGGCGTCAATGTGCGCTGGCTGAGGTTGGAGACGATGATGATCATCAGCCTGCTCGCGGCCGTGCCTGTCGCGTTCGTCGGCACGATCGGCTTCATCGGACTCGTCGGTCCGCATATCGCACGCATGCTGGTGGGCGAAGATCAGCGCTATTTCCTGCCGGCGTCGGTTCTCTCGGGCGCGGCCATTCTCTCGCTGACCTCCGTCATCAGCAAAACCATCGTGCCGGGCACGATTTTTCCCATCGGCATCATCACCGCCCTGGTGGGCGTTCCCTTCCTCTTCAGCCTCATCATGACCACAAGGAGGCGCGCATGGTAGCGACCCTTCAGCTCGACAATGTCGGCGTTCGATACGGCAAGAAAGAGGTTCTTTCCGGCATCACCACGCCTCTTCTGAGAGGCGGTGAAGTGACGGCGGTGATCGGCCCCAACGCCGCCGGCAAATCGAGCCTCTTCAGGCGCATTGCCGGTCTGCTCGATGGACCCGGCCATATCCATGTGGACGGGGCCTCGCACGAGACTGCATCGGGCGATATCTGCTACATGCCGCAGGATACCTCCGTCAACACAGTGCTGACCGTGTACGAATCGATCCTGCTGGCGCGCAAGCAGGGCAGCGTCAGCCGCCATGTGAGCGACGAGGACCTCCAAACGATTGATCGCATCGTTGCCGCGCTGCGGATCGAAGCGATCGCTTTCAAAGGATTGTGCGAGCTCAGCGGCGGACAGCGCCAGCTGGTCTCGTTCGCTCAGACCCTTGTGCGCGAACCGAAGATCCTGCTCCTCGATGAGCCGACGAGTGCGCTCGACCTGCATCGCCAGGTCGAGGTTCTGACGCTGGTGCGCACCCTCGCACGCGAGCAGAACATCTGCGTCATCATCGCGGTGCACGACCTGAACCAGGTCATGCGCGTGGCGGACCGTGTGATGGTGATCGATGGCGGCACAATGGCACAGTGCGGCTCCGTGGACACCGTGATCACGCCCGATCTGTTGCGCAGCATCTACAAGGTCGACGGGCGCATCGAACGCTGCTCCCGCTTGTGTCCGCAGGTGATCATCGACGGACCGATCGAACGCCCGATGGCTGCGGAATAGGGTTCAGACCGCTCTCACCCGCTTAGGCACGCCCATCTCGCACTCGAGACTTGCGCGATCCCAACCCGCAGCGTCCGCAGCTGCGGCATAGGTCGTCGTGAGAAAATCGAGGAGCAGCGCATCGGGGTCGTCCGCCTTGCGCAGCGTGTCATAGGGCAGGATGAACTCGCCCAAGGTGGTGTCGAAGGCAGCACCTGGTGCGACATGCGCATCGCGAAAACCCGGCGGCTCGGGATAGGCATATGAGTAGAACGCGGCTTGCGGAAAAGTATCGTTGCCGGGCCAGAAGCCTGCACTGCTCACCTCATGCGAATAGGCTTCGCGCGTGACCGTATCCGGCAGCCCCGGCACGCCGCCTGGGTGGAGCGGTGCCTTGCGGCCTGAAAAGCGCGTGACGGCAAGATCGAAACTGCCCCAGAAGAAATGCGAAGGCGAGGATTTGCCGAGAAATGAGCTGCGGAAGAGCTTGAAGACGCGGTCCGCCTGTACGAGCACGCGCCAGAAGCGATACGCCGCATCCGCATCGTAGCTCGCGTGCAGCAGATCCTCGGAGAAGCGGATCGGGTAAGGCACCTCGTTCGGCATCTCGTTGATGGCGACATGCACGCCGATGCCGCGCATCAGATCGAGAAGCTCTTCATAAAAATCAGCGACGCTGCGTGGCTCCAGCGCCAGGATGCCTTCATCGCCGCGACTGGTCCGCACGAGCAGCCGATGCGCGATGAAATCGAATTCGATCTCCGCGATTTCGCGGCCCGTGGGCATGGACGACGTCGTGAGCCCTCGCGCGCTCACATAGAGCGGAACATGCCAGCCGTGATTGAGCCACGGCGTCAGGGACAACCTGATCTTGCCGACGATCTGCGTCCAAAGCTGCAACGTGGCAGCCGTATCGCGCCATTGCGGATAGGACAGTTCAGGCCAAACGACATCCATCGGGCTTCTCCCGTGCAACCGGCTGTGAAACCCTGGATATAGTTCAGCCTATCCCGCTGTCACGGGTAGGCGGCGCTAGCGCCTCGTGCGGAACCGAGGGTCCGCGTCAGCGACCCGAAGGGCCGCGTCAGCGAAAAGGGGATCCGGTTTTCCGCACGATGCGCCGCTTGAAAAAGGGAGCATCGGATCAATCCCAAAAGTGGAATCCACTTTTCTCGTCCGAGGCTCTACCGCCCTTCCCCTTTCATGGAGCCCGTATCACGGTTCTCGGTCTGACCGCCGCCGGTCCCGACCGAACCGACCGACGAGGCCGGGCTGCCGCCAGGGATCGTTCCGCTCGGCTGCAGGGGGGTCGAGACACCGGATGGCGCACGGGGCGGATTGGCGGAGGAGAACCACTGCTCATCCGCACCGCTTTCGCTGCCTGCGCTGTAAGATGCAGCCTCGGCGGACCCTGACCGCTCCATGCCCGCTGCCGTAGAGCCGGATGAGCCCATCGAGCGTGAAGCCCCCATCCCTCGGGACGAGTCCATGCCGCCCGACATGCCCATTGAGCTGCCCATGGAGCCGGAGGATGCGCGGCCTTCCATGCCGCGGCGGCTCAAGGAGCGGTCGACCACACCGCTTTCGAGCGGGAATGGCGGCTGCGGGCGGCGCGGCGCCGGGCGCAGGGGACGGTTCGCGCGTGTCTGCCCACGCTGAGACATGCTCCAGGCCAAAGCTGCGCCGCCGATGGCGAGTGCGCCTGCCAGAATGCCGAAGGTCATGCCCGTGGGCATCCCATAGCGGCTCGGCATCATCGCCTGCGGCATATGCCAGCGAGAGGCTTCGTAGGACGCGATCTTCTCGCGCTCATAGGCGCGCCTCAACGCATTGGCCTCCTGTGAAGAGATGACACCGTGCGCTGCGACCAGCGCTCCGTTCTCCTCAAGGCTGAAGGCATGGCGGATCACGCCGACGAGCTCCTTGAAATCGAGAGCCCATTCCCGGCTGTTCTTGTCCGGATGAGCGGAGAGCCTATCGAGCCTGCGGCGAATGTCCCGGTGCTCGTCGTCAAGCTCGTGCAGGTAGGTTTCCGTGCGCCCATCCCGAGCCAGCGCGGGGTAGAGCACATTCTGCTTGGCCGCGATATGACGGTCCAGCTCGTCTTCGAGATCGGCAAACAATTCAGCGCGGCTGTTGGGGCCGTGAGGAGTGGCCTCCAGCACCTCCTGGCAGAGCTGCTCGATATTCGCGTGTTCCGACAAGATCATCCGCCACAGATCCATGGCGCTCCTCCTCTTGAGATTGCTTCAGCGGAGAACGGATTGGGAGGGAGTGCGTTCCGGGAAGAAAACCTTGGCCGTGGCCGTTTCCGGAGGGGTTAAGCCTGATGCGTGACAAATCGCTGCCGACCTTGGTATGGAAGAGAATCTCTTCCCCGGCAGCACCCCGATCATGAGCGCGCAGACCCAGACTCAACCCTCCTCGTCTCTTCCCACCTATGACGACGTGATCACGGCAGCGTGGCGCATCGCGGGCGTGGCCCATCGCACCCCGGTGCTCACCTCCCGCACCGCCAACGAGCGTACGGGCGGAAAGCTGTTCTTCAAGGCAGAGAACCTGCAGCGGGGCGGCGCCTTCAAGTTCCGTGGGGCCTACAACGCCATCGCGCGTCTCCCGGAGGATGCGAGGAAGCGGGGCGTGGTGGCCTTCTCCTCCGGCAATCACGCGCAGGCCATCGCCTATGCGGGCCAGCTCCAGAACGTGCCGACCGTGATCATCATGCCGAAGGACGCGCCCGCCATGAAGGTCGCGGCCACCAAGGGCTATGGCGGCGAGGTGGTTTCTTACGACCGATATACCGAGGATCGCGAGGAGATCGGGCGCAGGCTCTCGGCGGAGCGCGGCCTCACGCTCATTCCGCCTTACGACCATGAGGACGTGATTGCGGGCCAGGGCACGGCCGCGAAGGAGCTGATCGAGGAGGTCGGGCCGCTCGACATGCTGCTCGTCTGCGTCGGCGGCGGAGGGCTTATCGCAGGTTCGGCCCTTGCGGCGCATGCGCTCTCGCCCGGCTGCCGTGTCTATGGCGTGGAGCCGGAAGCCGGCAATGATGCGCAGCAATCCTTCCGCTCAGGCTCCATCGTGCGCATTCCCGTGCCCGTGACCATCGCTGACGGCGCGCAGACCACGTATATCGGCCAGAAGACCTTTCCGATCATCCGCGCGCTGGTGAGCGACATGGTGACGGTGACGGACGAGATGCTCGTGGACACCATGCGCTTCTTCGCCGAGCGCATGAAGATTGTCGTCGAGCCCACCGGATGCCTTGCGGCGGCGGCGGCCCTTCACGGCATCGTGCCGTGCAAGGGCAAGCGCGTGGGCATCATCGTCAGCGGCGGCAACGTGGATCCGAAAGCCTTTGCGGGCTTTCTCGCCGGCTTGCCAACCTGACAATCTATCGGCTTGCGCGCAGGACGATGGCCCTGCCATCGTGATCGCCAGTCGTGAGTTTGGGATCGTCCGGCAAGTCATTGTCGAGCTGGACGGTCCCGGCCGTCTTGTAGACCGTGTCCCGGTCCAGCCTTTGTGCGAAATTGTCACGCGCCTGATTGAAGGATGCGTAGCGATGCCCCGGCCAACGGAAGGGATCGACCCGCTCGCGGCTGAAAGCCCCCGTAAAGAGATATGACTGCTCCAGCCGGTGCGGGCCGAAGATCCGCCCGTGATCGTTGCTGAGCTCGAACACCTCGTTGGAGAAAGCATCGTCCCAGCCCTTCGGCAGCTGCGAATAAAGCTGTCTTTCGATGATGGCTTGGTAACCCGTGGAGTGCCCGAGGCGGACAGGGTAGCCCGCCTGCGCTGCCGCTGCGAGCAATCGGGCGATCGCATCCTCCCGGCTGATGGCGGCCTCATCGATGATAATGATGTTGATCGGCTCACGCAGAACCTTGCCTTGGTAGGTTTCCCCGAGCCAGTCGGATGGCAGACCCTGTCCGGTGAGCATCCACTTGCCGATAGCCGGGAGGCCTTGCGGCTCCGCGATCTCCATGCTGGGATCTGGCGGCGTCTGAGACCAGGACAGTTCAGCCCACGTTGAGACCGCGCCCAGCAGCGCAGCGCAGAGGACCGCGATGCTGCGGCCCCTCACGACTGGCCCTGAGGCACGAAGAAGCAGACGATGGCTCTCGTCCTCTGCTCTTCGCACATGTGGAATTTCGCGTCCGGCGAAGCCTTCGTGTACTCGCGCCCGATGAAGCGCCCGTCCCAGAGGCGATAGCCATCCTCCGTCTCGACGACAGTCTCGCCCTTCGCGGAGGTGAGTTCCCGGCAATCCCGATCACTGCAGCACCAGACCGGGTACCAGCCATGGGCGAGCACCTCTGAGCCGGCGAGAAGGGCCGCAACGGCAGCAACAATCCATGCCCTTCGTGAGGCCATGCAGGACAAGCCTTTCCATGGGGGTGAGCCCCGGCTGACAGGCTTGTCTTAAGCTTGGGCGGGCCAGCCCTGCGTCCAGCCGTCGGTGCGGATTCGCTGCGGATTTTTGCCGCTACGCCCGAACATGAGGCCAAGCCTGCGGAGGATGCCCCTCAGAGAACCGGCCCGGCGCGTGCGGCAAGGCCCCGCCCCGGCCGGGATCGGCGGCAACAGCCCATAGCCCGTCTCGGGCGGGTTATGCCTTCTCCTGCAGATAAGGCTCGACCTTGCCCTTGAGCTTGATGGTCATGGGATTGCCGAAGCGGTCCTTGGCGTTGCCGGCGATCACGCGGACCCAGCCCTCGCTGACGCAATACTCGTCCACGTTGGTCTTCTCGGCCCCGTTGAAGCGGATGCCCACGCCCTTGGCCAGAAGCTCCTCGTTGTAATAGGGGCTGTTCGGGTTGGTGGACAGGCGGTCGGGAAGCGCGTCGGCCATAGGCAGGATTCTCCGTTCGAGATCAAATCGGGCCGCAACCTACCCTCTCGAGGCAGGGATGCCAATTCCGAACCTCCCTGCCTCGCGACATTGTTCGCCCCTGCCCTATTTCCCTCTATCACCCCCTGGACCATCAGAGGTTTGGGGGCAGGCAGACTTGCGTGGAGGGGAGAGTATGTCAGCCGCAACGGAGGGAATTCATACGGATTTCACGGAGGGCATGAGCTATGGGGATTATCTCCAGCTCGACACCCTGCTCTCGGCGCAGAAGCCCCTGACGGCCGAGCACGACGAGCTTCTCTTCATCACCATTCACCAGGTAATGGAGCTCTGGCTCAAGCTGCTCAACCGCGAGCTCGACACCGCCATCGACCACATCCGCGCCGACCAGCTGCAGCCCGCTTTCAAATGCACGGCGCGCATCAACCGCATTCAGGAGCAGCTGATCCAGGCCTGGACAGTGCTCTCCACCATGACGCCCGCCGATTATCTCAGCTTCCGGCCGGCGCTGGGCCGCTCCTCCGGCTTCCAGTCCTGGCAATACCGCCTCGTGGAGTTCAAGCTCGGCGCAAAGGACGAAGTGAAAATGGCGCCGCACCGGCATCGCGCCGATCTGGCGGCACAGATGGAAGCAGCCTATCGAAACCCCGGCCTCTATGACGAGACGCTGCGCCTATTGGCACGACGCGGCTATCCTGTGCCTGAGGAAGTGCTCACCCGCGATGTGACGCAGCCCTACGAAGCTCATGCCGGCGTGGAAGCGGTGTGGGAAGACATCTACCGCCACTCGAACGAGCATTTCGATCTCTACGAGCTCGCGGAAGAGCTGGTCGATCTGGAGGATGCCTTCCAGCAATGGCGCTTCCGCCACATGAAGACGGTCGAGCGGATCATCGGCATGCGGCGCGGCACCGGCGGCAGCTCGGGTGTCGCGTACCTGCGCAAGGCGCTGGAGCGGTATTTCTTTCCCGAGCTTTGGTCCGTCCGCGGCAAGCTCTGATCTCATCGAGGCATCGCCATGCTCGATCTGCGCTCTCACTTCTCCCGTTTTCTCAATGCCGAGCCGGAACGCCTGCATTTCGCGGCCCATAGCCACCATCCCTGGCCGAATGTGACACGCGAAGCGCATCTGCAGGCATGGGACGATGCGGCACGCCTCATCGACGACAAATGGGAACATGTGCTCGGTCCCGTCCTCGATGAGTTCCGCGCCCATGTGGCAGGACATCTCAACCTGCCCGATCCAGGCACCATCGCCGTTGCGCCCAATACACATGAGTTCCTCAGGCGCATTCTCTCCTGCTTTCCGACTGAAAAGCCCGTCCGCATCCTGACCTCGGATGGCGAATTTCACTCCTTCAGCCGCCAGATCGCACGGTTGGAGGAGGACAGGGCCGTTGCCGTCACGCGTGTGCCGACAGAGCCTTTCACGAGCTTCGAGGATCGCTTCGCTTCAGCGGCCGGGGATGATTTCGACCTCGTCTTCGTCAGCCAGGTTTTCTTCAACTCGGGCTTTGCGGCAGATGCACGCAGACTTGCGGAAGTCGCCGGCGACAAGGCCATGGTCGTCATCGACGGATATCACGGTTTCATGGCCCGACCGACGGATCTGAGCAGCATCGGGGACCGCGCCTTCTACATCGCCGGCGGCTACAAATATGCCATGGCAGGCGAAGGCGCCTGCTTCATGCATTGCCCGCCCGGTTGGGGATTGCGCCCGCGGGACACCGGCTGGTACGCCGCGTTCGGCAATCTCACCAACGCGCAGAGCGGACAGGTGGGATACAGTACCGACGGCTGGCGCTTCATGGGCGCCACCTTCGACCCGTCAGGCCTGTATCGCTTCAATGCGGTGATGCGCTGGCTCGCGGATGAGAGCATCACGCCTGCGATCATTCATGCGCAAGCAAAGGCGCTGCAGCAACAGTTTCTCCAACGCATCACGGATTGCCCCCTCTTGGGGCAGGCGAAGCTCGTCGTGCCGCAGGACGAGATGCGGCGCGGGAACTTCCTCACCTTCGAAACACCGCAGGCACAAGCGATCTACCGTGATCTCCAGGAACTGCGCGTGATCACGGACGTGCGAGGCCAGCGCCTGCGCTTCGGCTTCGGCCTCTATCAGACGGAGGAAGAAGTCGACGAGTTCACCCGCCGCCTTTACGAGGCGGGCGCTCTTGAACCGTCTTCGGCGGCCTGAGCCGGTTCTTACCGCCCCACCGTCTGCATGCCCGCGGCGGCATAGCGCGTTCCGGCGGCGGCACCTGGCGGAATGATGCGGTCGATGCGCTCGAGATCTTCCTTCGTCAATGTGACGTCGAGAGCGCCGACATTCTGTTCCAGATACTTGCGGCGCTTCGTGCCGGGGATCGGAACGATGTCGTCGCCCTGCGCCAGTACCCAGGCGAGCGCGAGCTGCGCAGGCGTGCAACCCTTCTCCTGCGCCATCGCGTCGATCTCGCGCACGAGGTCGAGGTTCTTCTGGAAATTCCCGCCCTCGAAGCGCGGTGAGGATCGGCGGAAATCGTCCGGCCCGAGGTCGTCGATGCTCTTGATCTGGCCCGTGAGGAAGCCACGACCGAGCGGCGAGTAAGGCACGAAGCCGATGCCGAGTTCGCGGACCGTATCGAGGATCTCATCCTCCGGATCGCGGCTCCAGAGGGAATATTCCGTCTGCAGCGCGGTGATGGGGTGAACCGCGTGCGCGCGGCGAATGGTCTGGGGTGCGGCCTCTGACAGTCCCAAATAGCGCACCTTGCCCTGCCGCACGAGATCGGCCATCGCGCCGACCGTGTCCTCGATCGGCGTCTCAGGATCGACCCTGTGCTGGTAGTACAGATCGATCACATCGACCTTCAGCCGCTTGAGGCTCGCCTCGCAGGCCTGGCGCACGTAATCGGGCTTTCCGTTGATGCCGAGGCGCTCGCCGTTGGGTCCGCGCACATTGCCGAATTTGGTCGCGAGCACCACCTTGTCGCGCCGATCCTGGATGGCGCGGCCAACGAGTTCCTCGTTGTGTCCGACACCGTACATGTCGGCGGTATCGAGGAAGGTGACGCCGAGTTCGATGGCCCGGTGAATCGTGGCAATGGACTCATCCTCGTCATGCCCGCCGTAGAATTCCGACATGCCCATGCAGCCGAGGCCGATGGCAGAGACCGTCAATTGTCCGAGTTGGCGTTGTTGCATGGGAAATCTCCTGGTCCGGCGTGGATGATCGCACGCGCCTGAGACGGCTCGCTTCCCATGAACTAGAGCCCGAACCCGATGTTCCGAGAGATCATTCCGGCATGGCTCGTATGCGCGGGGGTCGCCCGTTAGCGCATCGTGCGGACCCGAAGGGCCGCGTCAGCGACCCGAAGGGCCACGCCAGTGAAAAGTGGCCCCGGTTTTCGCTGACGCGGACCTCCCCCGTCATCACCGGCCTCGTGCCGGTGATCCCGATCCTTTGGAGCGCTGCGCCCTTTGCATCGGGATGGCCGGGACAAGCCCGGCCATGACGAAGGGAAAAGGATCAACCCCAAAAGTGCAGTTCCACTTTTCACGTCCGATGCTTTAGACCGCCTGCCCTGCGCACCAGCCGGACGACCAGGCCCATTGGAAATTGTAGCCGCCGAGCCAACCGGTCACATCCACCACCTCGCCGATCATGTAGAGGCCAGGCATGGATTTCACTTCCATGGTCTTCGAGTCGAGCTCGCGCGTATCGACACCGCCCAAGGTCACCTCGGCAGTGCGATAGCCTTCGGAGCCAGCAGGCTTGAAGCGCCATTGGTTCACCGCCTCGTCGATGCGTCGCAAATGCTTGTCGGAATAATCGGCGAGGTTCGCGGGTCCCTTCTCCGTCTCGGCGACCAGCTGCGCGAGGCGCTTGGGCAGGAATGCGGAAAGTGCCGTCTGAAGCGCCTGCCTGCCGTTCTGCGTACGAACCGAGCGCAGCTCCTCGAACAGATCAGTGCCCGGCAGCATGGAAACGACGATCTCGGAACCCTCGCGCCAATAGGACGAGATCTGCAGGATCGACGGACCGCTCAAGCCACGATGCGTAAAGAGCATCGCCTCGGAAAACTTCGTCTTCCCGCAGGCAACCACCACATCGACGGAAACGCCTGCGAGAGAGCTGAGCCGCTCCAGCATCATCGGCTCGAGCGTGAGTGGAACGAGCGCAGGGCGCGTCTCGACAATGTTCAATCCGAACTGCCGCGCCAGATCATAGCCGAAGCCGGTGGCCCCCATCTTCGGGATCGACTTGCCGCCGGTCGCCACCACGAGAGACCGGCACTGCGCAGCTCCATTCGAGAGCTGGAGGTGGAAACCTCCGTCTGTCTTCTCCACCTGCGTGACGGATGTCTGCAGGCGCAGCTCCACACCCGCCTGCTTCATCTCGGTGAGCAGAAGATCCACGATCTGTCGCGAGGAGCCATCGCAGAACAACTGGCCGAGTGTCTTTTCGTGATAGGCGATGCCATAGCGTTCCACGAGAGCGATGAAGTCACGTTGCGTGTAGCGCCGCAAAGCCGAGATGCAGAAGCTCGGATTCTGCGAGATGTAATTGGCGGGTGAAGCGTTGAGATTGGTGAAGTTGCACCGCCCTCCCCCGGAGATGCGGATCTTCTCGCCGGGCTTGGCGGCATGGTCGAGGATCAGCACGGAGCGGCCGCGCTTTCCCGCTTCGGCGGCGCACATCATGCCGGCGGCGCCAGCGCCGATCACCACAACATCGAACTGTTCCAAGAGACGCTTCCCCAGAGAGCTTTCACGAAAAGCCAAGCGAGCGGCGTTGGTAGTGACTTCCTCCATGCCGTGCAAGCGGGAGCGGACCACGGCCGCTCTTCCCGTCGTCCCCTCTTCGTCATCACCGGCCTTGTGCCGGTGATCCCGATGAGTGAGACGCGGCGCTCTTCCGATCGAGATGGCCGGGACAAGCCCGGCCACGACGGAAGGATGGGTCACGACACGCATCCGTTCAGCGCCGGACCGGGATTGGGAAGGCTGGGCAAGCGTGGTAAGGCCGGGGCCCCGCAACAGCTTTTCCGTATTCCCCATGCCGCACCTTGCCGAATACAGCGCTCTCTTTGCCGCTGCATTCCTCTCGGCCACCATCTTTCCGTTCCAGTCCGAGGCGGTGCTCTTCGGCATGCTGGTGGCGGAGCATTACCCCTGGTGGCTGCTCATCCTCGTAGCCAGCATAGGCAATATTCTCGGCTCGATCGTGAACTGGTTTCTGGGGCGCTTCTTCAGCCACTTCGAAGACCGGCGGTGGTTTCCGGTCAAGCGCGAACAGATGGTGAAAGCCGAAAGATGGTATCACCGCTATGGCCGCTGGACCCTGCTGCTCAGCTGGATGCCGGTCATCGGCGACCCGCTCACCATCGTGGCGGGCGTATTGCGCGAGCCGCTGCCCGTCTTCATCCTTCTCGTCGCCCTCGCCAAGACAGGACGGTATCTCGCAGTCGGAGCCCTGAGTCTGGGCTGGATCTAGCCTCGCGCCAGATCCTTGGCGACAGCAATGAAATGATGGAGCGCCTGCATCTGGTTGTTCTGCTTCTCGCGAAGCCGGCGAAGGTCCATGGCCCGAATTAATATGCGTTATGGCTTAATAGCTTAAGAATAATATATTTCGTGCTCAACCCCGGGAGCCCTATCATTCACCCATGCGTTAAGATGGACTGGCGGCTCCAGGGAGGATGTCATGCCCTTCAATGAACGATCGAAGCACATCACTCAGGGCGTGGCGCGCTCGCCGAACCGGGCCATGTATTACGCTCTGGGCTACGAGAAGGCCGATTTCGACAAGCCGATGATCGGCATTGCCAACGGGCATTCGACCATCACGCCTTGCAATGCGGGTCTTCAGCCTCTCGCGGATGCCGCCGTCGCGGCCATCAGGGAGGCGGGAGCCAATCCGCAGATCTTCGGCACGCCCACCATCTCCGATGGCATGTCCATGGGCACCGAGGGCATGAAGTACTCCCTCATCTCACGCGAGGTGATTGCCGATTGCGTCGAGACCTGCGTGCAGGGCCAGTGGATGGACGGGGTTCTCGTCATTGGCGGCTGCGACAAGAACATGCCGGGCGGCATGATCGGCATCATCCGCGCCGACGTTCCGGCGATCTATGTCTATGGCGGCACCATCAAGCCGGGCCATTGGAAGGGCCAGGATCTGTCCATCGTCTCGGCCTTCGAGGCGGTCGGTGCGTTCATGGCAGGGCAGATGAGCGAGGAGGACTTTGACGGCATCGAGCGTCACGCCTGTCCAACCACGGGCTCCTGCGGCGGCATGTACACGGCCAACACCATGAGCTCGTCCTTCGAAGCGCTCGGCATGTCGCTGCTCTATTCCTCCAACATGGCCAACCCGGATCAGGAAAAAATCGACAGCGCGGCGCAATCGGCTCGTGTCCTGGTCGAGGCGGTGAAGAAAAACATCAAGCCGCGCGACATCATCACCCGCAGATCCATCGAGAATGCCGTCGCGCTGATCATGGCAACGGGAGGCTCGACCAATGCGGTGCTGCATTATCTGGCCATCGCGCATGCGGCGGAGGTGGAATGGACGCTCGACGATTTCGAGCGCATGCGCCGCAAGGTGCCCGTGATCTGCGACCTCAAACCTTCAGGGAAGTACATGGCGGTCGATCTGCACCAGGCAGGCGGCGTGCCGCAGGTACTGAAGATCCTGCTCAATGCGGGGCTTCTGCATGGAAATTGTCTCACGATCACCGGGCAGACGATGGCCGAGGAACTGGCAGGCGTGCCGGACGCACCTCGTGCGGATCAGGATGTCATCTGCCCCATCGAGAAAGCACTCTATGCAGAAGGACATCTTGCCATTCTCAAGGGCAACCTCGCCGAGGCCGGAGCCGTCGCGAAGATCACAGGTCTCAAGAGCCCGGTGATCACCGGTCCGGCACGCGTGTTCGACGATGAGCAATCGGCGATGGACGCAATCCTCTCCGACAGGATCAAGCCGGGCGACATCCTCGTTCTGCGTTATCTCGGACCGAAGGGCGGTCCAGGCATGCCGGAAATGCTGTCGCCCACATCTGCCATCATCGGCCGCGGTCTCGGAGAAAGCGTCGGCCTGATTACCGATGGCCGCTTCTCCGGCGGCACCTGGGGCATGGTCGTGGGACATGTCGCTCCGGAGGCCTACGAAGGCGGCACCATCGCCCTGGTCCAGGAAGGGGACATCATCACCATCGATGCCCACAAGCTGTCATTGCAGCTCGAGGTCGATGACGAGGAGCTTGCCCGGCGGCGCGCCACCTGGCGTCAACCGGCACCGCGCTACACGCGCGGCGTTCTGGCGAAGTTCGCTCAGCTGGCCAAACCAGCCAATGAAGGAGCGGTCACAGGATAGAAAACCTGTCTTCGATGCGCGGAAACCAGCAGGAGCATGCATTCTTCAAGGCCCCTGCAGGCTCGACCAGATCTCCTCCAGGTGACGAGGCCCGAGCACCGCGCCCGAGGCGGCCCGTATCACCGCATGGGTTCCGGCAGGGGCTTCGTTGGTCATGGCCCAGTGAACGGCCTCGCGGAGAGAAGCGAACTCCGTCACGTCGCTCGGGTGCCCTTGCTGGCCGGCAATCGGCTCGTATTGCAGATGGGCCGGGGAATCGAGATCATCCTTCGTGAGCATGGTGCCTCCTGCCCGTTTCATCACGGCTTAAGCAGAACAACGCCGTTCACGGCTCAGACGTTTCAAGCCCAGGTCCGTCCCAATCGGCTTTCCAGACCTCCTGTCCGCGGGAGAGGCAAAGCAGCCCGGCAATTACCTTGCGGCAAAGCACCCTTCCCCACAAGGAATGGCAATTTTTGTTGCAAGTTGCGCAATTTCAGTTGAACAAGGCCCAAAGTTTACGAGGAAACCTATGCCGACCTATCGTTCTCGCACTACCACCCACGGCCGCAACATGGCGGGCGCCCGCGGCCTTTGGCGGGCCACGGGCATGAAGGATTCCGACTTCGGCAAGCCGATCATTGCCGTCGTCAACTCCTTCACCCAGTTCGTGCCGGGCCACGTCCACCTGAAGGATCTGGGCCAGCTGGTCGCGCGGGAGATCGAGAAGGCGGGCGGCGTCGCCAAGGAATTCAACACCATCGCGGTGGATGACGGCATCGCCATGGGCCATGACGGCATGCTCTACTCCCTGCCCTCGCGGGAGCTGATCGCCGATTCCGTGGAATACATGGTCAACGCCCATTGCGCGGACGCCATGGTCTGCATCTCGAACTGCGACAAGATCACCCCCGGCATGCTGATGGCTTCCTTACGCCTCAACATTCCGACGGTCTTCGTCTCCGGTGGGCCGATGGAAGCGGGCAAGGTCGTGCTCAATGGCGTGACCAAGAAGCTCGACCTCGTGGACGCCATGGTCGCCGCCGCCGACGAGAAGGTGGCGGAGGAAGACATCAAGGTCATCGAGCGTTCCGCCTGCCCCACCTGCGGCTCGTGCTCGGGCATGTTCACGGCCAATTCCATGAACTGCCTGACCGAGGCGCTCGGCCTTTCGCTGCCGGGCAACGGCTCGACGCTCGCCACGCATGCCGACCGCCGCCGCCTCTTCGTGGAGGCCGGCCACCTCATCGTCGATCTCGCCCGCCGCTATTACGAGCAGGACGATGCAAGCGTGCTGCCGCGCTCGATCGCTTCATTTGCGGCTTTCGAGAACGCCATGACGCTCGACATCGCCATGGGCGGTTCGAGCAACACGGTGCTGCACCTGCTGGCTGCCGCCTATGAGGCCGAAGTGCCCTTCACCATGGCCGATATCGACCGCCTGTCGCGCCGCGTGCCGGTGCTGTGCAAGGTCGCGCCTGCCGTGTCCAACGTGCACATGGAAGACGTGCACCGCGCCGGCGGCATCATGGGTATCTTAGGGGAGCTCGATCGCGCGGGCCTGCTCGATACCTCCCTGCCGACGGTTCACTCCGAGACCATGAAGTCTGCCCTCGACCGCTGGGACGTGCGCCGCACCAACAGCCATGCCGTGCATGACTTCTACCGCGCCGCGCCCGGCGGCGTGCCCACGCAGACGGCCTTCAGCCAGGAAAGTCGCTACGACAGCCTGGACGTGGACCGCGCCGGCGGCGTCATCCGCGATGCGGAGCACGCCTTCTCGAAGGATGGCGGCCTCGCGGTGCTCTTCGGCAATCTCGCGCTCGACGGCTGCATCGTGAAGACCGCGGGCGTGGACGAGAGCATCCTGAAGTTCTCCGGCCCGGCCCGCATCTTCGAGAGCCAGGACGATGCCGTCAGCGGCATTCTCAACGGCAAGGTCTCGGCCGGCGAGGTCGTCATCATCCGCTACGAGGGTCCGCGCGGCGGACCGGGCATGCAGGAGATGCTCTATCCCACGAGCTACCTGAAGTCGAAAGGCCTCGGAAAGGCTTGCGCGCTCGTCACCGACGGTCGCTTCTCCGGCGGCACCTCGGGCCTCTCCATCGGTCACGTCTCCCCGGAAGCCGCGGAAGGCGGCACCATCGGCCTCGTGCGCGATGGCGACATCATCGAGATCGACATCCCGAACCGCCGCATCCACTTGGCCGTGAACGATGCCGAGCTGGAGCGCCGCCGCGCGGAGCAGGAGGCCAAGGGCTGGCAGCCGGCTCAGCCGCGCAAGCGCAAGGTGTCGGCGGCCCTCAAGGCCTATGCGATGCTCGCCACCAGCGCCGCCAAGGGTGCCGTCCGGCAGATCTGATTTTCTGATCCGGCCCCATCCTCACGTAACGGAACCAGCCAAGGAGGCTGGCGCAGCCTGCGCCAGCCTTTTTGCTTTGGCGCGCCTTTCCCGCGGCTGCGTCATGGAGCCGCCTAGGCCATCCGGCTTAACGACAGCCTTTTATTGATATGTTATATATTTATATTTAATAGCCAGGCTGTATTGCGGCCGTGACGGCAAATTGGATCAGGGGGCACGATCATGGGGACAGGGCAGATCTTCGAGTGGGAAAGCATTACCCAGCCTTCCTACTGGGGCGGACAAATCCTCGCTCCCACTGGCCTCAAGGCCATGGATCAGATCGTCGCTACCGGCGCCAGCACCGTCACGCTCGTCCCCAATTTCTTTCAGACCGACAAATACAGCAATTCGGTAGGGTTGAGGCTCGGCGATCCGAACAATCCCTGGGACAACGAGAGCGATACCTTCGAGCAGGTCAAGCAATCCATTCTCGAGGCCAAGGCACGCGGCCTCAACGTGGTGCTCAAGCCTCATCTCGAAACCGAAAATCGTGTCTGGCGCGCGGAACTCGCTCCCACCGATCCAAAGGCATGGTTCGACAGCTACAAGGCCATGATGGTCGAATACGCCAAGGTGGCGCAGGAGGCCGGCGCGGCGATGATCTGCGTCGGCACCGAGATGGACAGCATGATCGATCCGACCAAGGTCTGCAGCGACGGCAAGACCTACACCGAGAAATGGGCGGAGATCATCGACGCCGTGCGCGCCGTGTACTCGGGCAAGGTCACCTATGCGGCCACCTACTGGACGGTGAAGGATGTCGGGTTCTGGGACAAGGTCGATTATATCGGGGTCGACGCCTATTACCCGCTCGCCCCGAAGCACGCGCCGGACGACACCTCGCCGTACAATCCCACTGTCGACGAGATGGTCGCCGCCTGGACGCAGCCACACTTCAATCCCTGGGTGCGCGACACCCTCCTGGGAGGCAAATCGGTCGTCGAATACTACAAGGCGCTGTCGGAACAGTACGGCAAGAAGGTGATCTTCACCGAGGTCGGCTATCGCAGCCTCGACGGGACGACCACCGATCCCGGCGTGTTCGGCGGATCGCAGGACGCTCCCCCCGACTTCCAGGAGCAGGTCGACGCCTATACGGCGCTTTTCAAGGTGATGGAGAACTACGGCGGCCAATGGCTCGCAGGATCCTTCATCTGGAGCTACTACTCCTTCGAAAACCCGATGGAAGAACGCGGCGTCTCGTGGACGGATTACACCACGCAGCACAAGCCCGCCAACGAAACGATCACCACGCATTATTCCGCCCCTGCTCACACGACCGGCCTTGTCTGGAACGGCACGGCGAGCGCCGACAAACTCGACGGCGGCTACCATAACGACACGCTCAACGGCGGGGGCGGCAATGACAAGCTCTGGGGCGGCAAAGGAAACGACATCCTCAATGGAGGAACCGGCAACGACACCTATTATGTGGATGCCGTGGGCGACCAGGTGAAAGAAAGCTCCACGGGCGGCACCGCCGACAGGGTCTACACCCCCATCAGCTACACGCTGGCCTCTTATGTGGAGCAGCTTTATGCCACCGGCACCTCTGCCCTGACGCTGAAGGGTAACGCCAGCGCCAACACGATTGTCGGCAACGCGGGCAACAACAAGATCTACGGCGTGTCCGGCAGCGACCGGCTCTCCGGCGGCGCCGGCAACGACACGCTGGGTGGCGGCACCGGCCGGGACGTGCTGACGGGCGGCACGGGCAACGACATCTTCGCATTCAAGGAGCGGCCGGGAAGCACCCACTTCGACAAGATCACCGACTACAGCAAGGCTTACGACAGCATCTACCTCGACAACCGGTACATGCCGAAGCTGGGCGGGGTGGGCCGCCTGAGCAGCTCGAAGTTCGTGCTCGGCACCAAGGCTCTCGATGCCAACGACCACCTGATCTACGACAAAGGCACGGGCAACCTGCACTACGACCCGGACGGCTCGGGGGCAGCCGCGCAGGTGCTGATCGGGCAGTTCACCAACAAGGCCGCTCTCGTCTATTCGGAGTTCACCGTGATCTGAGGGGCCCGGAGCCTCGAAAGCCAGAATATCAGCATGCGCATCCAGGATTGAAGGCCCGTCATGCAGTGCTCCAGTCCTGGATGAGCGAGACGTTTATGCTTTATTATAACAAAACATAAGCGTATAAGGCTAAGATCCACCCCTTCTCAAGGCCTCGATCATGCTGAAACTGTCGGCAGCCCTATCACCCATCCTCCTAGCTTCGGCTACGGAGATCTCTTTGACATCGGGACGCGACTCTATCGATGGCACCCGGGCCAACGAAATCTTCGTTGCGGCCTCGGGCACCATCAACAGCGGCGACTTCATCGATGGTGAATGGGGTGTCGATACGCTCAAACTGACTGACGCCGGCCAGTACAACTTATGGACGGCAGGGATTTCTGGCATCGAGATCATTCTCGGCTCGGAGCAGTCGCAGAAATTTTGGATGTTCGCTTACCAGACAACCGACGTCATGATCATCGATGGCGGCGCTGGTACGGACTCCCTGGTCTTGTATGATGGCGGAAATTTCGACCTGACGGGCAAGACGATCACAGGCTTCGAGAAGATCGAACTCTTTAACGGTTCAGCGCAGGTGACGGTCGACAACCTGGCGACCGCGCAGCTTATCGAGGCTTATTACTCGTACAACGACCATCTCATCATCACGAGCGACGTGCTGAGCGATGAACAGCGCCAGGCATTCTTCGCGCGCGGCATCGATAAGATCACCGACGCGGCTGGTCGAATGACAAGCGATGCTCCGCCGCAGCTTCAGAACCTCGACGGAGATCAGATCTTTGTGCCCTTTGGCTCAAGCCTTCGCCTCGATGTTGGCACGGCCGCGGCATTGGGAGTCCAGGACACCGACCTCAAGTTCATGAACGTAACCTTCTCCGGCCCCAGTAATATCAATCTGTCGCTCGATATTCATACGCAGGGAACCGGAGTGACGCTCAGCAACGGGGTGCATGATCAAAGCCTCATATCCGTCGACGGTGTGAACATCGGATCGATCTCCACGTCCACATTGGATGAAACGTGGTCCTTAAAAGTTTATTTTGACGACGCAGCGACTCCGGCACTTGTAGAAAAGCTGATCCGGGCGCTGGCCTTCAAAAACACTCTCTCTGCGGAAAGTCCCGCAGCTCAGTACGAGGTTCAGATTTTACTTAGAGACGCGGGGAACCGGTCAAGCTATTCGACTGTTAAGGTTGGCGTTGGCCCTGCCAATACACACATCCTGACCTCCGGGACTGACAATCTTGCCGGCGACGGAACCGACGAGGTGTTCCTGGCTCCCGAGGAGACCATTACCGCAGGCGATGCCCTCGACGGCGGCGGCGGCACGAATACTCTGCAGCTGTCGGAAGATGGCTTCAGCGATCTGACCAAGTTCGGAAGTCTCGCCAACATCCAGATCCTGCGCGCGACCCGCGATGAGGATCTCATCTTCGCCGATGCTGCGTCTCTTTCCGGGTTTACGAGCATTCAGGGTGGTGCGAGCGTGGACGAGCTGCGTCTGATGGGAGGCAATTACGACCTGCGCGGCAAGACCATTGCGGGTATCGAGACGATCACGATCCTGGACAACGGCACCCTGACCTTCTCGAACAGCACCACGGCTCTTCTCGTGAACGCTCTGCTGGGCAAGGACGTGACGGTCGTTCTTGAGGGAGCTGCGTTCACGGCGCCCGAGTCCGCCCAGCTCTTCCGTCAAGGCGTCAAAACCATTCAGGACAGCGCAGGCACGCACACCAATGCTCCGCCGGAACAGATCGGCCTGAGCCAATCGACGGTGCGGGAGCTCTCTGCCAACGGCACGCCCGTCGGCATGCTTGCAACAGACGATCCAAACCCAGGCGATACCTTCACCTACCGGCTGATCGGAAACGCGAACGGGCGCTTCGCGCTCGGCGCAGACGGGAAGTCTATCGTGGTGGCCAACGGATATGCGCTCGACCGGGAGCAAGCTACATCCCACACCATTGTGGTTGAGGCTAAGGACGGGGCAGGCGCCACCGTCACGCGGAGTCTGACGATCACCGTGGGCGACTGGGCCACGGAAGTCACCAGCGGTTCCTCTGCGAACGACCGCTTCGTGGGCGGTGCAGGCGCCGACCGGCTCTCCGGCGGCTTGGGCAACGACACGCTCAATGGCGGCTATGGCAACGACATCCTCTCGGGCGGCTCGGGCCGGGACACCTTCGTGTTCAAGGACCGGCTGAGCAAGACCGGCAACGTGGACAAGATCGCCGACTACAACAAGGCTTATGACAGCGTCTATCTCGACAACCGGTACATGCCGAAGCTGGGCGGGGTGGGCCGCCTGAGCAACTCGAAGTTCGTGCTCGGCACCAAGGCTCTCGATGCCGACGACCACCTGATCTACGACAAAGGCATGGGCAACCTGTACTACGACCCGGACGGCTCGGGGGCAGCCGCGCAGGTGCTGATCGGGCAGTTCACCAACAAGGCCGCTCTCGTCTACTCCGAGTTCACCGTGATCTGAGAAACTCGAGACGAGAACGACGGCGTGGGCCACGAGACCTGCGCCGCCGCTCACGGAGAAGAATGACGTTTGTTACGCCTTTCCTCCACAGAGCCTGCTTCCAATGGTCCCAATCTTCCTGTTTGCTCTTGACGGAATAGCATTGCGTGACATCCAGTCAGGGATGTTTCAGATCGGCCGAGGGGGAGTCCGATGCGCCATTATGTTCTCGCGGCCATTCTCGCCGGCCTGTCAGGACCGGCCTTTGCTCAAGGAGCATCCGAGGGCCAGGGCATGAAGCTCACGGTGCGTCCCTCCGGTTATGAGGCGGAGCAGAACGAGGCTCAGCGGCGGCAGGAAAAGCTGCTCAAGCGCATGGAGCAGAGCAGCAACCACATGATCCGCTCGATCTGCATCAATTGCGGGGATTCGTGGAAGCATCAGATCTATGCTCCCTTCGATCCTTATGCCTCCTTGAAGCCCTCGGCCCGTCCCTCCGACAATCCGGAAAACTGAGGCTCCTATGCCAAGCCTGTAGGCATTTCTTGCAATCTTGGCCTCTATTGAGCCGGCTGCGCCCGCCCTGTATACCTGAAGGGGCGCAAAGGGGGCCTCGCGTTATCATCTCCGAGAGTGGGGTATCACCGGCCGGTGACGCGAGGTCTGGAATGGCGTGGATTTATCTGACACTGGCGGGCCTGTTCGAGATTGGCTGGGCCATCGGCCTCAAATACACGGATGGCTTCTCCCGGCTGATACCCACGATCCTGACCGCGGGCAGCATGGTGATAAGCGTCCTGCTGCTGGGTGTGGCCCTTAAGACGCTGCCGGTCGGGACCGGATACGCCGTCTGGACCGGCATCGGCACGGTGGGCACCGCCCTGCTGGGTATCGTCCTTCTGGGAGAGCCTGCCACCGCACTCCGCCTTGCCTGCATCGGGCTGATCGTAGCCGGCATCCTCGGCCTCAAACTCGCTTCGGCGTAAGACCGGTTCAGTCGCGTCGCACTCGCACGGGCTGCTTAGCGCATCGTTGAAAACGAACCCGGTTTTCCATTTTCAGGATGCGCTTTTATAGAAGGGAGCATCGGATTAGTCCCAAAAGTGGAGCTCACTTTTCTCGTCCGGTGCTCTAGAGCATCGTGCGGAACCGAAGGGCCGCGTCAGCGAAAAGTGGATCCGGTTTTCCGCACGATGCTCTCATTGACGGAGAAAGCATCGGATGGGTCCCAAAAGTGCAAATCCACTTTTCACGTCCGAGGCTGTAGGCGGAGAGGAAGCCGAAGCCCTCTCCGCTTATGGAATCTGGCATGGAAATGCGGCTCAAAAAACGCATTCTCTAAAGGCAGGCAGGACCGAGCCGCCCCATTCACCATGGTAACGCTCCAGAAGCCGCTCGGCCTGTGTGCGGCCCGAGGAGACGATTTCTTCGGCATAAACGAGATGCTTCGTCTCGTCCTGCCCGGCCCCGTCGAGACAGGCGCGGCGCCTGAGGCCCTCGCGAGAGAGCGCCAGAGCATCGCGCGCGATGTCCTGCACCGAACGTCCGGCGATCTCCGCTTTCAACGCGAGCTTCGGCACGTTGGCGCGCAGTTGCTCGCGCTGCTCAGGCTTCCAGCTCTTCACGAGTTCCCAGCCTCCATCGAGCGCCGTCTCGTCATAGAGCAATCCCGCCCAGAAGGCGGAGAGCGCAACGATGTGCTGAGCATTGCCGACATCAGCGCCACGCATTTCCATGTAGCGCTTCAGGCGCACCTCCGGAAACAGCGTGGAGACGTGGTTCGCCCAATCGGAGCGCGTTGCGCGCTCGCCCGGCAATTGCGCGAGCTTGCCCGCGAGCAGATCGCGGAACGAAGCGCCGGCAACGTCATGGTAAGTCGCATCGCGCTTGACGAAATACATCGGCACGTCGAGCGCCCAATCGACATAACGCTCGTATCCGAAGCCATCCTCGAAAGCGAAGGCCAACATGCCCGTGCGGTCGTTGTCCGTATCGCGCCAGATCTGCGAGCGCATGGAAAGAAAACCGTTGGGCTTACCCTCGGTGAACGGCGAGTTGGCGAAGATTGCCGTCGCGACGGGCTGCAGCGCAAGCGAGACGCGCAGCTTCTTCACCATGTCGGCTTCCGACGCATAATCCATGTTCACCTGCACGGTGGACGTGCGGTACATCATGTCGAGGCCGAGCGAGCCGACCTTCGGCATGTAATTCGTCATGATGCGATAGCGCTTCTTCGGCATCACGGGCGTTTCCGCGCGCGTCCACAGTGGGCTCATGCCGAGCGTCAGAAAGCCGATACCGAGCCTGTCGCCGATGGCCTTCACATCATCGAGATGTCTTGCGGTTTCCTGCGCCGTCTCATGAAGCGTCTTCAGCGGCGCGCCGGAGAGCTCGAATTGTCCGCCCGGCTCCAGCGAGATGGCGGCGCCCCCGACCTCATCGAACAGGCCGATGGGATGGTCGCCTTCCATGATGGGCCCCCAGCCCGTGCGCTCCTGCAGGCCTTCGAGCAGCGCTCGAATGCCTTCGCCGCCGTCATACGGAACGGGGGAGGCGTCGGCCTTGTAGAAGGGAACCTTCTCGTGCTCGGTGCCCAACCGCCACGTCTCGCGCGGCTTTTCACCTTCAGCGATCCACTCGACGAGCTCGGAGCGCGCGCCGATGGGGGTCGTATCGGATACGTCCCGCGCCATACATCACCTCATCCAAAAAGCGCGTTCAAGGCGCGCCGACTCAGGTCGAGACTAGATAGGCGGGTTAAGGCCAAGCTGCAATGAGGGGCGGCCCCACAAAGTGCAGGGCCATCTAGCGCATCGTGCGGAAAAGTGGACCCGGCTTTCCGCATAAACGATGGCTCCTCTCAAAGAATGAGCATCGGATCGATCCCAAAAGTGCAGGTCCACTTCTGGGTCCGAGGCCCTAGAGCCTCAATGGCGGACGACCAGATCCCCCGTGGTCTCGGCGGAGAGCCAGTCGACGACACCGGCCAAGGCATCCCGGCTCGACAGGCCACGACCGAGGGCTTCCGTATAGAGGGTCAGCTGACGGTCGGCGCTGGTGCCCCGGGCGACGATCCAGCGGGCGAGGTCCACCTCGCGCTCGCAGCCGAGTTCCCTGGCATCGTCCGCGATCATGTTGAGGACGTCGTCGAGCATCTCACGGACAGGCTTGGCGCTGCGTGTCTTCTCGTCGACGAAGCTGCCATGGATGCCATAGCGCATCGCGCGCCAGCTGTTCTCGTCGTTGATGGCACGAGAGGCGCCAGTCTGGCCGGCATTGAGCTTGAGGTCGAGGCTCAAGCGGCGCACGAGGCAGCGATAGAGGGCGGCAATGGCGATGGTATCGTCCACGCGCGTGCAGCTGTCGGCGACGCGCAGCTCAAGCGTCGGATGCTTGAGCGAGGGGCGGATCACCCACCACACATAGCTCGAATTCTCGATGGCGCGGGCGGCCACCAGCGTGTCGATGTAGCGCTGGTAATCCTCGGCCCCCTCGAACAGATCCGGCAAGCCGGTGCGCGGCAGCTCGCGATAGGCCGCCAATCGATAGCCCAGAAGTCCCGTACGCTGCGCCTGCCAGAAGGGCGACGAAGTGGAAAGCGCAAGCAGCAGCGGAAGATAAGGCTGGATGCGGTTCATGATATCCACGCGCGCGGCCAGATCCGGCACCTCCACATGCACATGCATGCCGCACAGAATCGTGCGGCTGCCGAGCATCTGCAGGTCGTGCATGACCTTGCCGTAGCGAGGTTGGGCATTGTTGGCGCGCACGCGCGACCAGACGGCGAGCGGATGCGTGCCGGAGGCCATGATGGACAGATTGTAGTCGCGGGCAATCGTACCCACGGACGAGCGCAAGCCGGAAAGCTGCGAGCGGGCCTCAGCGAAATCGATCATCGGCTTGGTGGAGATCTCGATCTGAGGCTCGAGCATCTCGGGCTGGATGTCATCCGAGAGCTGTGCCCTGCAGGAGTCGAAGAACTCCTTGATTCTGCTCTTGGCCACGTCCCGCTTCGTGGCATCGTTCACAAAGTACTCTTCTTCGATGCCGAACTTGAAATCCCAGCTCATTTCCCGGTTTCCTCTATTTGTTTTTCAGGAATGACCTTGTACGCGCAGGCAGGCCTGACACCGCACCAAACTCAGGCCGAATGGGGCGTGAGTGGGGCGAATCGGCGTTAAACTGCTAAGCTTCTGATGCTAGAGGCGAATTGGCGTGGCCCATCGCCGGATGGGCGCGTCAGTTCCAGTCGCCGAGCACGGATTGAACGATCGCGAGGGCTGCCACTGCGGCAGTATCGGCTCGCAGGATGCGCGGTCCCAACGATACGCGAACACATCTTTCGTGGGCGGCGACAAGCGCTCTCTCCTGATCGGTAAAACCCCCTTCGGGGCCCACGATAACGGCAACGCCTGATGGATTGTTCCCAAGCTTGGCCAGGGCTTCGACCGGGTTGGCGACGGCTGCGCCCTCATCGCAGAACACAAGAACGTGATCTTTATCCAAACCCTTGAGAAAACGCTCCAAATTCTCCTCTTCACGCACCTCCGGGATCGTCAGAATCCCGCATTGCTCCGCCGCCTCGATGGCGTTCGCGCGCATGCGCTCGAGGTTCACGCGCGTGCTCTGGGTGCGGCGGGTGATGACGGGTTGAAGGATACCTGCGCCCATCTCCACGGCTTTCTGGACCATGTAGTCGAGGCGCGCGTGCTTGAGGGGCGCAAAGGCATAGATGAGATCGGGCTGCGCCGTCTGCTCGCGGACCCTTTTCATGCAGATCAGGTCGGCGGATTTGCGCCCTTCCACCGACACTTCCGCCCGCCATTCCCCATCCTGTCCGTTGAAAATCAGCACGCTCTCGCCGGCTTTGAGGCGTAAGACGTTCAGCAGGTAATTGGCCTGCGCCCGGTCGAGGGCGATCCTCGCATCCTTCTGAAGCGGCGAATCGACGAAGAGGCGGGGCGCGTTGAAATCGTACTCGGCCATGGGAACCTTGGGGGTATGAGCTCCCGAGCTTTATCAATTTCCTAAGGATATGGGGAGAGAAAGAGAGACCGTGCTCATCTCGAATTCAGGTGCGCCATGGCACAGCTTGACGGATCAGGCGACCAATCGCCCCTTGGCCTTGGGGCCGGGAACCTGTTAACAGGGCACAGGCGCGCGAGACGTCGCGGGCTTTTTGAAGGGTTTTTGCCATGACGCACATCCGTTCGACCTTGATGGCCGCGCTTGCCGCCGTTGGCATTTTCGCATCCGCTCCTGCCTTTGCGCAGGCGAGTGGATGCCAGGATGGGCAGAAGATTCTCCTCGAACGCCAGGAGATCATCAAGCAGGTCTCCACGCTCACCGGCGGGGGCAAGAAGAAGCAGGTCGATCCTCGTGCCGCCTGCACGGTGTTCGGCAAGCTCGTGACCAACGGCGATGCCGGCCTGAAGTGGATGACCACCAATAAGGATTGGTGCCAGGTTCCCGATCAGGTGCTCCAGAACTTCGAGCAGGACCACAAGCGCGCCCAGACCTTCAAGGGCCAGGCTTGCGGAGCCGCCGCGAAGATGGCCGAGATGGAGAAGCGCGCCAAGCAGCAGGCCCAGCAGCAGCAGCAACAGGGTGGTCCCCGCATGGGCGGCGGCCTGACCGGGACGCTCAGCGTGCCGAAGGGTGCTCTCTAAACAAGGTTTATCACCATGGAGCGCCCCGGGGCGTCCTCCCTTCCCGATGCCGTGCGCGGCCATTGGGCCGACCGGTGGGCTCCGGTGGGCTTACGCCCCTATTTGCGTCTGGCACGGATCGAGCGCCCCATCGGCTGGTGGCTGCTGCTGCTCCCCTGCTGGTGGTCGGCGGGGCTGGCCGCCATCGTGAAGGGGCAGCCCTGGCCCGACCCGCTCCATTGCCTGTTCTTCCTGATCGGCGCGGTCGCCATGCGCGGCGCAGGCTGCACCTATAACGATATCGTCGACCGGGACCTCGATATCCGGGTGGAGCGCACCCGGCAGCGCCCGCTGCCCTCCGGGCAAGTAAGCCTCAAGGGCGCGCTGGCCTTCCTCGGGCTCCAGGCTCTGGTCGGGCTTCTCGTGCTTCTCCAGTTCAACAGCTTCGCCATCGCGGTGGGCTTCGGCTCGCTCGGGGTCGTGGCGCTCTATCCCTTCATGAAGCGGTTCTTCTGGATGCCGCAGATCGTGCTGGGCCTGGCCTTCTCCTGGGGCGCGCTGATGGGCTGGGCGGCCGCCTTCGGATCTTTGAGCCTCGCCCCGGTCCTGCTCTACTTCGCCAGCGTCGCCTGGGTGGTCGGCTACGACACGATCTATGCCTTGCAGGATATCGAGGACGACGAGATCGCCGGGATCAAGTCCTCCGCCCGCTTCTTCGGCGAGCGCGTGAGGATGGGTGTGGGCATCTGCTATGCCCTGACGATTGCGCTCATGATCGCGGCCTTCGTCGCGGCGGATGTCGGGCTCCCATCCTATACCGGCCTTGGCCTCTTCGCCCTGCATCTCGGCTGGCAGGTGGCCCGCATCGACCGCTCCGACGGTGCAGGGGCTTTACGCCTCTTCCGCTCGAACCGTGACGCCGGACTGATCCTCTTCGCCGCCATGATCGTCGATGCCCTGCTCTAGACGGAGGTCGGACGGTCAGAGCACTATGCCTTGTCCATCCCACCCCACCCCGTCATCACCGGCCTTGTGCCGGTGATCCCGCTTCGGTGAGGCGCGGCGCTCTTCCAATCGAGATAGCCGGGACGAGCCCGGCTATGACGGGAAGGTGTCAGGTTTCCTCCCTCCGTCCCTAGAGCATCGGACGTGAAAAGTGGACTTGCACTTTTGGGATCGATCCGATGCTCAGCCTTGAGAGGAGCGCATCGTTTTGAGCGGAAAACCGGATCCACTTTTCCGCACGATGCGCTAGCATCCGCCGCCGATCCGTCCCATCTTGAACCCGATGCTTTCTTCTTCCGCCGTTTCCCTTGTCCACCTCGCTGAGGCCGTACGCGATGCGGCGCGCCAAGCTGGCGCTTTGGCCCTGCCCTATTTCCGCGCGGGCGAACAGACGGCGGCACGGCTCTGGTACAAAGGTCAGAGTTCCCTGGGCCAGAGCTCTCCGGTGACGGAAGCGGACATCGCTCTCGATACGTTTCTGAAGGAGCACCTGACCGGCCTTTTCCCCGAGGCCGGCTGGCTGTCCGAGGAAACGGCGGACGACCCCGTCCGCCTGGGGCGCAGCCATGTGTGGGTAGTCGACCCCATCGACGGCACGCGCGCCTTCGCGTCAGGCCATCCCGATTGGGCGATCTCCATCGCCCTTGTGCAGGATGGCATGCCGGTGCTGGGCGTTCTCCACGCCCCCATTCATGACCAGACCTACGAGGCCCTTCTCGGCAGTGGGTCCTGGCGCAATGGGCAAAGGCTTCAGCTGTCCCAGATGGAGCTCCCGGCTCCAGCCCGCGTGGCAGGCCCGAAGCCGCTGGTGGACCGGTTCGAGCGCAATACCGGCCCCGTAGAGCGCCTGCCCAAGGTGCCCTCTCTGGCCCTGCGGCTCGCCCGCGTGGCGGATGGCTCCATCGATGTCGGGCTTGTTTCCCACAATTCACAGGACTGGGACATTGCCGCCGCCGATCTCATCCTGCGGGAGGCAGGTGGCCGGCTGACGGATTTTGCAGGCCTTTCACCCACTTACAATAAGCCTCGACCGCATCATGATGAGATGATTGCCGTTGCGTCACGGTTGCATCCTCGTGCTATTGGAGCCATGAGGACCTGAACGAAGTTTGCCTCACAGCAACATCCCATTCCTGCACTCCTTCAGAAGAGTTCTGAACCTATGACCGACACGTCTGGCAAGCAGCTCCTTCACCTGGTTTTCGGCGGCGAGCTCACCAACCTTGAATCCGTTGATTTCAAGGATCTCTCCAAGCTCGACATCGTCGGAATCTTCCCGAACTACGCCGCGGCTCACGCTGCCTGGAAGGCCAAGGCCCAGGCCACCGTGGACAATGCGCAGATGCGCTACTTCATCGTGCACTTGCACCGCCTGCTGGAGCCGCAGGCTTAAAGCCTTCAAGGCCACGATGGGTCTCGTCAAACGCATCGCGCGCTCGCGGCCGGTCCAGGAGACCTTGGGTTTCCTGGTCGCGAGCTATCTCAAGCTCGTGCAGCGCACGAACCGGTTCGTCATGGAGCCGGCGGATGCCTATGACCGGATCGGCCCTCGGATGCCCGTGATCGCCGCCATGTGGCACGGGCAGCATTTCATGATCCACTTCGCCAAGCGCCCCCAGGACCGCGCGGCGAGTCTCGTCTCCCGCTCCGGCGACGGAGAGTTCAACGCCATTGCCCTGGGCCATCTCGGCATCCGGGCCATCCGGGGTTCGGGCGCGCGGGGGCGCGACATCCGTAAAAAGGGCGGCGTCCAGGCCATGCGCGGCATGCTCAAAGCCTTGGCGAGCGGGGAGATGGTGGTGATGACGGCCGACATCCCGAAGATCTCGCGGGTCTGCGGCCAGGGCATCGTCACTCTGGCGCAGATGTCAGGCCGCCCCATCGTGCCGGTGGCCGTGGTCACGAGCCGCCGCATCGATTTCAACAGCTGGGACAAGGCGAGCATCGGCCTGCCCTTCGGGCGCGGCGCCATGGTGCTGGGCGAGCCGGTGCATGTGCCCCGCGATGCGGATGCCGATGCGCTCGAAGCCTTCCGCCAGCAGGTGGAGCGGGAGCTTGATGCCGTGCATGAGCGGGCCTATGCCCTTGTGGGCTCAAAAGATCCTGGCGCGAAAGCGGCTCCGGCCCTTGCAGGAGGCTCGCGCGCATGAGCACCCCGGTCCTCTTCAAGGCCTATCGCACTGCCACCGCCCTGATGGAGCCCGCCGTTCTCGGGCTTCTTCTGTGGCGCCAGCGGAAAGGGCGCGAGGATCGTACGCGTCTCGGCGAGCGCCAGGGCTATCCCAGCCGCCAGAGGCCGAAGGGCCACCTGATCTGGGTGCACGGCGCCAGCATCGGCGAAACCCTGTCCCTGCTGCCCGTGGTCGAGCGCCTGACCCAGCGCGGCCTCGCGGTCCTCGTGACCTCCGGCACCCGCACTTCGGCCTCCCTGATCGCCCGGCGCCTGCCCCCTGGCGCGGTGCATCAGTTCATGCCCCTCGACGTGCCGCGCTATATCCGGCGCTTCCTCGATCACTGGCAGCCGGATCTTGCCCTCATTGCGGAATCCGAGATCTGGCCCAACACCGTCATGGCCCTCGACGAGCGGCATATTCCTCTCGTGATGGTCAACGGACGCATGTCGGACCGCTCGTTCCAGCGCTGGCAGAAACTTCCGGGCATCATCCGGAGCCTGCTCGAGCGCTTTGCCCTGTGCCTGGCCCAGACCCAGGACGATGCGGAGCGGCTCGCCCGCCTCGGCGCGCCTCGCGTCGTCATGACGGGCAATCTCAAGTTCGATGCGGCTCCTCCTCCGGCCGATCCGCGCGTCGTGGCGCATCTCTCCGGCCTCATTGCAGGCCGTCCTGTGTGGCTTGCCGCCAGCACCCATGCGGGAGAGGAAGGCGTGATCGTCGCCGTGCACCGGGCGCTCGCCAAGAGGCACCCGCACCTGCTCACCATCATCGCACCCCGCCACCCCCATCGTGGACCGGAGGTTGCGGCCATCGCCGCACAGGCAGGCTTGCGTGCCGGCCGCCGCTCGGAGGGCATTCACCCTGACCGTGCAACCGATGTCTATGTGGCGGATACGGTGGGCGAGATGGGATTGTTCTATCGCCTCTCTCCCATCGTGGTGATGGGTGGATCGCTGGTTGCTCATGGCGGGCAAAATCCCATCGAGCCTGCGAAGCTCGGGGCAGCGATCCTGCACGGCCCTCACGTTCACAACTTCGAGGACGTCTATCACACGATTGATCTCGCGCGCGGCGCCTTGATGGTGAAGGACAGCACCGCGCTTGCGCGAGCCGTCAGCGAACTTCTGACCAATACGGCACTCACCCGCGACATGGCCCGCGCCGCCGGAGAGTCCGTGCAGGCTCTCGGTGGCGCAGTGGAACGCACGATGCAATCCATCGAGCCGTTCATCGTGCAGGCGAAGCTCGGGGCGCGACGCTGATGCGCGCCCCCTCCTTCTGGTGGCAGAGGAGGTCCTCGCTTCTCGCGAACATCTTACGTCCGGCAAGTCTCGTTTACGGCGCAGTCGCCGGAAGCCGGATGAAGAGGCAAGGCGAGCGTGCGGATCTTCCGGTCGTCTGCATCGGCAATTTCACCGCAGGTGGTGCCGGCAAGACTCCCACAGCCCTGGCTATTGCGGAGTTTCTGGACGCGGCTGGCGAGAGCCCTGCCTTCCTGTCGCGCGGCTATGGGGGCAGGCTCAAAGGTCCTGTGCAGGTGCAGCTGCACCACAAGGCGCTCGAAGTCGGCGATGAACCCATTCTTCTCGCGGCCATGGCCCCCGCTGTCGTGTCCGCGGATCGTCCGGCAGGCGCGCGCCTGGCTCATGAGATCGGCGCCACCGTGCTGATCATGGATGACGGGCTGCAGAACCCGTCTCTCCAGAAAGACTGTGCGATTGCCATCGTCGATGGAGCAACCGGCATCGGCAACGGACTGCCCTTGCCTGCAGGCCCCTTGCGTGCGCCGATGGAGGCGCAATGGCCTGCGGTCGATGCGGTTCTCGTGATCGGGGAAGGTGAGCCCGGCGAAGCCGTGGCGTGTCAGGCGGCTGTCCTGAGCAGGCGCGTTTTCAAAGGCAGTCTCGTGCCCGATCGGAAGCTGGCCGAGAAGCTGAATGGCCAGAAGGTTCTGGCCTTCGCAGGCATCGGACGACCGGAAAAATTCTTTGATACCTTGCGCGCCTGTGGGGCGATTGTGGAAGAGCCCCGCGCCTTCCCCGATCACCACCCCTACAACAGGAGCGATCTCGACAGCCTTCGCAGAGAGGCTGAAGAGCGAGGCCTTCTGGCGGTCACGACGGAGAAGGACTTCGTGCGGATCACAGGCCTGAACGGCTCGGGCGCCTGGGAAGGCCTGATGGTTCTGCCGGTGCGCCTTCAGCTTCAAGACGAAGCGGCCTTGCGCAATTTCGTGCTGCGCAAGATCAGCGACCGACGTCTGCGCCGTTCCTGAAAACGATCAATGGCCTTCGCCGTTATGGGGCTTTTTGTCCCGTGATGCGCATCATCACCGCTTCCGGCGAGGCATAGGCTTCCTGCAGTTCCACGCTCCAATACTTCAGCTCATCGAGCGGGATGGCCTCGCCGGTCACGGCGCAGCGGACGAAAGCCCCAGGTTTGATCACCCGAAGGTTGCTGTCGAGATATTGTACGACGGCCTCACCGCCGCTGCGCTCATGCCTGTTCATGTCAGGGTGCCATCCATTCCGAAAGCCGCTTCTTGTTCTCCAGATAGGCAAACGTAGGGCTGCGTTCAATCAGAGATCGCTTCCTGGCTGTCCGGCGGCCAAAGAACGGCCAAGTTTAGGACTTGGACTATGAGGCGACCAAACGCGACGGTTAGAAACCGGAAGGGGTATGGACGACAAAATCCTTCATCCCGTATGCGGGATAGAGCTTCGTCCATGCCTGCGCAATATTGCTCTCGATCTGCACGCGATGGGGGCTGTCACGCCGTATGGCGAGACCATAATTGAAAGCGCCGACGATGACCTGATACCGATCGTGGAAGCGCGGATCCGCCAGAATAGCTGCTCGCAAGCCCGTGTAGTCCCAATGGGGAAGCCAGATGAGATCCGGTGCGCGAGCGAGAAGATCATCGAAGGAGAAGCCGTTGCGGCCAATGACGGTGTCGTTGAGGCCGACAAGATCGATCAGGGTTACGTGTGGGGCAGAGGCGCCGAGATAGCCGACCTCTGATGCTGCGAGAATTGCATCTGACGGAAGGTCGGCGGCGACATCCTCTGCAAGCCGGGTGATCGCCTCGAACCACGGCACGGATGGCAAAGGCTCGCTCGCCGTCACGGGAAGTGCCGGCATAGAAACGGGACGCGGCAGTGTCCTCTTGAGATACGCTTTCTCGAGCATTCCTGAAGCGGCAATCAAAGCAGCAAACAGCAGGAGACCGGCCGTCAGCGCTTTCATGAAGGTCCGGTATGCTGTCTTGCCATCTCGAGCCCAGGCAGCGCCGGCTGAAAGGAGGGCAGGCGCGGCGAGATAGGGAAGAAAGGGGATGTAGTATCGACCTGCCATCCCCATGACCTGCCGCACCGTGAACAGGTACGTCACTGTCGCAGCAAGAGGGATGAGACAAGCCGCGAGCAGATACCGCTGCCTGGACGAGAGGCCCGCGATGGCGAGCGCCAGGAACGGCACGGTGCAAGGGGCAGCCGCGAGCATATAGCGGATCGGGTTCTCATGGTTCTGGAACCCAACATAGCCTCGGGCGGATTTCGCATAGAAGCCAAGCGGCAGAGGCACGCCAAAGTACCAGCGGGAGACGACAAGATCCAAGCCGATCAAGAGAGCCGGCACACAAATGAGTCCGAGCAAGTCGAGCCTGCGCTCGCCTCCGGACTTGAGCGCCCAGGCCATGAGCGGAGCCCCCAGGGCGCAAAGGGCGTTGTCCGGGCGGATCAGAACGGCCGTGAAGGCAACGAGCCCGACTGCCAAAGCCTGCCGGAGGCGCGGGCGTGCGAGATACCCGAGCAGCGCGAGCATCAAGGCTGCATTGGCCAGGAAAGACAGCATGGTATCCATGCCGGTCGTGAGCTGGAAGGCAAAAGCAGGATTGACCGCGAGGAACAGGACGCTCAGTGCGACGGCTTTCCTGTTCCATTCATGCTGATCTTTGTGACGCAGAGCCGTGAATGCAACAAGCGCCAAACCAGCCATTCCCGTCATCCAGGAGGCGATCTGCAGAGCAGCGCCGGCCTGCAGAGGCAGCCATGTGAACGGAAGAATGACGAGCGCCCAAGGCCGGCTGGTCAGCCCGTATGTCGGCACCCCGTCAGGGTTCCACGACAACCCTCTGCCCTCTCCAAGGTTGAGAGCGTAGCGGTAGAACATGTAGGCGTCGTCGAAAGTCAGTGGGCCGGAGAGCGCCATGATGAGCTGTCCGACCAGGACGACGAAAAGAAGAGCGCTCACACCAGCGACAAAGGCCTGCGAGGTCCGAAGACCGAACTTCTTCAGAGAAGGTGACAGGCCCTGAGACATTGCAGCCCGTTAGAACAGAGCGCCCTGCTCTTCCGTCGCAACGAGCTTCGGCTTGGCAGGTTTGGGCCGTGATCCGATGCGGCCGCCCGTGGCATCGACCTTGCCGTCAGCGAATTCGAGCACGAGCGCCTGCCCGTCGAGCACCGCATCCGCCGAGCGCAAGGGCTGGCCTTCCGCATCGCGTACGAGTGCGAAACCGCGTTTGAGCACCGACTTGTAGTTCAGGCTGTCGAAGAGCTTCGACACCGCCTCAAGTCTGTCGGCCTTGCGCGCGATCTGCCCCTTCAGAGCCGGCACCAGACGCTCGGCCACGCGCTGCGTGAGTTCGGTCGATTGCGCGATGCGTGTACGCTCCGCCCGCAGCAGCGCCTCGCGCGAGACGACGAGACGGCGCCCGATCTGCCTGAGGGTTTCCTCGCGCAACGTCACCAGACGGCAGACCGCGTTGTAGGGACGCGAGCCGACCGCATCGAGCCTGGCGCGCATGCGCGCCACATTCGCGACCGGTGACACATGGGCGAGCTGGCGCGCGACTTTGAGCAACCGCTCCTCGTGTCCGCGCGCATTGCGCGAGAGCGCGGGATAGAGCTTCGTCGCCGCGAGATCGAGCCGCTGGCGCTTGGGCGAGAACAACGCCTCCGGCGTCGGCAGCGCGCGTGCCGTGGCACGCAGATCGGAACGCCGGCGCTCGATCACACGCAGCATCGTCTCCGTATGGCGACGGGAGAGATCGTTGACACTGGCCATGAGCTCGACACGCACCGGCACCACCATCTCGGCAGCGCCCGTCGGCGTCGGCGCCCGCATATCGGCGGCATAATCGATGAGCGTCGTGTCGGTCTCATGCCCGACCGCGGAGACGAGCGGAATCTCGCTCTCGGCAGCCGCGCGCACCACGATCTCTTCGTTGAAACCCCACAGGTCTTCGATGGAGCCGCCGCCGCGCGCGACGATGAGCACGTCGGGACGCGGAACCCTGCCGCCGGGCCGAAGGGCGTTGAAGCCGCGAATGGCGGCGGCCACTTCCGCAGCACAGGTGTCGCCCTGCACGCGCACGGGCCAGACCAAAACATGGCGCGGGAAGCGATCCTCCAGCCGGTGGAGGATGTCGCGGATCACCGCGCCCGTCGGCGAAGTGACGACGCCGATCACCTTGGGCAGGAACGGCAGCCGCCTCTTGCGCTCGGCCGCGAACAGCCCTTCGGCCGTCAGCTTGCGGCGGCGCTCCTCGAGCAGTGCCATGAGGGCACCGATGCCGGCGGGCTCCAGCGTGTCGACGACGATCTGATATTTGGACGAGCCCGGGAAGGTGGTGATGCGCCCGGTGGCGATGACCTCCATCCCCTCCTCGGGGCGGATCTTGAGCTTGGCGAAGGAGCCCTTCCAGATCACCGCATCGATGCGGGCATTCTGGTCCTTCAGGCAGAAATAGGCATGGCCCGAGGAATGGGGCCCGCGGTAGCCCGACACCTCGCCCCGCAGGCGCACGAAACCGAAGGCATCCTCAAGGGTGCGCTTGAGAGCGCCCGCGAGGTCCGAGACCGACCATTCGTGGGCGTTGGAGGGAACTTTTTCTGCGAACATGAGGAGAACCTAATCGCTCCGCCCCGGGTCTGCCAAGGCCAGGAGGGCCGATGAACGGGCTCAATCCGCAGCGAAGCTCTGCTTGTCCACTGCCGGAACGACGCAGGCGGAAATCAGCCCCGGGGATGAGCCGCCTCCTCTCCGCAGGACGGCTGCGGGGAAATCGAAACGACGGTTCCGGCCTGTGCTTTTCGGGGTAGGCGAAAGGCCTTTCAGCCGCTAGAGAATCGAACCCAAAAGTGGAATCCACTTTTGGGATCGATCCGATGCTTCCTTTCTAGAAGAGCGCATCGTCTAGAGCGAAAAACCGGATCCACTTTTCCGCACGATGCGCTAAGAGCGCAGGCGTCTCCACGGAGGGCTTGAAGGCATGAACATTCTTCTCATCGGTTCCGGCGGGCGCGAGCATGCCCTGGCGCGCTCCCTGTCGGTCAGCGCCCATTGCAGCAAGCTCTTTATCGCCCCCGGAAATCCGGGCACGGCGCAACACGGCACCAATGTTTCCCTGGACGTGTCCGACCACCAGGCCGTGATCGAATTCTGCCGCGTGATGGCCATCGGCTTCGTCGTGGTGGGGCCTGAAGCGCCCCTGGTGGCGGGCCTCGTGGACGACCTGACGGCTGCCGGCATCAAGGCCTTCGGCCCCAGCAAGGCCGCCGCCCAGCTCGAGGGCTCGAAGGCCTTCACCAAGGATCTCTGCGCCGAGTTCAACATTCCCACCGCCGCCTACCGGCGCTTCACCGATGCCGAGACCGCCAAGACCTATGTGCGCAATTACGGCGTGCCCATCGTCGTGAAGGCGGATGGACTTGCGGCCGGCAAGGGCGTGGTCGTCGCCCTGTCCTTCGAGGACGCGGAAAGCGCCATCGACATGATGATCGGCGGCGGGCTCGGGGCTGCCGGAGCCGAAGTGGTGATCGAGGCCTTTCTCGAGGGCGAGGAGGCGAGCTTCTTCGCGCTCTGCGACGGAACGACGGCCATCCCCTTCGGCACGGCGCAGGACCACAAGCGCGTGTTCGATGGCGACAAGGGGCCGAATACCGGCGGCATGGGCGCCTATTCGCCTGCCGCCATTCTCACCCCCGAGCTGCAGGCGCGGGTTATCGCCGAGATCATCGAGCCAACGCTCAAGGGCATGGCGGCGCGCGGCATGCCCTACAAGGGCATTCTCTATGCCGGCCTCATGCTCACGAAGGATGGGCCGCAGCTGATCGAATACAACGCCCGCCTCGGTGATCCCGAGACTCAGGTGCTTCTGCCGCGCCTCAACTCCGATCTCGTCGAGGCGTTTCTCGCGGCATGCGACGGCACGCTGAACAGCGTTTCCCTGACATGGTCCGACAAGGCTGCTCTCACGGTCGTGATGGCGGCAAAAGGGTATCCGGGATCCGTGGAAAAAGGCTCCGAGATCCGCGGCATCGACGCAGCTGAAATGCTGGACGACGTTATCGTCTTTCACGCCGGCACCAAGCAGGATGGCGACAGGATCGTCGCCAATGGCGGACGCGTGCTGAACGTGACCGCTCTCGGTGAGACGATCACCGATGCGCAGGCGAAGGCCTACGAGGCCGTCTCCAGGATCGACTGGCCGGAGGGTTTCTGCCGACGCGATATCGGCTGGCGCGCCGTGGAGCGTGAGCGGGGCTGACAATCGGCTCGCCTCCCCTAAGTTCAGGAAGGCCTCATCTCCACAACCCGCGAGCGGCCTTTCCATGAGCAACGAACTCTTCCCCGGATTCGAGAGCCACTGGATCGACACGGATATCGGGCGCATTTTCGCGCGCTCGAAGGGCGACGGCCCTCCGGTGGTGCTGCTGCACGGCTTTCCGCAAACGCATGTCATGTGGCATCACCTCGCGCCAGCGCTCGCCGAGACGCACAAGGTCGTGTGCATGGACCTGCGCGGCTACGGCTGGTCCGTGGCACCGAAGGGTGATGCGAAGCACGAAACCTATTCGAAGCGCGCCATGGGCCAGGATGTCATCCGGGTCATGGAAGCCTTGGGCCATGTGCGTTTCGCTGTTGCGGGCCATGATCGCGGAGCGCGCGTCGGCTACCGCTTGGCGCTCGATCATCCCGGCCGCGTGGAGCGCTTGGCTCTTCTCGATATCCTGCCGACCTATCACGTGTGGGAGCAGATGAAGGCGGGCAAGATTCCCGAAGCGCATTGGGGCTATCTCTCGCAACCCTATCCGAAGCCGGAAGAGGAAATCACGCGCGATCCGATTCCCTACTTCGAGGGATTGATGAAGGCCTGGTCGGCAGCCGGCGATCTCGATGCGTTCGATCCACGCGCGATCGAATCCTATTGGCAGAGCTGCAACGAACCCACGCGCATCCACGCCTTCTGCGAGGATTACAGGGCCGGCGCGACACGCGACATCGAGGCTGACGAAGCGGATCTCGCGGCAGGCAAAAGGATCCAGTGTCCGACCTATCTGATCTGGAGCGACTTCTATCTCGTCAGCGGCCCCGTCGGCCACGCTCAACATCCGCTGGAGATCTGGCAAAGGAGCTTCGCACCGAACGCGCACGGGATGGGCGTGACCTCGGGGCATTTCGTGGCGGAGGAGAACCCCAGCGCGACGCTGGAGGCGCTGCAGGCTTTTCTGCAATCCTGAACCTCCACTGTCATCACCGGCCTATAGCATCGGACGTGAAAAGTGGACCTGCACTTTTGGGACGCATCCGATGCTCATTCTCTGAGGAGCGCATCGTTCGGAGCGGAAAACCGGGTCCACTTTTCGCTGACGCGGCCCTTCGGTTCCGCACGATGCGCTAGTGCCGGTGATCCCGATTGCGAAAGCGCAACGCTCTTCCAGGCCGAGATAGCCGGGACAAGCCCGGCTATGACAAGGAAAACCTCTATCGCCTCCCCTCGAAGAACTCCTTCAGCAAAGCTGCCGCCTCGCTTTCGCGGATGCCGCCATAGACTTCCGGCGCGTGATGGCAGGTGGGCTGATCGAAGAAGCGCACGCCGTTGTCCACGGCCCCACCCTTCGGATCGTGGGCCGCGTAATAGACCCGCCTGATCCGGGCGAAGGAGATCGCGCCCGCGCACATGGTGCAGGGTTCGAGGGTGACATAAAGATCGCAGCCGGAAAGCCGCTCGTCGTCCAAGGCCTCGCAGGCTAGGCGAATGGCCAGCATTTCCGCGTGGGCGGAGGGGTCCCGCATCCCACGGGGGCGGTTGCCTGCCGAGGCGACGACCCGGCCGTCCCTGACGATGGCGGCCCCCACCGGCACCTCCCCGCGCGCGGCGGCGGCGCGGGCCTCTGCAAAGGCCACGCTCATCGGATCTCCCTTGGGGTCTCCCTTGGGATCGGGCGGGTTGTGATCGGCGTTGTTCATGTCGCTCGCTTCTGTTCCCTTCCTCTGCTATCAGGCTCATATGACCGACAGCAACGACGATAATCGCAAGGGCCGTTCCTCGGGACGTTCCGACCGCGGCCGCACCTCCGGTGACCGGCCTTTCCGCAAATCCCGCGAGGGCGGCGAGCGCCCCTTCCGCGCCCGGGGCGAGGACGATCGCCCCCGCAAGCCCCGCACAGGCGGCGACAAGCCGTTCCGCAGCCGCGACAACGACGAGCGCCCCCGCCGTCCCAGGCCTGAGGGCGACAGGCCCTTCCGCGCCCGCCGTGAGGACGGGGACCGCCCCTTCCGTGGCCGTGGCGGCGATGATCGCCCGCGCCGCTTCGACCGCTCGGCAGAGGATCGCCCTCGCCGCAAGCACGAGGAGCGTCCTGAGGTTCAAGCCGAGGCCTTTCAGGAGCCTGCCGAGGAGCGCATCGCCAAGGTGATCGCCCGTGCGGGCATCGCCTCCCGCCGCGATGTGGAGGCCATGATCGCGGAAGGCCGCGTGACCCTCAACGGCAAGGTTCTGGAGAGCCCCGCCGTCAACGTGACGGCTGCCGACAAGATTACCGTGGATGGGGAGCCCCTGCCCACCAAGGAGCGCACGCGCCTGTGGCTCTACCACAAGCCGCGCGGCCTCGTGACCACGGCCCGCGACCCGGAAGGCCGCCCGACCGTGTTCGAGAACCTGCCCGAGGATCTGCCCCGCGTGGTGGCGGTGGGCCGCCTCGACATCAACACCGAAGGCCTGCTGCTGCTCACCAATGATGGCGGTCTCGCCCGCGTCATCGCCCATCCCGATACCGGCTGGCTGCGCCGCTACAAGGTGCGTGCCCACGGCGACATCACGCAGGCCGATCTCGATCAGCTCCGCGACGGTATCACCATAGACGGCATCGAGTACGGTCCCGTCGAGGCGCGGCTCGACCGGGTGCAGGGCGACAACGTGTGGATCACGATGGGCCTGCGCGAAGGCAAGAACCGCGAGATCAAGCGCATCCTCGAACATCTCGGCCTGCAGGTGAACCGCCTGATCCGCATGTCCTTCGGCCCGTTCCAGCTCGGCGATCTCGAGCAGGGTCTCGTCGAGGAAGTGAAGACGAAGGTTCTGAAGGACCAGCTCGGCGCGGCGCTTGCCGCCGAAGCCGGCGTCGATTTCGAAAGCCCTGTGCGCGAGCCCATCGCGCCCTTCGGCTCGTCGAAGAAAGAACGTCAAGGCCGCGAGGAGCGGGAGGAGCGCCCTGCCCGCTTCGGTCGTGACGGGGACGAGCGCCCGCGCCGCCGGGGCGATGACGAGAAGCCTTTCCGCAGCCGTGGCGCAGACCGTTACGAGCGCGAGGAGGAAGAGCCGAAGAAGCGTCCTTCCCGTCTCGATGTGAAGACGAGCGTCTGGCGCGCCGGCGAGTCCGACGAGGATGCTCCGCGTAAGAAAGCACCGCGCCGTGGCGCCGATCCGCGTGAGGCGCGCGCCGCCAGCGCGGAACGTCCGCGTGAGCGCGTCGGTGCCATCGCCTCGCCCGAGGGCCGCAAGGTCGTCGTCGAGCGCCTCGTGCGCCAGCCGCAGGAAGAAGAGGCTCCCGCACCGCGCAAGGGCCGTGGCGCAGCCCGCGGCGAGGACCGTCCCCGTCGTCGCGACGACCGCGATGCGGCGCCCGCCCGTCGTGGCCGTGACGCCGGTGCAGGCCGCCCCCGCCGTGATGAGGGTGAACGTCCGCGTCGTGCGGGAGGCGAGCGTCCCTTCCGCTCTCGCGAGGGTGGCGAGGATCGTCCGCGCGCGCGCCAAGGTGATCGTCCGTTCCGCGCTCGTGGTGAGGGAGGCGACGAGCGTCCGCGCCGTGGCCCTCCGCGGGGCGAAGGACCTTCGCGTGGTGGCCCCCGTGGTGGCGGCGGTGGCTTCAAGGGAGGCCCGCGAGGCGCATCCAAGGGCGGCTTCAAAGGTGGCTCGAAGGGCGGTTCGAAAGGCGGCCCGCGCGGTCGCCGCTGATGAGGTCTAGATCATGAGAATTGTGGGCGGGCGCTGGCGCGGCCGCTCGCTCAAGGGACCGAGCTCGGACTCCATTCGCCCGACCTCGGATCGCCTGCGCGAGACGATCTTCAACATTCTGCAACATGGCTACGACGACCCCATCGAGGGCGCGCGCGTGCTCGACCTGTTCGCGGGCACCGGCGCCATGGGCCTCGAGGCGCTCTCGCGCGGCGCATCCTTCGCGCTCTTCGTGGACGACGGCGCGCAGGCGCGCGGCATCATCCGCGAGAATGTGGAAGCGCTCGGCGCCGGTGGCGCGACCCGCCTCTTCCGCCGCGATGCCACGCGCATGGGCGACGCCGCGCCCAACGCGCCCTTCTCCGTCGTGTTCTGCGATCCGCCCTACGGCAAGGACCTCGCGCCGAAAGCGCTGCGCTCCTGCGCAGACGGCGGTTGGCTCACGCCCGATGCGCTCGTCATCGTGGAAGAAGCGCAAGGCGTCGACGTCACGCTGCCCGAAGGCTTCGAGGAAATCGAGCGGCGCGATTACGGAGAGACAAAGGTGGTGTTCGGTAGGTTTGTTAGCTGAAATCCAGGACTAAGATCCAGGATTTTACTTGCTATAAAATAACAATATGGCAAGGTGGGGTCAGAACGAAGGTATTGCCCAATCTTCTCGATGAGCTTGATCTCGAACTGGCTTGCACGCGCCCGGATGCTCCTGGGATGCGGTTTATGCGCCTTCGCCATGTATCAACTTGTTTGGTTCATCCATTCAGTCGATTCTTGGGGAGCCGCAAATAAGTCAGGGGCCATTGGTCTCCTGTTCTTCGCGCCTGTGAGCACATTCGTGTGGTCGGCGCTCCCTCGATCGAGAAACCCCACTGAGATCTATACCAAGGTCCGCCACGCTATCCTTCTACATGCTGTTTTGACCTTCCTTCTCGTACTTGTGCTTAATATAGCGACCGGACTCGAGAAAATTGATTGGTTGATACTCGCTATCATCGGCATTTTTGTCGACTTGACGCTTGTAGGACTAGGCCCTTGGATAGTGGAAGATTTCAGCACAATTCAGTTCTACAGAAAAAGCATCCTCATCTCTAATGGATGCCTTGTTATCGCACTTCTGACCTGGTCGTGCGCGAATATAGGTCTCGTTGCCTGGAATGCTGAAAAGATCGCTGCTGAGCGACCTTATTGTCTCCAAGTTTCCCGCAATCGCTTCGGCGGTTACAGGCAGGTTGGCAGCCTGTTCGATCTCAGCGGCCTGGCCATGCAGGCTCCTTCTAAAGACCATCTGCATTTCAGCTTTCACTCTGTTCTTGTGATCCAGAGCGACAGTGGTTTTGATTGGTACAACTGGTCCTACCGAAGATCGCAGTTTATGCCCATCTCGGAAGAAGATCTCGCAAGCGGCGTGATCGGCATGAGCGAACCGGACTGCAAACTTCAGCTAAACTTTGTCAGCTCTCTGCCAGCCATCAAGTTTTAGGTTGCCTGCCGCAATGACCGGCAACTCGCAGAGGTGAAGGTCTTCCCTTGCTCGTCAGGGTGCCCCCGTGTTGCAGTTGCTGCATTTGCTCCCGCGGAATCCGTCCGCTATACCGCGCCTATCAATTCCCACGCGCATGAGAGGCATCCTATGAAAGCCGTTCTCTTCGAGCAATTCGGTCAGCCGCCCCGCGTACAAAACGTGCCTGATCCGACCCCCTCGGACGAAGGCGTCGTGATCAAGGTGGAGGCGACGGGGTTGTGCCGGAGCGACTGGCACGGATGGATGGGGCACGACCCCGATGTGGTGCTGCCGCATGTGCCGGGGCATGAACTGGCGGGCACGGTTCTCGCCACCGGGAGCCAAGTGACGCGCTGGAAGAAGGGTGATCGCGTCACGGTGCCGTTCGTCGGCGGATGCGGTCATTGCTTCGAGTGCAATTCCGGCAACCATCAGGTCTGCGAGCATCAGTTCCAGCCGGGCTTCACGGCCTGGGGATCCTTCGCGGAATACGTGGCGGTGGATTACGCCGATACGAACCTCGTGGCGCTGCCCGAAAACCTCGATTTCGAGACGGCTGCGAGCCTCGGCTGCCGCTTTGTCACGTCCTTCCGCGCCATCGTCGACCAGGGGCGCGTGGGGCCCGGAGACTGGGTGGCTGTGCATGGCTGCGGCGGCGTCGGATTGTCGGCCATCATGATCGCCAGCGCCATGGGCGCGAACGTGGTCGCCATCGATCTCACGCAGGAGAAGCTCGATTTCGCAAGGCAGATGGGTGCCGTGGCGACAATCAATGCGCGCGACGTCGGCAATGTCGTCGAGGCGGTGCGAGAGATCACGAGAGGCGGCGCGCATGTGTCCATCGATGCGCTGGGGCACCCGACGACCTGCTTCAACTCGATTGCCAATCTGCGCCGTCGGGGACGCCACGTTCAGGTCGGACTCATGCTGGGAGACCACTCAAGGCCGCAGATTCCCATGGATCGTGTGATCGGCTGGGAGCTCGAAATTCTCGGCAGCCACGGCATGCAGGCTTTCCGCTACCAGGCCATGATGAACATGATCGAGACGGGCAAGCTCGCGCCGCAAAAACTCGTCGGCAAGAGGATCAGCCTCGAGGAAGCGCCTGCCGCTCTCATGAACATGGACAAGTTCGAAGGGCTCGGCATCAGCGTGATCACGCAGTTCTGATTGCTTAAGCGCAATTTCGGCAGCGCATAGGCAATCACGTAATCGCCTGCCTTCGTGCCGAGCGAACCATGACCACCGGCGACGACGAGCAGATATTGCCGTCCATAAACGATGCGGGCTTAGACATGCCACTCATCAGCGGGAACGCCCAACGTCAGGCGGAACCTGCACGCGCACTTCAGGCGCGGTACCCTCAGTCGTGCGTCATTCTGTGAACCACGAGATGACCGCAACCACGAGCGACAGACCGAGGATTGCACTCAGGGGCAAGCCTGCGCCGCGAAAGGCAGAGACGCGTGTGGGGACGTCGCGAGCGGCAGCATCGGTTGGTCCCGTTCTCAGGGCGCGCCGTACCCATGGAGTCAGCAGGAAGAGACCGAGGAGAAAGACCACGCCTCCTCGCGCGCCGAGCGGCCACCAGTCGAGGCCGACCTCCCACAGGGACCAGATCAGGGTGCCGGCCACAACAAGGGCAAAGACCCACAGAGCAGCAGGCCGCGCCGTCACAAGCAGATAAGCCGTCAGGAGAAAGCCGAGGCCTGCGAGGAGATAGTACCAGGAACCTCCCAGGAGGATCAGCCAGATCCCACCACCACCCAATGCCAACCCCATCAGTGCGGTGAGAATGCCTGTTCCCAGCAGAACAGGGCTCCACGACAATTTGTTCATGAGGGTCCTCCGATCGCAGCATCGGGCAACCCGGTAACTCTGGCCCATAGGAATAGTTCGCCGCAGCAAAGGGCTTCTTGCTAAAGCAAAGCTGCCTGTGGACTTGGATTCTCACCTCTCTCGACACAGCTATGCTCCCTGTGCCAGCCTGCCGCGCAAAGAACTCCTGGAGGAAGCCATGGCCTATCAGCCCGCCACGACTCGCTATGACGAGATGATCTACAATCGCTGCGGGCGGAGCGGCTTGAAGCTTCCCGCGATCTCGCTGGGGCTTTGGCACAATTTCGGTGAGGACAAGTCGGCGGCCACCGCAAGGGAGATCTGCCGCACGGCCTTCGATCTGGGCATCACGCATTTCGATCTCGCCAACAATTACGGCCCTCCTCCCGGCTCAGCGGAGACGCTGTTCGGCGAGATCCTGCGCAGCGAATTTCATGGCTTGCGCGACGAGTTGGTGATCTCCACCAAGGCGGGCTATCGCATGTGGCCGGGACCGTACGGCGAATGGGGCAGCCGCAAATATCTGCTCTCCAGCCTCGACCAGAGCCTCAAGCGCATGGGGCTCGACTATGTCGACATCTTCTACTCGCACCGCTTCGATCCCGAGACGCCGCTGGAAGAAACCATGATGGCGCTCGATTCCGCCGTGCGTCAGGGCAAGGCGCTGTATGTCGGCCTCTCCTCCTACAACAGGAAGCGCACCCGCGAGGCACTTGCCATCCTGCGCGAACTCAAGACACCCTGCATCATCCACCAGCCGAGCTATTCCATGCTCAATCGCTGGATCGAGGAAGATGGGTTGCTCGACACGCTCGATGACCTCGGCATGGGCTCCATCGTGTTCTCGCCGCTGGCACAGGGCATGCTGACGACGAAATATATCAACGGCATCCCTGAGAGCAGCCGCGCCGCCGCAGGCAAATCGCTGCGAACGAGCTTCCTCACCGAAGACAATCTCTCCCGTATCCGCAGCCTCAATGACATCGCACAAAGGCGCGGGCAGACGCTCGCACAAATGGCGCTCGCCTGGGTGCTGCGCGGCGGACGCGTCACATCTGCGCTCATCGGCGCGAGCCGGCCTGAGCAGGTGGTGGACTGCGTGGGGGCGCTGAAGAACCTGTCCTTCGCGCCGGAGGAACTGGCGGAGATCGACCGCTATGCCATGGACGGCGGCCTCAATATCTGGGCTGCATCGGCCGAGCGAGAAGGGCCTTCACGCGGGAAGTAGATCAGAGCCTTTTTCGGTGAAGTGGCTCCGGTTCACCGTCAAAAAATGCGGCCCGGCAAACAAGAGAGCTGATTCCATGCCAATGGAGACAGCTCTAGTAACGAGCTGAGACGCTGACGGGAATGCCGCGCGAGATGGAATTGCTCACGGTGGAGGTTTCCTGCGCTTTCTGGATAAGAGCCTCCAAGTCAGCGTCTTCATCGGCTGCTTCGACACCAATGTCGACAGCAGCGGCTGTTGCACGAAGCGGAGTACCGTCGAATGTCACGGTCACGTCCACGGCAACAGCCGTCAGCGTTATGCCCATCTCGTGGGCGACGTAATAGAGATCGTTGCAGAAGCATCCGCCGATCGCCAATCCCAGCAATTGACCGCCATTGAAGCCGAGCCCCTGGCCGCCGGCTTTGCCCTCCGGGCGGTCGACGACGACGGAGTGGACGCCAGCCCACCCGATGGAGGCCTCCGTTCCCGGAATACCGCGCAACCTGACTGTCATGGCTGTCATAGGGCACCTCCTGCTGCCTGAATGTGCCTGGGTCCTTCATGCTTCGCCAGTGCCGAACCCTATGGCCGCGCATGGGCTATTTCTGAGTACCCAGCCAGATCGTTTGAGAGACCAACGGACATCGGATTAACTCGAAGCACAGCCTTGTCGCATCGAGTGGATCGGGATCATGGGCTCTCGCAGCCAAATCGATAACCGCAGACACGCCAGACGTTTTCGCGCCCAGCACCTTGCAAAGATCGTGCTGGGCCCAGATGCAATGATCTCATGTACGGTCGAGGACATCTCGACCGACGGCGCGAGGATATTACTCAGGCAGGACATTCCATTGCCTGAAGACTTCGATCTCTTCATCGCGGCTCATGATCTCCAGGTTCATCGTGCGCATCTGTGCTGGCGCCACGGCGACTCCGCCGGTGTGTCCTTCACTCTCTCCACGGAGCGACCGGAGAACACGTCATTCCTCGTGCGCCACACTGCGCAGCAGCACAGCTTACCGGAGGCCGTGTCCGAGAGAGTGTTGGTCGAAATGGAGCGTGACAGACCTGCCCGCGAACGAGCATCTTCGCATCTTAGGAAATGACGGAACTGTCGGCTCCTGCGCAGCGGATCGACAGAATGTCCAATCTTTGCTCACCAAATGAACAGCGACGAGGCATCCTGAACCGCAGCATCGTTGACGCTCCTTTCGGGCGGAATACCATCGAGTTGCTGTCGTGGTCTCTCACATTCAGCATACGCCCTGGCCCTGGGACAAAATCCCTCGGTCAGGGCGCCCAATCGCACAATGTCATTGCCGCGTCATGTAAGGCGTCTAGGTCCTGCCTGTGGGGGCAAACAGGGGATGGGCTGCACGGATGCACTGGAGCCCATCCCCTCCATGACCGTGAGCGAATGGGAGAACGACAGAGAATGAATCTCGATGAACTAACCGCCTGCCCCAAGTGGTTTCCCATCTTTTTGATGGGAATAGGCGTCGCAGGCGTCTTTGCCTGCCAGATCCTGGCGTAACGACGAATCCTTCCCGTCAAAGTCTTTCAGCGGCGTCCGAACAGGCGCTCGATATCTGTAAGCTTCAATTCTACGTAAGTGGGCCGCCCGTGATTGCACTGGCCGGAGAGAGGCGTCGCCTCCATCTCACGCAGCAATGCATTCATCTCCTCCGGCCGCATGCGGCGACCGGCGCGGATAGAGCCGTGGCAGGACATGCGCGAGAGAACGGCATCGAGCCGCTCTTCCAGCGGATTGGCGGCACCCTGTCCCCACTCGGCCAATGCATCCGCCACATCCTGCACCAGCGCCTTGATGCGCCCACCTGCCAGAGCAGAAGGCACTTCGCGCACGAGAAGCGCGCCGTGGCCGAAAGGCTCGACCACGAGACCGAGGCCCTCCAGCATCGAGGCTTCCGCGAGCACGCGATCGGCATCGACAGGATCGAGATCGACCACCTCGGGGATCAGCAGCAATTGGCGCGCGATGCCGGACGAGGCGCGCTCGCGCTTCAGCCGCTCATAGACGAGACGCTCATGGGCTGCGTGCTGATCGACGATGACGATGCCGTCCTGCGTCTGCGCGACGATGTAGGTGCCGTGCAGCTGCGCGCGTGCGGCACCCAGTGGCGCCGCTTCCAGTTCAGGTTCGATTTCGGCAAGCGTCGCGCGACCATCGGCAGACGGCGCAGCGAGATCCGGCAAGGTGGCCTGCGCCTCCGCCAAACCGGATGCCGGTGCATAAGTCTGCGGAGCGGGATCGAGGGGAGCCTGCCAATTGGCGAAACCGCTCGAAGGCCGGATCAACGAAGGACGATGCGCGTAAGCGGGCCGTGAAGGCAGCGTCCCTTGCGGACGCAGGCTTTCCAATGTGCGCGTGCCGACGGTCGAGGAGGCGCGCGTACCGAAGCGACTGATGGCCTCCTTGATCGCCGCCACCACGAAGCCGCGCACGAAAGCGGGGTCACGGAAACGCACTTCGGTTTTCGCCGGATGCACGTTCACGTCCACCGCACGCGGATCGAGTTCGATCATCAGGGCGAGAACCGGATGCCTGTCTGAGGCCATCACATCGGCGTAAGCACCACGCACCGCGCCGAGCAGAAGCTTGTCTCGGACAGGGCGTCCATTGACCACGAAATGGATCGCGGTGGATGTGCCGCGATGATAGGTCGGCAGGCTCGCGAATCCCGTGAGCCGCACGCCCTCGCGCTCGACGCCGATCGACATGGCATTCTCGTTGAAGTCGGAGCCGAGCACGCGCGAGAGACGGCGCAGAAAGCCATGCTCGCCGGGTTCCTCCGGCGGATAGGTGAAGGACGTGATGTGTTCACCCGACAACGTGAAACGCACGGTCGGATGCGCGATGGCGAGACGCTTCACGATCTCCGCCACGGCCTGCGCCTCGGAGCGGTCGCTCTTCAGGAACTTCAGGCGCGCGGGTGTTGCCGCGAACAGATCCGTCACCTCGACGCGGGTGCCTTTGGGCGCGGAGGCAGGCCGCACGGGCCCTTTCACCCCGGCCTCCACCACGATCATGGAGCCGGTCCCGGCATCCGCCGTGCGGGTGGTAATCGCAAGGCGCGCCACCGCACCGATGGAGGGCAGAGCCTCACCACGGAAGCCGAGCGTATTGATGGAAAAGAGATCGCCGTCCGGCAGCTTGGAGGTGGCATGGCGCTCGACGGCGAGTTCCAGGTCCTCCGGATTCATGCCCTGCCCGTCATCGACGATGCGGATCAGGCGGCGGCCGCCCGCTTCCACCGTGATCTCGATGGAGCTGGCGCCCGCATCGACGGCGTTCTCGACAAGCTCCTTCACGGCCGCCGCCGGACGCTCGACAACCTCGCCCGCAGCGATGCGGTCGACGAGAATGGGATCGAGGCGGCGGACGAGCATGAGGCGCTTCTGCACGAGGGATTCGGAAGAGAGAAGATAGGGATCGGGCGCCGCGGAGACCAGCGGCCGCGACGTTATTCCCCTGCCCATTTATAGAATGAAAACATGGCACTCTTCGTCATGGCCGGGCTTGACCCGGCCACCCACGTCTTAGGAAACGCTGTGCGTTGAAGGCGTGGATCCCCGGAACAAGTCCGGGGATGACGGCAGTGATGCCTTTAGGCCTGCGCCAGATACTGCTTGGCGAGGATCTTGCCCTCTTCCACGGCGGGCTGATCGAACGGATCGACGCCCAGCGCATAGCCGGTGAGGATCGTCTCCAGCATGAAGTGCATGAGCAGCTCGCCCACAGCACGTTCATCGAGCTGCTCGATGTGGATGCGCCGGGTCGGACGGCTGTTCCGGGCGAGCGTATCGGCCGTTGCCCGGCCCTGAGCCGCCACGAGATCGCCGATGCGCTTGCCGCCGAAGCCCGGCTCGCCCGCACGCTTGGCGAGCTTCTCGTCCATGAGCGGCCCCTGCCCTGCCACACCCGTGGTCATGACGGTGAAGAGCTTGTCGTTGGGACCCGCAAGGTAGAGCTGGAGCTGGCTGTGCTGGTCGACCGGGCCGATGGCCGCTACGGGCTGCGTGCCGTTGCCGTCCTTGCCGATGCTCTCGGCCCAGAGCTGCACCCACCAACGCGTGAAGCGCTCCAGGCGATCCGCATAGGCCATGGTGACGGCAATTCCCTTGCCCTCGCGCGCTGCCGCCACGTTGAGCGCAGCACCGAGAGCCGCGGGCGCATCCTCGGCGGCACTGCCGTCGCGGAACGGCTCATAGGCCTCAGCCGCGCCCTGGCGGATGGCCGCGATATCGAGGCCGAGCACGGCTGCGGGCAGAAGGCCCACATTGGTCAGCACGGAATAGCGCCCACCGATGCCCGTATGGTGTTCCAGGAAGCGCACGCCCTCGGGCTCCAGGAGGTCGCGCAGGGCGTTCCTGCCGCCGTCCTTGCGCGGCTCCGAGAGGCCGAGGAACGTATCCTTCGGCAGGGCCTTCAGGCCAGCCTTGTCGAGGGCGGAGAGCACCGCAATCGTCTGCATCAGGGTCTCGCCCGTGCCGCCGGACTTCGAGATCGACACGAAGCGCGTGGACGAGAGCGGCAGCTTGTGCAGCACATGATCGAAGGTGATCGGGTCGAGGTTGTCGAGGAAGTGGACCCGGGGGCTCTCGGTGAAGCGGCCAGCCCCTGGCACGGCATAATCCTTCAATTGGGCCAGGGCCTGCCCGCCCAGGCTCGAGCCTCCGGTGCCGAGGAACACCACATCCGTCGCATCCCGGCGCAGCCAGGAAGCCGCCTCGCGCACGGCGGCGAGATCGTCGGTCGTGCGCGGCATGTGCAGCAGCGGCAAGCGGCCTGACGCATCGTCGTCGGCAAGCCGGCCCATTGCCTGATCGACAGCCTCGAGGGCCGCTTCGAACGCCGCCTGCGAAAGACCGCCTTCCCCGATACCGGCTTCCAGGGCAAGATCAATCGATTGCTGCAAGGCCATGCCGATACTCCGACTCGTTCGTTAGGGAAGCGAAACTTTAGGGCAGAGATGGGACGGCGGCTAGCGCATCGTGCGGAAAAGTGGACTCGGTTATTCGCTAGCGCGGCCCTTCGGGTCGCATCCGACGATGCGCTGCTTATAAAAGAGAGCATCGGATGGATCCCGAAGGTGCGCCCCACTTTTGGGTCCGATGCTCTAGGGGACGGTGAAAGACGCACCCTGCTCCTTTCAGCGTTCATACGAAAAGGGGAGCCGATCGGCTCCCCTTTTAGTTTAAGGACTGAAGAGACTTACAGCCCGGTCGGCCGCCCTGCGATGACGGTCAGCATCTTGCCATCGCCGAAGATGCGTTCCGCGGCCTTGCGGATATCGGCCTGCGTCACGGCGGCGACCAGCGCGTTGCGGCGGCCGATGTAGTCGATGCCGAGCCCCTCGAAGGCGATCTGCGCCAGAGTGTGGGCGATCTTCGTCGAGGTGTCGAAGCCCAGCGCATAGGAGCCGATGAGGTAATCCTTCGCCTTCTGGAGCTCTTCGTCAGAGGGGCCTTCCGCCTTAAGGCGCGCCATTTCGCCGGCGATCACCTCCAAGGCTTCGACCACGCGCTCGTTCTTCGTGGCGGTGTAGCCCCAGGTCATGGCGGCCGCGCGGTAGCTCACGAGAGAGGTGCCGACGCTGTAGGCGAGGCCGCGCTTCTCGCGCACCTCCTGGAAGAGGCGCGAGGTGAAGGAGCCGCCGCCGAAAATGTGGTTGAGCACATAGGCCGGAATGAAACCGGGATCACGCCACGCGATGCCGGGCGTGCCGAAGCGGATCACCGATTGCGGGACCTCGAGATCGACAACGACGCGCGAGCCGATCTTCTTTAGGGGTGCAGGCTCGATCACGCTCAGCGCCTTGGCTTCGGGAAGAGAACCAAAGACCTCGTCGAGCAGGATCGACAGATTGTCGGAGGAAATGGCACCAACAACGGCAACCTTCACGCGACCGCGCGCGATCATGGCGCGGTGCATGGCAACGAGATCGTCGCGGGTGATGGCGGCAACGCTCTCCGGCGTGCCGGAGGTGGGGCGGCCGTAAGGATGGCCTGCAAAGCCTTCCTCGAAGAAGCGGCGCGTGGCCATGACGCCCGGATCGTTCTGCTGATAGCGCAGGCCCGCGATGGTCTGGGCACGCACGCGCTCGATGGCGTCAGAATCGAAGCGCGGCTCAACGAGCGCGAGACGCAGCAGCTCGAAGGCTTCATCGGCATGCTTCACGAGCGTCTTCAGCGAGCCGCCGATGGCATCGTTGCCGGCGTTGAAGGAGAGCTCGATAGCGCGCGCGGCCAGGCGCTCCTGGAAGGCGTCGGAATCGTACTCGCCCGCACCTTCATCAAGCAGACGCGCCAGCATCTGCGCGACGCCCGGCTTGGTCTCAGGATCATGCGCCGATCCGCCTTCGAAGATGAAGGACACGGCGATCAGCGGCACCACATCGGATTCAACATGCCACGCCTCGACACCGCCCGCGGAGGTCAGCGCCTTCACATTGGTGGGTGACAAGGATAGGGTTTCGACGGAAGCGGTCATCTTTACCTCAAGTCTTGTGCAGGCGGTCAAGACGCCGACTTCTGCAGATAGCCCGTCACGGAACGGCGGGCGACGAGATAGCGCTCGGCGACGGATGCAAGATCCTCCTTGAGCACGGTCTCGATCTCCACCGGCCAGCGGCGCACGTCCTCGATCGTCTCGCCGATGGCGAGAGCGGAGCCATAGATGCGCGCAAGCGACGACTGGCTGTCGGTGGAGTAGATCGTCTCGGCCACGAGACGCGTCTTGGCGCGCTCGATGGCGTCGGAATCGAGAGCCTCGGCGGGAATGGTCTTGAGCACCTGATCCACCGCCTCTTCGAGCGCAGAAAGCGAAACGCCCTCGGCCGGAACCGCATAGACGCAGAAGCGCGTGTCTTCCATCGCGGAAGACATGTACCAGGCGCCGGCATTCACGGCGATGCCGCGCTCCAGCACGAGCTTGCGATAGAGATACGAGGTCGGGCCGCCGCCGATCACCTCGGCGAGCAGCTCGAGCGCATAGCAATCACGCTGCGCGGCCGTGCGGCAGGACGGCACGAGGTAAAGCCGCTGCATCGTCGGCTGCTCGACCTTCGGATCGGCCACCGTGATGTGGCGCGCAGCCACAGGCTCGGGCTCGCGCGGACGCATGCGGACCGGGCGCTTGCCTTGAGGCGTAATGCGGCCATAGGTGGCGTCCGCCAGGCGGCGCACCTCGTCTGCCGTCACATCGCCAGCCACGACCAGAATGCCGTTCTCAGGCGTGTAGAAACGCCTGTAGTAATCGAGCGCATGCTCACGGTTGAGCGTCTCGATCTCGTGCATCCAGCCGATAATCGGAATGCCGTAAGGATGATGCACGAAGAGCGCAGCCGCCATAGCTTCCGAGAGCTGAGCGGAAGGATCGGTCTCCACGCGCATGCGGCGCTCTTCCAGCACCACGTCGCGCTCAGGCCCGATCACGGACTCCTCGAGCAGGAGGTTGGTCATGCGGTCAGACTCGAACTCCATCATGACCTTCAGGTTCTCGCGCGCCACGCGCTGGAAATAAGCCGTGTAGTCGAAGGAGGTGAAGGCATTCTCCTGACCGCCGAGGCCCGATACCACTTTCGAGAACTCGCCGGCCGGATGCTTCTCGGTGCCCTTGAACATCAGGTGTTCGAGGAAATGCGCAATGCCCGACTGGCCGAGCGGATCGTCAGCCGAACCGTTGCGATACCACACCATGTGCGTGACGACGGGAGCACGATGATCGGGGATCACCACGACATCGAGACCGTTATCGAGCGTGAAGGACGACAGATTGGGGCCGCTGCCTTCCGTGCGCCCGAAGGACGAGGCGTCGGCTCTGAGGATGGGCTTGGAGGCAGTCTTCATATCGGTTCAACCTTAAACGCATCAAATCGTTTCGTAGGGTAATCCCTACGGGAATAGTCCAATCGGGGAAGCAAGCAAGCGAGGCAGGATATCTTCAAGGTGCGACATGGTCAGCGCCCGAAGGCTTCAACAGGCTTGGCTTTGCAAGGCCCCTAGAACGTCTTCAGGCGAAGCGGGGGGCCCCGTTCGCCTGAAGAAAAAGAAGAATGGCAGCGTGTTATTGTCTTTTCTGCTGCTGCTGAAGATAGGCCTGAGGGCTATCCGGATCACCCGACGGGATTGGATCGCGGGAAGCCTTGAGAGGCGCACCGCCGGCAGCCTTCAGAAGATTCTGCGGAGGATCGCTCAAGTAGCGGCGCTCCAAACCATCGCCCTGAAGCTCGGCCTTCTTTTCCTGCGAGAAAGCACGCAACTCGTCCGGCGTCATGCGGGTATTCTCGGCCTGTCCGCCGACCAGGGGCGGCGGGCTGGTGACGCGGTTGTTCGGGTTGCGGCCCGCGCGGATCTCATCGATGGAAAGCCGCTTGCCCTCGCTGAGCTTGTAGAACTCGGTTTCCGTGTAAGGCGTCTTGGCTTCTTTGGCAGCCTTGCGGCGGGCAGCCACATCGGGGTCCTTGGGCCAATTGGCGTTGTTTGCCTCGGCGCCATTGGACGGAGCCGGAGCCGGCAGATCCATCTTCGGCGGCAACACGAGAGGCGCGCGCTCGTTATAGATGATCGGCTCTTTTTCCTTGGGGATGATGCCGATGCTGCCGAGGATGCTCTTCACAGCCTCGCCTTCCTCCGCCGAGGCCGAGGATGCCGCGACTGCAAGCGCCAAAGCGCCCACGAGGCCAAAGACTTTCATTCCCTTCATGGCACACCCACCATTGTTTCTCTTTATGCCTGGAACGCCTGATCGCTCTTTGGGGCGAACATAAGGCAGCTTGTCAGACCCTTAGGGGCTATCGCCCGCGCCTCGGTTCCAGGACGAAGGAGTCATAAAGCAATCCAATCACCCCCGCAACGATGGCCGCATCCGCCACGTTGAACACGTACCAGGACCAGTTGCCGACCTGGAATTGGATGAAATCGAACACGGCACCATAGGCCAGCCGGTCGATCACGTTCCCGATAGCTCCGCCCACGATAAGCCCGAGGGAGACGGCCAGGAGCCTGGCCTTGGTGCGGCGGATCCAGAAGGACAGGCCGATGGAGGCGAGAATCGAAACGACGATCAGGATCCAGCGTCCCATGTCACCGTCCTGCTGGAACAGGCCGTAGGAGATGCCCCGGTTCCAGACCACGATCAGGTTGATGAAGGGCGCGAATTCCACCGGTTCCTTCAGGGGCAGGTCGTAGACGAAGAGGGTGTAGAGCTTCGTGGCCTGATCGAGGATCAGGGTGATCAGGGCCGCCGAAAAGCCCAGGATCGCGGCCATCGAGAGCCCGGCTTGAGCGGCGCGGCCCTTAGCCCCGCCCTTGGGTGAGCGGGGCCTGGCCGCAGCGCGGGGGCGCTGCGGAGCGGCCTCGGAGGCACTCGCGCCGGAGGTCGGCGCCCGGGAGCCTTCGCCTTTGATCATTCCGCAGCCGCCTTCAGCCGATCCCACTCGCGCAGGGCCGCCGCATCGCGCGGCGTCACATCCGGATAATCCGGATCGCTGCCCACATCCGGCGTGACCTTCCAGGAGCGAGCGCATTTACGGCCCTTGGCCAGTTCCGGCACCACGGCAACGCCCTTCACGTCTTCGAGACGGAAGGCGTCCGCAGGGCCTTCGCCCTGCACCACCTGGATAGCGGAGGTGATGCAGATGTCGGCCATGTCGAGGCCCTGGACAGCCTGGAAGAGGCCTTCGTCGGCAATGTGGACCACGGGAGCGGCCTCGAGGCTCGCGCCGATGCGCTTCTGCGCGCGCTCGATCTCCAGCGCGCCGGTGACGACGCGGCGCACGCGGCGCACCTTGGTCCAGCGCTCGGCCAGCGCCTCGTTGCGCCATTCGGCCGGAACCTGCGGGAAGGCTTCGAGATGCACCGACTCCGCATTCGGGAAGCGCGCGAGCCACGCCTCCTCCGCCGTGAAGGAGAGGATCGGCGCGATCCATGTCACTACGCAGCGGAAGGTGTGGTCGATCACGGTGAGAGCGCTCTTGCGGGCGAGGCTCGAGATCGGATCGCAGTAGAGCGTATCCTTGCGGATGTCGAAATAGAATGCCGAGAGGTCCGTGGTCATGAACGAGTTCAGGAGCGCGACCACGCGCTTGAAGTCATAAGCCGCATAGGCATCGCGCATTTCGCCATCGAGTTCGACGAGGCGATGCAGCACGAAGCGTTCCAGCTCCGGCATCGCGCCGAACTCGACCCTGTCCGCTTCGCGGAAATGCGCGAGCGAGCCCAGCATCCAACGGATCGTGTTGCGCAGCTTGCGGTAGGTCTCGGCGGTGGTCTTGATGATCTCGGGACCGATACGCTGATCGTCCCAGTAATCGACCGAGGCCGTCCAGAGACGCAGGATATCCGCGCCGTATTCCTTGATGACGGCCTGCGGCGCGACCGTGTTGCCGAGCGACTTCGACATCTTGCGGCCCTGCTCGTCGAGCGTGAAGCCGTGCGTGACGACGATGTCGTAAGGCGCGCGGCCGCGCGTGCCGCAGCTCTCGAGCAGAGACGAGTGGAACCAGCCGCGATGCTGGTCCGAGCCTTCGAGATACATGACCTGATCGGGACCGCCATCGACCTTGCGGCGAACGTGCAAATCCGGGCGCTTCTCCAGCGCGAAGGCATGCGTACAGCCGGAATCGAACCACACGTCGAGAATGTCGTTCACCTTCTCGAATTCGTTCAGGTCGTAGCCGCCGGCTTTCAGGAAGCGCGAACCGTCATCCGCATACCACGCATCCGCACCTTCCTTCTCGAAGGCTTCTGCGATGGCCTCGTTGACTTGGCTGTCCTTGAGGATCTCGTTGGTGCCCTTCTTCACGAAGACAGCGATCGGCACGCCCCAGGCGCGCTGGCGCGAGACCACCCAGTCGGGACGGTTGGCGATCATGCCGTTGATGCGGTTCTCGCCGGATTCCGGCACCCACTGCACGCTTTCGATGCCGCGCAGCGCACGCTGACGGAGCGTGTCGCCCTTATCGTCGAGCGGCTTGTCCATCGAGATGAACCATTGCGGCGTGTTGCGGAAGATGAGCGGGCCCTTCGAGCGCCAGGAATGGGGATACTGGTGCTTCAGGCGACCGCGTGCGATCAACGCGCCTGCTTCCACGAGCTTCTTGATCACCGCTTCGTTCGCGCCCGCATCCTTGCCCTTGTCGTCATAGATGCGCTCGCCCGCGAAGAACGGGATATGAGGGAAGTAGGATGAATCCGGCGATACCGTGTGGGGCACTTCCCGGGTGCCGCAAGCGACGAATACGTCGCGATGCTTCACGTAAGTATTGTAGTCATCCGCGCCATGGCCGGGAGCCGTGTGCACGAAACCCGTACCGGCATCATCGGTGACGTAATCGGCAGGCAGCGTCGGCACCGGATAATCCCAGTAGCCGTTCGCGCCTTCAAGGCCGCGGAACGGATGCGCGCAGCGCTCGATCATCACCGGCAGCACGTCCTTCACACGCTCGTAACCGGCGACGCGCGCAGCGGCGAACACATCAGCCGCAAGCTTGTCGGCGAGGATCAGACGATCACCCGCCTTCGCCCAGTTGTCGTCGGCGGCTTCCGTGACCCTGTAGAGGCCGTAGGCTATGTCGGAGCCGAAAGCGATGGCGCGGTTCGCCGGGATCGTCCAGGGAGTCGTCGTCCAGATCACCACCGACGCGCCTTCGAGGTCGCCGTCGAGCGTATTGGTGATCTTGAACTTCACCCAGATCGTGGTGGAGGTCTTCTCGTGATACTCGACCTCGGCCTCGGCGAGCGCGGTCTTCTCGACGGAGGACCACATGACCGGCTTCGAGCCGCGATAGAGCTGGTCGCTCGTCGCGAACTTGATGATCTCGCGGGCGATCTGCGCTTCCGCGTCATAGGACATGGTCAGATACGGGTTCGACCAGTCGCCGCCGACGCCGAGGCGCTTGAACTCCTCGCGCTGCACGTCGATCCACTTCTCGGCAAAGGCGCGGCACTCGCGGCGGAACTCGACGATCGGAACCTCGTCCTTGTTCTTTCCCTTGGCGCGATACTCCTCCTCGATCTTCCACTCGATGGGAAGGCCGTGGCAGTCCCAGCCCGGCACATAGTTGGAGTCGAAGCCCAGCATGCCTTGAGAGCGGACGATCAGGTCCTTGAGGATCTTGTTGAGGGCGTGGCCGATATGAATGTTGCCGTTGGCATAGGGAGGGCCGTCGTGCAGCACGAAGCGCGGACGGCCCTTCTGGGCTTCGCGCAGGCGCTCATAGAGCTTCATCTCGTTCCAGCGTTCCAGGAAGAGCGGCTCGCGCTGTGGCAGTCCCGCCCGCATGGGGAACTCGGTCTGCGGCAGGAACAGGGTTTCAGAATAGTCGCGCGCGGCGCTCTCAGGCTTATCGGTCATGACGGTCAATCGATCCAAGCGGCCCCTGATCCTGGGGCTCAATTCAGGCTTTGTTTGAGGCGAACAGCTAAATCCCGGACCTTCGCGGGTTACGCGAGGGCCGGGCCGATAATTCGCGTAGGCTGGATGCGGGCCGTGAGGTGAGCCTGAAAAACCATGGGCATGGGAGCCTTTTAGCAGTGCCGGGCTGGATAATAAAGCGTGGTGATTTGAGCAACCGCTCCCTATGTATGTGACCAGAACCGACCCCAGCCCAGAAGGTTAGGACCGACCCATGGCCGACATGACCACCACGCAAGGCAAGCGCTCCAGCGCCGGCTTCGACCTGACGCCCCCCTCTCCCGAGCAGTTCCGCCTGCTCGTGGACAATCTCGATGACGAGGAGCGCAGCGTCCTCCTGGAGCACGGGACCGAGCGCCCCTTCTGCGGCATCTTCAACGAGGCCAAGGAAAAGGGCACCTATTGCTGCCGCCTCTGCGGTCTGCCCCTCTTCAAGTCGGGTACCAAGTTCGAATCCGGCACCGGCTGGCCGAGCTTCTTCGATCCCATCGACCGCGCCCACATCGCCTTCGTGCGGGATACGAGCTATGGCATGATCCGCACCGAGATCCGCTGCGCCCGCTGCGAGGGTCATCTCGGCCACGTCTTCCCGGACGGCCCTCCCCCGACCGGCGAGCGCTATTGCATGAACTCGGTCTCCATGCGCTTCGTGGCCGAAGGCGACCCGCTTCCGGACGAGCTCGGCCGGGGCGCCCCTGAGGGCGAAGTCGTAGGTTAGGGCGCACCATGGATACGGGCGGACGGGATACCGATACGCCGGACGATGCGAGCTTCTACGCCTGTCTGCCCGTTTTCAGAACGTTCTCTCAACTGACCGACCCCGCCATCTACATGCCCCTGCCGGATGGCTGGGTCCTGGGCCTCAGCGATATCGTGAACTCCACCGCCGCCATAGCGGCGGGGCGATACAAGGAGGTCAACACGGCGGCGGCCTCCGTCATCGCAGCCATCTCCAACAGGTTGGGCGGCCACGATTTTCCCTTCGTGTTCGGTGGCGATGGCGCGAGCTTTGCCGTGTCGCCCGAGCAGGCATCCCTCGCCCGCGAGGTGCTGGCTGCCGTGGCGACCTGGGCACGGGACGCCTTCGGCTTCGAGTTGCGCGTGGCCCTCGTGCCGGTCTCGACCATCAGGGCGGAAGGCTACGATGTGCGGATCGCGCGATTTGCCGCCTCGCCCGATGTCACTTACGCCATGTTCTCCGGTGGCGGGTTGGCCTATGCCGAGCGGCGGATGAAGGAAGGAGCCTTTGCGGTGCCGTCCGCCCCGCCTGGCGCATTGCCGGATCTGACGGGCCTCTCCTGCCGCTTCGACGAGTTGCGCTCCGAGCGCGGCGTTATCCTCTCTCTCATCGTGATCCCGGCTCCAGGCGGCGACCAAGCCACGTTTGGGAGGCTCATCACCGAGATTCTCACCCTGGCCGATAACCCGCGCGAAGCCCGCAAACCCATTCCTGATGGCGGTCCGCCGCTTGCCGGACCGTTCAAAGGCTTCGGGATCGAAGCCAAGACCGTGAAGCAGGGCAGCCTCGCCGCCAAGGCGCAACTGGCGGCCAAGCGCCTGATAGCGTTCCTGATCTTCAAGGCCGGGCAGCCCATCGGCGGCTTCGACCCGGTGCTTTATAAGGACCAGCTCGTCGAGAACACGGATTTCCGCAAGTTCGACGATGGACTGCGCATGACGCTGGATTGCACGCCCACCCTTGCGGATCGGCTCGAAAGCCTGCTCGCACGGGCTCAAGAGAACGGGATCGCGCGCTATGGCCTGCACCGGCAACAGGCCGCGCTCATGACCTGCTTCGTGCCCTCGCCCACCCGGAGCGATCACGTTCATTTCGTCGATGGCGCGATGGGCGGCTATGCCATGGCGGCGCGGGCGCTGAAGCCTGTCGTGTAACTTTCCTGCAGTCATCCCGGGGCTGCGCAGCAGAACCCGGGGTGGTTTTCAAAACAAAGCTCGATGTCATCACCGGCCCTGTGCCGGTGATCTCGATTGGAGAAGCGCAGCTCTTTTCAGTTCGGGATGGCCGGGACAAGCCCGGCCATGACGAGGAGAGTGTCTGTCATACGATCCCGGATCGTCGCTGCGCTCTGTCCGGGATGACGGCTTGGGGTTAGTCGATCATCGACAGGGTTCGATCCCCGGCAAGCATCCGCTTGGCCTCCTCCGAATCCCGGTCCATCTGCGCGATCAGCGCCTCGATCCCGTCGAAGCGCTCCTCGCCGCGGATCCAGCCGATGAACTCCACATCGAGCGCCTTCCCGTAGAGATCGCCCTTGAAGTCGAAGAGATGCGTTTCGAGCAACGGCGCGCCGTTGTCGAAGGTCGGGCGGCGGCCGAAGCTGGCGACGCCATCGACCGGCTTGCCGTTCACCGAGGCGCGCACCGCATAGATGCCGTGCCGCAGCCGGCAATCGTCGGGCAGACGCATATTGGCCGTGGGATAACCGAGTTCCCGACCCCGCTTGTCGCCGTGCCGCACCTCGGCGCGAACGAACCAGCGATAACCCAGCAGCTTGTTGGCCTTGGCAATATCGCCCGCCTCCAAGGCCGTGCGAACGGCGCTGGAGGAAACCGGCTCTGAACCTTCCACGACGGCCGGAGCAATGAAGCAATCGAGCCCGAACTTTCGACACAGCTCGCGCATGCGCTCGGGGTTGCCCTCGCGCCCGCGTCCGAAATGAAAGTCGTGACCGATGACGACACCTGAGAGTTCGAGGTCCCGCGCCAGCAGACTCACGAACTCTTCCGCGCTGAGAGCAGCGAGCGCGTGATCGAAGCGCCGCACGAAGGCGCCAGCAAGACCAAGGCGCCCGAAGATCTCCAGTTTCACAGCCTCGGGCGTGATGCGAAACAGCGGCTTGTCCGGCTGGAAGAAGCTGCGGGGATGCGGCTCGAAGGTGAGAGCAGCGGCGGGCTTGCCGGAGCGCAGGGCCATGTCCAGCAGAGAGCGATGCCCGCGATGCACTCCGTCGAAATTGCCGATGGCGGCCACAGCTCCTTTCAGCCTCTCAGGCACAGGCTCGCCATCGCGGCAGACCGCGAAGGAGGACGGGACCGGAGGAAGAGGCTTGTCGGAGGGCATGGAGCGGGTCTCTACCTCAACCGATAGCTGGGTCAAGGGAGGGGTTTCAAGCCCCCCAGGCGAGCACGTCCATGATGGCGGTCGGCGTGACGGGCTGGCGGTCGACCCAATCCTGCACGTGATCGGACACGAGATCGCCCCTATGCAGGCCAAGCTCCTCCGCGTGAATGCCGCGCGCGATCAGCAGGGAGTCGATGCCGAACCCGGAAGCCCCCGCGATGTCGGTGCGGATCGCGTCGCCCACAGCCAGCACCCGCTCCTTCGGAATGGAGCGATGGCTCAAGCCGGAGGCGATGGCGAGCGCCTTCTCATAGACCGGCGCGTGGGGCTTACCCGCATAGAACACCGTGCCGCCCATCTCCTCATAGGCGAGCGCAATAGTGCCTGCGCAGGGCAGGATCATGTGGCCGCGCTCCACGATGAGATCGGGATTGGCGCAGACCATCAACAGGTCACGGCGATGCATGGCCTCAAGCCGCGCGCGGTAGTTCTCGACCGTCTCGCGCTCATCGTCATCGAAACCGGAGCAGACCACGTAATCCGCCTCCTCGATCGAGCCGAAGCGCACGTCGAGGCCGTTGTAGAGCGGCATGTCGCGCGGGGGGCCTATGTGATTCACCACCTTGTCGAGGCGCTCTTCGATGGCAAGCCGCGTCAGGTCGCCGGAGGTCACGATCGCATCGTAAGCCGTGCGCGGGACCTTGAAGCCGTCGAGCTGCGTGCCCACCGCAGAACCGGGCCGCGGCGCGTTGGAGACGAGGACGACGCGTCCGCCCTTTTGGCGAAAACGCGTCAGGGCATCGCCTGCGGCCTCATAGGCCTTCACGCCGTTGTGCAGGACGCCCCAGACATCGCAGAGAATGAGGTCGTAGCCGTCGGCAAGAGATTTCAGGCCCTCGACGAGAGCGGGACGGGAAGAGGCTGTCATAGGATCTCGCTGGTGATGAACCCGGGCGGGTAGGCCCTTGCGGCCCTTAAGTCAACCAGCCCGGTTCAACCGGCGCGTCGCAAAAGCCGTTGTGTGCTCTCTGAGGATGCCTGCGGAGCGGCTGCGCCCAGCACCTCGGCCTTGATCGCGCGCGGTGCGGCAAAGACGAAGCCTTGAGCCAGCGGCACGCCGATCTCGGCAAGCACCGGCACCATCTCCTCGCGCTCCACATGCTCGGCCACGAGCCGGATGCCCTCGCGGCGCAAGGCCGAGGCGAAGTCGCGCACGCCGAGCTCCGGGCTCAAGCGATGGTGCTCGTCCTGCTCGGCGGCGACCAGAAGCTCGGCCGGAAGCTTCACGAAGCGCACGCCGAGATCGGCAAGCTCTCGCGCGTCGAAGCGGAGATCGGTGGCCGCGTCGAGGGAGAGCGGCACGCCTTTGTCACGCAGGATCCCCAAGGCTGCCTTCCGGTCGGTATCGAGTTCGCGCCAGCATTCCTGCGGGAGTTCGAGCACCACCTTGCCGAGCGTCTCGGGCGCCGCATCGACCAGCCCGGTGAGCGACCAGAGAAAGCCCGGCTCTCGGACCGAGTACGGCGTCAGGTTCACGCTGACGATGGCCTCGCTGCCTTTGGTGATGAGGTGGTAGGCCACGGCCATGGCGCGGCTCAGGACCCGGCGGTCGAATTCCGGCGCGCGGCCCAGGCGCTCGAGAGCGCCGAGAAATTCAGAGGGGCCGAGCAGCGTGCCGTCAGCCAGACGCAGGCGCGCCAGGGCTTCGTAGAAACGGATCCTGCGCTGAGGCAGAGACACGATCGGCTGCAGATGCAGCTCGATGCTGTCGGTCTCGAAGGCCTGGGTGATCAGGCGCATGCGACGCAGCTCTTCGTCTGCCGCCTTGCGGGGCGCAGGCTGCGGGGCGGGCGAGCTCGCGGCGGCAGGCGTCGGGATCGCGGTCTGGGGCAGAAGAACGGGCGCAACCCGCTCCTGCTGCGGTTCCTCCGCCTTCGGAGCGCCTTTAAGGCTTCCCTTCAGCTCGGCCACATCGCGGTTCTGGGCGGCGACGTTCTTGGCAAGCTCACGCACCACGCCGCCGAGAAGGCCTACCGTGCCGGTGACCTCCGCCATGGTCGTGCGAAGTTCAGGAGGAGCCGCAGGATTCGTCTGCAGGAGCTGCTCGAGCTTGGCCAGCCGCTCGTTCACAACGGCCAGGTCCTCCCTCGCGAGCTGCGCGATCATCGACGCCTCCTCGGCCTTTTTCCACACCAGAACGAGGCCGGCGGAAGCCGCAATTCCCAAGAAGGCGACAAACGGCACGACAGCGGCAGCCGGCAGGAAGCCGACGGCTGCGCCCGTCATGGCAAGGCTTGCGAGCGCAAGAGCGAACAATTTCGCCCTCAGCTCCTTATCGATGTGAACGTTATCGGTCACCACGGGTGCCCCCGCTCCCCTGGTTCGGCAGAACGAAGCGAATCGGTAATGTAACGTTGTTGTACAGCCTGAGTTTCACGCCACAAACGCTACTGTACCGAAATCGATAACTTTACCGCCCTTCTGTTGCCGGAAGTGCACAACTTTGAATGGGACACTCGAATGGAAGAACCCCGCAAGGATCTGCTGATGCAGGTGGAAGGAATGACCTGCCAGGGCTGCGTCAATGCGGTCACCAAGGCGATCCAGCGCCTGGACCCCGACGCCAGGGTCGATGTGGATCTGGAACATGGCCGCGTGCATGTGATCACCAAGGCTCAAAGCGTCGAGGTGGCCCGCGCGCTCGATGCGGCGGGCTACGAAGCTCATGCCATGACGGGCTGATGCGTGGCTTGCGTCACGCTCATGGACCGCTCCCAAAGTTCCTTTTGCGGCTTTTGAGAACGGCTGATAGGCTCCCCCGGCCAAGTCATCCTCGGGGAATACAATGACCGCTCAGTCTCGGGCCGCTAACGACGTTTCTTCGCCTAACGATCTGGACGCCTGGTGGCTCCCGTTCACGGCCAACCGATCTTTCAAGCAGCGGCCCCGCATGATCGCCCGTGCCAAGGGCATGTACTACTACACGCCCGACGGACGTGAGGTGATCGACGGCGCGGCCGGCCTCTGGTGCTGCAATGCCGGCCACAACCGCGACGAGATCACTGCCGCCATCCAGGCTCAGGCTGCGGAGCTCGATTACTCTCCCGCCTTCCAGTTCGGCCATTCGAAGGGCTTTGCCGCCGCTTCCCGCATCGCCCAGCTCGCTCCGGGCGACCTGAACCACGTCTTCTTCTGCAACTCGGGCTCCGAGGCGGTGGACACCGCTCTCAAGGTCGCCCTCGCCTATTGGAACGTGCGCGGCCAGGGCAGCAAGACGCGCCTGATCGGGCGCGAGCGCGGCTATCACGGCGTCGGCTTCGGCGGCATCTCGGTGGGCGGCATCGTGAAGAACCGCCAGTTCTTCGGCACCCTGCTCGCAGGCGTCGACCACCTGCCCCACACCTACAACCGCGCCGAGCAGGCCTTCTCCCGCGGCGAGCCCGAATGGGGGGCGCATCTCGCGGACGAGCTCGAGCGCATCGTCGCCCTGCACGATGCTTCCACCATCGCTGCCGTGATCGTGGAGCCGATGGCCGGCTCGACCGGCGTGCTGCCGCCTCCGAAGGGCTATCTGCAGCGCCTGCGCCAGATCTGCGACAAGTACGGCATCCTGCTGATCTTCGACGAGGTGATCTCGGGCTTCGGCCGCCTCGGCACCGCCTTCGCGGCCGAGCGCTACGGCGTGATCCCGGACATGATCACCTTCGCCAAGGGCGTGAATTCCGGCACCGTTCCCATGGGCGGCGTGATCGTACGTGATGGGCTCTACAACACCTTCATGCAGGGCCCGGAGCACATGATCGAGCTGTTCCACGGCTATACCTATTCCGGCCACCCGCTTGCCTGCGCCGCGGCGCTTGCCACCCAGGACATCTACCGGGACGAGAAGCTGTTCGAGCGTGCAAAGCAGCTGGAGCCGGTCTGGGCCGATGCGATCCACTCGCTCAAAGCCCTGCCGAACGTGCTCGACATCCGCACCATCGGCCTCGTCGGCGCCATCGACCTCGCCTCGCGCCCGGACGCCGTCGGAGCCCGTGCCTTCGAGGCCATGGACCGCGGCTTCACCGAATACAACCTGATGATGCGCATCACGGGCGACACCATCGCCCTGTCGCCGCCACTCATCATCACCGAGGAGCAGATCGGCGAGATCGTCGACAAGCTCACCAAGGTGATCAAGGCGGTGGCGTAAGGCCGAACGGCCTTCAGCGCCATACTCTTAACTTTATCGTCATGGCCGGGCTTGTCCCGGCCATCTCGCTTTTGAAAGGCACCGCGCCTCTCATCATCGGGATCACCGGCACAGGGCCGGTGATGACGAAGAGGATGTCATTCCCGGCCGGAGCATCAGCGGAGGGGAAGGGAATCCATGATCGAGCGCGATCTTTTGGATCCCCTTCCCTCGCCTTTGGCTCGCCGGGGATGACACGAAGGAGCAAACCGAACCCTTGCCCCTCTGGCGCGCACGGGTTAGGACGCAGCACGTTTTTCTTAACTAAACGGCTGCTGTTTGAACCATGTCCAAGGCCGACAAGATCAAGGCCCGCGCGCCGCGCGGCTTTGCCGACCGCATTCCCGCCGATCTTTCCGCCACCGAGCGCATGCTGGCGGCGATCCGCGAGTCCTATGAGCTTTACGGCTTCGAGGGCGTCGAGACGCCCTTCGTCGAGTACACAGACGCGCTCGGCAAGTTCCTTCCCGATCAGGACCGCCCGAACGAGGGCGTGTTCTCCTTCCAGGACGATGACGAGCAATGGCTGTCGCTTCGCTATGACCTGACGGCGCCGCTCGCCCGCTATGTGGCCGAGAACTTCGATGCTTTGCCTAAGCCCTATCGCAGCTATCGCGTGGGTTGGGTGTTCCGCAATGAGAAGCCGGGCCCAGGCCGCTTCCGCCAGTTCATGCAGTTCGACGCCGACACGGTGGGTGCCGCCTCCGTCGCGGCGGATGCGGAAATCTGCATGATGGCCGCCGACACGCTGGAGAAGCTCGGCCTCAGGCGCGGCGACTACCTGATCAAGGTCAACAACCGGAAGGTTCTCGACGGCGTGCTGGAGGCCATCGGCCTCGGCGGCGACGAGCATGCCCACCAGCGCCTGATCGTGCTGCGCGCCATCGACAAGCTCGACCGCCTGGGTCCTGAAGGCGTGCGTCAGCTGCTCGGCCCAGGCCGCAAGGACGAGAGCGGCGATTTCACCAAGGGCGCGGAGCTTTCTCCCGATGCCATCGAGCGCGTGCTGGCCTTCACCGCCGCCAAGGGCGCGGACAATGCGGCGACGGTCGAGAACCTTCGCGGGGTCGTGGGCTCCTCGACCCGTGGCGTCGAGGGTGTCGACGAACTGGCGGAGATTGCCACGCTGGTCGCCTCCTCGGATTACGAAGACCGCGTGACGATCGATCCTTCCGTCGTGCGCGGCCTCGAATACTACACCGGCCCCGTCTACGAGGCGGAACTCACCTTCCAGGTGCAGGACGAGGACGGCCGCCCCGTGCGCTTCGGCTCCGTCGGCGGCGGCGGACGCTATGACGGCCTCGTGGGCCGCTTCCGCTCCGAGCCCGTTCCGGCGACCGGCTTCTCCATCGGCGTGTCGCGCCTGCTCTCGGCGCTTCAGATGATCAAGAGCCCCATCGTTTCCGGTGTAGAGAAGCCCGGCCCGGTGGTGGTGCTCGTCATGGACAAGGACCAGATCGCCGCCTACCAGCGCATGGTCTCGACCCTTCGCCAGGCCGGCATCCGCTCCGAGCTCTATCTCGGCTCCTCGGGCATGAAGGCGCAGATGAAATATGCCGACCGCCGGCAGAGCCCCTGCGTGATCATCCAGGGCTCCAACGAGCGCGAGCGCGGCGAGGTGGAGATCAAGGACCTGATCGAGGGCGCCAAGGCGGCCGAGGCCATTGCCTCCAACGCCGAATGGAAGGCCGCGCGCCCGGCGCAGTTCTCGGTATCCGAGGACAAGATCGTGGACGCCGTCCGCGAGGTTCTGGCGCGGCATTTCGGATAAGCCTGAAGCCGCCTGGAACCCCCGCCCTTTCCTCCGGGTTGTCTCCTGAAGCTTGACTATCAGGAGACACCAATGGCGAAGGCCAAGAACAAAAAGAAATCCGGGAAATCAAAGAGCACGGGTACGCAGCTCTCCAAGTCTCTGCAAAAAACCGCCAAGAAATCGGGCCTGACGGATCTGATCAACTCGGATCTGGGCCGCGAAATCCTGGCCGATGCCCTGATTGCCGCCGCCGGGGCCGCGGCTGCGGTCCTGACCAAAACCCGCCCGGCAAGGCAGGCAGGGGCGGCGGTTGCAGATGCAGGCTCGCAAGCCGCCGACATGACCCAGACCGCGGCAGGCGCGGTCGCGAGCGTCGTGACGGAAGCAGCCCGTCAATTCCTCCCCGCCAGCATCACGGGTGAAGGAGGAGATACAGGCACGGGCGAGACTAAGAAGGTCAAGTACGTCCACCGCTCCAGCGATCACAGCAAGCGCAAGACCTCGAAAGCCAAGAGCGACACCGCCCACGAGGAGTGATCCTTCGCCCACGTCATCCCAGACGGAGCGCGGCGGAGATCCGGGATTGCTCTCAGAATTAAGCTCCGTGTCATCACCGGCCTTGTGCCGGTGATCCCGATTATTGAGGCACGGCGCTTTTCTTTACCGGGATGGCCGGGACATGCCCGGCCATGACGAGGGGTGTCAGGCACAGGGGAAGCCCGTATCCCGTTCTGGACACGTCCCGGGCCCCGCTCCGCGGCCCCGGGATGACACCACCCTGCCCTTCCGTTCACCCTTCCGGCTGAAAACGGTCGCCTTCCTGGCCCGGCATTGCTAGAGAGCATGCCGGATCAAAGGATTTGAGCGACGCCAGTGACGGAGACGGATGCCATTGTTGCGCTGATCGCGCTTTTCGAGCGCGAGGGCTATGCGCGTGTCGAGCCGCCGGTTCTGCAGCCGGCGGACGTGTTCATCGACCTCTCGGGCGAGGACATCCGGCGGCGCATGTTCGTGACGCAGGACGCCTCGGGCGCAGAGCTGTGCCTCAGGCCCGAATACACCATTCCCGTCTGCCTCCAGCATCTCTCCCATCGCGGAACCGAGCCCTCCGGCTATTCCTACGGCGGCCCCGTCTTCCGCATGCGCCCTAACGAGAGCGGCGAGTTCCTGCAGGCCGGCATCGAGTCCATTGGTCGGACAGATATCGCCGCGGTCGACGCGGAAATCCTCGGCCTTGCCTTGGACGGCTTGGGACTCATCGGCAGCCCTGTTCCCATCGTGAAGCTCGGCGACATGGGCCTGCTCCATGCCCTCATCGATGCGCTCGGCATCGCTCCTGCCGCGAAGCGCCGCGTGATCCGCGCCATCGTGTCCGGCCAGGGGCTGGCGAGCCTTTCCGAGACGGACGGCCCGGGCCAGCAGGAGCATGCAGGCCTTCTCGCCGCCATCGAAGGCCAAGCGCCTCAGGCGGCCAAGGCCTTTGTGGAGGACATTCTCTCGATTGCCGGCATCGCCACCGTCGGCGGCCGCAGCGCGGGCGAGATCGCCGAGCGCTTCCTGGCCCGCGCGGCCAACCGCACCGTTCTGTCGAACGAGGCCCGGCAGGTTCTGGAGCGCTACCTCACCATCTCCGGCGACCCGGACCAGGCGGCGGATGCCGTCCGGCTCCTCGCCAGGGATGCGGGGCTCGATCTCGACCCGGCCATTGGCCTCTTCGAGGAGCGCACCGGCTTCATGGCCGCGCGCGGGCTCGATGTGAGCGCCTTCTCGTTCACCGCCACTTTCGCCCGTAATCTCGACTACTACACGGGCTTCATCTTCGAGGTGCAGGACCCGCGCCGCAGTGACGGCAAGCCCATCGTGGGCGGCGGTCGCTATGACCGGCTGCTGGAGCATCTCGGATCTGAGGGCCCGATCCCGGCAGTCGGCTGCTCCTTCTGGCTCGACCGTATCGTGGGGAGGCCCTGATGACCGATTCCCCTCTCATTCTAGCGGTGCCCTCCAAGGGCCGCCTGCAGGAAAACGCGGCTGCATTCTTCGCCCGTTCCGGCCTCGTCTTCTCCCAGTCGCGCGGCGCGCGCGATTATCGCGGCACGCTCAAAGGGGTGCCGGACGTGGAGGTGGCGTTCCTCTCGGCCTCCGAGATCGTGACGCAGCTCGCCACCGGCTCCGTGCATCTCGGCATCACCGGCGAGGACCTGATCCGCGAGCAGATCGCGGATGCGGACCAGGCTGTCGAGTTGCTTACTCCGCTCGGCTTCGGCCATGCCAATGTGGTGGTGGCCGTGCCGCAGGCCTGGATCGACGTGCGAACCATGGCCGATCTCGATGAGGTCGCAGCGGACCTTCGCGCCCACCATGGCCGCAAGATGCGGGTGGCCACGAAATACGTGAACCTCACCCGCCGCTTCTTCGCCGAGAAGGGCATCGCCGATTACCGGATCGTCGAGAGCCTGGGCGCGACGGAGGGTGCGCCTGGCGCGGGCTCGGCGGAGCTGATCGTGGACATCACCACGACCGGCGCGACACTCGCTGCCAATGCCCTCAAGATCCTCGACGACGGCGTGATGCTGCGTTCCGAGGCCAATCTCGTCGCCTCGGTTCGTGCGCCTTGGACGACCAAGGCCCGCGCGGCTGCGACCGCCGTTCTGACGCGCATCGCGGCCGAGGAAGAGGCACGGGAAAGCCGCGAGATCCGGGCGGCCCTCGATCCGGCCAAGGCCCACGCTTTCTCCGCGCTCGCGCGGGATTTCGGCGCTACGCAGCCTTATGGCAATGCCCTGGGCCGGGAGGTGGTGCTCCATTGCCCGGCATCGGCGATGTTCGATATCGTGGCGGCTCTTCAGGGGATCGGGGCGCATGACATCACGGTCCGCACCTTCGACTACCTGTTCCGTCCCACCAATGCTCTCACCGAGCGGCTTTTGCAGCGGATCGGCTGACAGTTCTTCAAGTTGAGACCTCTTTAAGCGAGGCTTCAGCTTGCCTGTGGCAACAACCGCTATAGCGCATCGTGCGGACCCGAAGGGCCGCGTCAGCGAAAAGTGGCCCCGGTTTTCCGCTGAAAACGATGCGCTCATCAAAGAAGAGAGCATCGGGGCAATCCCAAAAGTGCATTCCACTTTTGGAACCGATGCTCTAGGACAATATCGCTCAAGGCGTTGCCTCTACGGTCAAGGCCTCTTATGGTGCCGGCGTTTTTACGATGAAGAGGTTCCGATGAACGCCCTTCGATTGGCAGCACTTCTGGCGGCTCTCGCCACTGTCTCCGCGGCTCAAGTTTCAGTCGCCGATGCCCAGACGGCCGCGACTCTCGGCCGGCCAGCAGGCCCGACCCGTCAAGTGGATCCCAAGGTTCCGCAGCCGGGCGCTCAGGGCAAGACCTTCCCTCTGAACTCGTCCTGGATTGCCGTGAGCCTGAACAACAAGCCCTTCTCCGGGGAGCGTCCGACCTTCAAGCTCGACGACCAGCTTCGCGCGACGGGCTTTTCCGGCTGCAACACCTACTCGACCACCGCCTATCCTCTGCGCGAGCAGGGACTGGCAGTCGCCCCCTTCGCCTTGTCGAAGCGGAGCTGCGACAAGGGAGCCATGGCCATCGAGAACGCTTTCCTGATGGCGCTGCGCAGCTCCGGCAAGTGGGACATTCAGGGCCCTACCCTGATCATCCGCAGCCAGACCGGCGAGCTGCGCTTCGAGCGCGCGCTGTAGGAAGAGCACGACTTCTCATGCAAAAGGCCGGCAGCGATGCCGGCCTTTTTCTTTTAGAGCATCGTGCGGAAAAGTGGACCCGGTTTTCGCTGACGCGGACCTCCGGTTCCGCTCTCAACGATGCTCTCATTCAAGGAGAAAGCATCGGATGGGTCCCAAAAGTGCAAATCCACTTTTCACGTCCGAGGCTGTAGTCCTCAGATGTCATCACCGGCCTTGTACCGGTGATCTCGATTGATCGGGACGCCGTACCTTTCTGATCGGGATGGCCGGGACTGAGCCCCGGATCAAGTCCAGGGACGGCCATGACGTGAAAGATCTACTCAGCCGGCTGAGGCTGCATCAGGTCCACAGGGGTCGAGAGACCATTCTCCGCCCGTTTCAGGTCGATGCGTCTGTCGTGATAGGCCGCAAGCGTCGAGCGGTGGCCGATGGAGACCACCGTCGTCTGCGGCAGCTTCTCCTTGATCACCTGATAGATCTCGGCCTCCGTCGGCTCGTCGAGCGCCGCCGTGGCTTCGTCGAGGAGCAGCCAATCGGGCTTGGCGAGAAGGGCGCGGGCGACCGCGAGACGCTGCTGCTCGCCGAGCGAGAGGGTCTGACCCCAGGCGCGCTCTTCGTCGAGCCTGTCCGCGATCTGCGGGAGTTTTGCGGCGCGCAGGGCATCGGCGATTGCGGCATCGGGGTAGGCCTGCCCGTGCGAGGGATAGGTCACCGCTTCGCGCAGGGTGCCGATGGGAATGTAAGGCCGCTGCGGCAGCAGCATCATGCTCTGGCCCTGCGGCACCAGCACCTCGCCCTCGCCGAAGGGCCAGATTCCGGCGATGGCGCGGAACAGAGTCGATTTGCCGGAGCCGGACGGCCCCGTCATCAGCGTGCGCTCGCCGGGACGGAAAGCGAGACCATCCGCGTGCATCAGAGCGCGGCCGTCGGGCAGGCGCACATTGAGATTCTTGAGGCGCAGCTCACGGTTTGCCGCAGGCGTGACCGCAAGCTTGCTCTCGCCGCCGATACGCTGCGCCGATGCAATGGCCCCTTCGAAGGTGGTGAGACGATCGAGCACCGCCTTGTAGTCGGCCAGCGTGGTATAGATCTGGATGAAGTAGGTGAGCGCCGATTCCACGCGCGAGAAGGCACCGACCACCTGCTGCATCTGGCCGAGCGAAATCTTGCCGATGAAGTAGTAAGGCGCGGTGAGGATGTAGGGCACCACCACGTTGGCCTGGAAGTAGGCCGACGTGAAGGTGTTGAGCTTGATGAGGCGGATCACGATCCGCATGTAGTTGTCGACGATCTGGCCGAAGCGCCTGCCAAGCCCCTCCTGCTCCGCAGGCTCGCCGGAAAGGAGCGCTACCTGCTCCGTGTATTCGCGCAGACGCGCAAGGGAGAAGCGGTAGTTCGCCTCCACCCGCTCCTGCTCGAAGTTGAGGGCGATCAGGGGACGGCCGATGAGATGCGTGACCCAGGTGCCGAGAATGGCATAGCCCGCGCAGACCCAGACCAGCAGACCGGGCACTTCGACATTGGTGCCGGGGAAGGTGAAGCCCGCCGAGATCGTCCACAGGATCGCGACGAAGGACACGAGCGTCGCCGCCTGGTTCATGAGGCCCACGGACAAGGAATAGGTGCTTTCCACGAACTTGCGCAGATCTTCCGAGATGCGCTGGTCCGGGTTGTCCGCGCCGCGTCCCATGATTTGCATCCGGTAATGTGCGCCATCACCCAGCCACTCGCCGACATAGTAAGTGTTGAGGAACGCGCGCCAGCGGATGGTGAGCACGTTCTGCAGCAGCACTTCTGTCAGCGCGATGGCGACGAAGACGGCGGCCAGCGGCGTGAAGATGATGAAGAGCTGATACCAGAAGGCTGCGGCATCCTTGGCCTCGAGCGCATTGAACATGTCGCGCGAGAAGAAGCTGAGGCGGACATTGAGTGCGACCTGGGCGAGATTGATCGCGATGAGAATGGCGATCATCCACGTGCCGATTGTTCCCTCGCGGGCCCGCACGAGACCGATGAAAGGAATACGGATGATGCTGTCGGCCTGGGAGTCGAGATAACGATCGGCAATGCGGCAGACGGTCTGGACCACACGCACATAGGACAAGCCGTATATGAGAGCTCCGAACGCCGTGGCGCCCAGAGCGGCGGAAGGCGGCGGGACATAGCCCGTGTAATCACCCGTGATCGCTCCGAGCGTGGCCCCGAGAATGAGCAGGACGAGCACGAGATGCGTCGCGGCGATCATCACCAGGAAGATGCGCAGGAATTTCGGGATGTCGCGGCCGACCATCAGAATCCCGGCCAAGGCCAGGGTGGACAGCGGCAGATAGAACGGAACCTGGACCGCTCCGGACACGGAAGCGCCCAAGACGCCCAAACCCACGAGTGCCAGCGCAATGCTCGCCTTGATCATTCTTTTCTCCTGACGGGGAATCGCTCTTCGGCTCCATAGGAACATAGGGGAGCCCGATCAACCGCGCTCATGGCGAAAGCAAGGAGAAATGTCCGCCTCAAAGCGGCGATCCCCGGTTTGTGATGTCGCGGCTGGAGGATAAAGGGGCGCTTTTGCACCGCCAAGGACGTTCTTCAGAACAGATGATCCTGTTTAACGAACAATTCAGTTGACATAGAGAACGCCATATCCCATGTGTCGTATCCACTCATGAGACGACCGTAAAGCGACCCTATGAACGCCCCTCTCGGATATCTCGGCGACCAGCCGTCGCAACGCCTGATCCCGGCGGAGCCTATCGTGCGCCTCGAGAAGATCTCGAAGACCTTTCCCGGCCGCGACGGCCAGCCCGTCACGGCCCTGCGCGAGATCGACCTCGCCGTACCTAAAGGTTCGATCCTCGGGGTGATCGGCCGCTCCGGTGCCGGCAAGTCCACCCTGATCCGCCTGGTGAACGGGCTGGAGAAGCCCAGCTCCGGCAAGGTGATCGTGGACGGCGCGAACATTGCCGCGCTGCCCGAATCCGAGCTTCGCCATGCCCGCCGTTCCATCGGCATGATCTTCCAGCACTTCAACCTGCTCTCCTCCCGCACGGCGGCGGAGAACATCGCGCTGCCTCTCGAGGTGGCGGGCTATGACAAGGCTAAGATCAAGGCGCGGGTGGAAGAGCTTCTGGCCCTCGTCGGCCTCTCGGACAAGCGCAACCGTTATCCGTCCGAACTGTCAGGCGGCCAGAAGCAGCGTGTGGGTATTGCCCGTGCGCTTGCCACGAAGCCGAAAGTTCTGCTCTCGGACGAGGCCACCTCCGCGCTCGATCCGGAAACCACCCGCTCCATTCTGGATCTGCTCGCGCGCATCAACGCGGAGCTCGGCCTCACCATTCTGCTCATCACCCATGAGATGGCGGTGATCCGCAACATCGCCCGCGAGGTGGCGGTGATCGAGGGCGGACGCATCGTCGAGCAGGGTGACGTGTTCGAGGTGTTCACGCGTCCGCAGCATGAAGTCACGCGCTCCTTCCTCGGCGACGAAGCCGGCCGCGCACTGCCGCCTTATGTGCAGAAGCGCCTGCAGAAGGAGGCGACGCCGGACAGCCAGACTGTCATCCGCATCGGCTTCCGCGGCCCGCATGCGACCGATCCCGTTCTGGCGCGTCTCGCACGCGAGGAGGGCATTGAAGCCAACATCCTTTCCGGTGCTGTGGACGAGATTGCTGGCCGCCCGTTCGGCACTCTCGTGGTCAGCGTGCCGGCAGCCGCTTCGCTAAAGACGCTCGATTTCCTGAAACAGCACGGTCTCGATACGGAGGTGCTCGGCCATGTCGCCTGAGATGATCCGCCTCATCGCCAATTCCACCGGCGAAACCCTCTACATGGTCGGCGTCTCGGCGCTGATCGCCACGCTGTTCGGCCTGCCGCTCGGCGTGTATCTCGCCACCAGCGGCAAGGGTGAGCTGTTCGCGGCTCCCTGGGTGAACCGTATTCTCGGGGTCATCGTCAACGCCACGCGCTCGACGCCCTTCATCATTCTCGTCGTTGCGATCATCCCCTTCACCCGCCTGATTGCGGGTACTTCCATCGGCACCAATGCGGCCATCGTGCCGCTGACGATTGCCGCAACGCCTTTCATCGCGCGTCTCATCGAGGGCGCCATCCGCGAGGTGGATCAGGGGCTCGTGGAAGCCGCGCGCGCCTTCGGCGCAACGCCGCTGCAGATCGTGCTGAAGGTTCTGATCCCCGAAGCCCTGCCCGGCATCGTGCTGGGACTCACGCTCGCCATCGTCTCGCTCTTGGGCTTCTCGGCGATGGTGGGTGCCGTCGGCGGCGGTGGTCTTGGCGATCTCGGCATCCGCTACGGCTATCAACGCTTCATGCCGGAAATGATGCTCGCCGTCGTCGTGGTTCTCATCGTGCTCGTGCAGGCCGTGCAGAGCATCGGTGACCGCCTCGCCCGACGCCTCAACAAGCGCATCCGCCACAGCTGATCTTTAGCGCATCGTGCGGAAAAGTGGACCCGGTTTTCCGCTCTCAACGATGCGCTCATCAAAGAAGGAAGCATCGGATGGGCCCCAACAGTGCAAATCCACTTTTGGGTCCGATGCTCTCAGGACACGCACAAGGAGTACCCTCATGTCCCTGAAGAAACTGGGCCTCGTCGCCCTCCTCTCCCTCGCAGCTCTTCCGGCAGCAGCACAGACGCAGACGCTGCGCATCGGCGCCACGCCCGGCCCACATGCGCAGATCCTCGAAGCCGTGAAGCCGATTGCGGCGCAGAAGGGCCTCGACATCAAGATCGTCGAGTTCTCCGATTACGTGGTGCCGAACGAGGCTCTCTCCTCGGGTGAGCTGGAGGCCAACTCCTTCCAGCACCAGCCCTACCTGGATAACCAGAAGGAAACCCGCGGCTACAAGATCGAGACCGTCGCGCAGACCGTGAACTTCCCGATCGGCATCTACTCCAGGAAGCACAAGGCCTTCGACGCGCTGCCGAGCGGCGCGAGCATTGCGATCCCGAACGATCCGACCAATGGCGGCCGCGCCCTCCTGCTGCTGCAGGACAAGGGACTGCTCAAGCTGAAGGAAGGTGTCGGCTTCAAGCCGACGATCCTCGATATCACCGAGAACAAGAAGAACCTGAAGTTCACCGAGATCGACGCCGCGCAGGCTCCGCGCGTGCTCGATGATGTGGATGCCGCCGTCATCAACACCAACTACGCCACGCAGGCTGGTCTCGATCCGGTGAAGGACGCGCTGACCCGCGAGAATCCGAAGGGTCCTTACGTGAACATCATCGCCGTGCGCGCTGAGGACAAGGACAAGCCCTGGGTGAAGACTCTCGTCGAAGCCTATCGTTCGCCCGAGGTGAAGAAGTTCGTCGAAGAGAAGTTCAAGGGCGCCGTTCTCACGAGCTGGTAAGCCGATTCCTTGTCCTGAATGATCAGGCCGGGCTATTGCCCGGCCTTTTTCATGTTTGCGCAACAGGCTCTCGTCGCCGGACAATGCTCTACAGCATCGGACGTGAAAAGTGGATTTGCACTTTTGGGACTCATCCGATGCTCATTCTCTAGAGTAGCGTATCGTTGGGCGCGGAAAACCGGGTCCACTGTTCCGCACGATGCGCTAGAGCGGGAGCATTGCAGCAATCCGGCTTGGTGCAACGCTCACTCCTGCACTGCTTTCGCCAATCACGATCTTGCCGCCGCGAGCCTGGATGAGGGATGCGATCATGCGCATGCCGAGGCCCGTGCCATCTCGCATGGGATCGAAGCCGTTCGGGAATCCGTCACCATCGTCGTCGATGGCAATTTCCAAACCTGCATCGTCTTTCGCGAGATGAACCCTGATATGCCCGGCTCCATGCTTGATGGAGTTGGTAACGGCTTCGGCAGCAATAAGACCAAGTGCAACGAGAAGGTCTGCCTTCAAGATCATTGAACCAAGATCGCAGGCATTGAGCACGATTTGACGATCCGACGCCTCTCCCAAGGCTATGCGTAAGTCGGCAATCACACCTTCCATATAGGCCCGCGCATCGCCCTCGACCGCGGAGCTTTCCATTTGCAGGCGGGAGTGAAGCGTGCTGATCGTCCCGATCCGGGCGGAGGCTTCCCGCAACTGGTGGCGCGCAGCGTCATTCTCCGCTGTGCGCGCCTGGAGCTTCAACAGGCCTTGAACGAGCTGCAGGCTGTTGGCGACCCGATGATGAGCTTCGCGTATCAGCAGCTCTTTCTCAGCGAGGAGCCTCTCGCGTTGGTCCTCCAGACGACGCCGCTCGGTGACATCCCGCGCGATCACCATGGCGGCTTGCGGCGCCACCCAGGGAACGCGCCTTGCCGCAACCTCCACCTTGATCTCCGAACCGTCCATCCGCCTCCAGATCTGATCGACTAAAGGCGTCGAGGATACTTCGTCCACATGGCGCATGCGCTCCTGCACGAATGCCCGGGATGAGCCGGCCACGAAATCCCGGACGAGGGAACCTACGATCTGTTCAGGGGACGACAGGCCAACAAGATCAGCCATGGCACGATTGGCGACGATGACGACCTCGCCGTCATGCACCATAAGAGCATCGGGGCAGAGCTCGATCAGCGCGCGATAATTCCGATCGCTCGGATGTGCAAGAATAGTACCGGGCTTCTGGTGGCCCCGCTCGAAAGCATTCTGCATGAGCCGCTCCCCCAGATCACGGTCTCTTTGATGCTGCGCAAGTTGAACGCTTCGCCACAGCACGCGGGAAATAGATTATCCTAACATCGATATCCTGCCAGAATTATTTCGAGGTAGAGCTTCTTCAGAAGAGAACAGTTTACTTCTGAACCCTGCTCGATATCCGCCTACTTCTGGCGTGGCTCTTGCAAACGCTTGCCGGCCTCTGCCCAGTGCCCTGCTCTCTTCGATCTGACGGCATCGAGAAGAGTCCACGCAGCGTTGCGTATTTCCGCCTGCACATCGAGATCGCGATCCAGCTCCTCATGGCTGGTGGCATAAGGCTTCCAATAACCGATATAGCGATCGAGTTCGGCAAGGTTGCCGGCAGGTTCAAGATTCATCGCGCGCAGCCAATCCGACAGGCTGCGGCGCACGCCTTCGGTTCCTTCCGCGTCTCCATGCACGATCACGGAGAACAAGCGGTCGGAGAGGTGCCTGGGATAATCCCAGCCTTTCAGCTCCAGCTCCTTCGCCTCCTTCACCTTCTTGCCGTGTGTCGACGTCGGGTCAGGATTGCCGCCATCGGCGCAGACAAGTCGATCCATCATCAGCTTCAGTGGAGAGGAGACCTGATACCAGTTCACAGGCGTGACGATCATGATCCCGTGCGCCTCCACCCATTTCGGGTAGATCTCGTTCATCCAATCCTGCGTCTGCCCGAGGGAATAATTGGGATAGCAGGAGCACGGCCAGTGGCAGAGCGCGGCTGATGTCGAGAAGCAGGTTTTGCAAGGGTGGATGTGGCGGCCGTATTCGGAGGCCAGGCGGCTGAGATCGAGGATGTCGACCTCCACTTTCTCCGCGCTTGCGATCACCTGCCGCGCGATCTCGACGAGCCGGTAGGTCTTCGACATTTCACCCGGACAGGTGTGCTCGCTGCGCGAGGCCGAGGAGATCAGGAGAAAGCGCGCCGGACCGTTGGGAGCCTCATGTCGCTGCTGCGCACGATCAATCGCCTCCTTTGCTGCGATCCAATCGACCGCAAGATCATAATCGGGATCGGTAAAGCCAGGGCCGGCCTTGCGCGTCCTCGGGCTCTTGCGATGATGGCTGTAGGCATCCCAGGCTGCATCGGCGATGCGCTGCAGTTCTTGGGTCAAGGGCTCGAATGCAGGGTCCTGGAAGGTCTGAAGGAAACGCCTGCGGAACTCGCCTTCATCGAGCGTGGGGTCGGGTGTGCCGGTTCTTGCTTCTGGGATGGACAAAGGGCACTCCCATTTTTAGATCGGATCAGCGCTAAGCTTCGGAACGCAGGCTCACCTGCGCTGGTTCCTCTTGGCGCTGAATGGCCGGTCACGGTTTGTTTATCGAACGTGAGACCCTACCTTTGTCTCGCACCCTTTCATCCCCTTCCAGGAGCAGTCGATGCCGACCACCCCACCCCTTCGCCTGAACGACGGAAACGCGATGCCTCAGCTCGGCTATGGAGTCTGGCGCGTCTCGAACGAGGATGCCGTCGCCTGCGTGACCGATGCCATCAAGGCCGGCTACCGCTCCATCGACACCGCCGCTATCTACGAGAACGAGGAAGGTGTCGGCCAGGCGATTGCCGCCTCCGATGTATCGCGCGACGAGCTCTTCATCACCACCAAGCTGTGGAACGACAAGCGCAACTACGATGCGGCGCTGACCGCTTTCGACGAGAGCCTCAAGCGCCTCAAGCTCGATTTTCTCGATCTCTATCTCATCCACTGGCCGGGCGTCAGCGGAGAAGGCTTTCTCGATGCCTGGCGCGCCCTGATCCGGTTGAAGGAGGAAGGACGTGTGAAATCGATCGGCGTGTCGAATTTCCAGGCAAAGCACCTGCAAAAGCTGATCGATGAGACCGGCATCGCTCCTACCGTGAACCAGATCGAGCTGCATCCGCGCTTCCAGCAGAAGGAGCTGCGCGCCTTCCATACGCAACACGACATCGCCACCGAGTCCTGGGGCCCTCTCGGACAGGGCAGCCTCGTGACCGACGAAAAGCTCGCTGCCATCGGACGCAAATACGGCAAGACGCCCGCCCAGGTGATCCTGCGCTGGCATCTCGAAAACGGTTTCATCGTGATCCCGAAATCGGTCACGCCGTCGCGCATTCGCGAGAACATCGATGTGTTCGACTTCAGTCTCGACGCAGAGGATATGCGCATCATCGAAGCCATGGACGACAGAAACGGCCGCGTCGGCCCGGACCCCGCGGTCTTCGGCTGATCAGGCCATTACAGGCGGCCCCTCGCGGGGTCGCCTGTTGCTTCGAACTGATGATAGATCGCCTCTGCAATCGGCAAAAGCTGTGCTCGATCGGCTTTCGCAGAGACCACATAGGAGAGGCCGTCATCGATCCACAAGAACGCCGAGACGCCATCCCGCGTCTCGAAGCGGAATGCAGTCTCCCCCTCTCCGACACTGGAGCGCACATAAAGCGTGAGGCGATTGCCGCTTCCGTTCTCGTACATGAAGAGCGCCGCGGCCTCGTTGCCTGACGGCAAAAGCCTGCCGCCGATGAGGCGATAGCCTTGGGTATTGAGATCCGGTGCTTTCAATGGCTTCCCGACACGACGCGACAGCCATTGCACGAGGTGCGCTTCCTGATCGCCCGCGACTTCGACGGGATGAAGCCGCTCGGTCACATAAAGGCTGTGAGCGGCGATGGCGCTATGGGCTACAGCCATCTGCGCGGCAGGTTGCGAGGAGCGCTCTGTCCACCACACTCCACCGGCTGCGCCAAGCACTCCGCCGAGCGCAAGCCAGACAAGAGCTGCAGCTATTCTCTGAAAGCGGGCGATTTTCGGCTGACGTTGCGCGGCGATAATATTGGCGACGCGCAACCGCGCAGGGATCGGCTCCTGCACCTTGAAGGCAAGGCGCGCGCGCAAAACATCGCGCTGCTCGATCTCACGCTGAACCTGTTCGGCCCTTGCCGGGTCGGATGCCAGATAGGCTTTGACCGTCTCATACCGTGAAGGCTCGAGCCTTCCATCGACGAAAGCCTGCAGGTCGTCCTCACCGATGGGTCGCTCACCCGTCACTTCACTCTCCTCAAAACGGCATTGCGTCCGTTTTCCATGAACTCCCTCAAGCGTCCGCGCGCCCGGCTCAGGCGCGACATCACTGTGCCAAGTGGAACGCCCAGAGCCTGTGCGGCCTGCTCGTAGGAAAGATCCTCGACACCCACGAGCAGAAGCACCGACCGCTGTTCCTCCGGCAAAGCGTCAAGACCCGCCAGAACATCGCGAAAGCCCACGTGGCTCTCCGGCGATTCCGTCGACGCCGGTGCATGCTCAAGCGCCTCGACGCCAACTTGAACGCCATGGCTCTTGCGCTGGCGTACAGAGTTGAGAAACAGGTTGCGTTCGATCGCGAAGAGCCACGCCTTCAGATCCCCGTCGCGGCGGCGCTGGCTCCAGTGGCGGATCGCCCGCTCCAGCGTGTCCTGAACGAGATCGTCAGCTGCTTCATCGTCGCGCAGAAGCGCCCAGGCATAGCGGCGCAAGCCTGGGATCTGCGGCTCGAGAAGAGAGGCGATCTCGTCCACGGTCAAACTCTCGTAAGGCCCTGCATCATCAAAGAGGATGCCTGCTCTTTCCGGCAAGGTCTATGGTTGCGCCACATGCCAGACATTGTTGACGCCATCGCCCGTGACCTCGCCGGGCTTGGTGTCCTTCACCCAAAGGTAAAGCGGCTTGCCCTTGTAGGCCCATTGCTTGGAGCCGTCGTCGCGGGTGACCACGCTCCAGTCGCCGGAGGCGGAGGCACCTGCCGCAGCCATGAGCGGCGGCCAGTTCTGGGCGCATTGGCCATTGCAGTTGGACTTGCCGGCCGCGTCGCGGTCGAATGTGTAGAGCGTCATGCCCTTGGCATCGACAAGGGCCTTGCCCTTGCTCGTATCAGCCACTTTCGCGGGAGCAGCCGCTTGAGCAAGCACACCTGTGGCGGCGATGAGAACGCCGGCGAAAAGGGCAGAACTGAAAAGCAGCTTCATGGGTGTCCTCCTGACGGTCGTGATGACCACGCCTTAAAGACACGCCTCACCAGGCAATATTCCAGGTACGACAGAATTTTCTTCAACGTCCCACCGCGTTGAAGCCATTCTCGTCGACGGGCTCCCGCAGCTCGATCCTGTGGCGGCCGTTGTCGCGGATCTGCGCCGTGCGATAGCGGCCATCGAGCTCATCCGCCGGGTCCTGGAGCACCTCCACGCCCGCCTTTCGCAACCGTTCGATCTCCTCGTCGACATCAGGCACGAGGAAAGAGACGACGGGCACGCGCGTCACCTCGACACCCCCTGTGGCATGAGGATCCTGACCCTGCGGCAGCAGGTGATCGACCTCAGTGACTTCCAACAGAAAGCCGCTTCGCTCCAGAACGGCCGTTCGCCCCTGTACGAAGTTCTGGCTTGTGATCAACCGGAAGCCGAGCATGTTCTCATACCAGCGTAGGCTCTCTTCAAAGTCTGGCGTCCGGATGGAGGTGGAGCTGGAACGCGAGGTCGAAGCCGACTGCGCCCAGGCAAAAGGCAATTCGGCAAGGATGAAAGTTGCGGTTGGCAGGATGGCAAGGCCCGCCAGGATGCTGCGCCGCAGGCCGGTGAATGAAGAAGAGCATGTCGTCACGGGGCATCCCTCATGGGCGGCAAAAAACTTAGCCGTCTTCTCCCATGAACGCCCGTCAGTCCAGTTCGTTCTTGGCCCTGATCCTTCTTCCTAATCCTTCTTGGGCCGCATCAGCTTCAGCAGCAGAGAGGCCAGTTGCTCCGCCTCCGCCTCGGTCAGCTTGCAACCGACGAAGCGGTTGATGGCCGGACCGTAGACGCCCCACATGCGCCGCTGAAGCGCCCGCCCCTCCTTGGTGATCTCCACCAATTGCCGCCGCTTGTCACCGGGATAGGGGATGCGGCGCACGAGCCCGTCCGCCTCCATGCGGTCCAGAAGCCGAGAGAGGTTGTACTGTTCGAACAATACCGCATCCTCAATCTCCTTCGGGGAGGAACGGCCATCGGGCTGGCGCTTCAAATGCCGGAGCACGTCGTACCACGACAGGCAGGGAAACCCGGCGCCTTTCAGCTCCGCCTCGATCTGGCCCACCACTTCCCTCTCCGCCCGGACCAGGCGGACCCAGGCGTCAGTCACGGCATCTGATGGCTCCTGCACGTCTTGCACCACGGCAAAGCACCTCCTGTTTCTATGCAATTTCATCATATTTGACATTTTCATGCAAGTGCATATGAATATTCATGCATCTGCATGGAGTTTCCCGATGTCGAACAACACCACCTCTTCCAGCACCGCCCATGGCGTTCTCCTCCTCCGCGTCTCTCTGGGCATCATGTTCATCGCCCACAGCCTGGTCCTGAAGTACATGACCTTCACCCTGGCGGGCACGGCGCAGTATTTCGAGTCCCTCGGCCTGCCGGCCTTCCTGGCCTATGCCACGTTCTTCGCCGAGCTCATCGGCGGCATCCTGCTGGTCCTCGGCGTCCAGAGCCGCTGGGTAGCGCTTGCCCTCCTGCCGGTCCTGGCAGGAGCCACCTGGGTCCATATCGGCAACGGCTGGGTCTTCTCCGCCCCTGGCGGCGGCTGGGAATATCCGCTGTACCTGATCGTGCTCTCGGTGGCGCAGGCCCTGCTGGGCGATGGCGCCTACGCTCTGAGCCCGTCGACCCGCCTGCCGCTTCTCTCCGGTTCGGCTTCGCTGAAGCCTGCCGTTTAAAATTCTGCATCACACAAACAAAAAGGCCCCGGAGAAATCCGGGGCCTTTATAATGAAAGCGATGTGATCAGCATCACGCGATGAGGAAGTCGTCTGCGTTCAGCAGCGTCTTCGGGTTGAGCTGAGCGAACTTGACGGCGGCGTATTTCGTGTCCGAGCCGTCCGCATCATAGGACAGGGCTCCCGTCTTCTCGTTGAAGATGATGCGGTCGCTCTTGTGATGAGCCTTCGCTCCGATACAGAAGGCGTCTTCTGACAAGATGCCCTTCTTAAGCTTGCTGAAGATCGCCTTCGACAGCCTGATCGTGTCGTCGGAATGCTTGAAGTCCACAAGCCAATCGACATTCTTGGGACTCAGCTTGCTGCTGAACGCAAACGTGTCCTGCCCGTCGCCGCCGGTCAGCCTGTCGTTGCCAAGGCCGCCATTGAGGTAGTCGTTCCCTTTTCCGCCGATCAGACCATCTGCTTTCTTGCCGCCCTTGAATGTGAGATTCTTAATCACCGGTGCGGCGGGAGGAGTGGTTGGTATCGAAGGTGTGGCAGGTACGGTTGGCAAGGTGAAGATCGTGTCGCTGAAGAGCGCGAAGTCGACATCAGTGAGCACATCCACACCGTCGCCGGAGGCGCGATTGTCGGAAATGATCACCTCGCCGCCTCGACCGACTGTGATGGTATAATCCGAGAGGCGGCCGGTGAATGTGGCAAAGTCCGTGCCACTGCCGCCCAGATGGCTGTCGTTGCCGGCTCCACCGTTGAGAAGATCGTTCCCACCCTGGCCGTCCAGCGTGTCGTTGCCGGCCGCGCCGACGAGGACATTGGTGACGTCGTTACCGATGAAGACATCAGCGAAGCTGCCACCGCTGAGGTTCTCGATATTCTGGATGGTATCCCAAGCGTGGCTGCCGGTCTGCTGCTTCGTGGTAATCCTCAGATCGACCGTGGTCTGGAAATCGTAGACCAGCGTATCGATGCCGCCGCCGCCATCGACGACGTTGGTGTTCGCTCCCAGCACAAACGTCTCGGAACCCTCGCCGCCATAGGCAATGTCGTTCCCCGATGCGAAGCGCACGACTCCCGAGATCGTGCCACCACGGCCGTCATAGGTATGCGTCGGTGGACCGGCGGGTTCTATCCAGCTATTTCCGCCAAGAATAACGTCTCCTTCAATCCGCCCACTGTTCGTGACAACATTGGAGCCGTAGAGAGCGCCATAAATAGCCACACCACCAGTCCCTTTGATCAGGCCCGTATTGTTGATGGTCAGGTACTGATCCGAAAAAGAGGCTTCGATCCCAATATCACCTACGATCTTGCCGGAATTCGAGACGATATTTTCGTCAGCCTCCAGGCGAACCCCATACACTCCCCCGCTGATAAAGCCTGCATTGATCAGGGTATTGGGCCTGCCGGGTTCGTTTTCTCCATAGAGATACACGCCGTCCGCTGCACCCGTAATCGAACCAGCAGCTCCAACATTGATGAGGCCCTGGATGCCGACCGCCGAACACCGTTCGCTGTGGACACGACCATCAATCAGCAAGGTGTTATCCCAATAGCCAGAGATTGCTAACGAGCCTTCACCATAAGCGGCAATCTCCGCTCCAGCCTTGAGGATGACGGTTTCACCGACTCCCAAGGTGAGGGCGTCTTCATTGTCTCCATGGGTGGGAGGCAACGGATTGGATGGATCGATGATGTGAACGGCCATACTCTCCTCCCCTTGTAGGCATATAAACTTATATATAACATTATAATGTTTGGCAAGAGTAATTTGTAATAAAAAAAGCCCCGGAGCTTCCCCCGGGACTTTTTATTGCTGAACGACGCGAGGACGAGGACTTAGAAGTCCATGCCGCCCATGCCGCCCATGCCGCCGCCGGGCATCGCGGGAGCGCTTTCGCGCTTCGGAGCGTCGGCGACCATGGCCTCGGTGGTGACCAGGAGGCCGGCCACGGAGGCGGCATCCTGCAGAGCCGTGCGGACGACCTTCGCCGGATCGACGATACCGGCCTGGAGCATGTCCACGAACTCTTCCGTCTGAGCGTTGAAGCCGAAGGTCTCGGACTTCGTGTTGTCGTTGATCTTGCCGACCACGATCGAGCCTTCGACGCCGGCGTTCTCGGCGATCTGGCGGATCGGAGCCTCAAGAGCGCGCAGCACGATCTTGATGCCGGCCTGAACGTCCGGATTGTCGGTCGCGAGCTTGGAAACCGCAGCCTTGGCGCGGAGCAGAGCCGTGCCGCCGCCGGGAACGATGCCCTCTTCCACCGCAGCGCGGGTGGCGTTGAGCGCGTCATCAACGCGGTCCTTCTTCTCCTTCACCTCGACCTCGGTCGCGCCACCGACGCGGATCACCGCGACGCCGCCGGCCAGCTTGGCGAGGCGCTCCTGCAGCTTCTCCCGGTCGTAGTCCGAGGTGGTCTCCTCGATCTGCGCCTTGATCTGAGCCACGCGCGCCTCGATGTCCTGCTTCTTGCCGGCGCCATCGATGATCGTGGTGTTCTCCTTGTCGATGCGGACACGCTTGGCGCGGCCGAGCATCGGGAGCGACACGGTCTCGAGCTTGATGCCGAGATCTTCGGAGATCGTCTGACCGGCGGTCAGGGTCGCGATGTCCTCGAGCATCGCCTTGCGGCGGTCGCCGAAGCCCGGAGCCTTCACGGCCGCGATCTTCAGGCCACCCCGCAGCTTGTTGACCACCAGAGTCGCCAAGGCTTCGCCCTCAACGTCCTCGGCGATGATGAGCAGCGGCTTGCCGGTCTGCACGACAGCCTCGAGGATCGGCAGCATGGGCTGAAGCGAGGAGAGCTTCTTCTCGTGGATGAGGATGTAGGGATCCTCGAGCTCGGCCACCATCTTCTCGGCGTTGGTGATGAAGTACGGCGAGAGATAGCCGCGGTCGAACTGCATGCCCTCGACGATGTCCACGACCGTATCGGCGGTCTTGGCTTCCTCGACGGTGATCACGCCCTCGTTGCCGACCTTTGCCATGGCGTTGGCGATCTCACGGCCGATGAACTCGTCGCCATTGGCGGAAATCGTGCCGACCTGGGCAACTTCGTCGGAGGACTTCACCTTCTTGGCGCGAGCCTGGATGTCCTTCACGGCCTCCGCGGTGGCGAGGTCAATGCCGCGCTTGAGGTCCATCGGGTTCATGCCGGCGGCCACAGCCTTGGCGCCTTCGCGAACGATCGCCTGAGCGAGAACGGTCGCGGTGGTGGTGCCGTCACCGGCGATGTCGTTGGTCTTCGAGGCGACCTCGCGCACCATCTGGGCGCCCATGTTCTCGAACTTGTCGGCAAGCTCGATTTCCTTCGCGACCGTGACACCGTCCTTGGTGATGCGCGGAGCGCCGAAGGACTTCTCGATCACGACGTTGCGGCCCTTCGGGCCGAGGGTGACTTTCACCGCATCGGCGAGGATGTCGACGCCGCGCAGCATCTTTTCGCGGGCTTCGGAAGAAAACTTAACGTCTTTGGCAGCCATAGGCTCAGCCTCCAGTTAAATTGGAAATCGTGTAATGGGGATCGTAGCGGCTTGATCAGCCGACGATGCCCATGATGTCGGATTCCTTCATGATCAGGAGATCCTGACCGTCGATCCGCACCTCGGTGCCGGACCACTTGCCGAACAGAACGCGGTCGCCGGCCTTCACGTCGAGAGCCACGACCTTGCCGGTCTCATCGCGGGCGCCGGGGCCGACGGCGACAACCTCGCCCTCCTGCGGCTTTTCCTTGGCGGTGTCCGGGATGATGATGCCGCCGGCCGTCTTCTCTTCGGCCTCGATGCGGCGGACGACAACACGGTCGTGCAGCGGACGGAACTTCATGGAACTTCCCCTTTGACTGTTAACGCGGCCCCGATGGCCGCGCCCTGGTCTTATCCCTGTTAGCACTGTCGGGAGACGAGTGCTAACGCGGAAGCGAGATAAGGAGGCGCAGAAGGAGAGTCAAGGCGGGCCTATGAACTTGATTAAGCAGTAAAGTTATTCAATAACACTTACTTATGACAAACCAATCTCTCTACCAGCCCCTCTGGAGCACTCACGCTACCCTTCTGGCCGACCGCCGGGCTCGTCTGGCGCGCCTTCTCTCCCCTGTCTCCATCGAGGGCGCACAACGCCTCCTCGACCATGGAGCTGTGGCAGATGATGCCTTCGAGGACCAAGAGGCACTCGGGGTTCTGATCGGGGATGAACTCATCCGCATTGCCGGTTTCGAGTGGGCTACCATCGACGACAGTTATGGGTCTGAACCCGTAGTGGCTCACCCCCACAAGATCGCGGTGATCGCTCCCCTTTCCGCTGTAACTAATCGTTTTGAAGACGGTGACATTCCATTTGACATCCAAGCCTTCATCCAAGAAGCCCTAGCCATCGTCAAAGATGTCGACGCCAAGGACCGCAGTTCTTTGGGATAGCGCTCTCTACCGCCGGGTGGTCAGCATGGCCGCGGCCACGATGAGGAGCCCTCCCCCCAGGGTCGCCAGAGTGGGGATCTCGCTGAACACGCCATAGCCGATCAGAACCGCCCAGAGCAGGGCAGTGTATTCCAGGGGCGCGAGCCGGGCAGCCTCGGCCTTCGCATAGGCGGTTGCCATGAGCACGTGGCCGATGACCCCGAGAACGCCCATGAGCATGAACCAGGCAAGATGCACCACGTTCAGGGGCTGCCAGGCCCAAAGCCCGAAGGGCAGGACGAGAAGAGCCGGGCCGATATTCTGGAAATAGACGATATGCAGGAACTTGTCCCGCTGGGCCCGCTGGCGCAGCAGCACGAGGCTTAAGGCGTAAGTGATGGCAGACAACAGCGCCGCGCCGACGCCCATCCAGGAGCGGGCAGCACCCGCCTCCTCCGTCTGTCCCAGCACGACCACGAGCGTGCCGCCGAAGCCGATGGCGATGGCCGCGACGATCCTCGGATCCACCCGCTCTTTCAGCATGAGCAGTCCGAAGAGCGCGATGAACATCGGCGAGAGGAACGAGAGGACGAGGGTTTCTGCCAGGGGCAATTCGCCAAGCGCATAGAAGAAGCTGACAGCCGTGACGACTGCGATCACGGAGCGCAGCACATTCGCCTGCACCGTCTCGCGGCTCGGCCAGCCCGGTCGCATGACGGCAACCACGCCGGTCGCGACGATGGTCCCACAGATGAAACGCAGGAAGGCGACCTGAAAGGTCGGGTAATAGGCGGACATCCCTTTGATGACCGCATCCATGACGGACAGAACCGCGATGCCTGCGGCTGCCCGAAGGGCGGGACCGTATTTCATTTAAGATCACGACGATGTGAGGCACGAGCTCTCAGGATGAGAGCTTTCGCAGAAGAGCGAAGCTCTTACAGCAATTTGGCTGCCGCTTCATCCGCCGTTTTTCACTGTCGACAGAAAAGGACGATGAGCATTCATGCATTTTTGCGGAGCTTGGCGGAAACAAACGCCGCGCTTGTCGTTATTGAAGAAAATCATAGGATAGGATGCTTCGATGCGCGCTTGGATCCCTTGCACCGCAATGCTTTTCGTCGCCCTGACGCCAACCTCCGGATCGGCTCAATACGCCTATGGCGGCGGGCATTTCTACGGCAGCACCTACATCTCCTCGGAATACAATTATCCTTACGCCCGCACGCAGGACGGCTACAGCGAGAATTATCCCCTCGTCACGCGTCCTGCCTCACGTGGCTACTATCCGTCTGCAACGGGCTCCGTCCGTCGCTCCGGCACGCAGGTTGCGACTCTGCCGCAGACTTATGAAGATTCCGGCTACGACAACAGCATCGACTATGCGATTGCGCCTCAGTTCCAGCGGCAGATCGTATCCTATCGCGGCAGGGAGCGCCCGGGCACGATCGTCGTCGATACGAACGCGAAGTTCCTCTATCTCGTGCAGGAGGGCGGGCGGGCGATCCGCTACGGCATCGGCGTCGGCCGTCCGGGCTTCGAATGGGCCGGCCGAAAGACGGTGTCGATGAAACGCGAATGGCCCGATTGGCGCCCGCCGGCAGAGATGCTGCGCCGTCGTCCCGACCTGCCGCGCTATATGGAAGGCGGCCCTGACAATCCGCTCGGCGCGCGCGCGCTCTATCTCGGCTCGTCGCTCTACCGCATCCACGGCACCAACGAGCCACACACGATTGGACAGGCCGTCTCGTCCGGCTGCATCCGCATGCTCAACGAGGATGTGGTGGATCTCTACAACCGCGTGAAGGTCGGCACGACCGTCATCGTGATTTAAGCATCGTCATAACTCTCCTCGTCATGGCCGGCCTTGTGCCGGCCATCCACGTCTTTAAGCCGTTGCGGTTCCCAAGACGTGGATCCCCGGCACAAGGCCGGGGATGACGCGAGAAAAATTCGAGATCACGCGATTAAGCCCAGTCGCCGTCATCACCGGCATCGCCCCCGAAGTCGGAGAAGTCGTCGCGGTTCTGATCAGGATTTTCATAAAGAGAATCCGAGATGCCGGCCAAATCCGTATTGCCGCCCTGATCGTTGCCGAGATCCGCAAGAGCCGACTGTCCTGCCTCCGCAGGATTCTCATCACCCCCAAAGGCATGGGACAAAGCATTGGCGATCATCATGCCACCCGCGACGCCGGCAGCCGTTGAAAGTGCGGTCTGCAGGAAGCCGCCGCCACGCGACTGCATCATGCCGCCGCCCCAAGGACCCGGTGCCCCGTAGGGCGGCTGGTGCATCGGAGGCTGCTGCGGCGTGCCCCAGGGCGATGCGCGGCGAGCAGGCGGCGTGTTGTAGGCCGGACCCGGTGGGCGCGCTCCGCCACCGAAGATGCTGGAGAGGAAGCCGCCCTGCTGCGGCTGGCGGCTCGCGTGCTCCAGGTCGGCACGCAAATGGTCATTCTCTTCCTGGAGCCTTGCCAGCGCCTGCTCCTGCACGAAAATCGCCTGCGCCATGGCGTAGGGCGCATAGGGCTGCTGGCGCAGCTTTTCGGCAATGAAGCGCTCGGCCTCCGGATCGCGGGGCTGGTTCGCCACCTGTTCGAGCCGTCGGAAGATATCGGCAATGACCTCGCGTTCCTGATCGTTCATGGCAAACCTCCTTCGCGCGTGGACCGTTGATCCCTCATGTAAGCGCGGCTTCGTGTTTTGTTAGAGGCGGACAAGGCCGAGCTTGCGCATATTCCGCAAGGCCTCAGGCGCGATGCCCTCCAGCTCGGCCACGTCGCGCCATTCAGCACCATGAACCTCCGACAGATCGGGACGCACCGCCCCCTCCTCCGCCCTCACGATGTAGCGGATGTCGTGGTGCCAATGCTCAGGCTCGCTCTTCCGAGGCCGGGCCGGAATGAGGTGGCTGTTGATATCGATGGGGATGCCGGAGGCCCGATGCCACGGATCGATGGCGAGCCCCTCCACGCCCGTTTCCTCGAAGGCCTCGCGCAAGGCGGAAGCCTCGAGCCGCTCAGGTGCCTCGTAATGCCCGCCCGGCTGCAGCCACCGTGCGAGGGAGCGGTGATGGATCAGCAGGATGCGCCGGCCCGCTTCGTCGAGAATGAAGGCCGACGTGGTGACGTGTCCGGGAAACGTTGAGCGGGAATGAATGTCGTCCCCGCTCTCAATCTGCTGTCGGAGCACCGTATGTCTGCCCCTCACGACGCCGAACGCGCGATCATGCGCATCGAGCAGATGCGCGATCTGCGCACGAAAGGCTGCCGGATTGAAAGCGTCGCTCATTTTTGATCCATCACCTTCGCGAACGCATCCTTGTAATCGGGATGCCAGCGGGAGAGCGCGGGGCGGTTCTCGATGATGTCCTCCGCAGCCCAGCGGATGCGCTTCTCGTCCATCGCGCGGGTCGTCTCGTTGTCCGGACAGAGCACATAGAAGTCGCCGCGCTCCAAAGCCGGCAGGAGAAAGTCTATGACCTGTTCCGGCGCCCAGGCACCGGCGGGCTTTTCGGTCACGCCACGCGCCCGCGTGAAGCCCGTGAAGACGAAGCCGGGAATGAGAAGATGCGCGGTCACCTTGCATTCCGGCTTGCTGCGCAGCTCATGGGCCAGCGCCTCCGTCACCACCTTCACGCCGGCCTTGGACACGTTATAGGCCGTGTCGCCGGGAGGCGTGGTGATGCCCTGCTTCGAGCCCGTGTTGATGATGGCGCAGGGCGTACCCTGTTCGACCATGGCGGGCGCGAAGACCTGCACGCCGTTGATGACGCCCCACAGATTGGTTTGAAGAATGGCCTGCCAGCGCTGAGGATCGCCGAAGAGCTGACCGCCGCCTTCGGTGCCCGCGTTGTTCATCAGCACGGCCACTTCGCCGAAGGCTGCCCAAACCTTCTCCTTCAGCTGCTCGACATCCTCACGGCGGCTGACGTCAGTGGGAACGGCGATCACGTTCTCGGCGCCGTTGATGCCTGCCACCTCATCCGCTGCGTGCTGGAGAGCATCGCCCGGCAGATCCGCAAGGCAGACCTTCAGCCCGAGTTCCGCAAAGCGCTTTGCCGCCGCGAGCCCGATGCCACTCGCAGCTCCAGTGATGACGGCCACGCGGTTGGGAGCGATTGCAGGATGATGAGCCATCGTTGATGTCCTTTGCCAATGAGGTTCGGCCAATGTTCGCGCAGTAGTGCTGCCAATGCCAAAGCTTGGCAAGCGGCGGCTCTGCCTCTCTCGGCAAGAGCCTGCCTGCCGCACAAGTGGCGCTGCGCGATGCGCTGCCAAGGGCAGGTTCGATATTGTGAGCCATTGACGCATCAGAACAGGGCCGGTAGAAACATGCCCATGATCACAGGCCGCACCATCTTCGTCAGCTATTATACGCCGTCCCCATAGGGCGGCTGCGTTTGGTTGCGACCTCACGATCCATGCCGCCGCATTCCGGCGGCGTTTTCATTTTGGGATCGGTCTCCGGTCTGCGGCTTCCCGAAAAAGCCCAGGAGACCCCCAATGACACAACCTCAATCTCTCTTTCTGAAGACGCTCGCGGAGCGCGGCTTCGTTCATCAATGCACCGATCTCGCAGCGCTGGATGCGGCGCTCCGTGCAGGACCCATCGCGGCCTATGTCGGCTTCGACGCGACGGCGGACAGCCTCCATGTGGGCAGCCTTGTGCAGATCATGGTGCTGCGATGGCTGCAAAAGTCAGGCCACAAGCCAATCATCCTGATGGGCGGAGGCACGACGCAGCTCGGCGATCCGAGCTTCCGCGACAGCAGTCGCCCCCTGCTTGATCACGCGCAGATCGCGCATAACAGCGCCGGGATCAGGAAGGTGTTCTCGCAATACCTCACCTTCGGCGACGGACCGACGGATGCCGTGATGGTGGACAATGCGGATTGGCTCGATCCGCTGCGCTACCTGCCGTTCCTGCGCGATTTCGGCACGCATTTCACCATCAACCGCATGCTGACGTTCGACAGCGTGCGCCAGCGGCTCGAGCGCGAGCAGCCCCTGACGCTTCTCGAATTCAACTACATGGTGCTTCAGGCGTTCGACTTCCTTGAGCTCTCACGCCGTCATTCTTGCGTGCTGCAGATGGGCGGGTCGGATCAGTGGGGCAACATCGTCAACGGCATCGAGTTGGCGCGGCGGATCGACCAGCGGCAGCTCTTCGGCCTGACGACCCCGCTCCTGACGACCTCGTCAGGAACCAAGATGGGCAAATCGGCGGGAGGTGCGGTCTGGCTCAACGATGAGCGTCTGAGCCCCTACGAGTTCTGGCAGTTCTGGCGCAACACGGAGGACGACGATGTCGCGCGGTTCCTTCGCCTGTTCACTGAACTGCCGCTCGACGAGGTTCAGCGCCTGGGCAAATTGCAGGGATCGGAGATCAACGAGGCGAAGCGGATTCTCGCCACGCAAGTGACGCGCCTCGCTCATGGCGAGGAGGCTGCACGCGAAGCCGCAGATACGGCCCATCGCACGTTCGCTGAAGGAGCATCGCCTGAAGGATTGCCCAGCATCGAGGTTCCGGCTGCGGAGCTCGATCTCGGCATTCCCGTGGCAGCTCTTCTGCAACAGACTGGTCTCGCCTCATCGCGCAGCGAAGGACGTCGCCTGATCAGGGGTGGCGGAGCCAAGCTGAATGGAGAACCCGTCAGCGACGAGAATACAGCGGCAACGACGTCCAACCTGCGCGACGGCGTCCTCATGCTCACGGCAGGACGCAAGCGCCATGCCCTGGTGAAGGCGATCTGACGGCGGTGTCCCGACTCTATGCCCGAAAGCAAAAGCCCCGCGTCGGCGGGGCTTTTTTGTCTTATTCGGCATCCGTGGATTTCAGCGGATGGACATTCGTTTCGACCTCGTCCTCGTCGAGGAGGCCGGCATCGTCCTCCTGCGCGTCGAGACGGGTCTTCTTGCGCAGCGCGATGTACTTCTTCTGGATCTTGATGCGGCTTTCGCGGGCAATCTCGAGGGCGCCCTGGACGAGCGAACGCTCGGCCTTCTCGTTCTGCAGCTCTTCCGTGAGGCGGCGATTGGCGGCCTCCAGCGTGCTGCGCTCCTGCTCGAAACGCTTGGTGAGCTGGTCGATGCGCTCGGTGAGGCTCGCGAGCTTGTTGTCGGAGCTCTCGATCTGGAAGTCCTTGGCGGCGATGGCCTTGTTGAGCATCTCCACGCGCTCCTGCAGCTCGATGCGTGAGCGCTGGAGCTCGTTGACCATGGCCACCTGACGCTCGACCTCCTGCTGGGTCGCTTCGAGACGGCGGTCGAGGGTATTCTTCTCGATGGTGGTTTCCTTGAGGCTGCGCTCGACGCCACGCAGCGCCTCGTTCTTGTCGCGCAGCTGGTCGCGGGTGTGCGACAGGATCTTGTCGGTCGCGGCAAGGCGCGAGTTGAGGCCCTCGATCTTCATGTCGAGCGCCGAGAGATCCGTCTGGTGCGAGGAGCGCTCGGAATCGAGCTGCGTCTCGAGGCGCTGGCGCAGCACCTGCTCGGCCATGAGCTTGGTCTCGAGCTCGGACGCGCGCTGGCGGGTGCCCTCGAGCTGAGTCTCCAGCTCGCCGTAGCGGTTGGTGAGGCTGGAGAGGCGATAGTTCTGCTCTTCCGCCACCTTCTGCAGACGCTTCACCTCGTGATCGAGGAGGCCGTTGCGCTCGCGGATCTCGATGAGCTCGCGCTCGGCGCGGGCGACCGTCTGGTCGGCCTCCTGTGCCTCCAGGCGAAGGGCCTGGTTCTCTTCCGTGATGTTGCGGGCGCGCTCGGTCTCGATCGCCAGCTGGTTCTCGAGATCGGCGACCGTCGCCTCCTTGTCCTTTACATTGAGGCGAAGGTCCTCGATGAAGGATTCCTGCTCGCGGGTCTTCGACTCGGCCTTGCGCAGCTGGGACACCGTGGCGGACAGATCGTCCATGGTGCGGGCATGGACCGTGTTGAGATCGTGCAGCTCGCGGCGGAGCGCCGCCGTGGTCTCGGTCTCCTGCTTGAGCACGGCCTCCGTCTCCAGCAGGCGCGACTGGAGCTGGGGATAGCTGCGGATGAGGTCGTTCACCGGCTCGCTCAGGAGGGCGAAGTCCTCCTTCAGGCTGCGGATTTCCTCCAGCCGGTCGATCATGTTGGCGAAGCGGACGCGGATCAGCTCGTTCTTCTGGCCCACGGAATCGAGCGCGCCGTTGGGACGGACGATGATGGGCTCTGCTTTGTCCTGGGGAACGACGGTCGTAGCGGCAGCCGCAGATGCCGCAACGTCACCCTGAGCGGGCAGAACGCTGACGACCTCTTCACCTGGCTTCTTGCCCCCGAAACGGTTTCTGAAAGACGTCCAACCCGAAGACATGGTGCCGCCCCTTTTGCGCCTATTTGTCACACTCGGGGCATCTTTAACCCAGAGTCAGGTCGGTTGAAAACATAATTTCGTTGCTTTAGGCTGTGACATAGTTACCCGGCGGCAATGGTCAATGGCTGCGAGAGACGGCTTTGAAAGCCTGCCTTTTCAAGGGTTTCAGGCATCGGTCCACCGATCGCCCAATCCAGAAGCTCGACCGTATGGACGATCGGGATCTCGGTCCCTTTTCCGATCTGGGTCATGCAGCCGATATTGCCGGTGGCGATCAGGTCGGGCTTGGTGCGCTCGATATTGGCCACCTTCCGGGCCCTGAGTTGGGTGGCGATCTCTGGCTGGAGCAGGTTGTAGGTGCCGGCCGAGCCGCAGCAGATATGCCCTTCCGGAACGTCCTTCACCGTAAAGCCCGCCTTCTTCAGCAGGGTCTTGGGCTCGGTGCGGATGGCCTGCCCGTGCTGCATGGAGCAGGCGGAGTGATAGGCCACCACCAAGTCGGTTTCCCGCACGGGCTCCATCAGGTCGAGGGACATGACGTACTCGGTGATGTCCTTGGCGATGGCCGAAACCCGGGCCGCCTTCTCGGCATAGGCCGGGTCGTCCCGGAACATGAAGCCGTAATCCTTGATCGTCGTGCCGCAGCCGGAGGCGGTGATGACGATGGCATCCAGCCCCTCCCCATCCATCTCGGCAATCCAGGCGTCGATGTTGCGCTTGGCGAATTCGTGCCCCTGCTGGTCCCGGCCCATGTGGTGAACGAGCGCGCCGCAGCAGCCTTCCCCCTTCGGCTGGACCACATCGACGCCATGCCGGTTGAGCAGGCGAATGGCGGCCTCGTTGAAGCCGGGTTTCAGGACCGGCTGGGCGCAGCCGGAGAGAATCGCCACGCGGCCGCGACGCTCGCCTTCGGCCTTGAACGCGCCCGGCTGGCCGAAGGGTGAGCGGGCCGGCACACGGGCGGGCGCGAGCTCGATCATCGCCTGAAGCCGGTGGCCGAGAACCGGCAATGCGCCGATCAGCCCCTTGAAGGGCTTCGCCAGAAGCGCCGCGCCCATGGCGAGGCGGAAGCGGTTCGGATACGGCAGGATATTCGCCAAAGCCGAACGCAGGAGACGATCGTGCCACGGACGCCTGTAGGTCGCCTCGATATAGGCGCGGGCGTGATCGACGAGATGCATGTAATGCACGCCCGACGGACAGGTGGTCATACAGGACAGGCACGACAGGCAGCGGTCGATATGCTTCACCACCTCGGGCGAAGCAGGCTTGCCGCTCTCCAGCATGTCCTTGATCAGGTAGATGCGCCCGCGCGGTGAATCGAGCTCGTCGCCGAGGAGCAGGTAAGTCGGACAGGTCGCCGTGCAGAAGCCGCAATGGACGCAGGTGCGGAGAATCTTCTCCGAGGAGGCCATTGCTGGATCTTTAAGCTGATCGGGCGTGAAATTCGTTTGCATCGTTTTATCTCAGATCACCGATTGCCACTGGTTGATGGCATCGATCGGATGGATCAGCATGATGATATTGAGGGCAGGATTGTCGTGGATCCAGTACCCGACGACCGCCTCCTTCACGGTCATCTCAGACACCCGCATACATCCGGCCCGGATTGAGAATTCCGGACGGATCGAAGGAGGCCTTGATGCCTTTTGTCAGCGTCATCAGCGCCTCGTTCTGCGGCTCGAACACGTCGACGGCCGAGCGGATTTCGGCCGGCGCGCGAACAAGCGTGGCATGACCGCCGAGTTCCTGAGTGGCCTCGCGCAGAACGGAAGCGCCTGCATCACCGGCGAGCGGCGTCGAAATCCAGATGAGGCCGCCACCCCAATCATAGAACCACTGCGCTTCGAGCGATTGCGCGATCCGCTTCGTGAACTCGGAACCCTTGGTCGGCGCCGTCGAGACGCGCCAGATCACGCGATCAGCACCATTGGTGAGGACTGTCGCATCGCGCACGGATTGCCACACGGCTTCCGCACCCCTGCCCTCCAGGACATCGGTGGATCCGCCGAAGCGCTTGAGCAGGCGGCGCAGCTCGCCGAAACGGTAATCGACCGAGACGGAGAAGCCTTCAAGCCGGATCAGCGTGCTCGCGCCCGGCCTGTCGCGCGCCGGAATGTGGGCGGCACCCGTCACGTCGTAAGGCGAACCGAGCGCCTGCGAGAGTGCCTCGATGGCTTGAGCATCCTTGAGGCCGCGCAGCACGAGCGTCGTCATGCGCTCCTGTTTGGGGAGCACCTTGAAGGTCACTTCCGTGAGGAAGCCGAGAGTGCCCCACGAGCCGGCCATCAGCTTCACAAGGTCGAGGCCCGTGACATTCTTCATCACGCGTCCGCCGGACTTCACCACTTCGCCGCGCCCATTGACAAAGCGCACACCAATCAGACTGTCGCGCGCGGCACCCGCCATGATGCGGCGCGGGCCGGAGATGTTCATGGCCGCCACCGCCCCAATAGTCGGCTCCGCCTTCGTGCCAAGCAATGGGCGATAATCCATGGGCTCGAAGGGTAATTCCTGCCCCTTCTCGGCCAACGTGCGCACCACCTCGGACACGGGCGTTCCGCTGCGCGCCGAAATCACCATTTCCGCAGGCTCGTAGAGCGTGATGCCGGTCAGCGCCGCAGAAGAAATCGAGGCGTCCGTCTGGTTGGGACGCCCCATCTCGGCCTTGGTGCTCTGACCCGAGACGCTGAGCAGGATGCCTTTCTCGGAGGCATCACGGATGATGGCAGAGGCGTCCTGCTCGTCGCGGGGAAGATGACTGGTCACGCAGCGAGCCTTCCTTCAAGGGGGAACACTTTGGCCGGATTGAGCAGCCAGCGCGGATCGAACACGCCGCGCACGCGCATCTGCTGCGCGAGATCGGCTTCGCTGAACTGGTACGTCATCAGATCGCGTTTCTCGATGCCGACGCCGTGCTCGCCGGTGAGGCAGCCGCCGACCTCCACGCAGAGCTTGAGGATATCCTCGCCAGCCTTCTCGGCCTTCTCCATCTCGCCGGGCACGTTCGTGTTGAACATGACGAGCGGATGCAGGTTGCCGTCGCCGGCATGGAACACATTGGCGACGCCGAGGCCGTAGGATTTCACGATCTCGTCGATGCGCTTGAGCACGTAAGGCAACTGCCCCGTCGGGATCGTGCCGTCCATGCAGATGTAATCCGCCACGCGCCCCGTGGCGCCGAAGGCCGACTTGCGGCCCTTCCAGATCGCGGCGCTTTCGGCCTCCGATTGCGAGACCTTCATGGTCTTCGGCCGGAACGGCTCGGCAATCGCGACGATGCGTTTGAGCATGTCGTCGATCTCCTGATCCGAGCCCTCGACCTCCACGATCAGCATGGCTTCCACATCGAGCGGGTAGCCTGCATGGGCGAACGCCTCGCAAATCTGAATGGCGGGCTTGTCCATGTATTCGAGAGCGACCGGAATGATGCCCGCCCCGATAATCGCCGCGACGCAGGCGCCTGCATCCTCCACCTTCTCGAAGCCGAAGAGCGCAGGGCGCGCGCCTTCTGCAGCGCGCAGGATTCGCACCACCGCCTCCGTCACGACGCCGAGTTGGCCCTCCGAGCCGCAGATGAGGCCGAGCAGATCATAGCCGGGGCTGTCGAGATGCTCGCCACCGATCTCCACCACCGTGCCGTCGAGCAGCACCATGGTGACGCCGAGCAGGTTGTTGGTGGTCACGCCGTATTTCAGGCAATGAGCGCCGCCGGAATTCATGGCGATGTTGCCGGCGATCGTGCAGGCGAGCTGGCTCGACGGATCGGGGGCGTAGAAGAACCCCTCATAGGCCACCGCCTGGCTGATGCCGAGATTGGTGATGCCGGATTGCACCCGGGCCGTACGCCCCTCGAAATTGACATCCAGCACCCGGTTCATCTTGGCGACGCCGAGCACGATGGCATCCTCTTGCGGGATCGCCCCGCCGCAGAGCGAGGTTCCCGCCCCGCGGGGCACCACCTTCACCCCGTGCTCATGGCAGAATCGCATGATGGCCGAGACCTCCTCCGTCGAGGACGGCAGCACCACGGCGAGCGGTATCTGGCGATAGGCGGTCAGGCCGTCGGTCTCGAAAGCCCGGCGCTCGTCCTCGGACACGATCAGGGCCTCGGAGGCCACGAGCCGGCTCAAGCCCTCGATAATGTCCTTGCGACGGGCCAGAATGGCCTCATCCGGCTTGGGGAATGCGATCGTCATGACACCCTCCCTGGGCGTTTTCCGGCTGCTTCCACGGCATGGCTGCCTTTCCCCACAAGGTAGCTGGCCTTGAGGGAATTTTCCAATAATGTAGAGCCTCTCTAAGATGGGACATTCGTCCAGAGAAGGAGTTTTTGATGCGTTCCTTGGTTCTCTCCGCCGCCCTGCTGCTCGCCGGGTTCGCTCAGGCCCAGTTCAACCAAGCTCAGGCCCAGGATGCCGCTGCCGGTGAAAAGGTGTTCGCTCAATGCCGCGCCTGCCATCAGGTCGGTCCGACTGCGAAGAACGCCGTGGGTCCCGTGCTGAATGGCCTTTTCGGCCGTAAGTCGGGCACCATTGAGGGCTACAATTATTCCCCCGCCAACAAGAATTCCGGCATCACCTGGGACGAGGCGACGTTCCGCGAATACATCAAGGACCCGAAGGCCAAGATTCCTGGTACGAAGATGGTCTATGCCGGCCTCAAGGACGAGCAGAGGACCAACGATCTCGTCGCGTACCTGAAACAATTCGACGCTCAGGGGCAGAAAGTTACCCAATGAGCGATCTGACCGTGAGCCGACTCGGGAAACCTCGGGTCGGCCTTTTCGTGACCTGCCTCGTCGATCTGATGCGCCCCTCCGTGGGCTTTGCCGCCGTGAAACTCCTGGAAGATGCGGGCTGCATTGTCGAAGCCCCTGTCCAGACCTGCTGCGGCCAGCCCGCCTACAATTCGGGCGACCGCGGAACCACACGCGACCTGGCACAGCGGCTGATCGAGACCTTCCAAGGCTTCGACTACGTGGTGGCTCCCTCGGGCTCCTGCGCCGGCATGATCAAGAAACATTATCCGGAGCTGTTCGAAGAGGATCCGAACTGGCGTGCGAAGGCATATGCCCTGGCCGTCAAGACCTACGAGCTCACGAGTTTCCTGGTGGACGTGCTCGGCGTCACTCAGGTCGATGCCTCCTTCGAAGGTGCCGTGACCTACCACGATTCCTGCTCCGGCCTCCGCGAACTCGGCGTGAAGGGTCAGCCGCGCAAGCTCTTGGCGAGCGTGAAGGGCCTCACCCTCGTCGAGATGAACGACAGCGACGTGTGCTGCGGCTTCGGCGGAACCTTCGCCGTGAAATACAGCGACATCTCGGGCGCCATCGTCGATGCCAAGGCCAAGAACATCGAGGCCTCGCACGCACCGACCCTGCTCGCGGGCGATCTCGGCTGCCTCATGAACATGGCAGGCAAGCTCAGCCGCGATGGCAAGCCCATCGAGGTGCGTCACGTGGCCGAGATTCTAGCCGGCATGACGGACGAACCGGCCATCGGCCTCGCCAAGGACGCATTGCGCAAGTAAATTCAGCCATGACCGTTCACACCACCTCTCCCCAGTTCAAGCAGAACGCCGCCCGCGCGCTTCACGACCCTCAGCTGCAGAAAGCGCTGAACAACGTGAAGCAGGGCTTCATCGACAAGCGCCGGGCCGCGGCCGACAAGCTGCCCGAGTTCGAGGCGTTGCGGGATTCCGCCCGCGACATCAAGAACCACACGCTCGAACATCTCGACCTCTATCTCGAGGCTTACGAGGAGAAGGTGAAGGCCTCGGGCGGCCATGTGCATTTCGCGCGCAACGCGGATGAAGCGCGCGAGATCATCCTGAAGATCTGCCGTGACGCCGGCGCGAAGACGGTGACCAAGGGCAAGTCGATGATCTCCGAGGAAATCGGGATCAATCACCATCTCGAGGCCAATGGCATTCGCCCCGTCGAGACGGATCTGGGCGAATACATCATCCAGCTGCGCAACGAGATGCCGAGCCACATCATCGCGCCCGCGGTGCATCTCAACGCAAGCCAAGTCGAGCAGGATTTCCGGCGCGTGCACACGCATCTCGATGCCAAGCGCGATCTGTCGGAACCCGTGCAGCTGCTGACCGAAGCGCGCGCCGTCTTGCGCGAGCGCTTCTTCGCGGCGGACGTCGGCATCACGGGTGCGAACTTCCTGGTGGCGGAGACCGGCACGTCGATCATCGTCACCAACGAAGGCAACGGTGACCTGACGCAGATCCTGCCGAAGACGCATATCGTGCTCGCCTCAATCGAGAAGCTGGTGCCGACGCTCGAAGACGTGAGCCAGCTGCTGCGCGTGCTTGCCCGCTCGGCCACGGGCCAGGAGATGTCGGTCTACACCACCTTCTCCACCGGTCCTCGCCGCTCCGGCGATGCGGACGGGCCTGAGAATTATCACGTCGTGCTCATCGACAACGGGCGCTCCGCCATGCTCGGCACGAGCTTCGAGGAGATGCTGCGCTGCATTCGCTGCGGCGCCTGCATGAACCATTGCCCCGTCTATCACGCAGTGGGTGGTCATGCCTATGGCTGGGTCTATCCTGGTCCCATGGGCGCGGTTCTGACTCCTTCGCTGATTGGCGTCGACAAGGCAGGGCACCTCCCCAACGCCTCCACCTTCTGCGGACGTTGCGAGAGCGTGTGCCCCGTGCGCATTCCTCTCCCTAAGCTCATGCGTCATTGGCGCGAGCGGGAATTCGAGCGGCATCTCACGCCTGCTTCCGTGCGTTCGGGCCTGGGACTCTGGGGCTTCGTCGCCAAGCGCCCCGCCCTCTATCAGCTCGCCACACGCGCCGCGATGGCAACGCTTGGCTTCGCAGGACGCCAGCGCGGCCGCTTCTCCTGGTTGCCGCTTGCGAAGGGCTGGACGAAGTATCGCGACTTCCCTGCCCCGCAAGGAGAAACGTTCCAGGCGCGCTGGAAGCGCGAGCGCAACCGGAGAGCAGCATGACCGGCGCCCGCGACGACATTTTCGCCAATATCCGCCGTTCTCTCGGCGTGAAAGGCAACGAGACCATCCGCAAGCAGATCGTTCAGGACCGGCTGGAGCGCGCGCCTCGCGGCGTCATCCCCGCTCGCGGACAGGTCTCCGGCGAAGAGCGCCTCGCTCTCTTCAAGACGATGGCCGAAGCCTCTCTTGCGACGGTGACCGAAGTGGCTTCCGCTATGGAAGTTCCGCAATCCATCGCGCTCTTCCTGCGCAATCACAACCTTCCGGCCAGCCTGCGCATGGGCGAGGACCCGCGCCTGAAGGTGATGCCCTGGAGCGAGACGACGCTGGAGATCTCGCACGGTCCGAGCGAGGGCCGCGATCTCAATGCCGTCAGTCATGCCTTCGGCGGCGTGGCGGAGACCGGCACGCTTGCGATGGTCTCAGGTCCGGAGAACCCCTCCACCCTCAATTTCCTGCCCGACAACCACATCATCGTGGTCTCGGCCAAGGACATCGCGAGCGATTATGAGTCCGTGTGGAACCGGGTGCGATTCACCTTCGGCAAGGGCGGCATGCCCCGCACGGTGAACTGGATCACCGGCCCTTCCCGTTCCGGCGATATCGAGCAGACCCTGCTGCTCGGCGCCCACGGTCCCCGGCGGCTGCATGTAGTGGTGGTGCGGGATTAAGGACGGACTCGAAAAGTCTGCGCAGAGGCATATTCTTGTCCTGCGCAGCTTGGAGGTCCCGATGCCCGCTCGCCCGCTGATTTTCCGCAATCTTCGCTGGTCGGCCTGGGGCGGCAGCGAAGAAGGCTTGGAGCATGTCGATGTGCGCCCGGCCGATGGCGGCCTGACCATCTCCGGCGTGGTGATCGGCCGGCAGGACGGAACGGAGTTCGGCCTGCATTACCGGCTGAAAGTAGACTCCTCCTGGCGCATCAGAGCGGTCCATCTTCAGACGACATCGGGGCGCGTTCTCGATCTGGAGAGCAACGGGCAAGGCAGCTGGATTGAGAACGGGAAGCCTCAACCAGCACTACAGGGCTGCATCGACGTCGACATTCAAGCAACGCCCCTGACCAACACTCTGCCGATCCGCCGTCTGGAATGGGAGGCCGGACAAGCCGTCGATATTCGCCTCTGCTATATCACCATCCCTGACCTGACCGTCTCTCCCGGAGATCAGCGGTATACGGCGCTGAGACCCGGTTCCCTCTACCGTTTCGAGAGCCTCGGCAGCGACTTCACGGCCGATCTGCCTGTGGATGAGGACAGTTTCGTTCTGGATTATCCCGGTCTCTTCAAGCGCCTGCGCTGAACGGCACTTTCCCCTGTGGCATCTGGGCGCGCCAAAAAGCGTGGCGCCAGCATCTCTTTTCGTGTAAGTCTTTGAAATCAAAGGTAGTTTTTAATCATTCTAAACTAGAAATCCCATGATCGTCTGCTCCTGCAACGTCCTCTCCGATGGCGATATAAAAGCCTGCATGAAGCCCGGACCGGACTGCCCGCGCTCACCAGCGCAGGTCTATCGCTGCCTTGGCTGTAGCCCCAATTGCGGGCGCTGCGCCCGGACGATCCGGGACATCATGGACAAGGCGCTTGCCGATGCAGGCGTGGCGCCGGTCGCTGTCTGCCAGAAGGGCTGCTGCCCCGCCTCTCTCGAAAAAGTGGCCGCCGAGCCGCATCTTTGAACAAAGAGGGTTTCACCCTAGTTCATAAATCCTCTAAAGATGGTCGGGCGTTTTCGTCGCCGTTTTGACGTGAGGGTAGGATGAAGGGTGATCCGAAGGTTATCGAGTATCTCAATCGCGGCCTGCGCAGCGAGCTGACGGCGGTCAACCAGTACTGGCTGCATTACCGGCAGCTCGACAACTGGGGCTACAAGGACTTGGCCAAGACCTGGCGCAAGGAATCCATCGAAGAGATGCACCACGCGGACCGCTTCATCGAGCGCATCCTCTTCCTCGACGGCTTCGCCAACCTGCAGGTGCTCGACCCACTGCGCATCGGCCAGAATATCCAGGAAATTCTCGAATCCGACCTCGCCGCCGAATACGACGCCCGTAATCTTTACGGGGAGGCTGCCGCCTATTGCGACAGCATCGGCGACCGGGTGTCCAAGAACCTCTTCGAGGAGTTGATGGCCGACGAGGAAGGCCATATCGACTTCCTCGAAACCCAGCTCACCCTCATCGAGCAGATCGGCGTCGAGCTCTACGCCCAGAAGCATATCGGCGGGCTCGAGGGCCACGAGCACTAAGGCTCAAAACTCAATCTGATGAATGCATCGGCCCGCTCAAGAGCGGGCCATTCTGCATCTAGGCCGTCTCCGCCAGCTTGCCGGGCTCATCGATAGAGGCGATCGGCAGCGTCACGATGCGCAGCTCCGGATCGTCGGGATCGATCTTGATGGAGAAGCCGAGGCTGCGGCACATGTCGAGCATCGTCGAGTTTTCGCGCAGCACCTGACCCTCGACTTCATGCAGCCCCTCCACCTTCGCCCATTCGATCATGAGGCGCATCAGCATCCAGCCGAGTCCTAAACCCTTCAGGTCGGAACGGAGGAGGATGCCGTATTCTCCCGTCTCATGGTTGGCGTCCGCATGCACGCGAACGGCGCCCATCATTTCTCCAGTCTCTTCATCGAATGCGACGAAGGCGATGGCGCGGGCGTAGTCAAGCTGTGTCAGGCGCGCGAGGAAGGTGTGGCTGAAATCACGGACAGGTGCGAAGAAGCGAAGACGCAGGTCCTCCGGCGTGATCTTCTCGAAGAAGCGCCTGAACTCCTCCTCGTCCTCCGGCCTGACGGGACGCACGAAGGCCTTGCGTCCGTTGCGAAGCGTGATCGTGCGCTCCCACTCCTTCGGGTAAGGCCGCACCGCAAAGCGCGGATGCCCACTCCCCTTTCGCACTTCAGGTGCGGCGAGCACGCGTGCATCGACGGCGATGACGCCAGTGTGATCGGCGAGAAGCGGATTGATATCGAGTTCGCGGATCTCCGGCACGTCGGCGGCAAGCTGCGCGAGTTTCACGAGGGTCAGCGCAATGGCCCTCTCGTCGGCGGCCGGCACATCCCGATAGGCCTTGAGGCGACGCGACACGCGGGTGCGTGCAATGAGATCGTCGGCGAGTTTCAGATCGAGCGGCGGCAAGGCAAGGGCCTTGTCGCTGATGACCTCGACGGCCGTGCCGCCACGACCGAACACCACGACGGGACCGAAGGACGGATCGTCCGCGAGACCGGCGATCAGCTCGCGCGCCTTCGCGCGGCGCACCATGGGCTGAACCGTGACGCCCGTGATGGATGCATCCGGTCTCAGGCGCGCCGCACGCTCAAAGATATCGGCGGTGGCCCTACGCACGGCTTCTTCCGTCGTGAGATCGAGCTTCACACCACCGATATCGGATTTGTGCACGATATCGGGTGAAAGGATCTTCACCGCCACCGTTCCGCCTTCGGCAAGAATGGGCTGCGCGGCCCTGGCTGCCTCATCGGGTGTCTTGGCCAAAGTCACGGGGGCGGTCGGAATGTCATAGGCCGTGAGCAGCGCATTGACTTCGAGCGGGTTAAGCCAGCGGCGGTTCTGCGCCAGCACCTCTGCAACAATCGCGCGGGCCGTTTCTGGATCGGGCGAGAAATCATGCGGCAGGTTATCGGGTGTTTCCATCAACTCTGTCTGCGCTTCGCGATAGCGCACGAGCTGGAGGAAACCGCGGACCGCGTCGGCCTCGGTCGCAAAATGGGGAATACGCGCTTCTTCGAACACGCGCGCGGAATCCGGATCCTCACCGATCCAGGCTGCGAAGACCGGCTTCTGCTGATAGCCCTTGGCGCGATGGCGCCTGATGACCTCGGTCACGGCCGTCGCGACATTGGCAGCACCGGCAATCGCGGTCGGAACGTTGAGGATGAGAACGGCGTCGTTTTCCGGATCGGCGAGCAGCACTTCGAGAGCGCCTGCATAGCGCGCGGGATCCGCATCACCGATGATGTCCACCGGATTGGACTGTGACCAGGTCGGCGGGAGTAAGGCGTTCAGCTTCTCAAGCGTCCCCGGCGAGATATTGGCAAGCGTTCCGCCCATGTCGATGAGCCGGTCGGTCGCCAGAACACCGACGCCGCCGCCATTGGTGAGAAGCGCAAGCCGTTTTCCCGGGAAAGGTTTCTGCCGACCCAGGGTTTCGGCCGCCGAGAACAGCTGATCGAGATCGAGGACGCGCAGCAAACCTGCGCGACGGAACGCAGCATCATAGACTGCGTCGGAGCCCGCCAATGCACCCGTATGCGTCGCAGCCGCCCTCGCGCCTTGCGCATGTCGCCCGGCCTTGATCACCACCACAGGCTTGATGCGTGCTGCGGCACGCGCCGCGGACATGAACTTCTTCGCGTTATCGATGGACTCGATGTAGAGCAGGATCGCGCGCGTGCCCGCGTCAGCCGAGAAGAAATCGAGGCAGTCGCTGAAATCGACGTCCATCTTGTCGCCAAGGGATACGACGGCGGAGAAACCCACCTGCCTTTGCGCCGCCCATTGCACGAGGCCGACCGCAACCGCACCCGACTGGGAAATAAGCGCGAGATCACCAGGCTTTGCATCATGTGCCGCGAAGCTTGCGTTCATGCGCGCACGAGGAGAGAGAACGCCGATGCAATTCGGCCCGACGATACGCAGACCGTAGCGACGTGCGGCGAGCCTCACCTGGCCGGACAAAGAATCTGCGCCATAGCCGAGGCCGGCCGTGGCGATGATGGCGGCGGCCACACCTCTTTTACCCGCATCCTCGACCACATCCAGCACGTTGCGGGGCGGCACGGCGATGACGACGAGGTCGGGCGTCTCGGGAAGCTTGGCGATCGAGGAGAAGCAGGGCCGATCCTCGATCTGCCTGTGGTGCGGATTGACCGGATAGATCGCTCCCGCGAACCCTCCCTGGATCAAATTCTTGAGGAAGGTCAGCCCCAGCGAGCCCGGGCGCGGGCTTGCACCCACGACCGCAATGGACCGGGGTGAGAACAAGGTGTCGAGGCGATAGGTGGACATGGGCGATCCTTCGTCCCGCAGAAGCCTTGGGAAGCAGTTCACCAAAGCTAATGCCTAAAGCCCGAGGGTCAAATGTCCTGGATCAAACGTCCTGAAGGAGAGGGGCGGCTATTACGCCAAAACTCGGGTCGGCGGGAAGATCACCTCGACAAGCGTGCCCTCGTTGGGATGGCTCGAGATCTGCAGAGCGCCACGATTGGCTTCCACGAGCGCCTTCGTGAGGGGGAGCCCCAAACCCGTTCCGCCGGGCTTTCGGGAGGTCGCGATCTGGCGGAACGGTTCGAGGGCAGCCTTGGCCTCCTCCTCCGTCATGCCGATGCCCGTATCCCGTACACGGAACGCCACCTCGCCCCGATCCGTTACCGCGGTCGAGACGATCACCTGACCGCCCGCATCGGTAAACTTGATGGCGTTGGAGACGAGGTTGAGCACGATCTGGCGCACGGAGCGCTCATCGGCCACGACCGGCGGCAGCTTCGATGCAAAGCTCGTGCGCATGACGATGCGGTCGCGCATGGCCTGCGGCTGAAGCAGGGTGACGCAGGACGAGACGAGATCGTTGAGATTGACGCCGGTGAACGACAATTCGAGGCGTCCTGCTTCGATCTTCGCCAGATCGAGCAGATCGTTCACGAGGCTGATCACATGCGAGCCGGAGGCGTGAACGTCGCGCAGATACTCCCTGTAGCGCTCGTTTCCGACGGGGCCGAAGCGTTCCTCCAGCATCACCTCGGCAAAGCCGATAATGGCGTTGAGCGGTGTTCGGATCTCGTGGCTGATCTTGGCGAGAAGGTCGGATTTCTGCGCGCTTGCCTCTTCCGCCGCGCGCTTGGCGCCGACGAGTTCGCCTTCGGCCTTCTTGAATGTCGTCATGTCGCGCAGCACGGCGCAGAACTTGCGGTTCTCGCCCTCGCCCACATGGCCGATGGTCATGAAAAGCGGAATGGTGCCGCCCTGCCGCTCGCGGCCCAGAACCTCGCGGCCATCGTTGAGCAGGCTCGCCACGCCCGGCGAGCGAAGGCCTTCGAGATAATCGAGTGCCGCCTTGTGACTCTCGGGAGCGAGCAGAATCGTGATGAGATTGCCCATCACCTCGCGCTGACGGTAGCCGAACAGCGCCTCGGCCGAGCGATTGAGCGAAAGAATGCGGCCCGTCCCGTCGAACAAGATCACGCCATCGGTCGCCGTATCGAGGATCGCCTCCAGTTCCTGCACACGGCTGTCCTGCGGGCGCGGTGCGCTGTCCTGAGCGAAGGACTTGCGGATAAGCATCAGCTCAGCCTGATTGCCATTCCACTCCACATCCGACGCACGCACGCTGACGGCGATGTTCTCGCCATGGCGGGTCGTGAGCGCGAGCCCTGTATCCTCCTCGGCAGAGGAGCTCAGCGCCGGAGAGCCGCGGAAGAGCTGAATGATGCCGCCGTCAGCCGTCACCTGCCCGACATCTTCATAGCCTGTCAGATCGAGGAGGAAGCGGTTGGCAAAGAGAATGTGTTCGCCGCGATGGATGAGAATGCCGACGGGAAGACGGTCGAGGATCCGATCGCCAGTGTCAGAAGCAACATGTACTGCCTGCCCTTCCTTGGTGGATGCTTCAATCTCGCCGTTGGTCTCCTCGTCCTGGGCTGCTCTTTCATCAGGAGCCGCTGCCGCTTGTGAACTTTTCTCTTCCAGTCGCGCGCCTAAGGCACGAGCAATTTCGCGGAAGGCATTGCGCTCCGCAGAGGACAGGCTCGATGCGGGAGCGGGGTGCGCCTTCTCGTCGGCCTCCTCCGACCGAGCCGCGGCATCCGTTTCTGCGGGCTCCTCGGCAGGCGTCGTGCTGACGAGCGCTTCCGTCACTTTGTTGCGCAAGTCGGCGACCCAGTTCTCGTCTTCCCGAGATGGGGCAGAGATGTCCTCTTCTTCCTCGACCTGCGCTTCCTCCGGCGGAGCGAAAGGAAGGGCTGCATCCGTCAGGAAGGCATCGGGATCGGCAGCGGGAAGCTCGGAAGCCTCCCGCTCGCGCATCTCGTCCATGCGCAGCAGACCAAAGCCACGGAACCCGATGAGCTCACGCCCAGTTCCGAAAATCGGCATTCCCGCCCAATCGACCGGCACCTGCTTGGCCTTTTCGTCCAGCGCCCAGAAGATGGTTCGCCGGCTCCAGGTCCCGCCACTCGCGAAGAGGCCTGCAATCTCCCCTTCGGGATCGGTAACCACCGTGTGAGTCAGTTCATCCCAGGTCCGTCCCACAATATCCCCTGCCCGCGTGCCGACGGCCTCGGCCAGGGTGGGGGAGACCTGCGTGAACCGCGCCTGAGCATCTGCCTGCCAGACGAAGCGGATGGAGCCGCTTGGCTTTTCCCGAGGAGCCACGACTTCTTCGGAAGGAGGGCTGAAGATCTGGGAAGCGGGCTGATTTTCAGCATTTGAGATCGAGGATGCGCTCGGGCGTTCGAAGCCTTGTGGGACCGGCCCCAGAAGCGCCGTCACCAGGATCTCCTCACCGCTCTCCAGAACCGCCAGGCGGCAAGCGCAGGGAACGGGTTGCCATGGGCGGATCGGATTGAGGCGCAGTCGTTCAAGGCGCGCTCCCTCGCGGGGAGCGCCCCCTGCGGCCAGAGCCTTCAGGCGCTCGCGGGCACGAAGATCCGACACGAGACGACCCGTCTTGTCGGTGAAGGCCTTACCCAGCCCCTCCGCTGCCGGAGAAGTCCAGAGCAGCCTCTCGACCGACCGGTCCCAGACGAGCACGGGCGCCCCGGGCCTCGCCATGAGCCCTAAACCCGGCTCGGCGGCAAGCCGCGCGATCAGCGCTTCATACTTGTTGAGAGCCCCGTTCATGACGGCCTCGATCCTACTCCGCCTTGGCGTTACCCTATTGAAGCGGTTTTAGACGAATGTTGGCAAGGAGGCAGCAGGCTTGAGCCCTTGAATCCTTTTACTTTGAGGTAACCTTAATTGGGCAGGTCCAAAAGCAGTTGATTTCGCACCGCACAATGTGATATTGCACTGCACAAACGCCGAAGAGGAGCGACCCATGGCAACGAACCCGAACCAGTCCTACGAAATCCCGGCCGAAATGCGCGATTTCGCCGAAAAGAGCGTCGAGCAGGCCCGCAAGGCCATCGATGGCTTCATGAGCGCCGCCCAGAAGACCGTCGACACCTTCGAAGGCTCGGCGAACACGGTCCAGGCCAGCGCCAAGGACGCCACCCGCAAGACCTTCTCCTACGCCGAACAGAACCTGGCGGCGGCCTTCGATCTCGCCCAGCGCATGGTGCGCGCCAAGGACATGCAGGAAGCCATGCAGATCCAGGCCGAGTTCGTCCGCACGCAGTTCGAAGCCATGCAGACCCAGATGAAGGAATTCGGCTCGATTGCTCAGTCTGCCATGAAGCAGCCTGGCTCGAAGAAGTAAGCGCCTTCTCACAAAACTTCCGCGAGGACGTCACGATGACGGAAACCAAGAAGACCAGGACCCGCAGCGCCAAGAGCGCTCCGAAGGCCGATCTCGTCGAGATGGCGGCAGCACCTGCCGCTGAAGCGACGGCGATCGTACAGGTTGCAAAATCTGCGCCTGCCCCCAAGCCCTCTGTCTCCGCCAAGGCAAAGCCCCAGGAGAGCGAGCCTTTCGTCTTCTCCCTCCGCGACCAAAGCGAGGCGCTCCGCCAAGCTGTGCGCGAAGCGGTTTCCGTGTCGGCCAAGGGCGCCCTTGAGGTAAACGACAAGATCATCCAGGCTCTGCAGACTCAAGGGCACGCAGCCCTCGACCTGTGGCGCACGGCGATCGACAATTCCCACCAGCCCGGCGGCTTCAATGCTCAGACCGGTGCGGCGCGCGAGGCCTTCGAGACCGCCTCCGCGCAGTGGAAGGACATTGCCGAAACAACGGCCCACTGGATGACGAAGAGCGTGGAGCCCCTTCAATCGGCTCTGATGCGGCATCAGCGCTGATCGCCTGCTATCGGAAATCAGCCTCCTGCGATAAGGCTTGGCCATGACTGGCCAAGCCTTTTCTCATTCGCCCTCCCCTGTTCCGGCCGTGATCGCCGTCGTCATCCACGAGGGTCAGGCCCTTCTCGTGCGCAGAGCCAACCCGCCGGATGCAGGCCTCTGGGGCTTTCCGGGCGGCAAGATCGAATTCGGCGAGACGGTCGCGGAGGCCGCCACCCGAGAGCTTCTGGAAGAGACCGGCATCGAAGGCGAGGCGCAGGGCGTCATTACGGCGCTCGATATCCTCGTGCCGTCCGAGGACGGCAGCATTCGCCAGCATTATATCCTGATCGCAGTCCGATGCCGCTGGATCTCCGGCGACGCCATCGCCGGCGACGACGCCCTTGAGGCCGGCTGGTTTCCCATTGCCGATCTCGATCCGAAGACACTGCCCATGAGTGCGGATGTGGATGTGATCGCCCGGCAGGCCGACGCCATGAACAAGACGGACTGTGCCTGAGCTGCCCTGCCCTGACCAAGAAAAAGCCCCGCCTTTCGGCAGGGCAGAAGTTTCTTTGTCTCTAAACTTTGAGCCATGGGCTCGAATTCAGCAACGCATTTACTCACGAAATATTCACCATAGCAATCACCTTGATTGCTCATGGTATATAAAAGGTAAATGTTCATAAAGCATCAAGCATACCGACACCGAATACAAGCAATCATATTGCAGTAGTACCTCTTCCGAGCCTATTACACCCGGGACAGGCAATTAATGCCTAGCGTGCTTCGACGTAACAACGGATTCCAGTAATGCGTAACCCTGCTTTCGCTCTGCTTGCTGCTACCGCAGCTCTCACCATTGCCGCTTCGGGCGCGCAGGCAGCCGACCTTCCATCGCGCTATTCTCCGGCCTCCGCCTACAATGCCATCCCGACCTTCACTTGGAGCGGCTTCTATGCAGGCGCGAACCTCGGTTACGGCCGGAGCACCGGCGTCAGCCAATATTATGATCCCGCTTTCAATGTCACTGGCGGCGGCCGCAAGAGTGGCTTCATTGGCGGTATCCAAGGTGGCTATAACTATCAGCTTGGCATGTTCGTGGTCGGCGCCGAGACTGATCTCCAATATGCCGCTGTCGGCGACAAGGGTGCGACCTACCGCGGCACCTATTATCCGGGCGACTCCGATGGCTACTTCGGCACGGTCCGCGCTCGCGCCGGTCTGGCTTTCGATCGGGCTCTTGTGTTCGGAACCCTCGGCTTCGCCTACGGCGAAATTGGAGGCAACAAAGCTCTGGATGGAGCGCTCGGCTATCGCCGCGACGATAACATGAGCGGCGGCTGGACCATGGGCGGTGGCCTCGAATATGCCGTTACCGACAACTTCACTGCAAAAGTCGAAGGTCTCTATGTGAACCTCGACACCAGCGATAGCTATGCCCTAGCCAACCGCGTCAACATCCGCCGCGACACGGAATTTGGCGTGCTCCGCGCTGGCCTGAACTACAAGTTCAACTGAGCTCGAGCACAACTCACAACTCTGAAAGCCCGGTGTCGTCACCGGGCTTTTTCGTTGGACGAACCACGTTGAAATCCGGAAATAGCGAAGCTATGTCTATGTTATAACATATATACAATTCGCAACTCCCCTTCGGCAATTTTTGTGGGTTGCTTTATGCTCTAGGACAACGCAATAATTAGATATTGTTTTTACTATAGATCATTCTTCCTGCAATCTCGCAGGAGGTTTACTGACATAAACAAGCAGCCGCAGATGAACTGTGGTATGGGCAGACTTTAAAGAGTGCAGCTATGCGTTTCTGGGGCCGTTCATGGCTGCGCCAGCGTTTCTCCGACACGCGCGGGCAATCACATTTTCACCATCAGCAATCCTCTTCTTCCGCGCTTTCGAACTATGCTCTCGCCTTTGTGGAGAGCACATCCGACTGCGTGTTCTTTCTCAACCGCGAATGGCGCTTCACCTTCTTCAATCCGCGCGCAGCAATAGAGCTGAATATCAAGGCCGATGTTATCGGCCAATGCATTTGGGAGCTCTTTCCCAAGACCATAGGCACGATTTTCGAAGAGAATTACCGCCGCGCGATGAAGGAGCAGTCGACGCGGATCTTCGAGGCTTATTTCGAGCCCCTGTCAGCCTGGTACGAAGTGCATGCCACGCCCGTGGAAGATGACCTGATGGTCATCTTCCGAAACATCAACGAGCGTCGCACCGCAGCCGAAGCTCTTCGTGTACGAGAGCGGCAACTCGCCACCGTTTTCGGCCAAACCGTTGTCGGCATTCTGCACCGGGATCTGACGGGGCGCGTGCTGATGGTCAATCAGCGTTATTGCGACATCGTGGGCCGCAGCAAGGAAGAGCTGGACGGCCTGCCCATGCGTGCTTTCACCTATGAAGAGGACGTCGATTGGAACATCGCCCTCTTCCAAAAGCACCTCAGAACCGCTGAGCCCTTTCAGATCGAAAAGCGCTACATCCGTCCCGATGGCACACCAATCTGGTGTGCGGTGAATGTTTCCTTCGTCTCTGACGATACAGGAACACCCGTTTCGACCATCACGGTCGCCGAAGACATTCACGCCCGGAAGATGGCGGAGGAGAAGGCGCGAGAAAGCAAGGATCTGCTCCAGGTCGTCATCGACAGCATCCAAGATCTGATCTTCGTGAAAAACCGGGAGGGACGCTTCGTCTTCTCGAACCGTCAACTGACCGAAGCCTGCGGGCCGGTCGAGGGCGTGCTCGATCGGGAATTCTTCTCGCGGGATCCAAGCGATATTCACGCAAGATCAGATCATCAGGTGCTGACCACGGGCGAACCTGTCACCATCGAGGAAGATATCCCGATCCTGGACAAGTCACGTAAGTTCCAGACCGTGAAGGTACCCTGGTGGCAGAATGGCGACATCGTCGGAGTCATCGGCATCTCACGCGACCTGACAGAGCGCATGGAGGCCGAGGCACAGCTGATCGAAAGCAAGCGTCAGCTCGCAACGCTGATCGATAATCTGTCAGGTCTCGTCTATAAATGCGATATAGCCGCACCATGGCCATTCACATTCATCAGCGAAGGTGCAGAGGCTCTGACGGGCTATCCGGCCAGCGCGTTCATGGAGAAGCGGCTCAGCTGGGGGGAGATCGTCCATCCGGAAGACGTCCCGATGGTCGACGACACGATCCTTGGAAGCATCGCGGCGAAGCAGCCGTTCAACCTCGTTTATAGGATCACGACCAGATCGGGAGAAACCCGCTGGGTTGTCGATCGCGGGCAATGCATCTTCGACGCCTCGGGCGAGCCCGCCTTCCTGGAGGGCATCATCAGCGATGTCACCGCGCAGAAAGAGGCGGAAGAGAAGATCATCTGGGCCGCTCATCACGATCCTCTCACACGGCTCCCTAACCGAGTGCTTTTCCAGCTGCGTCTGAGCAAGGCCCTGGAGCAATCGGCAAACCTGGGACGGAAGGTCGGCCTGCTGATCCTCGATGTGGACCACCTGAAAGAGATCAACGATACTCTCGGCCACGACGCGGGCGACGCCGTTCTGCAGACAGTTGCCAACAGGCTCAGCGCCGCCGTACGCCCCATTGACACCGTCGCCCGCAATGGCGGTGATGAGTTCGCGATCATTCTTCCGGAAATCGATGGCGAGCAGGATATCAACACGCTCATCGCACCCATCCTGGAGCAGTTGCAGAAGCCCCTCCCCTACGCGGGACGCGCACTCGATTGCCGCGCCAGCATCGGCGCCAGCATCTGGCCAGACCATGCACTGGAGGCCGAAGACCTGCTGAAGCAAGCCGATGTCGCGCTCTACACGGCCAAGGCGACCGGACGAGACAAGGTGGTCGTCTTCGAAACTTCCATGCGCACGGAGGCGCAACGGAAGGCTGAGATGCGCAGCAATGCCCGTGGGGCTATCGATGAGCGCAGCATCGAGCCTTTCTATCAGCCCAAGGTGCACCTGAATTCCGGCGCTCTCGCGGGCTTCGAGGCCCTGCTCAGGTGGCGCAATCGCCGCGCCGACATCGAGCTTCCTGCGAGCATCCAGGCGGCCTTCGATGATCCGCATCTCGCCGTTGCTCTCAGCAAGCAGATGCACGACATGGTCTTCGATGACATGCGCCGCTGGCTGCAGGACGGCATCCCATTCGGGCATGTAGCGATCAATGCGTCGGCCGCCGAGTTCAAGGATATGGAATTCGCCGACAGGATTCTGGATCGCTTGCGTGCAGCCGATATTCCAAACCATTGCCTCGAGATCGAAGTGACCGAAACCGTCTTTCTCGGACGTGGTGCTGAGTTCGTCGAAAAGGCCCTCCGCAAGCTGAGCGCAGAAGGCGTCAAGATCGCACTCGATGATTTCGGAACGGGCTATGCCTCGCTTTCCCACCTCAAGCAATTCCCGGTCGACGCCATCAAGATCGATCGTTCCTTTGTGCACGATCTGGCGAGCAACCCCGATGATCCGGCCATCCTCCAGGCAGTTCTCAGCCTTGGCAAGAGTCTTGGCATCAACACGGTCGCGGAAGGCGTCGAAACGGCTGTGCAGGCGGCTTTCCTGCGCAGCCAGGGCTGCGACCTCGGTCAAGGCTTTCTCTTCGGCATGGCGAGCCCAAGCAGTTCCATTCCTGAGCTGGTGGCATCCTGGGAGGCAGGCCAGCTCGGTATCGCTGAATTGGACACACTTTTCCTGAAAGACCGGAAACTACGTCGGCAGGAGCGGTAACGCACCGTGCAGACAGATGGACCCGGTTTTCCGCACGGTGCTTTAGCGCATCGTGCGGAACCGAAGGTCCGCGTCAGCGAAAAGTGGATCCGGTTTTCCGCTCAAAACGATGCGCTCCTCTCAAGGCTGAGCATCGGATCGATCCCAAAAGTGCAAGTCCACTTTTCACGTCCGATGCTCTAGGAGCCTGTGCCTTTGCGCAGGCGTGATGCTCCTGCCTCACTTTGCTTGAGAGCCAGCAAGCGTCGGGCGGCCGTGCCTCCAGACGCGGAAGCATAGAGCCTTTCGTTCAACACCTCGATCTGCCAGCGCTGCAATTCAAGCAGGGCCTTCAGGCCTCTGACATGCGCCTTCAATTCGAGTGCGTCCTGTAAGGGATCTGGTCCGAGAGCTTTCATAGGACCACCCCTGACGTTTCTGGGATGAATCATGACTGAACGCGAAAACTTCAAAGGGACCTCAAGTCCCAACCACAACGAGATAGACCAATATTCGTTCTTCTGCCGGCCGGAATGACGATCCCGACCCGCAACGGCACGCAAGAAACCGAACTCCAATATCAATGGGAAAACAGCCCCATCAGCGAGCCCATGCAACGATCTGCGGGCTTCTTGTTCTTGATGGAACTGTCTTACATTTCCTGCTCAAGCGCAAGGTTCACGACGACGCAGGGCCTAGCTTGCCGGTTGATATGCAGAGTGCAGGAACCTGAAAGGATCCATAACGGTTGCAATGATATCCCTGATCCTCTGAAACGAGTATTCTGCATGCCTGAAGAACGCCATGAAGCAGAAGCGGACACGATCCTCGCACAGATCACCGGTACACAGGATCGTGAGACATCGCCGCAAGCACGCCGTCTGCTTGCCGAGGCTCTGGAGAGAGCGGAAAGACGAGGCCGTGAGATATTCGCAAGATCGAAAGAATCGAGCGGCTAAGGTTTCTCCCGAGCGGGCGAGTTCTTCCTGCGACACCGGCAGCAGGAACGGCTCGCCAGGGGGTTACGTTGCCTATGTGTGGTACAGCACAGCGGCAAAGTCTCGGGCGTGGTGATCTTCCGAGCGTTGGGAGAACGGATCGATGCGTTCATGGACGATGATTTTTCTGCTCGGCTTTCTCGGAATATTGTCAAGCCACACCGCTGCCCAAGCAGACGATGCGAATACCCGCATTGCCACCCTGCCCTATGCCGATTGCCTGTCGATTATTGCCGAGGCTTCCCAGGAATTACACGAGGCCCCCGTACAGCTGATCAACAATGAAGAGGAGACGAGCGTTCGGATCAACGCCTCCGACGGTTTCGTCACGATCTCCTGTCACCGCAGCACCGGCAAGATGGTTCTGACCAAGAGCCCTGTTCCGGAAGCGGCAGGAATGACAGCCTCTCGTTGAGGAGCGCGCCTGCCTAGCATGCCACCTCTGACAGCGTGCTGCCTTTGCCATTATTGACATGGCAGTTAGCGCCCCCCTTGTGCTCGGGATGCCCATACAGGGCAAAGTGGCGATGATAGTTTTCCGCATCAAGCGCCTGCCGCGCTTCCTGCCGCGCTTCAGGAAACCGTGAGACGGCCTCAGGATCCGTCTGAGAGCTACCCTCGACAAGAGACCTGATGATATCCGCAAGCGCCCCAGCGCTGCCTGCCGAGAACGGCAGATCCAGATTACGATCAATCTTTTCGATCATTCCGCCGATATCTGCACAGATGATCGGACGCCCGGCCATGCGGGCCTCTTGGATCACGATGGGTGAGTTCTCCCACCAGATCGAGGGAACGACGATCCAGTCACTGGCTCGCATCAGATTGATGACGTCCTGATTCCTGTAGCCTCCCATCATGCGGACGACATCACGAGTCTCCCCGAGAAGACGCTCGATCTTTTGTGCGAACTCGCCATCGCGGAAATGCTTGTTCTCGCCATGGATGCGCACTTCGAGCTTCTTGCGCATGCGTTTCGGAAGTGATGCGCAAGCCTCAAGCAGGACATCGACACCCTTAAACGGATTGACCTGACCGAAGAACGCCAGGATCAAGCGTCGGTCTTCAGACTGGCGGGGCCGGGCGATTACAGGTATTCGGCTCCGATCAAGAACGTCCTGATCCATCACGTTCTCGATGACTTCAATGCGCTCCGCAGGCAGCCCCCAGTCCACATAGCGCTCCTTCAGGAAGGCGCTGGGCGACACGAAAATATCGACATTCTCGAAGAACATTTTGTAGATGGATTCGCGAACGAAGAATTTTCCGGCGCTCATCGATGGAAAGCACTGGCTGCACTCGGCCGGGGATGCCGCATAGCAAAGACCTTTGCCGCTTTTGACCATCAGGCCAAGATTAGTGCAGATCGCCGCGTATTCATGCAACGTCAAGACAACGCGCACGCCGGCCCGCCTGAACATCTCCAGAATATCAAGACCCCAGAAGATATAGTGGTGAATGTGCACCACATCAGGCCGGAAGAAACGGACAAGCTCATCAATCAGCTGGGCAAGCAGATCATGGTTCAGACTTTGGCACGTGAATCGATCAAACGGCGGAGGGCAAACCAGGATTTCATCTGGGCGTCCACGGAAACTTCCAAAACAAGCGCTGTGTCCAATGCCCACGTATTCGGAGCGGGCCACGAAGATCGCCTGCTCAACTCTCGGGTCAGCCTTGAGCCTTTGAAAGATGGAATAGGCGGCCCGCTCCGCGCCACCAGCACCGAGTTCCGGATGTCCGTGGGAAAGGACCATTACGCGCATCGTGAAAACTGCCCCTGAAACGTGAGACCTGTACGCTTGATGCATACCATTCTTATTGCCCGGTGCCGGAAGGTGCTTGCCCTCCGGAAATCTTGAAAACCCGTTTGGGTCGTGACAACTCAGCAGCCCAACGCCGATTGAACTCCACGCAGTTTATGTAGTTGATCGCCGATTGGATATCTGCATCCCCCATCGCTGGAACGGACTGGCGCTCCAGATGATAAAGTCCGGGGTGCACGTGAAGCTGGATTTCGGCTCCCATCCGCCGCGCCCGCAGACACAGATCCGCATCCTCGAAATCACCGCGTACAAAGGCAGGATCGAAGCCACCAAGCTTCGAGAAGAGATCCTTCGAGAGCGCCATCAAGGCCCCTGTCACCGCTGGAACATGCCGAACCGCATCTCCTTTGTAGAAGGCGAACGGGAGCCCTTTCAGAGGGTGATCGGCCAGGAAGAAATCGCCTGCCATGGAGGAACGCATGAACTCGATTCCGACGTGCTGGATCGTGTTGTCCTCATAGAGCAGCGAAAACCCGATCAGCAGCTCGGGCCTTGAGGCCTGCTTGCGCCCCCGGATGGTCTCGGCTGCCTTTACAAGCCCCTGCGCATCCTTCACGAGAATGTCGGAGTTCATGAGAAACAGCACGTCACCGCGAGCGAGGTTGGCGCCGAGATTGTTGGCGCCGCCATAACCATAATTGGCGAAATTGCGCAGCAACCGTGTCGTCACACGGATGGCATGACTGCGCAGCGACAATCCGTTGTAGATCTCATCCCAGATGCGAGGATCGTCCACGACCAGCACCAGCTCGAAGCTGTCGTCGAGAATGCGCTGAAGGTAGTGGACGCAATTCAGGAAGAAAGCATCGCCATAGAACGGGATAATGATGGAGGAAAGAGGCTTTCCTGTCTGCAGGCCAGGCCCGAAATCGAACACTTGAGCCCGCATCTCGCCCTTTGGCGGCGAGAGAAGGAGCCGGTAAGTTCGATCCACCTGCTCTATCGGCAGAGAGCGGATATCACCGAATGTCTTGCTGACAAGGTCGAGAGCCAAGGCCTCGTCCTGCTCAGGTGTCGCCTGTAACGGACCATGGAAGATGACGTCCCGCCCGTCCGGCGAGACTTCCACGAAATAGAGGGCCTGCTCTTTGTCCGGCTGATGCGGCATGACGAATGCAAATCCGTGCTCATTCGACGCGCTCGTCAGCCGTTTTTCCTGACGCAGATGTGTGTGCACATCAGGCCGAGCGACTGCTTTGAGGGAAGACTTGAAGAGCCAGGTCCGCAGGTCCTCGCTTGTAATATGGATGGTGCGGTCCGCCAGGTTCGCAATCCATCCACTCACCACTAAGCCGTTACCGGCACTGGCGATGTGTTCGAGCTCAGAGTCTTCGGAAGCATCGATGGGTTTGACGGTGATGTCAGCCGCCAGGATCATGGCTATGTCGTCGGGGATTGATCCGATGAGGCTCCTTGCCAACGCGGGGCCAAGCCCATTGGTGAGATCGGCGGGGACCGAAGGGGTAGCCTTCATACTGATGCCCTGGCTGGCGTGCGCGCCGTTCGGCGAAATCTCGACCGGATCCTCAGGCTTGAAGTGGCCGGCAACTTCTCTCGGAAGAGCCGCGAGGAAGCGGCGCCCTTCCGGAATACCGGTCAGCGCCCCCGAAACCGACTTGCCTCGCTTTGTCGGAGCGACGATGGCGCTGTCGAGTTCGATCCATTGGTCGAATGCAATGGAGCAGTCGACGCCACCCTGCATGACTTTGATGGACAGGGAGGATTCGAATTGCAATCCGTCCGGAGCCCGAAGGACAAGAGCCATATGATCGAAAAGCGCAATCAGCCTCTCGACTTCCAAACTCATCCCAGCGACCGACATGACCTTTGGTTTCACTGAACTAGCTCTTAACCGACTTCACACGAGAGGATTAGCAGCGCTTCAGCCGCGCGGATCCGGAGAAGGCTGGAGCCATCCAAGGATGCGCTGCAGAAGAGTCCTTGCAACTTGCATCAGGAGGGCTCCAGGGGATGCCTCCGATTGCGCGTGAAATCTGCGTCCATTGATATACAGGTCGCCATTCAGATAGACGCCACCGTACGCATCAATTGCAAGCAGCTCTCGTTTTCCATCGGGAGAGACAATGCGAATCCCCTCCTCCGCCATGCGGATCGTCTGCCATCGAGGAGTCTCTGTTCCGACCCAACGCGTTCCGGTGTAAATCTCACCTCCTCGGCCATCATCAAAAATAATGCCCGTTCCGGGTCCTTCACTCTTGAGCTGAATAGCACCGGACCGAAACAATGTCTGACTAAAGTCGAGCCCCATTCTTGCAGTCGTCAAATCGCTGACCAAGACGCGCCCATAGTCAGGGTGGATAGAATTCTGGAAGTAGATCCCTGACTCGAATTGACCTTTGCGCTTCTCTGGTTCGCAATCGAAGTTTTCGCAAATAACAGATAGGGCATGAGAGTTGGGATTGCCAAAGCCTACGATCTGGATCCCGTGTTTTGCCTTGTTTGGATAAACGCCAGGTTTTCCGCCATTGAGAACATCGACTTCAAGTCCAGTCAGCTGGCAGTCGAAGTCACTTTGCGGAACAGCCTTGAAACCTTCCGGAGCAGAGGCGCCAAGCGTAAGGCTCGGCATCGTCGCCGGATCATAATAAGCCGACCTTGCCGAGAAGAACGCACCCCACGCTCCTGATCCATTGGCGATAGCAGCGGCATCTCCCCAGAACGGTATGGCGTTCGTATCCGGAGTGAAGTTCATTACCTCCGACAACACGAGTTGGTAATGATTGTGTGTGTCATGGTAGGTTTCTGGCCGCTGCTCCGTCAAAGAAACGACCGAGACAGGCTTTCCCTCCCAATCACTCCACTCATCACTCGGCTGCAGAATGTCCGAGTAGAAGATTTTTCCTCTGAGGCGGGTTCCCAGGCCATAGTATTGCGGCCAAATCCCCTTGGACCGGACATGCAGCGGATGAGTATAGGACATAGCCGCTCCCATGCTGCGACGAACTTCCCCTTTATGTGGATTCTTCGCAGCTACATTCCTGGTGCTTTTTTCAGTTACGGCCATTGAGGCACCCTGGATGGCCTCAGGATCTTCTCCACCTGACAAGATAGAAAGCTCGCGTCCTGCAATTAACCCACTATCTCGAATGATGGCAGCCATTCTGGCGGCGAGTTCACGGCGTGTCTTGTTGAAGGTCGCGCCATCGAATTCAACCGCATCCTTGATACGCTCGATATCTGCGCACTGCAAAAACGTATCAGCGTCTACAATGGGCAACTGTCCCGTTACGGCTAATTCGTTTGTTCGGGAGTCATGGGGGACGATGATGCCCGGAACGCCTGCCTGAACTGCCAATATGTTGCCGTGGAGGCGAGATCCGATGCTCAGGTCAAACGGCTTCAGATACTCTAGCCAGACAGTAGCATCAAAAAACACCTTGAAGAATTGCTGAGCGAACTGGATGAATTCCTCGGTTAAGATTCCAGGAGCTAGAAAGCGCCAAATCTCTTCAACCTCTGCTCTCGACAACTCGCTCAAGCGCCCTCGGGCAAGCGAAACCATTCGGTCAGGGGCCTGACAGATGTAAGGGGCTCGCTGAGTATATGCCCACTCAAAAATCTTCTGCTCGACACCAAGTTGGTTCGCGTTCAGTTCGCCCTGGCAGAAGGCCACCTGCTTTGTGGCACCAAAGAGTTTACGCTCAATCTCACTCCCAAGCGTCACCGAGGGATTAATAAAGAAGGATGGGCACCCTGTTACCTCGACATTGTGAATTCCGAGTGTAGACAGAACTTCTGCAGTGTACGTCCCGCGGACACCGAGCATGGTACTCCGCTCTGAAATGATATCGAGCCAACGACGCGTTCCGGCCGGGATTTGAAATTTAGCGCCGATTTTGGGAGCCTGCGCTCCAAGCCCAAGAATGATACACGGCAACCCTGTCCGCTCAAAGCGGTCGGCAAAGTATCCCAAGTCATTGTCGGCTGAGATCTGGTTGGCCGCAGGAAAAACTAGAATGTCATATTTCTCACGGACCTCATCTGGATCAAATGACCAAGGTATATAATCCTTTTCATCTGCAATATGGCGAGAAATTCCGTACCAGAAGGCCAGATTGCCTGTATTGAAGCCACACAGCGAATAGAGATCGCGAGTCTCCATCTGAGCACTACCGGAGATGGCACCGTCCCCGCCAGTTGAAATGATCGCAGCGCGCATATTCATATTCATCTTTTCTACGCCTGTACTTGATTTCGAATCTTGAACATAATCGCTTCAGCCAGGTTCAATTTGAACTGAGGGTTAGTATCCTTTACGCAACCTTATTCCTTATACCTAACGATATCTCACGCCGCTATGATGCGGGATGATATAGCATTTGATATTTGCCACAAAATTGCATATAGCACTACCTGCAATTATCGAACCATAAATGCACGCCATACGGGGGCATCCATTGCTGTCTGGCTATATCAATTCGGCCCAAGGAGCCGTTATCGGCCGCTGGCGCCTTAATGGTCGCCGTTTGAGCGGCTGGGCGGCGCATGTGAGTGGTCAGTCTGAACCTGTCGTTATTGACCTCACGATACAGCGCAAGCGGCGAAAGATAGTCTGCGATACTTTCTGGACGGACAGTCTCCCGTCTCAGATTTCTCATCGTTTTGTAGGGTTCGAGTACATTGTCGATGATGAATCCCTCCAAAGCGACGATGTTTCCCTGCAAATCCGCATTGGTCGGAAAGACTATAAGAGTCCGGTGATGGTCGTTCCGGCCGCCAGTTATAACCGGACCCAATTGCACATCGACTCCATTGAAGACGACGTCATTAGCGGGTGGGCATGGTCGCCGCTCGCCAACAACGATGAGCCTGTTTCTCTCATCATTGATAATAGACAATTCTTCGCTTGGCCGACGGAATACCGGCAGGATCTCTTCGAGACCGGATACGCAGCTGGCGCCTGCAGTTTCAGGTTGGACCTGCGTCAAGCTGCCGGCCCCGTGACAGCAAAAGTCATTCGCGCAACTTACCGAGATGTGAGCAAGGAAATTACCATCGGGCAGAGTCGCAGTGGGTTTCACAGGATCAGCGGCAATCAGCTCATCAGCATGGCTCGGTTCACTGCCATCCCCCAACCCCGATATCTGATTACTGTGTGAAGACCAATGTCGATTGAAAAGGCACCTGGGAGAGTATTCAAGATCAGCTCGATCCGAAATCGCGGTCTTGTAAACCGTGCGGATCTGAAAGAGCGCCTCAAGTCCGTCGTCAATATGGATTTGGGCCGCGCCGATGGCGCCAAGATGCATGAGCACCTTGCCTGCATTGAGCAGATCAAGGAAATAATCCTTCGTCGCCGCCCCTCATGTATAACTTTTGATATTTTTGACACCGTGGTCTGGCGCCCTGCCCGCGCTCCCCATCATATTTTCCTGGGCTTAGGGCGTGAATTGCGAGCTAAGTGTCTCCTCTCGCCATTTATCGAACCTGCGGCATTCGCCGAAGCCCGACGTGCTGCCGAAACGCGGGCACGAGTGAAGAAGACTGCCCGAGGCGAGATCTGGGAAGTAACCCTTGATGAGATCTATCAGGAGCTTGAAGCCTGCATTGCGGGGCCAAGATCGGCCGCAATAGAGGTCGAAGTAGAGTTCGAGCGCCGGAACACCTATCTCGATCCTATCATTGCGAACCTTATCGCTTGGATTTCTTCGCAGGACCTCAAGATCGCGTACGTCTCGGACACGTACTTCTCTGCCTTGCACATTCTCAGGCTTCTTGAGGGCAAGCTTCCGGTTGAGGTGAGAGCCGAGGACATCTTCGTCTCGTGCGAGAGGCATGTGGATAAGGGAAGAGGTCTACTAGCATCGGTTGTCGATGAATTCGGCTTCTCACCAGCTGCGATCATGCATATCGGTGACAGCCATGAAGCTGATTACCTTGGCGCCGAACGCATTGGTGCGTTTCCAATCTTCCTCCGACAATTCAAGGATATCGACAGGGAACGAACCTATCTTGAGAATCAGTTGGCTGCAGTTTTAGGCTACGATTGGAGCAGCGACGATTTGCAGGTAGGGATCGATCCTCTACGCAGACATGTGTCCTTCGCGGCGAGAGGACACATCCATTCACCGTCTCTCGCCTCAGACCTTGCCTTTGCGACTGTGGGACCGGTTCTAACCGGCTTTGTCGAATGGATTGTCCGGCGCGCAACGAAGCTCGGCATTGAAAAGCTCTTTTGCCTCACTCGCGAAGGCCTGTTTCTCTCGGAACTCATTAACCTTTATGCGGAGCATACTGGAGCTCGCGTCTTCGCTGCACCCTTTCTTTCCTCCAGGGCCGTTACGTATCCTACTCTGTTTCAGAATTGCGACGCCGACGAGTTCAAGACTTTCTTCTTTTCGCGGCGCACTCCGCTGACTCTCCGAAGTTTCTTTGCACGGATTGGCGCCCCTGAGCTCACTAGCGAGTTCCCTGCCCTCCTCCGCGATCTCCCCCTCCGGAGCGGCTCAGAGGAGACTGATGCGATCATTCGAACCCTAAGCAGTTCCAATAAGTTCCGGTCACCCATTCAAAGCTGGGCTCTGAGGCAAAGGGCTTCGTTCAAGCGCTATGTCGATGCCATGGCTGGAGCACTGGAGCTTCGCCGTGATGAGGAAACTATTGGCCTCGTCGATTTGGGGTGGACCACTAAGTCACAGCGCGTTCTTGAGAATGCACTTAAGGAAGTCGGTTGCAACAATCCCACAGTTGGGTTGTATCTCGCCACTGACAATAACGCGAAGGATGAGATCGCACGGGGCACGCTGTCACAAGGATTTCTTGTTAGTTGCGGCCTGCCCCGCAATGTTTCCGACATTATCCTACGCTGCAAGGAGATCTTCGAGCAGGTCTGTTCGGCTGACGTCGGATCGGTCAAAGGCTACGGACCGCAAGGCCAGGTTCTCTTCTCTCACAACAGCACTCATCCTGCACAGAGCCTGTTTCTGCGCGATCTAAGGAATGGTGTGAGACAGTTCCTCAAGAGCTATCTGGTCCTGCGGGACGATCCACATTACCGAGCTGCGCCGACCTCCCTGGCAAACATGGAGGTGGCCTTGCAGATTCTACTCGGCCGTTTGACGGTTCTGCCGACAGACGCCGAGCTTGCCGAGATCGGTACATGGAACCACGAAGAGAACAATGGCTCGGAGACTGCGGAGCAGATCTGCGATCTGTATTTCCGCGAACTGGTTCGTTATGGTACTGCTGACCAGCTCAATCATCTGCCAGCCTACTGGCTGTTTGGACTCATGAAGCATGATCGGCCTCATATGTTTGAGAAGCTCCTTCTCAAGTCGGCCGGTTTTCACATGCCATGTAATGAACGCTTCTGCGCAGCTCGAATGTATTTGACCGCATCAACCGGAGAGGAACTGGATCTCCCAGCAGATTACTTCATATCCGCTGACGGACGAGCAATCTCCTATGCTTCCTTTTTTACGATGACATCGATGGAGCTGGAGTGGGTCAATCTCGGTCCCGACCCCAGTGTCTACGTCGACAAAATTCTCGTTTCGGTGAGAAATTGCCAAAGCGGTGAAGGCCGCCGCTACATCATTATGCGCCCGATCGCAATTGCCTCGAATGCTCCCGAAGATGAGAACGGCAGAATCATCGCCCACGAGAATTCGCGATCATCAATCCAGCTTCCGGCTCTAGAAGGCCCTCATGAAGTCTCGGTGATCCTCTGCTTATCTACCCATTAAGACTATGAGCAAAATAATGCGTATCGCAATTCTATCTCCTGCTCCCATCAAGGGATCCGGCGGCCTGCGGACAATCTTCAGCTATGGTGCTGCACTCATGGCCCGCGGCAGCGCCGTCGATGTGGTGGTGATCGATCCGATCGACGATCCTCAAAGCGTCTCGCGACAGGTGACGGATTTCTACACGGTAAACGGGCTTGGCTTTAAAAGCTGGCCTTGTGACCTTTCTGGCTACGACGTCGTGATCGCAACGCGCTGGGATACCGCCGTTATCGCACGCGACTCGGGCGCCAGCCATAGACTATATCTGGTTCAAGACTATGAGGCAGGCTTCAACCCTATGGGAGACGGCTTCGTCTTTGGCGAAGCAAGCTATCTGTATGGACTTCAAACAATCACACTTGGGCGATGGCTGAGCCAGCGTCTCAAGCGGGAGTTCGGCAACACTCCCTATTCTATCGATTTTGGCGTGGACCGCGGAGTCTATCGCACATACAAGTCGTTCTATGATCGCGAGCTGACTGTATGTGCAATTGTTCAGCCCGAGAAGCCAAGACGGTGCACTCGCCTTGCTCTGGAAGCTCTCGGAATTGTCAAAGCGAGACTGCCGAAGGTACGAATCAGGCTCTTTGGTGGTGAGCCCATAGACTTGTGGTTTGAGACTGAGCAGCTTGGAATCATCTCACCTCGCGAGCTTGCCGGATTATACAACGAAGCACTTGCTGGCTTATGCATCAGCTCATCGAATCCGTCTCGTGTGCCGTTCGAAATGATGTCGTGCGGTTTGCCGACAGTAGATCTGTATCGCAACAACACAATCTACGACTTTCCATCTGAGGGAATGCTCCTGGCACACCAGACGCCTGAGTCCATTGCAAGTGCGTTGATTGAAATTGTGACCAACGAAGAGCTCGCCTACAACCTTTCCCAAGGCGGCCAGGCTTTTATGGAAGATCGCCCCTTCCAGGCGGAAGCAATGGGCTTTGCGAATGCGGTCTATGCGGCTGTACGGAATGGCTCTCCGAACGATGACGTCTCATGGGAGCCGATCTATTATAGTGAGCCTTGGATTGCCGACGTGTACCAGCGTCGCGATGTCGAGGCACACATGCGCTATCACAGGCATATGCTTGATCAGCCTTAAGCAGGTGTTTGGACAGTAGGGTAAACTCTATTAAGGCAAGTTGAAGAGCGATGGGCATCGCATTGCTCTTCAACCATCTGTGTCCCTGACAACTCAGAATGTCATATTTCCCTCTGCAATCGAGGAAGCGCCCTACCTCATGAACCTCCTCCTCATCCACCCCAACTTCCCTGGTCAATTCAAGCTGCTCGCCAAGGCGCTTTCCGCGCGCGAGGGGTGGCGGCTGGTTGGGGTCGGGAACGGGGAGCGGAGCGAGGCTGAGACTGGGCACCTGGACTATGTCCATTACAGCCACCCGACCGGGCCCGTCGAAGCGGTCTTTCCGGTCGCGCAGGATTTCGCCGAACATGCCCGCACCGGAAAAAGCGTCGCTGATCTTCTGACCCGTTTGCGTGATCGCGGCTATCGCCCGGATGTTGTTCTCGGACATCCAGGCTGGGGCGATGCGATGTTCGTCTCTGAGGTCTTTCCCGAGGCCAAGTTCATCGCTTATCTTGAGTATTTCTACAAAACCCGCGACAGCGACCTCGACTTCGACCCGGAGTTTCCACCGGCCCGCATCGACATGCGCTACGTACCCATGCGCAATGCCACCAACCTCATGGCCTTCGCAGCCGCTTCGCGGTGCATCACGCCGATGCCATGGCAGGCGAGCCTTTTTCCGCCGCCGATCCGGTCACAGCTTCACGTGCTGCATGAAGGCATCGACACCGCTCTTGTTGCACCTCATCCACATGCATCATTCCGATTGCCGAACGGAGCAACGCTGACAAGGGCGGATGAGGTTGTGACCTATGTGTCCCGCTCGCTGGAGCCCTACCGCGGCTTCCATGTCTTCATGCGGGCTCTTCCGGAGCTGATGCGCCGGCGGCCCAGGGCGCAGTTTGTGCTCGTCGGACGCGAAGATGTGAGCTATGGCCGACGACACCTAAGTGGCCAATCGTGGAAATCCGTGATGCTTGACGAGGTCGGGGCCAGCCTGGACCCCAACCGCGTTCACTTCCTTGGCAATCTCACTTATGCCGATTACCTGGACCTGCTGCGGATTTCGTCCGTGCATGTCTATCTGACCTACCCGTTCGTTCTGTCTTGGTCCTTCCTGGAGGCCATGGCCTGCGGCTGTACGATGGTGGGATCCGCCACCGGTCCGGTTCTCGACGTCCTAAAAGATGGAGAAAACGGGCGCACATTCGGCTTCTTCGATCGCGCGGCCCTCGTCGACACGGTCTGCGAACTGCTCGACGATCCGGCGCAGCGTGAACGCCTGTCCCGCCGCGCGCGGGAGACAATCGTCGAGAACTATGATTTCACAACGCGCACGTTCCCGAGGTACCTCGAGCTTCTTCAAGGCTGAGAAAACAAAAACTTTCGAGTTCTCGACCGGGTTTTTGTGAGCAATGCTCTCGTCTTACCGTTCCCTGAAGGCAAAATCGGCCACGTGGAAGATCGGTTCCAGCAGATAGGACATGATCGTACGCTCGCCTGTCTCGATCACCACCTGAACAGGCATCCCGGGAACAAGCTCGACATTCGCCATTTTCAGCTCGGCGGGATCAATCTTCACGACACCCTTGTAGTAGGAACTCTGCTTCTGAACATCGTCAAAGCGATCCGCCGAAACCTTTTCGAGACGCCCCTTGACCACCGACTGGTAGCGCTGCGAATAGGCGAGCAGATGCACGGTGACTTGCTGACCTGGCCGCACACGTTCCACATCCTGCGGGTTCACTTCGACATTCAGAACGAGAGCATCTGCATCCGGAACGATCTCGAGAATCGTCTGACCAGGAATGACGACGGCTCCCTGATTGAAGATGTTGAGGCCGTAGACATAGCCAGTCTCAGGCGCCACGATCGTGGTCTGCTCAAGCCGTTCCTTGCTTGACGTCAAGCGCGGTGCGACTTCGGCAAGTCTGGCTTCCATCTCGGTGATTTCCGTGGACACGGCTTCACGCCGGTCTCGCTGCAACTGGGCAATCTGCGTCTCGGCCAGCTGAATGCTGCTGCGCTCCGCATCGATCTGCGACTTGATGGTCTGAATATCTGCGGTCAACGCAGCGGAAGTCCGCTCCAGAGTCAGAACACGGGGGCGCGCAACCAAGCCTTGCTCGAGAAGCGGCAGCAGAGACGCATGTTCCTGATCGACAGACACAAGCTGCGTCTGAGTCGCGACCAAGCGTGCCTCCAAGCCCTCGATCTGGCGGCGGCGTCCCTCGATCTGCTGCTGGAGGAGATTGACGTTCCCGCGATACGCGGACAGGCGAGCTTCGAAAACAGACGTTTCCTGCTCAAGGATCGAGCGTGCCTGAATATCGCCGCGCAGATCGAGGAGCGGAGCGGACCATGTGATCTCCTCTGCATTTCGCGCCTCGGCCCGCAGGCGCGCGAGTCTCGCCAGGGTTGCGACGCGCGTGCTTTCCAGAATGGAAACCTCGGCCTGGAGATCGGTCGATTTCAATTCGAGAAGTGGTTGTCCCTTCTCGACGCGTTGTCCCTCGCGAACGAGAATGGCCCTGACGGGCCCGCCCTCGCGGTGCTGAACAGCCCTGCGATTGCCTTCGATCCCCACCTTGCCGCCGGCGATCGCGCCACCCGAGACTGACATGGTCGAGGCCCAAACGACGAGGAGCAGCGCCATGAGAAACGCGGCGGCTCCACCGATCAGGAGTGGATTTCGCGCAGAATCCGCCGAATTGTCCAAGGTGCTGTCCGATGACAACGAAGCAGCCATGCTCATCGGCTCAACTCCTACTCTGCTTGTCCGGCGTTCTTCACGACAACCGGGCGGCCAAGACGTTTGAAGACGTTCTCGGTTGCGCCAGCACTGACGACCTGCCCTTCTTTCAACGCCACAGCATGGTCAAGATCACGGATCAGGGTCGGGCGATGGGTGATGAGCACAGAACTGATACCACGCTGCTTCAGATTGGCGATGCAAGCAACCAGAGCGGCCTCCGCCTGACCGTCGAGATTTGAATTCGGTTCATCCAAGACGACCAGGGATGGGGACCCGGCCACAGCACGCGCAAGTGCAATCAACTGCCGCTGTCCACCTGAGAGCGGATGACCACCCTCTCCGATCTCAGTGTCGTAGCCCTTGGGCAGACGAAGGATCAGATCGTGAGCACCTGCAGCTTTGGCGGCATCCACAATCTCGTCATGCGTGAGCATACCGAACCGACCGATGTTCTCTGCGACCGTCCCGTTCAGGATGGAGATGTTCTGCGGCAGATATCCGATGTGGCGACCCAGATCCTCACGATTGGCGGACCAGATGTCGACGCCATCAAGACGAATCTGGCCCCGTGTCGGCTTCAGATTGCCGACCAGCAGGCGAGCCAACGTCGTCTTGCCAGATCCATTGAGACCGATCAGGCCAAGAGATTCACCGGGCTGAATGGCCAGGTTGATGTTTGACAGGATCGGGCGCTCGCTTCCCGACGGCATATAATAGAGGCCGTAGCAGGTCAGATGCCCCTGCGGCTTGGGCAGCGGCATCCCATCCCTCGTCCGCAGTTCCTCGCTCAAAACAGCCTCAATGCGCCGCAGCGCTTGACGAGTCGGAACATACTGCTCCCAAGCCGAGACCAGCTGCTCGATGGGGCGCATGGCGAGACCCGAGATGATGATGGCGGCAAACAGCATTCCGCTCGGTGCGTCGCTGGTAATGATCTCGATCACGCCGATCGTCATGATCAGAGCCTGAACGAGGATGCGGGCCGATCCCAGGATCGCGTTGAAGAGCACGCCTCGCTGACTGGTTTTGACCTGAGTGCTCAGACTCGGGTTGCGCAATTGCCGCCATTTCCGAACCACCGGTCCCACCATGCCCATGGCGACGATGGCCTCGGAGCCACGCAGGTTGGTCTCGGCAAAGGTGTAGGACTTGGTCGTCGCCTGCGAGGTTTCAGCAAGAGCCTGCTTTGTGACCAGCGAATTGACGACCGTGGCAACGCCCATGAGCAATGTGCAGACGATCGCGACAACGCCGACCTCGAAATCGAGAACCAACAGGACGCCGGAAAAGACGATGGCCCAAGGCGCATCGATCGCCGCCAATGCGCCTTGTCCGGTTGCAAACTGCCGAAAAGTATCCAGATCGCGGAGAGCCTGACTTCCTTCAGCTGAAGCTCCTCTGGCATTGCGCTCGATCAAGGCCGCGAAGATGCGGTCTGCCAGAAGACGGTCGAGCCGCATGGCGGCTCTGACGAAAAGGGCGCCGCGAACCCATTGGAACACGGCCTTGAAGGCAAGAGCGATAATCAGCCCGGCCAAAAGGGCGATAAGCGTCTCGATGCTACGCGAGCTCAGCACCCGATCATAGAGTTGGATCGAAAACAGCGGGAATGCCAGCAGAAGAATATTGACCAGGACATTGAAACCAAGCGCATAGGCGAAGTGGGACCGGCAATGCCGAACTGCCAGTGCGACGACGGTTTCGCCAGCTTTCTGATTCATGTGCAACCCAACGCTCTTCCGGCCTGTTCCGCAAAATGGAAGGCTTCAATTTTCGTATTATGCACTTATTACATTATCACGTGGCGTCTGTCGCTCGTGATATTCCGCCATACCGGCCTCTTGCGAGAGGGACATCAGGTCGACGGCAATGCCAAACCCTCTCGACCTGTGGGACGGATCCGTGTCCCAAAGCTCGAGACCGGCGTGATGATGAACACGTCCCCCCTGCCCCAGAATGCCTATGAGCCACTCAACCCACGCACCGGCCAGTGTACAGCAGACCAAACTGCGCATTGGCGAGCATCCGATGAGATCGCTTGAGACAGCCACGGCCACGATGGCGTCATCGTTCAACAGAGAACACAGATCGTCGGCAGATATCTCGGCTACGCCAAGCCCCCTCTGCCTACGATTCGGCGCCAAGCCGATCAGCGCGGTTCGCGGCGCCTGGCGAAGATGGTTTGCGACCTCTGCCAACCACCCGTCACGCGGCGGGATAAATCCCGCCTTTAGCGCAACTAGAGCTATTGAAGGCTGCTGCGGTCGAAGGTGGAGTGCAGCGGCTTCAGTCGCATGAGCAGGCAACATCTCAACCGAGCCTTGAAAGCCGTACCGGGAGATCCATTCCTTAGCCTGGCGACACGTTCCCTCCGGATCATCTGTCCATGGCAGGGTCACGCGGATCGGCTGATCCGAAGCGATCGATGACCTCACACCCCAGAGAGTATTGTGAAGCCGCGTAAGACTTGCCTCTGCGGCAATCTGCAGATCAATGCTGGGCGGATTTTCGCTGCGAGAAGACAGGCCCATCCGTCTGACTGGCTGCATGATCGGGCGCCGAGCCCATGCTCGCGCGAGTGGCGACGCAATTTCTGCAAGAAAGCGCTCGTCGCCGTCAGCCAACGGCCAGAACGCCTGGATGAAATCGAGGCAACGATCTGTATTTCCCGGCTGGATCTGAACCCATTGCTGCACATGCTGATCGCCGATGTCGACACGAACTCGGCAGACCGAAGAGGGCGGCTGATCACGCAAGTCCACCTTTGCAACGAAGCGGGTTTTCAGCAGCTCATCATGAGGACAAGTGCAGGAGAGAAGATCCAGCGCGGTCTGTCGATCACACGAGGCCCCGAACGGCTCGATCTGCAGGTTGTCCAGAGGGGCTTCGCCCGTACTCTCAAGAAACACAAACAATTGGCCGGATGCAGAGAAGGCACGCTCAATGCTGAATCTTGCCCCTCGCTCAGCCAGAGGTATTGCAGCTGCCTTCGGCGAGGCAGCGATCAGGAACGGCGCAAGGCTCTGATAATCCGGCGATGTCGGCGACAGACGGTCGAGCAGGTTGCTCTTTGCCGAGGGAGCGAGGTTCTGAATCCAGACGATGGCCTCCTGCTCCGTGACAGGATCATTCAGCAGGTCGAGTTGCACCAGCTCGCCATTGATCTCGGTATAGGCCCGCTCGAATCCCTCCCGAGGAGCGACCAGGACTGCGTGCCCCTCTGTCCCGAAGCAGCCTGCTGATGCGCGATGAAGCCTCTGCTGCGCGACGTACAGACAGGCCTGCTCAGGCGTGAAGAGCCTGGGTGCGATATCGAGCGAGTAAACGGCCTTGTCGCCGATTTCGGCGGCAAGTCGGCATGATGCGCGCCAGGAGCACAGGAACGAGAGGAAGCGCTCGAGAGTGGAGTGGTCGTTCATTCCCCGGAGCTTGGGCAGAATGCGCGAGACGATGAACGACACGATCTGCGGCACGCCGGGAACCTGCCAGTAGCCGAGCCTGAAATCGAGCACAGGCTTGATTTCAGCACCACCGGAATCGCGAAGGACGGCGCAAATCGATCGTCCGTCCTGAAGGCCGCGAATTGGGATGGTGTAAAAAACCGTGGAGAACGACTGGGAGAAGATCCGGTGACGCTCGATCGGCGCCACAAAGCCGGTTGGACCTTCGATTCCTAAAAATTGGCAACCTGGGGGAAAGCTCCCCCAGACTGCTCCGATCTCGCCGGAAACCGGCACACACCAGAGTGGGCCCGCCATGTCCGAGGCATCCTGAGGACGCATCGCAGCTGTCTGGCCCACGGGATTACCTATCGGTTAGAGACCGAAGTGGAAGGCCGTGGCGTCCAGAGCGTCAGGATTGACACCGACGAGCTTGAACTTCGTTCCATCGCTGACGGTCACGATCGTGTTGCCCCTGCCGTCGCTCTCGATCTTCAGATCGCCCATGCCCTGAGCATAGGTATCCGACAGGTCGATGACATCGCCACCAGCGACATCGAAGTCCATGATCGTGTCCAACTTGCCCGTCTGCTGCTCGATCATGAACAGATCATCGCCGGCGCCGCCGGTGAAGACATTGGAGCCAGCGTCGCCCACGATGGTGTCGTTGCCCGCGCCGCCCAGGAGCCTGTCGTCGCCGGAGCCGCCGAAGAGCAAATCATCGCCGTCGCCACCGAGGACGCTGTCATTGCCGGAGCCGCCATACAGCTTGTCGTTATCCGTGCCACCGTCGATGGTATCGTTGCCCGAACCAGCTTTGATGGTGTCGTTGCCGGCATCGCCGTAGAGCTTGTTTCTGCCGGAGGTATCGACGACCCGATCATTGCCGGCGCCACCACGGACGGTGTCATTGCCAGCGCCGCCGTTGACAGAATCATCGCCGTCATCGCCGTAGACCTTGTCGCTGCCCGAGCCGCCATCGACGGTGTCATTGCCGGCGCCGCCCTTCACGACGTCGTCTTCGTTATTGCCGTAGACCCTGTCGTTGCCCTCGCCACCCAGAACGATGTCGTTTTTGTAACCGCCATAGAGCGCGTCATTGCCGGCATTGCCCGCCAGGATATCCACACCATCGCCACCCCTGATGACGTTGTTGCCGGCATTGCCCATGAGATTGTTCTTCAGCGAAGAGCCCGTGATGCTGGCGTTGGTGGAGCCAGTCAGCTGGACGGTACCCACGTTAAGCGCCGTGCCGATGGAGAAGGTCTGATCCGTCACGACCGCATCATAACCGCCGGAGAAGGCAACCCTGTCGCCAGCACCCACGATAAAGACATCGTTGCCGCGAGTGCCCCTAAAAGTCTCTGCACTAGACCGGCCGCGGTGGAAATTCTCGAATTCGACGAAGCCCCTCGGAAGGGTCTTGTTAATAGCCAAGTCTGCGAGACCCGGCTCGTTCCCAAATCCGTTGAAAAATGCACTTGGCGTCGTTGCCATAGTCTGCCCCTCTTCTGTTCACTTCCGGAGAATTGTCACCCGATAACCTAATTTATAACCTTTCGCAAGGTTATAGCAAAACTTCCGACAATTCTGCCTCTCGATGCATGTCCTACCCATTACCGACTCTCTGGAGAGGGCAATTTGGTACAGTATGGCAATACGACATGAGCATTCTCGCCTCTACTACCCGAATAGGTAGGGCTTCGGTAAGAACGCCAAATCTGGAAGATATTCTGATCAAGGAGACAATGTACTGTACCTCTCGTAGCGGAATCTCGCATCAGAAGGGTAACTGAGCCAACAATCTTCGATCAGGGTCGAAGTAGAGCACAAACAGAAGATGCCTGCCGTTGGAGTATTTACGAGGGGACAGTTCTCTCGCAACTTCGGGGAAACGCATTGATCTTGCCGGTCGATCATGGGCGGCCAATAGTGCCGTCATTCCAACGTACCCGGAGTGTCATGGGGGCCTCATCTGCTCACCCGAACCTGACGATCTTCGCACCAATCCTATCGTGCAGCAGGCCTCCAATGTTTTTTCAGGAAACCCGTGCCCTCCTCCTGATCGATGACCCAAGCGAGAATCGGCCCTTGGCGCTCGAAATCCTGGAACGGACTTTCCATTGATCCCGGCCGAACTTCGGGTCGCCTCGGCGCTTCTCAGAGGCCTGGATACGCAGTAGATTGCGAATGAACATGGGTCGGCGCCCAGGCAGTGCTCTATCACCTCAAATCGATTTTCTCCAAAACAAGAACCGGCCATCAGGGGCAGCTTATTAGCCTCCCGGCACGCCTCACCAATCACTTTTGGGCTGTCTGGGATCCTGCACTCAGGTATGCAGCCCCTGTTACCTGCAAGAGAAACCGGACCTGCAGCATGGACCAGACCCTAAGGGCCGGCTCATTGGATGCGTAAAAAGGGAGGGGAGCACCGCTTGGTCATACTCACCGATCTGGTGTGAGCAGCCCTCGAACCTGCGAGTGCTAAGTGCTTGATTTTGAATGGTACAGCCGCCCCGGCTCGAACGGGGGACCCCCAGATCCACAAGCAGATGACTTTAGGTAACTACCCCTAACAAGGTCAGATGCTTTTCTAGTGGAGAACTGCTTACACCATAAGGTTTTAAGCCAATTGTTAGGCTATGATTATCATTCTGGGTAACGGTCCATAACGCCTCGACTCCGTTACCCTAATGATACCCTGACAGGAGGCAATATTGGCCAAGGCCCTCACAGCCCAGAGTGTAGAGCGTCTTAAACCCGACTCGGGCAAGCGGCTGGAAATTCCGGATGGCCTGCTTGTTGGCCTCTACTTCATTATCCAGCCAAGCGGCGCCCGCTCGTGGGCCGTGCGCTACCGATATGCCGGAAAGCCATGCAAGCTCACCCTCGGCCCCTACCCTGCTCTTGATCTGGGAACGGCCCGATCCCGAGCTCGCGATGCGCTGCAAAAGGTGGCGGAGGGTCAGGATCCCGCGGCCGAGAAGCGGGAGGCGGCGCAAAAGGCCAAAGATGGTGAGCCCAAGCGGGATCTTATATCAGCGCAGCTCGATGTCTTCCTCGAGCGGCATGTTAGGGCCAAGGGGCGCGCTAGGTACGCCGGCGAGGTTGAGCGGCTCCTGAACCGGGAGGTTCGCCCGGTCTGGGGTGAGCGACGGGTCCAGGATATCACCAGACGCGATGTAATCGAGTTGCTTGACGGTCTCATCGACCGCGGCTCCCCAACAACAGCCAACCGGACATTTGCCGCTGTCCGCAAGTTCTACAACTGGCTCATTGAGCGGTCGGTACTCGACACCTCCCCATGTGCCCGGGTGAAACCTCCCGCGGAGGAGACGAGCCGCGACAGGATCCTAACGGATGACGAAATCCGCTGGCTGTGGAAGGCAACGGAGCGCACAGGCTATCCCTTTGGCCCCTTCGTCCGTCTCCTCCTTCTCACCGGACAGCGCCGCGACGAGGTGGCAAAGGCACGATATGGCGAAATCAAGCATGGGGATCTCTGGACTATCCCCCGCGAGCGAACCAAGAACGGCATTGCCCATGACGTGCCGCTGAGCGCCGCCACTCAGGAGGTTCTGGCCGGCATGCCCCGTGTCTTGAGCAAAGCCGGATACCTGTTCACCACAACTGGCGACTCCGCGATCTCTGGATACTCTGTCGCCAAGCGCCGCCTCGACAAGCGGATGCTGGAAGAGGCCCGGAAGGAGGCCGAGGAGCGCGGCTATGATCCGGAGAGCGTTCATCTGCCCGAATGGCGCCTCCATGATCTGCGCCGCACCCTGGCATCTGGTCTCGCCCGGCTTGGACATGCTCCGCACATCATTGAGGCAGTCTTGAATCACACCAGCGGGACAGTCAGCGGTGTCGCTGCTGTCTACAACCGCTACTCCTACGCCGATGAGAAACGGCAGGCGCTAGTGGCTTGGGGCCAGTTTGTTAATAATCTCGTTGGAGGAGCCAACGGCGGCAACATTCTGGCGCCTCAGGGCGGGAGGGGCGCATGACCGGTGCATTCGTCCTCGACCTAGCACCAGACTGCGTGAAACAGCCGATTCGCTATGACCTCGCGATAGTTGAGGCCGCAATGCTCTGGCCAGATGACGAGGGCGCCCGCGATGCTTGGTTGAGAGCCGCAAGACTGGAGACTCTAAGACATCCCCCTGAAGGTGTTGCTGATCACGACTTTCTACGCGAACTCTTCGCTATGGCATTGGAGACCCCACGCATACTCGATTTGAATCCCGCAGCGAATGAAAGGATGCGGCACGGCACTGTGGCAGGATGGGTATTCCATGAAGCAGTCAGACGCTCTGATATCAACGGCTTGGTGCAGTTTGGAAGCGTCGCCGCCGATGTAACGGAATTTCTCGCAAAGCGCCTTCGAGGAAAGATCCGCATATCGAAGAAGACGTTTGACAACGCGATCTGGCCGAGATTTCGAAGCGTTGCTCACTTTTGGGCAGCATACGTGTCCAACACGCTGTATGCCAGCGAGCAGTCACAGGCATTCCCGTGCAGATTAGACGGGCTTGTCCCCTTCCTTGGCATATCTGAAGCCTACCGCCTGAAGGGTGAAACACTCCGCGGAAAACAAGCCGCGGACACGCTACTCCGACCATCCGAAACTGTACGCATCCCGACTAATCTCCAGTTGCCTATGTATGGCTTGAGCTTCTCAGCACCGTCATAAAAACCATTCCCGTTTCACTCGGGAAAAGACTGCCGCAAACGCCGTAGGCAATGTGCTTACAGCGCAAGTGTTCTTGCGTCTTAGGAGATGTGAGGATGAACCCCAACGAAGTTATGTTGACCGCCAAGCAGGTCCGCACTCGGTACGGTAATGTCAGCGATATGGCGCTCTGGCGCTGGCTCCGAGATGAGCGGCTCGCCTTTCCCCAGCCTATTATTATCAACAACCGGCGCTACTGGAAATTGAGTGATCTTGCACAATGGGAGATTGCTCGGGCTGCTGAGAGGGCTGCGTAATGAGCTGCTTTAATCTCTCCCCTGCCCTGCTGGCAGGACCGCCCAAAAGAGAAACCGCCGCTCCGGGGGTAGGAGCCCGGAACAGCGGAAATAGCCTCAAGAAGCTCGGTAAAACTTCCAACATTAAATCTAGGGCGAAAGGCCCGCGATTGGCAAGCCTTCGCCTGAGGGGACTCTTCAGCGACGAAGGCCACTTCTACGGTTGGGAGGTGGCGCGTTGAGTAACGTCATCCAACTCCCGAACGCCCGCGCCCCCAAACTCGAAGACGCCAAGCCCGTAGGTGGCATTGAGCGGACAATTTACGTCTTCCCGGGCATGCGCGGCTGGGATGTCCACGTAAGCAGCGACGGCGGCGGCGCTGTCCTGGGTATGGGCCTTTCCAAGAGCGAGGCCATCAGGATCGCCGTCGAGTGGGTCCTCAAATGGAACTGCGAACTGTTTCTGCAGAACGATTGAGGCGGGGCATGAGCAACATCACCCACTTGCCAGCCGGTCTGCAGATCACTGTCGCATACTATGATGGCGCCTGGCGGGTCAGAGCCTACCGGAACGGACGCAGAGGACCGGCAGTAGCCTTCTCCACCAGAGAAGATGCCGAGAGTTACGCCGTAAGCCTTGCGCGCATCATCCGCCACAACGATGCGATACACGCGCGCAATGAGCGCCTCAACGGGGGTGCGCAATGAACGCTCACGCCCCCATACAGGCCGACGAGGCCACAGTCCGCGCATTTCTCACAACCCTGCATGCACATGCCGCAAGCGCATTCGAGGGTGCCAGCGATCCCGGCTACCTGCAGCTTGTCGTCGTTCATCCTGCCGTTGAAGGGGCAACCCCTACCCGGTTCGCCATTGGCGATATTGACGGCATGGTTAGGGCCTGCCTCGACTATGCTGCATCCGGCCACAACGTCTACGTCGAAGCCCGCACCGTTCCGAAGGCCACAAAGGGCAGAGGCTTAACAGCCGACACGCGCGGCGTCTTCGCCTTCGTGATCGACTCCGACAATGACAAGGACCAAGCCGGCCACGTCAACGCGCAACCATCCCTCATTGTCGAAACATCGCCGGGCAACCGGCACCTGTGGTTCTTTCTCGACCAAGCTCTCACAGCGGAGATGGCCAAGCCCATTGGTGACGCGATCAGAGCCGCAGCGGGTGCGGACCATGACACCGGAACGTTGACGCAACCTTACCGTGTCGCTGGAACGCCGAACTTTCCAAATGCCAAGAAACGCAAGCGCGGGCGCGTCATGACGCCCACAATGCTCCTGCAGCAGGACGGCACCATATGGACTCCTGAAGCCCTCCTCGGTGCGTTCCCGGTGCGGCCGAAGCAACAGCGCGCAACGCCCGCCTCGCGGCCTCATGATGGCAAAGGATTGCTGACAGTCGAGCCCCTCGTTGCAGAACGCGGAGAAAACCGTTCCGGACAGTTCCAGAGCGCCGTTAACGCGGCAGTCCGGGTCGGCATGACACCGGACGAGTTGGAAGCCCTAATGCGCCGACACCCGAACGGCTGCGCGTCCAAGTATCTTGAAGGCCGAGACCGTCTCAGGGTTGAGATTGAACGATCATGGGGAAAGGCGCCGGATGGGCAGGTCACGCAAGAGGCCGAGCCCCCCGCCCCTATTGTGGCCGCACCATTCCAATGGTGTGACCCGCAACGCATCCCAATGCGCCAGTGGATCTATGGCCGGCACTACATCCGCAAGTTCGTCTCCACGACGGTATCACCAGGCGGCGTCGGCAAGTCATCGCTCGGAGTGGTAGAGGCTCTCGCCATCGCCACAGGCCGCCCTCTCCTCGGAGTCCAGCCCGACGAGCAAACCAACGTTTGGGTCTGGAACGGTGAGGATCCGCTCGAGGAAATGCAGCGGCGCATTGTGGCGGCTGCCATCCACTTCGGCATCGGTCCCCAGGACCTGCAGGGGCGCCTGTTCGTCAATTCCGGCCGGGACACCGATATCGCCATTGCCGAACAGACCAAGAGCGGGACGGTGATCTGTGGACCGGTGGTCGAGCAGGTCATCGAGACAATCAGGGCGAACAAGATCGGCCTCGTGATCATCGACCCATTTGTCTCGTCCCACAGGGTTACGGAGAACGACAACAACGCAATCGACCGGGTGGCAAAGACCTGGGCCAAAATTGCTGACGTGACCGGCTGCGCCATCGAGCTCGTGCACCACGCTAGGAAGACCGGCGGCAATGAGGTGAGCGTAGAGGATGGCCGCGGCGCCGTGGCTCTCCTCGCTGCAGCTCGTGCAGCCCGGGTGCTCAATCCCATGTCGGAGGACGAGGCCGCAAAGGCAGGGGTCGAGAACCGTCGACTGCACTTCAGGGTCGACAATGGCAAGGCCAACCTCTCGCCAGTCGACCAAGCCCATTGGTTCAAGCTGGCGTCTGTCCCTCTCGGCAATGGCCCGCTCGGGTCTGAAGGGGACAACATCGGCGTTGTCACATCCTGGGCCTGGCCTGATCCTTTCGCTGATATGACGGTTGGGGACCTTCGGAAGGTGCAGCAAGCCGTTTCACAAGGACGCTGGCGCGAGAGCATTCTGGCAAGGGATTGGGTCGGCAAGGCCGTAGCTGAAGTCCTTGACCTCGATCCGCAGAACAAGGCGCACCGATCCAAGATCAGCAATCTGGTCAAGACCTGGATCAAGAATGGTGCCCTCAGACTCGTCGATGAAAAGGACGAGCGACGTGAGATTCGGACATATGTCGTGGTCGGAGAATGGGCCAATGACTAGGGTGCCGAACTTCGCAAAACTAAGTGCGGCACGAGTGCGGCAGTGCGGCGTTCCGGCTGCCGCGCCGCACTTCCCTATTAAGGAAGTGCGAGTGCGGCGCAGCGCGGCAGAAGGCGGAAATCAGGTGCGGCACCAGGAGGGGCGGCATGCGTGATACAGCCACCCTCTTCCGCAACCTGGCTGACGCCCTCGAGGCCGGAGAACGCAACTTCCTCCACGATCTCAGTGAGGCCCTGCAGACGCTGGCCAAGAAAACCGGTGATGCAGCCTGTGCCCGCGCTGCCCGCGCTATGAATCAGCAATCGCCGGGCAGGCCTGCGATGAACGACACCAAAGCCATTGAGGAGGCGCTGGATCTCTTTGAGCAAGGAGAGGCACGGTCCCTCTCTCAGGCCCTCTACCGTGTGGCCCGCCGGCTGAATCCATACGGCGACCGCAAATCCTGGCGAAGCATCGCTGAAAGACTTCGAAGAAAGTACGCCAAAACTAAGAAAGTATCCACGAAATAGTTTTAGTGGATTAGGCAAAGCCGTAGCTTCATGAAGAAGGTTAAGCCAAGACCCAGGAGACGGCAATGGCTATTCTGAAGCTAAAGACAACCGAGCCGGTAATCGCGGAAACTTTCCTGGTACAATCTCTGGAGGAATTGTCGCCCACTTATGCTGCACTTGTGAAGAAGCAGCGTGAGATCCACAACGAGATCAACCAGATCAGAGCCGAGACCGAGGCGGTAAAGAACGAGATCTTGGAACACAAGGCCAATCCGACCGTGACACCACAGCAGCAGCGGGTTGCCGAAATCCTCGGGGATGAGATTGCTCCCAAGGCGGGAGCCGAACTTCCCACCCGTCTTCAGGCCCTCACCAAGCGCCGCAGCGACCTTGACGCCGCGCAGGTCGAACTTACCCGCCGCATCTCGGAGGAACGTGGCCGCGCCTCTCGTCTGGTCTGCGACCAAGTGAGGGATCACCACAAGCAACTCGTGAAGAACATCTGCGAAAAGCTCTTGGTTCTCCACGAGGCGCACATCGCCTATGCGCAGTTCACGAACGCACTGAGCGCAGAGGATGTCGCATGGACGGCGCTGCATCCGATGTTCCCGTCCCTTCTCGGCAATCCCCACGACAACCAGAGCCGCGCTGCGCTCTACCTCCGCGAGGCGGCACAGAACGGCTTTATCTCCCGCGACGACATCCCGAAGGAACTCCGCTGATGATAGAGACCCGCATCCGCGAGAAGCGCCCGCGCCTCAACATTGCCGAGCCAGTGGGATGCGATCACACCATCACGTTCGAGGGGCGGCAAGTCTACTGTCCGCACCGGGACCCGGTGAAGATCGCGCTTTGGATCAAGCAGCGGCGCAACGATCCGAGCCTATGGGTGATGGACATCAAGCAACGCATGGCGGCCGAAATTGATGAGCGCGAGAGGAACCTCGCCCGTGCAATGGCTAGGGGTCTCTGACCATGCTTGTCCAAGTCTATGACAACGATGTGGACCGCGCTCTGCGTGCCCTTGAGAAGGGGATACGCAAGGCCGGTCTGCGTCGGGATATGCGCCGCCACGCAGAATACGAGAAGCCCTCCGAGCGCCGGAAGCGGAGAAAGGCCCTGGAGCGTGCGGATCGTCGCGCCCGCCTCAAAGCCATCAGGGAGGGCCTCATCACAAAGCCCGTCAGGAAGGCCAAGGGCGGGCAGCAACAGCAGAGGGTCGCCGTTCTCACCCATCGCACCAACGCCCGCCATCGGTCACGATACAGCCCGCACGGGGGCAGTCATGACCAGAGTGGGGGGAGGTCGGAACTCTGGGGCAATGGGGGCCTGGACCGGCCTGGGGCCTCTCTTTTGAGAAACGTGAGGTTTTTTGATGAAACGAGGACCAAAGGGCCGGGAAGAGCTGACGGTTGTCAGGAACATCCTCGATGCTCGCCCACAACCGCCAGAAGATCTCACAGAGGCGCAAGCGGAGACGTGGCGGGCCATCGTGAACCGGCTGCCGCACGATTGGTTCGGACGCGAGACGCTGCCGATCCTCGCGGCGCACTGCCGTCACGTCAGCACGCACAAACTGCTGTCGGACGCTATCGACCAGTTCGAACCGGATTGGCTGAAGGTGGAAGGCGGACTCGAACGGCTGATGAAGCTCACGGCCATGCGCGACCGGGAGACACGCGGCATGGTCGCGACAGCACGGGCGCTCAGGCTCACCAAGTCCGCCCAGATCCGACCGGAGACGGCAGGCAGAGCCGCACGAGACGCAGGCGCCGGGGATCGACCCTGGGACTGGCAGGCAGGGGGCGGGTCCAAACTTTAGTGGCTCTACCCTTCGGGAACCGGCCTTGGGCTCATGCAGAGATTTTACCCCTCCTTTGATTTCACGTGAGGAGTTTTGAAATGCCGAGAGGTGGAACACGACCAGGCGCCGGACGCCCCAAAGGAAGCAGTAAAGGTGTCCCGAAAAAGCAGGGACGCGAGCAGATTGCCCTCGCAAGGGCCAAAGGTCTCACGCCGCTCGAGTACATGCTCTCGGTAATGAACAACGAAGCTGAGGATCCAGCTCGCCGGGATCGCATGGCACAGGCTGCCGCTCCCTACGTCCACGCCAAGCTGGCACCCAAAGCAGCCGATACCGACGACAAGCGGATTGGCGAGCAAAAGACCGCTGAAGCGGAATGGAACGATCTTCTCAACTGATCCGCACGATACGGGCGCTTTTGGTGCGCTTGTGAGGGCGGGGCCGACCGCGGATGTACCGGCGGCCCCACTGGAATAGATCATAAAACGAAGTCCGTCGTGAAGAGACTTGTTACATTCAGCAGAGTGGCAACGAGGATCGGGTTTCCCTCCGGATCGCTCCCATCGGCGTCATACCATAGACGTCGAGTGTCCGTTTCGAAGATGAAAACCGGGCCTGCTGCACTTGCATTCGAGTCGAGGCCCTGTTCGAGGGTAGGCACGCCTCCCTGGACGACGAGTTTATCGCCTTCCGCGCGATTGAAATCGGTGATGATATCTGCGGGCCATTTACCATTAGTGAGGGAGAGGTCCAGCACAAAGAGATCTGCCCCCGCGCCGCCTGTGAGTACATCGCTGCCGCGGCCGCCATCCAAAGTGTCGTTACCACCCCGTCCGTTCAAAATATCTCCGCCATCACCACCTTCAAAATAGTTTGCTATGCCGTCCCCGAGGAAAACGTCGTCCCAGTCGGTCCCGATGAATTTCTCGATCTCGGAAAACCGATCATTGTGAGCGATACCAGCATTCGCCGCCTGATTTTCTAGATCAATATAGGCAGAATAAGCGGAAGAGGGTGAGGACACGATAAACTCGACTTCATCGCCATCAGCTCCCCCATGGACCTCATCGGCAGCCCCCTCATCAGCACCAATCTTAAACGTGTCGTTGCCATCGCCACCCCAAAGCGTGTCACGGCCCGCGTCATTATAGAGAGTATCGTTGCCCGCTCCGCCACTCAGGCCGTCATTGCCCTCCCCACCATACAGCGTGTCGTGGCCATCTCCGCCGTCCAGGCTATCGTTGCCTTGTTCACCATAAAGTGTGTCACGCCCCAACCCGCCCATGAGTGTATCGTCATCGGTGCCTCCAAAAACATGATCCTCGCCATTGCCGCCGTCCAGCAGGTCTCTCCCAGTGCCACCGACAAGACTGTCATCACCGCCCAATCCCCGGAGGTAATCAGCACCGCCACCGCCGTTGAGCGTGTCGTTGAGGGCATAGCCCGTGATGGAGTCGCCGAATTTGCTTCCGGTGATCTGATAGATCTCGATGCCCGTCACCAAGAAGCCACCGGGAGCGAAATAGGTGAAGAGATCATCCGCGGCAGTAAAGGTCAGCCCTGTCCCCAAAGCGGAATAGTCAGCCACAAGGGTATCGATCCCTAACCCGCCATCGACCGTGTCACCGAGCATTTCGCTCACAGCACCAACGTTGATGGTGTCGTCCCCAAGCCCACCCTGCTGCAGATCCTTTCCGGCGCCTCCTACCAAGGCATCATCGCCTGAATCGCCCTGCAGCACATCGTCACCACTCTCGCCATAAAGCACGTCGTCATTGTAGCCGCCGGACAACGTGTCGTTCCATGCCCCGCCGTACAAGGTGTCATTGCCCCACTCCCCGAAGAGGGCATCGTGCCCAGGTGTGCCGATCCAATCGTGGTACCGAGTAGAACTGGGCTCACTAGAGTCGCCAAATAAGGCATCGTTCCCGTAGCCTCCGAAGAGATGATCATCTCCTCCATTGCCAACGAGCGTATCTGCGCCGTATCCACCAACGAGCGTGTCGTTTCTGGATCCACCTGTGAAGGGATCTCCTCCGGGAGTTCCTGAAGGGGAGACCAGCAAGTCTCCAAGAATGTTGTCTGCCGACAACGCGATGTGCCCCTTCAGGGCAATCTGGAAATCGGCTTTGCGGTCGGCGTTGAGATCGCCCTCAACCACCGTGATGCGCGTGCCGTTGCTCGAAGTCGTATGATAGTAGTGTAGCTGCGGCCCCCCCTTCCCCGTGAAATCTCCGGTCAAGGCGAAGCGGCTGCTGATGCTTCGCAAGTCCAACACATCAGCGGGCGTGAAATCCGTAATCAGATCCCGCCTAGTCTCACCAATGCCGCTGTCTGCGATGTTCCGGAGCACGAAGATGTCAGCACCCGAGCCGCCGCTCAACGTGTCGCGCCCGATGCCACCTTCGAGAACATCGGTTCCCGAACCGCCGCTCAGCCAGTCATGACCTCCTCCGCCCTGGAGTGTGTTCGATAGGCCGTTGCCGACGATTACGTCATTGTATCTTGAGCCCACCACGCGCTCGATATCCGACAGCCTGTCGCCGGTTGCGTGCCCGCCTGAACCTGTTCCCGTTGATAGATTGATGCTCACACGCGCATCCGATCCTACGTAACTTATGGTATCGATCCCTGCTCCGCCGGAGATCGTGTCTGCTCCAGCGCCACCCGTGAGGGTATCGCGCCCATCGCCCCCGAAAAGGGCATCATTTCCGAGACCGCCGTCCAAGCCGTCATTTCCGGAGCCTCCGTTCAAGCGGTCTGCGCCACCCTTGCCATAGAGCCGATCGTTTCCAGTCACGCCAAAGATTGTGTCGTCGAGGCTCGAGCCCGTAATGACATCATTGCCCTGCACGAAGAGACTGAGCGGAAGACGCGAGACATTCTGGACATAGACCGGATCATTGGTGGCGACGGAAAGCCGTGTCTGACCGTTTTCCAGGAGCACCAAAGAAGAGACGTGACCCGTCAGAGTTGCTTTGAACTTATTGAATGCAAGTGCGCCTCCGACTTGGATTGAGAAGGTCGATCCATAGGAGCCGCCCTTGATCAGCGGTGTCGAAAACGAGGAAGACGTGTAGGACTTGGTGGTCAGTTGCGACCAATAGCTGTTAAGTTCTGGAATGTTGCCAGCCGCATCCATCCGGAGACGGAATCCGGGACTTGCCGTAATGTGCGCCACGTTTATTTCCCCTGCCCAGGAGACATTATTCGCAGACTCTGCGAACTGAGCAATCTTGACGGCACAGTTTTTCTTAGTCCTTCCGAAGGAGGGGCGATCTCTTTAGAGGTATTACCGCACACTCTGTTACTTTACCGGCCAGCAGTCCCAGAAACGTGCCTCTCGCCACTGCGTTGCCCTCTGATCCGGATCAGCTAAAAAGTGCTGACACTTGGGTTGGGCGGTGCGGGTGCTCACAGCCGCGCGATCAAACTACTGAAGCTGAAAGCTGCCTGATCAACGTTTGCCCTGCTGCTAGACCGGAGCGGGGCGTACAGGCGCGGCTGATACGTTTGATACGACTGAACCTGTCGGCCGCCCTGCCGTTTCCTTCAGGGGTTCTCTGACAGGACACGGCCCATGATCACCCGCACGCTGCTTCTCGGTCTTCTGGCTCTTGGGGCCATGCTGCCCACGGCGGCTCTGGCTCAGGCCGATCAGATCCTTCGCAATCCGGACGGAACAGTCGTTGACCCGGTGCTGCGCTACCCGGATGGCACCCCCGTCCCGGCAACCGCCCCAATCGTGCCGCGAGAGATCATCGTGAACATCCCGCCGCGAGATGTCGATGTGGCCGGCGCGGTTCTCCCGGTACTCCCGCAGCGGGTTGATCGTCCTGGCTGCGCGGTCCAAGGCTATGTCGTCGGTCCGAACCAGCGGGTTCGTGTCCATCGATGCTGAGGATTAGCGGGCCGGTTCCTTGCCATGAGGGCGGGGCCGCCACGGATGTACTGGCGGCTCCGTTTTTTGGTTCATCGCTGCTATCGAGAGGCAAGCCCAGTGTATCTGGGCTTTCGCAATGAACGGGATGTCTTCGAGTTCAAGATGCGCCGAGGCTAAACTTCGGCATCATCCTGTTTATCGTCTTGCTTATTGTCTTCGGTCTGGGATTCATCCAGACCGTCCCCATCGAACAACATGTGACCAATTGACTGTAGAAGGTTCAGAACCATCGTTCTCCCTCAGTTGGTTCGCATGGACAGCATAAATTGGTAAGAACGGATAGAGAGATTCTCCAATGGGGTAGCGACGGCCTGTCACGCCACCAGAATATCCCGCCGATCGTCCTACAAGGTCTCACCAGTATTCGCATGCGCAGCAGAGAAGCCAGACCGGCCTCTCGCGCGCGAGGCGGACGGCACAAGAAGCTCGCTCGGTGCGATTACTCCGTCTGATCGCTCGCGGCTCGATAGGAACGCTGTCACTAATAGCTGAACAACCTCGATAGGAGAGACAATGGGGACGCGGGGGCGGTTCTGGCAGCATGTCGTTCGAGATGATGCCGGCGCGGCAATGGTTGAGTATTCGCTTTTGCTCGGCCTGATCGCAGGCGCGGCGCTGATCTCCATCGTGGGGGCTGGCACTCAGCTTGCAGCTCAGTGGCAGCAAGCGAGCGTTGCGATCAGTGGCGCCTCCTTCGGCGGGCCACCCGCGGGCTCGGGGGGCAGCGGCGGCGCTGGAGGTACTGGCGGTAACTACGGCAACAACGGCAATGGCAACGGTGGTGGCGGGGGCAACAGCGGCAGCGGCAACGGCGGTAGCGGCAACAACGGCAACGGCAACGCCGGTAGCGGAAATAACGGCAATGGCGGTGGCAAGAACAAATAGACCGCTATCCTGCCGGCATAATGGGTGTTGGACCGTCAATCACCACAAATCACGATAGCCCCGTCGCTTGGCATAAACTGCCTTATCGGAAATTAAGGACGATCTTCCCGCACGGGCGCGTAAGCCCCTATGCTCAGCCATCAATCCACGAGCGACGAGATGAAAGTCAGGAGGATGACATGGGTGAATGGTCAGACGCTATCGAGGATGGGGTGTTCTGCGCCCGTTGTCAGGTGCTGTTGTTTGTCGAAGGTGAACCTTTATCAGGCCGCCCTACGCTGTGCGACAACTGCCAACGCGAGGAACCGCCCCTACCGCCACATCGCTCTAAAGTAAATCCAGAGCGTTTGGACGTGCCGCAACCTCTTGGGCCAAACTGGCTTCCTCCGCGCAGGTAAGCCGCTATGCTCAGAGCCTAACTTGCGGAAGGAATAACATGGTTACTTGTAAGCCCTGCCCTGTTTGCGGCGGAACCGAGTTCAGCACCGATTTTACCGAGGTAGGTAACGGAGAAGTCGAGGCATACATCATTTGCGATTCCTGCGACGAGGATGACGACACGCAGGGACCACCAGCGAAAGCCTTCGATGAAGTGGGAGCGGAAGAAGCTGCCATCCGGGCTTGGAACCACTGGGTAGACAGCCACCGCAAACATTAGGGCAAGGCTTCATCACAGATCTCGGTACCTCCCGCCAGCGCTTTGCGCGCCCTAAACAAGCACCGGAAGCTCAATCTTCAGGCTGCTCAAGACGTTTGCCACTTGGAAGCATCCCCAAGCGAAGAACCCGAGCGCCCCGCTGCCTAACAGCAGCGCAAGCCAAAAACTTATGCCGGTGCCGCGCGAGTTGGCATTTGTGTAATTGCCGGGCCACTGCTCTTGGAGTTTCATCATGTTGTTGGCCAGATCGCCCGGCCCTGCGGTCGTCCGATGGTGGAACATATAGTTCACGTAGGCAAAGAGCATCGAGAGAGCTGTGCATATAAGTCCCAGCGCATACTTGGTAAAGGCGGGAACGAATAGCGCGGGGGCGAGCGTAATGGCGCCGCTACTCTTCCCGAGCGTGCCGCCAATAAATGTCAGCAAGGCAACTATGGCACCGCCGTTGAGAAGAAAGATCGTCCTTAGTGCAAGCTGGCCATATTCCTTCAGATGCTTCTCGTACTGCATCGAATAGTCATGGACCTGCCGCGCATATTCTTTGCTGGCTTCGAGGATTTTCGCCCGTTCGAGCTTTTCTCTTTCGAACTCGATCTGATCGAGCGTCTTCCCGGCATCGAATTGCTGTTGCAGGCCTAGCTTATGCAGCTCGAAGTTCTGATCTTTATCGCTCATCCAATTCCCCCCTGTCCTATAGGTCACGGTATCCTCGCTTTCGCTTCGCCCGTGCGATTGTCTCCAGCACCACCCCGGCATCGAGCTCGTTGGCGAACACCGCAACCAGCTCTTGTCCATTCGTGCCAATACGCCCGCAATTCCGCACCAGGCGCACGGTCCCGAACAGGTCGCGCTCGATCATGAGGCTGTAGAAGCGCCGGATCCCCTGCCCTGGGTCGATCTGGTGCAGAACGACGTTGTGCTGGACGGGCGAGCGGATGTCATCAAGCATCCTGCACTAGATACTCCCGGACCTTGTCCGCGAGTGCCACGGCTGTGTTGGTGATCTGATCGAGACCAGTCCCTCTGATACGCGCAAGCACAAGAGGATTGGCCCGATAGCGTTCACTCCGCACAAGCGTCTCCAACTCATCGGCGATTTGATCCAAGGCCGCAGACATCAGCGGAATTCGAGCGACTGGCGTGACATTACGCCCAGACAGTTGGCTCAGTGCCCACGCCTGAGACCTTCCAAGCACCTCAATAATGGCGTCAACAGACCCATTCTCTTCTGACAGTCTGATGCTGGGAGGGTCAATCAGAGAGATGGTTTCCGTATCGGTAAGCAGGGAAATGTTTATTCCATCCCTCACAAGGTAAGCTGCCAAGTAGTAGAGCCTCTGACGGTGTTCATCGTACTCTGCGCGCACCTGCATGATCTTGGTTTGGTTCGCACTTTCTTGGGCCTGTTTTGCGAGTTCTTCCCGGCTTTCTTTGAGCTCTTTTCTCTGCAGCCAGGTCGAAACGAAGAACCACAGGAAGGCAAGGGGGGCGAAGGTGCCCGCGAGGGTATCGCCAACAGCGTTGGACTCAATGTCCGGGTTAAAGCCGAATAGCCATCGGTCATACCCAGCAAAGTTTAGGGCTGTCGCCAGAACAACAAGGACGAGGTAGGCCCCGGTAAATCGTGAGGCAGCTGTGAATAGGAGATCCTCCCGCCGCACTGAGGTGTCTTCTTGATCGTTTTGCATCATCTAACCCCCAGAATCTGGCACTGCCCTACTCTCACCCACCTCGTCTCTGCCGAATGCCGTTGTTGGGTTCCGTCTGAACGTCACTTGCAGACAGACAATCACAAGGGCGGCCTCTCGACCGCCCTCTGCTCCTAAGAGCCCTTGCCTCGCCTTGCCGGGCCTAGCCTAGCCACACCGGGCCGCGCTGTGCCGTACTCAACCTTACCGCGCCGAGCCCCGCCTAACCAGACCACATCCGACCATGCCTAGCCTGGGCGCGCCTAGTCTAGCCAAGATTACAGCGCCTTTACGCTGAAGCGTCCAAACTTCGGACGCCAATCACCGATGCCGATGATCTTGCCCGCCGTCTGGACCATCTCCTCGACCTCACTCCGGTTCAATTGATCCGGCATGAAGTCGACAGAGATCTCGCATGCCCAATTCTGAAAGATTGGGCGTGTTCTCATAACCTTGTTCTGCTGGACTTTCACACCGGCCACAAGGCGAAACCGCTCATCCTTCCACAACTCGTCAGCTGTCTGAGGCCCGTCATACTCAACCGGGAAATTCCCGTCCGAGATGATACCTGCCTTCGCCTGCTGCCCGCGCTTTTGTTTCTTCGCCGCCTCAATCAGTGCCGCCTCGATCACCTCGCCCGGAATGCAGGGGGCACCATCAAGAAGGTAAAGTCCACCGAGAAACTCGAGTCTCGCTAACTCCTCAAAGTCGGCGTCAGTCTTCGCTCTTTTCGCAGATACCCGCTTCATCGCCTTCGCAATCGGGTCTAGCGGGTTCGCTAGCCTGCCGTTGTGCATGACCAGGGGTGATGCGCCGATGAGACGAAACTTCAATGTCTGATAGTTCATAGCGGATCTCTGCTCTGGCGGGGGTAACGCGTCCGTAATCGCTGACATCGGGTGCCTGGAGGCGGTACCGCCGTCTGCGCAGGAATGTCGTCACTTCTTTGTGGCAGTCTGCGCAAAGCGTCGTGAGATCATCGAGCGTCTCCAGCCCCAAGCTAGGACCATAGCTGCGATGATGCACCTCAAGCTGCTCTGACGCATTGCAGACACGGCACCGATGGCCATCCCGCACAAGCGCCTCCTGGCGTTTCTGCCGCCATTCGGGCGATGCGATATAGGCTTCATAGGCATCCACGGCGCCAGCCTTTTACTGCCAAGCTGCACGAGGATGAACGATACGGGGCACAGGGTCGGCTCAAAAGAGCCTCTTCCGAGTAGTTCTGAGTTACCCTCACACATCCCGCGGCGGTGCCTCGCTACTACGAAAGCGAAGAAGCACTGGGCGACAATTACCAAGAATGCGCCAACATGAATGTAGCCAGCGGATAGTTGACCGCGGAGGATCAGGCTGCTCCCGGGCTTTTCCGCTTCAGTTTTACGCCTGGCTCGTCGCCGTTCGTGAATTCAACGCCCGCTTGCTCTAACGCTCGCTGAATTGCAGCGAGATTGTTCACGCTCGGCACACGACGGCCCTTCTCGAAGTCCCTGATGGTACTTTCCCCGAGATTCGATCGAGCTGCGAGTTCCAACTGTGACCAGTCGAGAAGCCCTCGTGCAGCGCGCGACTGAGCTGGTGTGATCATCGGCCCCCTCTCAACGCTTTCCGATTATCACAAACGAAAACCGTTGACATCTGCATAATTCAACGCTTATCGTTAATCGTCAACGAAAAGCATCAACACCCAGGGAGTCCTGCTCATGATCACCCCTCACCTCCGCCTTGTGACTGTCAATGGACGCCAAATCGCTCCTATTCCCAAGCGCCTGATCCGGGCTCGGGCCATCCGCCGGGAGCGCGAAATCATTCTGACCCTTATAAGGGAGCAGCTGCATTTCCTCGCACACTCTGTCAGCCGCATGCAGACACTGGCAAGCGATTTGGAAGGAAGTCTCGGGATCGCTCTGCCGAACTTCACTGACCTGCCCAACGGCCAGCCGGGCGCGTCCGCCTGATCCCTTGTCACCCCACATAGGAGACCACTATGTCGACAAAGCAAGACGTTCTGTCCCGCCGTTCCACCCTGGGAGGCGCACTTGCGGTCCTTGCCGCATCCCCTACTCCGGCAGCAGCCACTCCCACGGGCGATGACAGCGCCCTTATTGCACTATGCCAAGAATGCCGACAGGAAGTGGAACGCTTACAGGATGCCTACAGACAAGTGGATGAGGCAGAAAAGGCGGGCCTGGATTGGGCATCAGGGCTCGGCGCATACCACAAACATGCTGTCGAGATCTCGGACAGGGTGCGCGAGATGGAGAACCGGATCGCTAGGACACGGGCGAGGACACCGGACGGGATGATCGCGAAGGTTCGGGCCGTAGTGGAGGATCCCGCGGCGATTCAGGATGTCGGTGATTTTGCGCGTGTGCTCGAGGAGAGATTGGATGCAGGCCATCTCATCGGCCTCTCGCTCATTCTTGATGTGATGAATATGAATGAGCGAGGGGCATGACACCTGGCGTGGTGCCTGTTACCCTGAGCGTTACCCTCAGACTTTAATGTCGGAGGTTCGAATCCGCTAAGCGCTTGAAATCTATGGTACAGCCGCCCCGGCTCGAACGGGGGACCCCCAGATCCACAATCTGGTGCTCTAACCAACTGAGCTACGGCTGCACGTGAGGCAGGGTGTAATCGCGCCGGCGATCAATTTCAAGGCTTCTTTGAGGTCGCAGAGGCAGAAATGACAACGGCGGGCCGTTTCGCCCGCCGTTTGAAAAGATTAAGTTTGCGAAACCTTACTCAGCGGTGGCTCCGGCAGCCTTGAGGACCGGGGTCCAGCGGGCCACTTCGCTATTGACGAGCTTCTGGAGGCCTTCCGCGGTCCGCTCCTCGGCGCTCGGGAGAACGCCGCCGAGTTCCAGCAGGCGCTTCTTGGTGTTCTCGTCGTCGAGGGACTTCACAAGGGCGTCGTTGAGCTTCTTGACCACGTCTGCGGGCGTGCCCTTCGGGGCGAACATGGCGTTCCATGCGCTGACCTGATAGTCGCCGAGGCCGGCTTCCTTCGTGGTCGGCACGTTGGGCAGAACCGGCGAGCGCTCAGGGGTCGCAATGGCGAAGGCCTTGATGTTGCCGCCCTGGATCTGCGGGGCCACGTTGACGATCTGGTCGGTCATGAAGTCGACCGTGTTGGCCATGAGGTCGTTCAGCGCAGGGCCCGTGCCGCGATAGGCCACCATGGTGGGCTTCGCCTTGATGATCGAGTTGAACAGGATGCCTGTGGAGTGGGATACGGAGCCCACGCCCGCATGGGCCATGTTCACCTTCTCGCCATTGGCCTTCATGTAGTCGAGGAAGCCCTTCAGGTCGTTGGCCGGGAAGTCCTTCCTGGCCACGATGACGATGGGCGTGCCGGCGGCCATGCCGACGGCAGCGAAGTCCTTCGTCGGATCGTATTTCAGGTTGGGATACAGCGCCGGCGCGGCGCCGTGGGTGCCCATGTGGCCCATCATGATGGTGTAGCCGTCCGGCTGGGCCTGCGCGGCGCGGGTGATGCCCGTGGTGCCGCCAGCGCCCGCCACGTTCTCGATCACGATCTGCTGGCCGAGCGTGCGGGACATGTGGTCGGTCACGATGCGGGCCACGACGTCCGTCGGGCCGCCAGCCGCGAAGGGCACGATCATGGTGATCGGGCGGCTTGGGTAATTCTGAGCCTGTGCGCCCGTTGCTGCCAAACTGGCGACGGCGGCAAGGGCCAGTGCGATCTTCTTCATTGATTTCCTCCCAAGGAAAGTTATGAGCTTACATTGTGGGCACAGGGCCTCGAATGCAAGCTACTCCGTAAACACCTCGTCCCTCCCCTTTCGTATGGCGGGCAGGAGCGCGATGACGAGCAGGATGGCCGCCACGGCCAAGAGCCCTGCGCTGACCGGACGCTCGATGAAGGTCTCGAGCGACCCACGCGACAGGATCAGCGCACGGCGCAGGTTCTCCTCCAGCAGCTTGCCCAGCACGAAGCCCAGCAGCATCGGCGCAGGCTCGAAGCCGAACTTGATCAGCATGTAGCCCACGAAGCCGAAGAGAGCGATGAACATGACATCGGTCGGCAGCGAGTTGATGGAGTAGATGCCGATGCAGCAGAACATCAGGATTGCCGGGAACAGCAGGCGATACGGCACTTTCAGCAGCCGCACCCAAACGCCCACCAGCGGCAGGTTGATGATGAGCAGCATGAGGTTGCCGATCCACATGGAGGCGATCATGCCCCAGAACAGATCGGGGTTCTTGGTCATCACCTGCGGGCCCGGAATGATGCCGTGGATCGTCATCGCGCCGACCATCAGCGCCATCACCGCATTCGGCGGGATGCCGAGCGTGAGCAGCGGAATGAAGGAAGTCTGGGCGCCGGCATTGTTGGCGGATTCGGGGCCCGCCACGCCCTCGATCGCCCCGCGGCCGAAGCGGCGCGGATCCTTGGCGAGCTTCTTTTCCAGGGTGTACGACGCGAAGGGGCCGAGCACGGCGCCGTTGCCCGGGAGGATGCCGAGCATGGCGCCGATGAACGTGCCGCGGATTGCCGGCTTATAGGCTTGCCGGAAGTCATCCTTGGTCGGCAGCAGACTGCCGATGGCTTGGCGAACGACGTCGCGATGCTCGGTATGGTCGAGATTGCGCATGATCTCGGCAATGCCGAAGATGCCCATGGCCAGCACCGCGAAATCGATGCCGTCCGAGAGGAAGGCGAGACCGAAGGTCATGCGCTCCTCGCCCGTCTCGAGGTCGAGGCCGACCGTGGAGAGCAGGACGCCGAGAACGATCATGGCCACGGCCTTGAGGATCGATCCGCGTGCGAGCACCACCGCGAAGACGAGGCCCATGACCATGAGAGAGAAATATTCCGTCGGACCGAAGAGCAGGGCGAGGCCGGTGAGCGGCTTGCCGAGAGCCGCGATGACGAGGGTCGCCACTGTGCCCGCAAAGAACGAACCGATGGCGGCAACGCCAAGCGCCACGCCTGCACGCCCCTGACGGGCCATCTGGTGGCCGTCGAGGGCGGTGACCACGGAGGTGGCCTCGCCGGGGATGTTGACGAGGATCGCCGTGGTCGAGCCGCCGTACTGCGCACCGTAATAGATGCCGGCGAGCATGATGAGCGCGCCTGTCGGCTCGAGGCTGAAGGTGATCGGCAGGAGCATCGCGATGGTGGCGATGGGCCCGACACCGGGCAGAACGCCGATCAGCGTGCCGACGAGGCAGCCGATAAAGGCCGAGAGGATGTTCTGCAGCGTGATGGCGACAGAGAAGCCAAGGCCGAGATTGGAAAACAGATCGCCCATCAGATCCTCCCGTTATGGTCGGCGACATCGATCGTCGCTTGGCGACGGCCGCGGGTCGTGAGGAATACAAGGACAGCCAAAAGAGCCATGATGGCAGCGATGGTGCGCAGAATGGCGTTCTGCGACCAGCCAGCAGGGAACAACTCGGCCAAGGCCCGCGGGAACAGCGGGATCGGCAGGTTGAGCAAAGCACTGTCGCCAAAGAGAACCATGCAGAAGGGCGTCAGGCTTAAGCTGAGGATCACAAGATCCCTGAAACGTGCCTCGGGCGTCGCGAAGCCGCCGATCAGGATGGCGAGAGGCCCCGCCACCATGAGTCCGAGCCCCGGAATGGCGAGATCCCCGAACGCATAGCCGCGGATCGTCACGGCGAAGGCCAGGATCGCCCAGATGATGAAGAAGGGCCCCCGGATGCTCCAACGCTCCAGCGGCTCGCCATCCTTGAGGAAGGCGAAGACGATAAGGGCAAGCCCCGACAGGCCGACGCCGAAGGCGAGCCAGCGGGGCAGCATGGCTGGGCCCATGGCGTTCAGGGTGCCCTGATCCAGATCTCGGGTCAGCCACAGCGCTAATGCGGCGAGAAAAACCAGGAAGAGCCCGCCGGCAAGGCTTTGCGGCGCCCGGATCGGCCCATGGCGCGAAGCCGCCCCCGAGCCTTCGTGAGAAGCAGACATGAACGACCTCCCGAACGGGCGCCTTGAGGCGCCCCACCTTTTCATTTGCTATGTGGCCCAAGGCGATAGCTCGGATCAAGCGTCTGTTCCATAAGGCTTAGGTCTTCTCAACAGATCCTGCTCACCCGCCGGGAGCCTGGATTTACGGAACGAAGCCTGACAAAAGTCCTTATATCGCAGGGGCGAGCCGCGGAAAGCATGGGCAGTATGACTTGATCGACCGCTTCAGCTTGTCTAGAAATTCGCGCTGGTAGCCAGGCCGGGCCCCTCTGGTCGCTCATTCCTTGGGCGGCGATGTCGGACTGGATGAACCAGGGTGGCCTGGATTCGTTCAAGAAGACGGTTGCGCCCGCATCTTAAGTCAGTGGTCGGACCATCCGGTCAACTGGTGCGGGACAAGCGTCTTCTCGAACGTATCGCATGCGCTGCTCTTCAACCGACGACGAGGCAACGCATGTTTGAACTCTCACAATTCTTCGGACCGGAGATTGTCGCTTTCCTTATGGTAATCGGCATCGACCTGGCGCTCGCCGGCGACAATGCCATCGTCATCGGCCTTGCCGCCGCAGGCCTGCCCAAGGAACAGCGCAACAGGGCCATTCTGCTCGGCGTCCTCGCGGCCACTGTCCTGCGCATCCTCTTCGCTCTTGTGACGACCCAGCTTCTGCAGATCGTAGGCCTGCTCCTCGCCGGTGGCGTTCTGCTGCTGTGGGTCTGCTGGAAGATGTGGCGCGAGCTGCGGACGAGCCATGAGGAAGAAGAGGCCGCCGAAGAGGCTCTGGAAGGTGTCGATATCAATAAGGACGGCATCATCGCTGGTGGCGCGCCGCGCAAGACCTTTGCCCAGGCCGCCTGGCAGATTGTGATCGCCGACGTGTCGATGTCTCTCGACAATGTGCTGGCCGTTGCAGGCGCAGCCATGGAGCATCCCTACATCCTGGCATTCGGCTTGCTCCTCTCGATCGCCTTGATGGGCCTCGCCGCGTCCTTCATTGCCCGCCTGCTTCAGCGCTATCGCTGGATCGCCTATCTCGGCCTTGCGATCATTCTCTATGTGGCGCTCAAGATGATCTATGAAGGTTCCGTCGAGTTGGCCCCCTACGTGAACGCCGCGCTCAGCTAAGAAACGCTGAGACACTCAACCATCGTTACGGTTGACGGCGGGGATGCGGGAGGGCAGAGAGCTTAGTTCTCATGCCCTCCTCTCCCCGCCCTTTCTTTTCTCTGGCTGGTCTTCGCTACGGCGCGCGCGCCGCGCTGCCTGCTTTTCCCGGCTTCATCATGTTCGCTGCCGCCTTCGGAACGGCGTCGGCCCAGAAGGGTTTGTCCCTCGCCGAGGCCATGGGGCTCAGTGCATTCGTTTATGCCGGCGCCTCCCAGATGATCGGCCTCGAGATCTGGCAGCAGGTTTGGACGCCGACGACCATTCTCACCATCATGACGGTCACCGCGGTCGTGAACTCACGCATGATCCTGCTGGGCGCGACGCTCCAGCCCTGGCTGCGTCATGAGCCCGTCGCCCGCAGCGCACTCAATCTCTTCCTCATCACGGAAGCAGGCTGGCTCATCGGCACGCGCTATCACAACGAAGGCGGGCGCGACGTTGGCGTGCTTCTGGGAGCAGCGCTCACCCTCTGGCTGGTATGGCAGATCGCAACGATTGTCGGCTTCTTCGCCGGTGCGCTCGTGCCGGAACCGAAGCGCTTCGGGCTCGATCTCGTGATGCCGATCTTCTTCAGCGTGATGCTGGTGCCACTCTGGAAAGGGCCTCGCACCGCCCTCCCCTGGCTGGTGGCGGGCTTCGTGTCATTCGTCGTGCATGCCCTCGTGCCGGGTTATGGCTTCATCATCGCCGGCGCGCTGGCCGGCGTCATTGCGGGGATGCTGATCGAATGAGCGACTTGAGCACCTTCACCGCGAGCCCCTGGGGCTCGGTCCTTGCAATCGCGGCCATGACGCTCGTCACGTTCCTGTGCCGAATTGGCGGCGTCGTGCTCATGAGTCACGTGCGCATCACGCCGCGCATCGAACGCGGACTTCGCGCACTTCCAGGCTCCATCATTCTCGCGACGATCCTGCCCGTTGCTCTCGACAATGGTTTTCCTGCGCTTATCGCGCTTGGTGCTGCCATTACTGTAATGGCGCTCACGCGCATCGACCTTCTCGGTCTTGCCGCGGGCCTAGGCACCCTCTCCATTATCCGGGCTTTTCTGTGAGCTCCTGAGCCGCAGGCGAATGCGATACATCAAGCCGTCGCGGATGTTGCGATAGGCATCGAGCACATGGTCGCGCGAGCCTTGTGTGATCGTCGGATCAGGCGTCGGCCAATATTCGACCTCAGCCGCGATGGTGCGTGTCAGTTCAAGCGCCGCGTGATGCGCCTCCGGGGACAGCGAGATGATGAGGTCGAAATTGAGCCCTTCCCACTCCTCCAGTTCATCTAAGGTGCGCGGCTTGTGCCTGGAGGCATCGATGCCGATCTCGGCAAGGGTGGACACCATAAAGCTGTCCGGCTCGCTTTTGCGGACTCCAGCGGACTGCACATAGATGGACTTGCCGAAATAATGGCGCGCAATCGCCTCGGCCATGGGCGAGCGAACGGAATTCATCGCGCAGACGAACAGAACCGAGTGGATCCGCTTCGGGCGCGATTCGTCCACGCGTCAGCCTTTCCAGTGAAGCGCGAAGATCAGCGTGAAGAGGCGGCGCGCCGTGTCGAAGTCGACATCGAGTTTTCCGTCGAGACGCTGCCGCAGCAATTCGGCGGCTTCGTTGTGCAGCCCCCTGCGCCCCATGTCGATGGCTTCGATCTGCGCCGGCGAGGCGGAACGGATCGCCTGATAGTAGCTCTCGCAGATCATGTCGTAATCGCGAATGACCTTCCGGAACGGCGTCAACGACAAATGATGCGAGACGAGATGCGCGCCGTCCTGCGACGAGACTTCGAAACAGAGCTTTTTCTCGATCAGCGAGATGCGCAAGGCATAAGGGCCACCGTCATAGTTCGGCAGGGCGAAGCTATTCTCCTCGAGAATGTCATAGATCGCGATGGCCCGCTCATGTTCCTGATCGGGATTGCCGCGCCCGATGGATGCCTCGTCGAGGGTGACCGCGATCAGGCGGCACCGCTCCTTCGTTGTGCTCGACATCCCCCCTCCGAAAAGCCTCACAGGTTCAGGCGGATTGCCACGGACCGTGCATGCCCCTCCAACCCCTCAGACCGCCCGAGGGCGATGGCTGCGGGGCCGAGCGCCCGCAAGGCGCCCGGATCGCACTTCAGGATCGAGGTTCGCTTCATGAAGTCAAGCACCCCGAGGCCGGAGGAGAACCGGGCGGAGCGCGCCGTGGGGAGAACGTGATTGGGGCCGCCCACATAATCGCCGATGGCTTCCGGCGTGTGGCTGCCGAGGAAGATCGCGCCCGCATTGCGCACTTGGGCCGCCAGTTCCTCCGCATTTTCGGCTTCGATTTCGAGATGCTCGGGCGCCAGGCGGTCCACGAGCGGAATGGCGTTCCCGAGCTTGTCGATCAGGATGATCGCGCCGTAGTCACGCCAGCTTGCACCGGCAATCTCCGCCTTCGGCAGGGTCTGGAGCTGGCGCTCGACCGCCAGTTCGACGGCATCGGCCAGGGAGGCGCTGTCGGTGATGAGGATCGATTGCGCGGCCGGATCGTGCTCGGCCTGGGCCAGGAGATCGGCGGCGATCCAATCGGGATTGGCATGGGCATCCGCGAGGATCAGCACCTCCGAGGGACCAGCAATCATGTCGATGCCCACTTGCCCGAACACGCGGCGCTTGGCAGCGGCCACATAGGCGTTGCCGGGCCCTACGATCTTGGCGACAGGCTTCACGGTATCAGTGCCGTAAGCCAAGGCCGCAACCGCCTGCGCGCCGCCGATCCGGAAGACTTCGTCGACGCCGGCGAGACGCGCGGCCGCCAGCACGAGGGGATTGGTCTCGCCGCGCGGGGTCGGCACGACCATGGCGACGCGGGGAACGCCCGCGACCTTTGCGGGCACGGCGTTCATGAGAACGGAAGACGGATAGCTCGCACGCCCGCCGGGAACGTAAAGGCCGACGGACTCGATCGCCGTCCAGCGCCAGCCGAGCGTGACGCCCAGGGGGTCGGTCACCAGCGAATCTTCCGGCCGCTGCGTGCGGTGATAGACCTCGATACGCTCCTTCGCGAGAGCGAGGGCCTCAAGCGCCTCTTTCGAGCATTGGGCTTCCGCCGCATCAATCTCCTCGTCGGAGATCCGCAGCGTCTCAGGCTGCAGCGCCAGTCCATCGAAGCGGTAGGTGTAGTCGATGAGAGCCTCGTCGCCCTTGACCACCACATCCTCGATGATGGCGCGCACGGCCTGGTCCACGTCCTCGGACACCTCGCGCTTGGCCGAAAGCAAAGCCGCGAAGGCTAACGGGAACGAGGTCTCCCGCGCGTCGAGCCGTTGAACCATCACAGGCGCTCCGCCTGCTCAAGATCCTTGTGCTCAGGGCGGCTTTCGGCGGCCCAGACCGGACCGGTATCTTTCATCTGCATTTCGATGCACTCCAGGTCCACCTGGATGGCTCCGCCTTCGGCAAAGATCAAGGTGGCGGTGCCTGAAGGAGCGTCTCCTTCCTCAAAGGCAATGGCAAGAAGGTTAAGAACGGTATCCTTCTTGGCTTGGTCGATGCCGCGCACGCGCACCGCCTTCACATGCTCGAAATGCATGCAGGTCAACCGGCGCTGGGGAGTGGCCGCTTCCCAGTCGTAGCGCCGCACCTGGATGGCGAAGCGGCGCTCCTTGGGGAGATAGACCATATCGCCGACACGCAGCAGCGAATCCTGCAGGTGGGCCGAGATGACGGCAAGATCTTCCGGGTCTAACGCAACGAGTCTCAGGAGGTCCATGGCCCTAAACCTATGTTGAACTTTGATGTTTAGGTAGAGAGCCGCAGTCTCGTGTGCAACCTTTCCCCTGCCGTGTTGTCTCGGGTTTCGCTGAGAAGCGGAGGCAAAAGCGCCTCCGCCCGATCAGCCTCGCAGGCGCTCGATCTCGGCGCCGCAACGGGCGAGCTTGGCCTCGAGGGCCTCGAAGCCGCGATCGAGATGATAGACGCGGTTGATGGTGGTCTCGCCCTCGGCCACGAGGCCGGCGATCACCAGGGACACGGACGCGCGAAGGTCCGTTGCCATGACCGGGGCGCCCTTCAAGGCGGGAACGCCATCCACATAGGCGCTGTCGCCATCGAGGCGGATATGAGCGCCAAGGCGCGCCAGCTCCTGCACATGCATGAACCGGTTCTCGAAGATCGTCTCGCGGATGCGCGACGTGCCGTTGGCGCGGGTCATGAGAGCCATGAACTGGGCCTGAAGGTCCGTGGGGAAGCCCGGGAACGGATCCGTCGTCACGTCCACGGCCTGGATGCCATTCCCGTTCCGGCGGATGCGGATGCCGCTATGGGTCGAGGAAACCTCGGCTCCGGCCTGGCCCAGGACATCCAGAGCAGCCTGGAGATACTCGGGCCGGGTGTTCTCCAGAACCAGATCGCCGCCGGTCATGGCGACCGCCATGGCGTAGGTGCCGGTCTCGATGCGGTCGGGCATCACGTCATGGGAGGCGCCGTGGAGGCCGGAGACGCCTTCCACCACGATCTCGGAAGTGCCGGCGCCCTGGATCCTGGCGCCCATCTTGATCAGGCAGTCGGCCAGATCCGCCACCTCGGGCTCGCGAGCGGCGTTGCGGATCACGGTGGTGCCTTGAGCAAGCGTTGCCGCCATCAGGGCCACATGGGTGCCGCCGACGGTCACCTTCGGGAAGTCGATCTCGGCGCCACGAAGCCCCCTGGGGGCCGAGGCCACCACGTAGCCGCCCTCGATCTCGATGGCGGCACCGAGCTTCGCCAGCGCCATGATGAGCAGATCCACAGGGCGCGTGCCGATGGCGCAGCCGCCGGGCATGGAGACCTTGGCATGGCCGAAGCGGGCGACCAGAGGGGCAATGACCCAGAAGCTGGCACGCATGGTGGAGACCAGCTCATATGGCGCGCAGGTGTCGATGATGCTCTGGGCCGTCAGGCGGATCGTCTGGCCGGTCTCGGAGGACTGGCCGGGCCTGCGGCCAGCGATGGAGTGATCCACGCCGAAATTGCTCATGATGCGCAGGAGAGAGGAGATGTCCGCGAGCCGCGGCACGTTGCCGAGCTCAAGCGGATCCTCCGTCAGCAGGCTCGCGATCATCAGAGGCAAGGCCGCGTTCTTGGCGCCGGAGATCGGGATCAATCCATTGAGAGGCGCGCCGCCCCGGATGCGAATGCGGTCCATGAAATTGTATTCCCCTTACCTTATGCGAGCTTATGCTATGCGCGTCTTCAGCTTTATAGGCTAGTCGGACGGCTTGTCGCGCTCAGCCGAAACGCTCAAGCTCCCGCTTTCGGTTCCAGTCGAGGTTGACGCCGCCTTCGCCGCCTGTTGCCGCCCTCTCGCCTGAGCCTTCCGCTTTCTCAGGTTTTCCTTTAAAGCCGCCTTAAGCCGTTCGGCTTTGTCTTGCGATTTCACGTCAGTCATGGTTCACGCGACCCATCGTCGCCTTTTCCCATAAAGGCTTCGCAAGCGGCCCTCAACCGCAATATTGGTTCTCGGGCTTTGACCGGGATCAATGTCGTCTGGCATAATGACTGCGTAAATCCCGGGGCATTGCGTTGCCCACCCGGTGAGATGATGAATTATCAAGGTTTCTTCACGTCAGCCCTCGACCGCCTCCAGGCGGAGCGCCGCTATCGCGTTTTCGCGGATATCGAGCGCAAGGCGGGCCACTTCCCCCACGCCACCTGGCACAGCCCCGAGGGCCCGCGCCCCATCACGGTGTGGTGCTCCAACGATTATCTCGGCATGGGCCAGAACCGGGACGTGACCCGCGCCATGGTCGAGGTCGCCTGGCGGCTCGGCACGGGCGCCGGCGGCACCCGCAACATCTCCGGCAACAGCCACCCCATCGTGGAGCTCGAGGCGGAACTCGCCGACCTCCATGGCAAGGAAGCGGCCCTCGTCTTCACCTCGGGCTACGTTTCGAATCAGACCGGCATCTCCACGCTCGCCAAGCTGATTCCCAACTGCCTGATTCTCTCGGACGCCCTGAACCACAATTCCATGATCGAGGGTGTGCGCCAGTCGGGCTGCGACAAGGTCATTTTCCGCCATAACGACCTCGAGCACCTGGAGGAGCTGCTCAAAGCGGCCGGCGACCGGCCGAAGCTCATCGTGTTCGAGAGCGTCTATTCCATGGATGGCGACATCTCCCCCATCCACGCCATCTGCGATCTGGCCGAGCGCTACAACGCCATGACCTATCTCGATGAGGTCCATGCGGTGGGCATGTACGGCCCTCGCGGCGGCGGGATCGCCGAGCGGGACGGTGCCATGCACCGGGTCGACGTGATCGAGGGCACCCTCGGCAAGGCCTTCGGCGTCATGGGCGGATATCTTAGCGGCACCAGGGCCGTGATGGACGCCGTGCGCAGCTTCGCCCCTGGCTTCATCTTCACCACCGCTCTCCCGCCGGCGGTGGCTGCGGCCGCCACGGCTTCGATTCGCCATCTGAAGACCTCCTCCAAGGAGCGGCAGATGCAGCAGCGCCAAGTGGTCCGCACCAAGGCGGTGCTGAGCGGCCTCGGCATTCCGATCATGGATACGGTGACCCATATCGTGCCGGTCATGGTGGGCGATGCGGAAGCCTGCAAGGCAGCATCCGATCGCCTCCTCGAGAAGCACGGAATCTATATTCAGCCGATCAACTATCCCACCGTGCCCCGCGGCACGGAGCGCCTGCGCATTACCCCCGGCCCCTTCCACACGGACGCCCATATCAATGCTCTGGGCGCTGCGCTTGTGGAAGTTTGGACCGCCCTGAAGCTCCCTTTCGGGCCAAAAGCACAGGCAGCTGAATAAAAGATCGATTTCAATCTTGCGCATGGGGCCGCGCTGTGGCAGTAAGCGGCCCTCTTCGTTGGCGGGCTGCCGTAGCTCAGTGGTAGAGCACTCCCTTGGTAAGGGAGAGGTCGAGAGTTCGATCCTCTCTGGCAGCACCATCCCTTTCATCCGGGATTTACGCCAACTTCAAGCAGGATTTCAGGTTTAGGGCGCCCGATCCCGGGCTTGCGACAAAACCGCCCCTCTCCTCGTCAAACGACAGCTTCTGTGAGGAGATCAACTCCGCGGCATATCTTTGCTCCGCCACTCCCTTGTCCCATCCATCTCCTCAGCGCAGGGATTACCGGCTGAAGGAGAGAGGTGAAACACCATCAACCTTTGTAGGCAACGAGGACCGCTCCGGCAGCGATGAACCCGACGCCGAGCCAGTTGGGTAGCGACAGCTTCTCGCCCAAGAATGCGACCCCAAAGACAGCGACCAGAACGACGCTCAATTTATCGATAGGCGCCACCTGTGCGGCATTGCCGAGCTTGAGGGCTCGGAAGTAGCAGACCCATGAGGCACCCGATGCCAGTCCGGAGAGAACAAGGAAGAGATAGCTCCGGCCCGATATAGATCCGAGCGGCTGCCATTGGCCTGTCACGATCAGGATCGCCCCGAGAGCACACAAGATCACAATTGTGCGGATTAAGGTCGCGAAGTCCGAGTTAACGTTCTCTATCCCGACTTTCGCGAAGACGGCGGTCAGGGCCGCGAACGTCGCCGAAAGCAGAGCCCAGAACTGCCACGACAAAAAGATTGATCTCATTCCAAAACCTCATTTGAGCGTGCATCGGAGCCTGATCCGGAGCCCGATCCTGCTCACCCACACATGCTGGGAACCCGTTTAGGTTTGCTTCACTGCCGGGCAGAGCATCCCGGTCCCTATCCGCACATCCTTTCGACGCGTTTCCCAGAGGCCTTCTGCTGTCGCCTGACACACCTCCAATGGGCCAGCCTTCCCGCCACTCAATGTGAGAAGCGCAATCGCTGCAGTCGCGCAGATGATGGTCGTGGCGCGTTCGTCGCGTACGGTGCCAGTCCAGACGGCGCGCCAGTATTCGAGGCTTGTCATCCCCGTCAGAGGATAAGCCTTCGGTTCCGGCACGGCGGGCACGAAAAGATCCTCTGTTGTTCCGGCACTCAGGCGAAGGAGCGTGCTCGAGCGGAAAGGCGTCGCCTCGGCAGCGTCTCGGCTGGTGCCGAGCACCGTCATATCTCCGTATCCGAGCAATACGCCTGCATCGCGGTGCAGTTCACGGTAGGCCGGGCGCACAACGCCCATCATGCTTGAGGGGGCGCTTAGCGGATTGAGAAGCGGCATGACGGAGTTGATTGGCGAGCGCGTCTCAAACAGACCGTAAAGGGAGAGTAGGCGGTGGACTTGCGAGGACATCGCCGCAACCGGGAGATATGCGATGCCATGCTCGGCGATGGCATTCATCGCGGCCGTGATGCTCGCACATATCGGAATGCCTAGTGCCCGGGCTGCCGACACGAGCATACCCTTCGTATTGCCGCCTCCATCGCTTCCATGAAGGAGAATTCTGTATCTTGCTCCCGCAAGCAGCAATGCCGATTGAAGGAACCACGGCATTCTCCGTGACTTCGGAGAAATGTAGGCTGGCCAATCCAGATCGACGGGAGATGTCGCAGGATCTGCAGCCCGAATGTGCGACCGGACAGCCCGCACGAGACCTGCAAGTTCAGCAGCGGTCTCTCCCCTGAAATTCATGACGGAGAGCAGTGCACCGACCTGCACGGGATCCGCCCTGCCTTCAAGAATGATGGAGAGCGCATCCTCCGCTTCGGTGATGGTGAGAGGACGGCTATTCCCGATCCCTGCCCCTGCCGTCGCGATGTGCTTGGCAAGCCGCTTTCGAGCATCCTCTGCGTTCCCAAGGACCGAGAGCTTGCGCGCGAACGCCTCCGGGAGTGGCTCACCCTCAAGCAGAATGCTCGGCCGGGAGGTCAAGGGCGCTGCCTCGATGACGGGTTCTCCTGACCAGAGTGCAGGATCGATGGTGACGCCGCCAGAAACCGATTGTCGCGATTGAAAAAGCGCCTCGGCCTCTGCCGCGACAGCGCGCAGTCTTTGGCGAATGGATTCCGCGAACGGTGTCGGAATCAGACGTCGCGATGATCGGATGAAGATCGGATCGTCATAGGTCTCGCGGATCTGCCCGAGGAGCCGGCTCATTGCCGGCGTGCTCATGCCCAGCCGTTCAGCGGCGCGGCTGACACTTCCCTCCATGAGCAAGACATCGAGCGCCAAGAGGAGACGAAGACGACCAAGTTTCAAATGATCTTCCGGTGCAGAATTCAAAATCTTCCTGTCTTCAATGCTGATTCAGAGGCGACGGACAATGGTGCTGCGACATCTCTATGCTCATTGGCTATTCCGCATTCCGACGAATCCTTCAAGCAGCGGAAGACAACTTTAGAGTCTTTATAATTTGCGTTTTTCTGAACTCGGAATGACTCTCAAACATAGGCGTTGACCGCGTTCTCCCCCCAAACCTAGTAGCTGCCCCACCAATCATCTAGGTAAAGGGTTTGGGGCAGATGAGTGAGCTTGGCTTTTCAGCTCAGCGGGGTACCTGCAGCGGATATTCAGCGCAGAAAGCTCGTACAACAAATTCTGAAGAAGCAATCTTGGACACATCGCGTTCGAGACATGAAAAGGCGCACAAGAGCAGCATGCTCACTTTGCTCTTCGCATGCACAAGCCTTTCGACGCTCCTCGTCACCTCAACGGTAGCCGCCGCACAAACCACCGACAGCAATGCGGCTTCTGATAACAATGATGTGATCACGCTGGATCAGGTAGTCGTGACCGCAGCAGGCTTCGAGCAGAGCGTCAAGGATGCCCCGGCGAGCATCTCGGTCATCACCCGCGAGGAATTCGAGAAGGGCGCTTTCCGCGACCTGACGGATGCCTTGAAGGAGGTCCAGGGTGTCTCTGTGACGGGTGTTGCCAATGAAAAGGACATCTTCATTCGCGGCCTTCCAGGATCGTACACGCTGATCCTCGTCGACGGAAAGCGCCAGAGCACCCGTGACGCCCGCACCAATGGCAATTCAGGCTTCGAGCAAAGTTTCATCCCGCCGGTCTCAGCCATCGAACGCATCGAGGTCGTGCGCGGCCCGATGTCGTCCCTCTACGGTTCCGATGCCATGGGCGGCGTGATCAACATCATCACGCGGAAGGTGTCCGACACTTGGGGAAGCACGATCACGACGGATGGCACGCTCCAGCAACACGATCATTTCGGCAACTCCGCTCAAGGCTCCTTCTATACGAGCGGTCCGCTGATTCACCGGATGCTGGGGCTTCAGCTCTGGGGCCGCGGCTTCGGCCGGGGCGAGGATGAAATGCTGAGCGGCATCACCGGAGCACGGGAGGGCAATATCGGCGGGCGCTTGACCCTCACGCCCAACGAGAATCATGACCTGATGCTGGAAAGCGGCTTCACGCGTGTTCGCAGGAATGCCTCGAAGTGGGGCACGCTCGAAGCAACCGAAAACGACACGTACAATTACAACGATCGCAAGTATTGGTCGCTGAGCCATGAAGGTCGGTGGGGGCCCCCGACGTCAAACTTCTCTGTCATCCAGGAATGGGCTGAGCGGAGGAGCTACACGCAAAACCCGCGAACCACTGTCTTCGACAAAAACCCGCGCTCGCCCGAGATCAGGAACACGGTTGTCGACGGCAAGTTCACGACCCCCTTCGAGCTGCTCGGCCTCCATACTCTCGTGACCGGAGGGCAGTGGTTCAATGCGATGCTGACGGACCAGAATCCTGGCCGCCGCACGGGCCGCGACGAGACGTTCGAGATCAACCAATGGGCTCTCTTCGCCGAAGACGAGTGGCGCCTGACCGACACGTTCTCACTCACGAACGGCCTGCGCATGGATCACCACGAGATCTATGGCGCCCATTACAGCCCGCGTAGCTATGCGGTGTGGCACGCAACCGAAAACCTGACCTTGAAGGGCGGCGTCTCCACAGGCTTCCGCGCCCCTGAGATCCGCCAAATCGCACCGGGCTATGCCTATACCACCGGAGGCGGAGGCTGCACCTACGGCCCGAGCGGAACCTGCGGCGTCATTCTCGCCGACGAGAGCCTGCAGGCTGAAACCAGCACCAGCTACGAAGTCAGCGCCGTGTGGGACGACCTCAACGGCTTCACCGCCAGCGCGACCTACTTCTACACCGACTTCAAGGACAAGATCAGCAATGCCTTGGTGCTGGACGGTGCGGGCGATCCTGTACGCTGGTCGGAGGATCCGAACTATCGCCTCTGGTACAACTACAACATCGACGATGCGGTGATCCAAGGCGTCGAACTGGCAGCCACTTGGCGGGCAACGGATACACTTTCGATCCGCGGCAGCTACACCTTCACCGATTCCGAACAGCGGACCGGCGATTACGCAGGTTTTCCTCTCGCTCGAACCCCGAAGCACATGGCCAATGCGCGCCTGGATTGGATCACGCCTGTGACCGGTTTGGCCACATGGGCGGCGGTAAACTTTCACGGCGCGGAGATCGTGGGGGGCGCGCGCATCGGCACCAACGGCACGCCGGTAATCATCAACGGCATGGAGGGCCGCAGGTATGATGCATACGCCACGATGGATGTCGGCCTGTCCTACGACTTCACGGAACAGCTGACCCTGAATGTCGCAATCTACAATGTCTTCGACAAGGAGATCGAGCCGACGGACTACAACACGGTCGTCGAGGGGCGCCGTCTCTGGGTGAGCATGTCGGCCACATTCTGATCCCTGAGGGGAGCAATCACTCCCCTCGCCTGATCCCGGTCCCATTCGCATCAACAGGAACAAGCATGAGAGATGACAGCAAGCCTGATGCTCCCGAGCCGACGCGCCAGTGGCCACCGATGCGGAGCTGGACCTTTCGGGTCATCGACGCCTTCGACGCGTCGCCCACCATGCGCCGCGTCGTCCTGACGGCGGACGACATCGATGAGTTCGCTTACAAGCCGGGGCAGGCCATCATCATGATGGTTCCCCTGCCCGAAGGCGGAGTGGGACGGCGAGACTACACGATCCGTGGCATGGACCGTGCCGCACGGACGATCAGCGTCGATTTCGTGCTCCACGGCGATACACCGGCTCCCACTTGGGCGCGGCAGGCCAAGCCGGGTGATACGATCGAGGCAAAAGGCCCGCGCGGGGGCACCGTGCTACGCCCGAATGCGGATTGGCACCTCCTGACCGGAGATGAGACCTGCATCCCCGCCATCGCCCATATCCTGGAGGCTATGCCAGTCGGCACCAAGGCCTTTGCCTTCATCGAAGTTGGCGACAAAAGCGGCGAATTCACGTTCGAGACGCAAGCGGACGCCGCCATCCGCTGGGTGCATCGCAATGGAGCACCCGCTGGTCCAAGCGAGCTCATGAATGGCGTAGCACGGGATTTCCCTCTGCCGACCGGCAAAGGCCACGCGTACATCATCGGCGAAACGAGCAATGTCCGCCGCCAACGACACACCCTCATCGCACGAGGGCTTACCCGCGATCAGATTTCGTCGGAGGGCTACTGGCGTCCCGGCCGCATCGGTGGCCATGACCATGTTGACGACTGACGCTTCATAAACCGGCACCTGAACACATTTCTGGAGAGCAACGTCATGGTGAACTTCTCTACCCGCCTCCCCCATTCTCTCGCCGCTGTGGTCGCTGGCGCTCTCGCGCTCGGCACCCTGACCGCAAGCGCCCACGCGCAGGATCTCAAGGTCCAACATGCAAAAGGCCAAACGTCGGTTCCCCTGAAGCCCAAGAAGGTTCTCGCCTTCGATCTCGCCTCGCTCGACACACTGAACGCGCTCGGCATCGAGGTCTCCGGCGTCCCAACTGCACGGTTTCCCGAGTATCTCGCGAAGTACGGCGCGGATAAGTACGAAAAGGTCGGCACTCTATTCGAGCCGAACTATGAGGCTGTCAATGCCGCTGAGCCGGACCTGATCATCGTCGGAGGCCGCTCCAGCGCCAAATACGGGGATCTGGCGAAGATCGCCCCGACGATCGACATGACTGTCGATCCCAAGGATTACGTTGGCAGCGTCAAGCGCAACGTTCAGCTTCTGGCCAAGATTTTTGATAAGCAGGCCGAGGCGGATTCGCAGCTTGCCAGGCTTGAGCAGTCCGTGGCGGCTCTCCAGCAGGACGCATCGAAAGCTGGCAAGGGCCTTCTCATCCTCACGACCGGCGGCAAGATGAGCGCCTACGGGCCGGGCTCTCGGTTCGGGCTGCTACACACCGAATTCGGGATCGTACCGGCCGTTGAGGGTCTCGCCACCACGAACCACGGACAAGCCGTGAACGCGGAATTCATCCTCAAGACGGATCCCGATTGGCTCTTCGTGATCGACCGCGACGCAGCTACGGGCCAGGGCGGCGGGGCTGCCAGGAAGGTATTGGATAACGATCTGGTTTCCCGAACCAAGGCCTCAAAGAACAATCAGGTCGTCTATCTCGACCCGGTCAACTGGTATCTGGTCGGCGGCGGATTAACGGCGATGCAGGCCAGCGTTGATCAGATCGCGAAAGCCATCGCCAAGAAATAGGCTTGAATGGACCTGCCCTTCGCGGCATTGCACCGACCGCGGGTCATCCCATGGGCGATCCGCTTTGTCATGCGAAACCCTCAATTTGATGCGCTGAGCGCGAGCGCTCCCGAATGATCGTGAAACGTCTCCTTCTCGCAGCAACCGCCGTTACCATCCTGGCATTGATCAGCCTGCTGATCGGCGCGGGCGACTTGTCGCTATCGGCGCTGGTCACGCAGCAGGAGGGGCAGTACGCCACTCAGATCCTGCTGATCTCACGCATCCCCCGAACTCTGGCCCTCATCCTGGCCGGAACGGCCATGGCGGCGGCTGGGACGATCATGCAGATGCTGACCCGCAACCGATTTGTGGAGCCGTCCACGGCAGGAACTGTCGAGTCCGCAAGCCTCGGCCTCCTCATCGTCACCCTGTTCGCACCGGAAGCGCCTGTCATCGTAAAGATGCTGATCGCCGCAGGTTTCGCGCTGGCGGGGACGGTTCTGTTTCTGCGCATTCTCGAGCTCGTGCCCCTGCGCTCCGTGCTGACCGTGCCGCTCGTCGGCATCATGCTGGGTGGCATTATCGGGGCGATCACCACATTCTTCGCCTATCGGTTCGACCTGCTGCAATCCTTGAACGCCTGGACGACCAGCGATTTCTCGGGCGTCCTGCGCGGCCGCTACGAACTGCTCTGGGTCACGTTCGCCTTAACCTTTATGGCCTATCTCGCCGCGGATCGGCTGACCCTCGCCGGGATGGGCCGAGACTTCGCCACCAATCTGGGTTTGCGTTACCACGGCATCATGTCGTTTGGCCTCATCATAGTCGCGATGGTGACGGCCACTATCGTCGTCACCGTCGGCATGCTGCCGTTCCTCGGCCTGATCGTCCCGAACGTGGTGAGCTTGATCATGGGAGATAACATGCACCGCTCCCTGCCCTGGATTGCCCTGCTGGGAGCAGGACTCGTCCTCACCTGCGACATCGTCGGACGTGTGGCGTACCATCCCTACGAGATCCCCATCGGAACCATCATGGGGATCGTCGGCAGCGGCCTGTTCTTGCTCCTCCTGCTCAAGGGGCGCGAACGTCTTGCGTGAGAACAGACGGCCCATACATGCTCTTCTGATCCTCGCTGCCATTGCTGCGGGCGTGATCGTGCTGTTCATGACGCTGAACGCAAAAGGGCGATGGGACTTCATCCTGCCTTTTCGCGGCATGAAGGTTCTATCCATGGTTCTGGTGGGCTATGCCATCGCCGTCTCGACCGTCCTGTTCCAGACTGTGAGCCACAACCGGATCCTGACACCCTCGATCATGGGCTTTGACGCGCTCTATATTCTTATCCAGACAAGCCTGATCTTCACCATCGGCTCAGCCAATGTGACAGCTTTTGACCCGCGCCTGCTGTTTGCGTTCGAAGTGGCCGTGATGGTGGCATTCTCCAGCGCGCTCTACCGCTGGCTCATCTCCGATAACAGCCGCAATCTTCACGTACTCGTTCTCGTGGGCATCGTCTTCGGCGTGCTGTTCCGAAGCCTGTCGGGTTTCATGCAGCGGATCATTGATCCCAATGAATTCGTGCTTCTGCAGGATCGCCTGTTTGCAAACTTCAACAGCGTCGACAGCAATCTTCTCGCCGTGTCGACCGCGGCCGTCATGATCGTGTCGATCGCCATGTGGCGGCTCCTGCACGTTTATGACGTGCTGTCCCTTGGACGGGAGGCCTCCATCAACTTGGGCGTCAATCACAATCGGGTGGTGACCATCGTTCTCATGCTGGTGGCGGTTCTCGTATCGATATCAACCGCCCTCGTAGGCCCGGTGACCTTCTTCGGACTGCTAGTCGCCAATCTCGCTTATCAGCTTGCCGGAACGCAAAAGCACCGCTTCGTGCTGCCTATTGCAGTGCTGCTCGCCGTCATCTGTCTCGTCGGTGGTCAGCTCATCCTCGAGCGAGTCCTTGCCTTCGATACGGCGCTGAGCATCGTCATCGAATTCGTGGGCGGCATCGTCTTCCTCGCCCTCCTGATCAGAGGAGTTGCCCGTTGATTGAGATCTCCAACGTCCGCAAGGCTTATGGCGACACCATCGTCGTGCATGACGTGTCGCTGCAGATTCCTCGCCAGGGCATCACGTCCATCATTGGCCCCAACGGCGCCGGCAAATCCTCCCTTCTGTCGATGATCAGCAGGCTTTCGCCGATGTCAGCCGGAACGGTCACCGTAGATGGGCTCGACGTCACCAGAACCCCTTCCGAGACCCTGGCGAAGCGTCTGTCCATCCTCCGGCAGGACAACAGGGTCGGCTCGCGGCTGACTGTTCGGGACTTGGTCGAGTTCGGACGCTATCCCTATTCGAAGGGCCGCCTCACGGCTGAGGACCGCGCCCGAGCGGATAAGGCCATCGGCTTTCTGTGCCTCGAAACTCTCACCGACCGCTTTCTCGACGAGTTGTCCGGCGGTCAGCGCCAACGGGCCTATGTCGCCATGGTGCTCTGCCAGGACACGGACTATGTCCTCTTCGATGAGCCCCTGAACAACCTCGACATGAAGCACGCGGTGGGCATGATGAAGCTGCTGCGGCAAGCGGCTGATGCGCTCGGCAAGACGATTGTCCTCGTACTGCACGACATCAACTTCGCCTCCTGCTACTCGGACTATATTGTGGCCATGCGCGATGGCGCTATCGTCCGCCACGGCACGCCCGCCGAGATCATGACGAGTGACGTGATCCGGGAAGTCTATGGGATGGATGTCGAGGTCCAAGACGCCCAGGGGCGGAAAATCTCGATCTACTACATTTGATTGTACAAGCCCCAGCCGAGCCGGTCACCAGCGCGGTTTTGCCGGAAAGATCAAACAAATTCCATGCAGTCCTGCTTTACTCTACCTCGCAATGAAGACCACTCCGTCAAGCATCAAGAAGAGCGACTCGCGTCTCTACGCTGTTTTGACGCGCAGACCAGCTGGCATCAGAGTTGATGGCAGACCTTATTCTCGTTGGTCCCTGTACCTCTGCCCGTGACCATCTCTGGCTCGCTGGGAAGGTCGCCTCCGGGTCCAGCCTGTGTGGAAACGCGTTGATCTGCTAAGCTGATGTTGATCAGCGGAGGGCCGGATGAAGCGTTTCGTTGAAG
>NZ_QDAH01000002.1 GCF_003075415.1 Microvirga sp. KLBC 81
GAGAGCCAAGATGAGTGAATCACGAAGCCGCCACACCGCATAGCCCCAACGATTCCGTCAGAACTGCCGTTGCTCTAGTCATATTGGCCTTGATCTCCTCCGTGACGCGCTGCACATCGAGACGGTTCGCCATCACCGTGGGCCGGATAATGATCAGCAGCTCTGTGCGCTTGCGCTCGTAGCCGCCCTTGCTGGTGAACGCCGCGCCCAGGATCGGGATGTCTTTCAGCACCGGCACGCCGTCTTTGCCCGTTTGGTTGGCCGATGAGATCAACCCGCCGAGCACGATCTCCTGGCCGCTCTGCACCGCCACCGAGCTGTTGATCTTGCGCTGCCGGATCGTCGGCGAGTCGATGTTCGAGGTCGAGGTCTGCACCACGTCGCTGACCTCCTGGCTGATGTCGAGCATCACCATGCCGCTCGAATTCACGCGCGGCGTGACCGAGAGGATAATGCCGGTGTCCTTCAGCTCGATGTCGTTGACCACCGGCGCTTCGGGGTTCGTGACGCTGCGGGCGGAGCGGGTCGCGACCGGCACCTGATCGCCGACTTTGAGATTAGCGGTCTCGTTGTCGAGCACGGTGAGGGCAGGAGACGAGATCACCTCCACATCCGTCACCTTCTCCAGCGCATCCACCACCACGCGGCCCTGCGGCGCGCTGAACACATAATTGAAGCCCGCCAGCGGCGCGACGCGGCCTTGATCGTCGGTGAGCGCAACGCCGTGCGGGCCGCTCTGGAAATACCAGCGCACGCCATGGCGCAAGGCGTCGTTCAGCCCGACTTCGGCAATGGTGGCTTCGATCAATACCTGCGTCGGCAGCACATCGAGACGGCGGATCGTCGCCTCGATCAGCTTATAAGCCTCAGGTCTCGCCATGACCACGAGCGAGTTGGTGGAAACGTCCGCGCGGATCTGTGCGCCCTGAAGGATGTTGCTCGAGCCTGAAGCCGCCTCGATACTGTTGGGGGCACCCGGCGAGGTGGGCTGAAATCGATCGAAAGCGCTCGCCGGCTGAATCCCGGCTGTCTGTGATGTCGCAGGGGTGAGCGATGGCGCAGTGACGGCGTTGTCCGGCTTTTCCGGTGTCGAGTTGCCTGCGCCGAGGAGAATGCCGTTCAGGATTTGCGCGAGATCGGCGGCGCGGCGGTTCTGGATCGGAAACACGCGGACCTGTCGGCTATCGCTGCCGGATTGATCGAGCTGCTCGATCCAAGTTTTTGCTCGCGTCAGACTCTCTCTGTTGCGGGTCATGAGCAGGACAGCGTTCATGCGCTGGATCGGCATGGCGCGGAAGCCTGAACCTCCACCCTGTCCGAACATCTGCATCAGTTCGCCGGACACCGAGATCGCATTGGCGTCTTTAAGCGGCACGAGAGCGAACGACATGCCCTGCATGTGATCGACGTCGAGCGTCTCGAGCACCTGGGACAGACTGTCGAGATCGGCCGGGCTTCCCGAGAGCACGAGGTAGCGCCCGTCCCCGTTGGCGGTAATGTCCGTGCCCTGGCTCGAGAAGGGCTGGAGCGCTGCGCGGGCCTGTTCGGGATTGAGATAGCGGACCGGCACGATGCGAATGTTCTCGCCGATCTGTCCTCGTGCTTGACCTCCTGCAACGCGGCCTGAGACGCGGAAGATCCCGCCCGATTTCGCGAGAGAGGCATTGTTGAGTTGAAGCACGTTGCGCACCAGGCTCAAGGCCGTGCTGCGCGAGACGGGCTCCGTCGTCCTGACGGTGATGCGTCCGGTCAAACCAGGGTCGACAACGACGCTCTCCTTCAGAATCTCGTCGAAGACCACCCGGACGAATTCCTGGGTCTCCACGTTGACGAAATTGAGCGAAACCTTCGCACCGTTATCGGAAACGAGGACAGCCTCTGCCGGTGATTGACGAGGAGAGACCGTCGTATCGCTTCCCAGATCCGTATAACCGGCAGGCCCTCTTCCTTGTGTATCGACGAGGGATGCGCTCGATCCGTTCTCCAGCCGGTTGGATGTAATGAAAGGCGCCCCCGAACCCAGAATGCTGTAGCGGGCCGGTCCTTCGGAAGGCGCGTTCTGGCATCCCGTAACAGCAAACAGGGTCGCTGCAAGCGCGCAGGCGGAGAGCGCCTTCATCATAAATCCTAGGGTAGCAATGTAATCCTGTTTCTACGACTACACCCCACAAGCCGGATCCTCCATCGACAGCTTTCGTTAAGGTTAAGCGCCTGTCGAGCCGGATGTCGGCTTTGCTCGAAAACAGGCTGAAGAGCGAGATTTCGAAGTTGCCGGTATTTTTGGGAAGAAAGAACGGGAATGCCGTCCATCCATTCGGCAATGTGAATGGGCCATCGATCGAGTCCTGGCTTTTTGAAGTATTCGTGGCGAACCCCGTTGCCTTCATCCAAGCGATGACCCGCTCTGCATCGGATCTCGCTTCCTGACCCTTGGATCTGGCCAAGAGGGAGAGCCAGTTTTCCTCGTCGGTAGGCTCTTGCTTGGTCGTGATGCTCTTGGCCGATTACACCCGCTCGATCGCGTCCACGGGCCTTGGGACCAGAGTTCTCACGCCAGTTAGGCTGACATACGGTTCCAAGCGCTTGGAGCCCATCAGCGGTCAGCGTGTATGGCACCGTTGTGCGGCAGGAATATCGTGATTTGAGGAATAGCGCTGTACAACCAAAGGCTTGGTGGAGCTGAGGGGATTCGAACCCCTGACCTCTGCAGTGCGATTGCAGTCGTCCATCGATTCCCCTGATTTACCCGCGTTGACCCGAGTCTACCAAAGCCTTATAAAATAAGGCTTTCGAGGGCAAAACTGATTGACGGTGCTTACCCGAGCTGGCTCGAAATGACCGCCTTCTGCTTACCCGGTGCTTACCCGATGCCGAAACTGACCAAGCGGGTCATCGATGCGATCCATCCGAAAGCCGGAGCGGACGTGTACGCTTGGGACAACGAGTTGCCGGGTTTCGGGCTTCGCGTGAAGCCGAGCGGAGCCAAATCCTTCCTTGTCCAATACCGCAACAGGAACGGGCGGAGCCGCCGCCTCACGGTGGGCCGCTATGGCGTGCTGACCCCTGACGAGGCCCGCAACGAGGCGCGGACTATTCTGAACAGGGTGGCGAAGGGGGAAGACCCGGCAGAAGCCAGGGCGGCGGATCGCACGGCGGCGACCGTCGCCGAGCTTTGCCGGGAGTATCTCGACAGGGCCGAGCAGGGGCTCATCCTGACGCGCATGGGCAAAGCGAAGAAGCCATCGACACTGTACACTGACCGGGGACGGGTCGAGCGCCATATCATCCCGCTCATTGGACATCGTACGGTCAAGGATCTAACCACAGCGGATCTGCGGGTCTTCCTGCGTGACGTGATTGCCGGGAAGACGGCAACCGACGTGAAGACCAAGGCTCGTGGACGCGCCATCGTGAAAGGCGGGAAGGGCACCGCCACGCGCACCATGGCGCTGCTGAGCACGATCCTCACCTATGCGGTCGAGGAGGGCTGCCGGACCGATAACCCGGCGCGCGGCATCGTTCTGCCCTCCTACAACAAGCGCAAGATCCATCTTGATGCCAGCCAGTATGCTGCTCTCGGCAGGGCGCTCGCTGCCGCCGAGTTGAAGGGAGAGCCTTGGCAGGCGGTCGAGGCCGTGCGGCTGCTCGCCCTGACCGGATGCCGCGCGAGCGAAATCACTGGGCTCAAGCGGGGCGAGTGCGACTTGCGCGGATCGTGCCTCAGGCTCAGCGACACAAAGACCGGCGCAAGCGTGCGTCCGCTCGGATCGCCCGCGCTGGAGGCCCTTCGCGCTATCCTCGCCCGCAGCAACAGCATGTATGTGTTCCCGGCCTTGCGGACGGTGGATGCAGAGAACCCGAAGAGCGGGCCAAAGCCTTTTCGGGGTCTGCCGAAGGCGTGGGATCGGATACGGAACGCCAAGACGCCGGACGGAAGGGAGATCGCTGAGCCGTCGATTGCTTCTCTGACGCCGCACGGGCTGCGCCATGCCTTCGCGTCCGTCGCCGACGACCTCGGTTTCACCGAGGCAACCATCGGCGCAATGCTGGGGCACTCCGGAGGTGGCACCACGCGAGGCTACATTCACAAGCTGGATACTGCCCTCATTTCGGCGGCGGATCGCGTCTCGCAGCACATCGCGGTCGCAATGGAAGGCAATCCGGCCGAGAGTGCCCAGGTGGTGGACCTGCATGCGAAGGCGCGAGCCTGATGCCCGGCATCTCGCCCCTCCACGCCAGATCTCGTCGCAGGATGGCTGCATATCGGTTTGCCAACGCAATGAAAGCGGCCAACGTCGACCATATCCTGAAGGCCGTGGGACGAATGCATATCCCGCGAACGATCAATAGGCGGCGCTTACGGGAAGACATTGAATGGGCCGGATCTCTATGGGACACCCTCAATGAGTTGGACAGCAGGGGGCTCTGGAGTGGACGTGTACATCGTCTGAAAGACATAGAGATGGCTGCTCGTAGACTGAGATCCCTGCTGTCAAACGATACAGCGTGGTTGCAGCAAGTCATTGGCCAGCAATTCCCCCTCGGAGAAGGTGCCATGCGGGGGAAGCGGAGAGATCCGGCACCCTCGCTTAGAGGGCTGGTTGTCGGCCTGGCTCGGCTGGCCCGAATTACTAACCGGGCACGCGGACAGACGAAGCCAGAGGCCCCGCTACGGCAGGACAAAAGTGCGGCGGAGTGGCTAATCGGCACACACCTGCCGGAAATCTTCGAGCAACATTTTCAACAGCAGGCAAGAATTGCGCGGCCCCGCTCTCACCACGGCGAGAAGGAAATAACCGGCAAAGCGAATAGCCCTTACATTCGTTTTGCGGAAGCCGTTCTGAATGAACTCGGCATCAAGTCGACCCACGGTGGCCCTTACAGCCGAGAGACAATCCTCAAGGTGTTCCAGCAGACGCGATCCGGCGCAAAGCCCAGAAGAAAGCCCTCTTCCGAAGAAGGCGCTGCATGCCTCCCCTGAGCCTCAGCTAGAACCGCAGGCAATAGGTTTTCAGCAGGAACGCTGGTCTATAACGGCAAAGCATTCGGCGTAGCCTACGAAGCTATAGCTGATGGCCGTTCAGAATGGACCGTCCAGCTTATTCAAGTGCCGAACCAGGCCATCGCCACCATCGCCAGACTATCCTGGAGTAGCGAGGAAAGCCTGCGCGAGATGCTGAACGGCGTCGGCTGTGAAATCCATCCGGCAGGACTGAACGAGCAATAGGACATTGGGCAAACCGAGCGCGCATTTTCCGACTTGCCCAATGTTATTTGCCGCGACCCAAGATGTTCATGATGCCGAACATCACCCGAGCATACCGCTCTGAGATGATGTGAGGTTGACATGTCTATCGAACACAGTCTCTCGAAGCAGAAGCACCGTTTCCGGCGCTATGCGGCGAGCGACTACCTGAAGGAAGCGTGGGGACTGTCTTACGGTCCTCGCACACTCGCCAAATTGGCCTGCGTCGGCGGCGGACCGCCGATGGAATATGCAGGGCGCTTTCCCCTCTATCCGCAGGACGGTCTCGATGAGTGGGCCGCCGCGAAGATCGGCCCGCGTGTCAACAGCACGTCCGAGCGCCAGCAATTCGCCGCCCGCCGCATGCATGAGCGGCGGCAAGACGACCGCGACCGTGAGGCTGTCGCTCCGCGCATTTCGCGGGACGGGGGCGAGTGATGAACGTCTTCTCCCCCGATCCAATCATCGGCACGTTCAACGCCTGCCGCACCCTGACGCCGCGTGAGGTCGAGGACCTGGAGCGTCTCGGTATTCCGCCCGATGCGCTCGCCGGTCCCTTTCCGGTCGCCACAAGCGACGTGTACTTCGACGGGGATCGTTTCGAGTTCGTGCACCATCATCATCGTTATGACGAGAAAGGCGTCCACGCCTTCCTGTTTCTCATCACCAATCGATGGGACGAGGCGGTCGACATCGTGGCTTGGTCGCCCGCCAGCGGCCAGCTCGCCTCGTGGCTCGGGAGGGCCTGGGCGCTCGGCGAGGAGACGATCTACGATCCGCGCCTGGATGAGCACGGTGCCTTGCAGGTGCATCGCTCGCCGGTCGGGTGGTTGAAGGCGCGCCGCCGGGGCATCTGCGTGGTCCGCCCGGCAGCGGCGGCGCACTACCTCGACGACGCCGGTCCGCTCAGCGTTGAAGACGAAGCGCATGGTGAAGAGCTGGATCAGATCCTGACTCGCCCGAAGCCGCGCATCCTCATCCCGTCCTCATCCTTTAAAAAGGTCGCCTGAAATGGACCAGTATACCGACTATGTCGACTTGAATATCCTTCGCGCCCGCAAGCGGGAGAACGCGAATGGCGCGCTCGGAGCCGGGCGGGCATCGGCTCCGAGCGATGGTCCGATCCCGCTGTTCCCGCTGCTGCCTCCCGCCGAGCGCTACCCGATCGAGGCTCTCGGCCCGGTCCTTGCGCCCGCAGCCAGAGCCATTGCCCGCAAGGTGCAAGTGCCGGAGGCAATCGCCGGGCAGGCGGTGCTCGCGGCGGCCGCTCTGGCCGCCCAAGCGCACGCCGATGTGCTGTTGCCGTATGGGCAGACGCGGCCGCTGTCGCTCTTCCTGGTGACCATCGCTGCTTCCGGCGATCGAAAATCCACGGCCGACAACGAAGCCCTCTGGCCGATCCGCAGGCGCGAGAAGACACTGAAGGAAGAGCACGAGAGCGCCAATCAAGCCTGGTCGATCGCCTTCGCAGCCTACAGCGCGCAGAAGCGGAAGATCGAGAACGCGAAGAACATGGACTTCGAGGCGCGGAAGGCGGCTTTGACGGCTCTCGGCCCCGAGCCCGAGATGCCTCTATATCCGTTCCTGACAGTGCCAGAGCCGACGATCGAAGGCCTGGTCAAGGCGTGGGCGGCAGCGCCAGCGGCACTCGGCATCTTCACTGCCGAAGGTGGGCAGTTCATCGGAGGGCATGGCATGTCTCAGGACAACCGGCTCCGGACAGCCGCTGCTTATTCCGAAATCTGGGACGGCCATCCGATCAAGCGCATTCGCTCGCTCGACGGTGTCAGCATTCTCGTCGGCCGCCGCCTCTCGATGCACCTAATGGTGCAGCATGAGGCCGCTGCGCAGTTCCTGTCCGATCCGCTCCTGCGGGATCAGGGGCTCCTGTCGCGCGTGCTGGTCGCCGCACCCGAGAGTATCGCGGGCACGCGGTTGTACCGCGACCCGTTGCCGGAGGACGATGCCGCGATCCGTGCCTATGCCGCTCGCATCTTGTCGATCCTTGAGGCTCCGTGGCCGCTTGCCGAGGGGTGCAGCAACGAGCTTGCACCTCGAGTGCTACGGATGACCGAAGAGGCCGCTGCCGCCTGGCGCTCTTTCCATGACCATATTGAAAGCCAGTGCGGGCCGGGCCGCGACCTGCGGCCGATCCAGGACTTTGCCGCGAAGTCTGCTGAGCACGCGGCCCGGATCGCAGGCGTGCTGACGATTGTCGCGGATCGTCAGGCCACCGAGATCGGCACGCCTGCGATGCACGCCGCCCTGACGCTCGCCGATTGGTATGTGGCCGAGGCATTGCGGCTTCAGCGGGCCGCCCGCACCGATCCACGGCTCAAGGTCGCGCAACAGCTGCTCGATTGGCTACGCGAGCGCGGCGAAGACGTCATCGACTTTCGTGAGATCCTCCGGTGTGGCCCAGCGCCGGTCCGCACGAAGAATAAGGCCGAAGAAGCTCTTGCGATCCTGAAGGACCATGGCTGGGTGGTGGATATCTCGCCTCGCCCCCGCAGGTTGCACCTCATGAGGGAGGCGTGATCCTCATGGCCTACCGCCGTTTCAAAATCGCGGAATCCCGATCCACCCTTGCGACACTTGCGACACTTGCGACGGTTGACCCTGCTACCCCCCAAAGTGTCGCAACCGTCGCAAGTGTCGCAGACCCTCAACCCAAATCCGCATTTTGCGAAGCAGAGTGGGAGTTGAAACTGGAGGAACGCGCGGCGATGGCTGAGATCGAGGGCGGCGTCCCGCCTGTCTTCGCGCTCGCCTTTGCGGCCTTTCAGATGGGCTGCCCGGCAGGCCGCGCGATCGAGGAGTGGCATCTGGCGATTGATGATGCCGGGCGGTTTTTCGACAGCTTCGGGCGCGAAGCCGCCGCGCTTGGCTGGTATTCCGCCGACCTGTTCGCCGCAGACGGGTTGGCGTGGGCCTTGAAGGGGGCAGCGGTTGTCTCCCTCACGGAGACGGCTGCAATTCTCTCGGATGGGCGGGTCTTCAGACGCCAAGCCGGAGCAGCAGAGGCAAGGAAAAGATGAGCATGGGCATGACAGGAACACGCCAGCAGCGCCGTGCAGCGTATGCTCAGGTGCGGCTGCCCTGCGCTGATCAATCCGTCTGACCTGCCGCCGAAACGCACATGCCTTCCAAAGCGCCTGCCGAGTCCACTGGCAGGCTTTTAGCGCCTGCTGGGACGGGGTTGTAGCCTTCAGCAGTTAATCGCGCTTGGAGAGTCTCCTGAGGGGTCTGATTAATCGGAAGCTCAGCGGGACCGACTGGCGGGCTGCGCGTAGCGGTTAGGATATCGAGCACCTGGGCGCTGACGGAGCAGCCTTCGGCTTGGCCGAATGAAATCGGTGGAACATCAGGCGCTGTCGATGAATTAACCTGCGTTAATAAAACCAAGGACAGGTCGCTCAGCGCGGCCGAACTTGGGGGCGAGTGCCCTTCAAGACCAGTAGCGAGTGGACGCGCAACGAAGCGGTCGGTGCCTAGGAATGCTTTGTTGCCTCGTCCGCCCAAGCGGCGTGTGTAGCGCGTTTTGGTACTAGCGACATTCCAGTGTCACAGCAGGTCCAAGCTGCAGTGCTTGAGATCCTCTCTTCGATAGCTTGCGAGGGACAATGACGAACCCACGATTCGGCCAGGCCCCACCGGACAAGGCGCATGAGCTGTTTGAGAAGCTCCTCGCCACGTCCGACAATGCGGTCAAAGCCCGCGAGCGGCTGCTCGCAGACCTGAAGGAGGAGCTGCAGCTCCTGGCGAGCCTTCAGGAAGAACACCTGTTTCCGATCCTGCGACGGCACGGGATGCAGGATCTCGTACGGGAGGCCGCCGCAGACAATGAGAACACCAGTGCGCTCCTGGCCGAGCTGGAGCGCATGCCGAAGAACAGCGGTGCCTTCCTTGGCAGAGTGGCCGAGTTGAGGAAGGTGTTCCAGCAGCATATCCGCGACGACAAGAGGGAGCTGCTGCCTGCTGTGCTCAAGGTCTTGAGCGACGAAGAGGCCCACGCCGTAGTCGAGAAAGTGGAGGATGAGATGGCGAACTTTGAGGAAGCCAAGCGGGCGGAGGCCCGACGCGCCCGCGAGCAGGTCGAAACCGTCCAGCTGGTGGCGGACGGCGTGACCGAGACGGTGCGGGCCGGAGCAGAAGGAGCCCAGACCATGGCCCGCACCATGCAGGAGACGCTCCAGAACAGCCTTAATGCAGTCTCGGAGATGACCCGCCGCTCGACAGACCAGGCCATCCAGCAAGCCATGCAGCTCTTCGGCCTTCCCGACGGCGATGGTCAGAACCTGACGGGACAGACCTCGGAGAACCTCCGTGCCGTCGCCCAATCCGGCACGGTGCTGGCCCGTGGCGTCCAGGATGTCGCCCGCGAATGCGTCGAGCGAAGCCAGAAACGGTGGCAGACGAATCTGGACGGCTTAGGCCAGCTCGCGCGCTGCCGGTCGCTGTCAGATTTTCTCGCGCTGCAGAGTTCTCTCATCCGGGACAACCTGGAACAGACCCTCGACAACAGCCGCCGGATTGCCGAGCTCACCATCCAGATGGCCGATGAGGCTACACGCACTGTGACGGTTCAGACCGACAAGACGGCCCAGCGCCTCAGCCGCGTGGCCTAAACGCCGGTTGAGTCCCAACAAGCACACGCTCCCGGCTCATCAGCCGGGAGCGTGGTGGGCTCCAAAGTGAACTGACAACTCAGCTGACACCGATGCAGACGAACTCCAGTGTGTGTCTCCCTTGAGGGGTACCCCGGCAGATGCGTTGATCCTGATCCTGCAAAGGGACGATAGTCTCACTCGACCTCCGTCACCTTCAGATAACTCTTCGTCAATCAGGACAGCACCAGCTGCCCCGGTAAGTCTCACCCGCGGCCAGGAGGCGAACTCGATGCCACAAAGCTGCTCCAAGAACCCTGACGATCTGTTCGATGGTCTGCGCCTGCCCGTGAGCGCCTGGAAAGCTCTTGAAGATGCCCATATTACGAGCCTCAAGCAGCTCAAGGCCTTGGCTCACCGTATCGAGCAGATCCGGAGCATTGATTCTGAGACGGCCCAGGTGATCAAGGACAGACTGGACCGCATGTCCGCCAGGAGAAGGGTCCACGTCAGGCTGGTCTTCCCCAAGCAGACTCATCGCCAAAAGGGGATGCAAGAGGTAGACTGAGCTGTTCGCCCATCCTGCCCCGCCCTGGCCCCAGATGGCTCACGGCAGAGATTGAGAACGATCGATCGGCGGCCTCTTCGCCTCAGCAACTCCTTCGCCGCCTGCTAGCAGCAACATGCCGGTAAGGTGTCCGGGGCAATCAAGGTGACCGCATGATGATAAAAAGGCCCGGGGAAACCCGAGCCTTTTCGGTCGCAGACGCGACGGGTCTTAGTACGTGCTGAACTTGTAGTTCAGCTTCGCGCGAGCAACGAAGAAGGCCGCATCGTCACCCTGGGCAATAACATCAGGGTGGAGAACGTTGTTGCCAATGGCAGCCTTGCGCTCATCAGGAGCGTTTGGCTTTGGCAACCAGCTGCCTAATACGATCAACCACGTCCTGCGGCGGGTATGGCTTTTTGAGCAACGGGCCCGCCTCGCAGAGCGTCGACGCAATCTCAGCCGAACGCTCGACCCCGGAGGTGAGAACCACCTGCACGCCGGGCTTGTTGGCCCGGACCCAGCGGGCCAGCCTGAACCCGTCCATGTCACCCGGCGTCTGGACATCGCTGAACACGATATCGATCGACACCTCAGGCGATTGCAGCACGGCCAACGCCTCGCTGGCATTCACAGTCTCATAGACTCGGTAGCCGCATTCACGCAGGTAATCGGCAATGACCATGCGGACCAGAACCTCGTCCTCGACCACGAGAACGGTGTGAAGCGGAGTGTCGGATTGAGGAGTTAGGTTGGATGATGCAGGGCTCATGCAAGGCTAATCGCCACGCTTGGACCTTGGTTCCCGACCTCAGCTCCTGGGCATCTCCGGCCAGTTGAGGCTGTGGCTGACCAGGTCGAGCACCCGCGAGATCAGATAGGGTTTGCGGATGAACAGCCCGAGTTCATCGAGATCCGGGATCGCGCTGGCCTCGGACTTACCTGAGGTGAGGATGATCTGAACCGGCATGCCGCGGGCCTGCACGTGACGGGCCACGTCCAGCCCGTTCCGCGGGCCCGGCAGGTGCACATCGACAAACAGAAGATCAACGCGCACGCTGTCGAGCACCGTGATGGCATCGACAGCGGAACTCGCCTCCAGCACTTTGAAGCCATGTGCCCGCAGTTCATCGCAGATGAGGGCCCGTGCTAAAACTTCATCTTCGACCACCAGGATGGCGGGAGGTGTTCGGCGTGGAAAAGCCGTGACCGAGGCTGCACTCATGTTGACCCCTTACGCAACTTGCAGTGCGGATAACGGGCTGCTGCGCCGTGGGTTCTCGCGGGAGGGAGGGTCGGGTGTTCTGACGGGGCAGAATAGTGGGTCCGCCCATTGAGCAGAAACGGCTTGCATTTCAAATGGCGGAACCGAATGGCGGACCAATGCGTTGAGCTTTGCTGTTCTGGCCTGGCTTCTCTCATCTTTGGCGTGTTTGCTCTGTGACCAATTCATTTGCGGGTGTTGTTCTCCTGGTTGAGGATGAGCCGCTGGTGCGGCTGATTGCGGCTGACATTCTTGTGGACGCCAACTTTCGCGTGATCGAAGTGTCCAATGCCGCAGAGGCTTTGACCGTTCTCCGCGCCGGAGTTGCGGTGGATGTTCTGCTCTCGGACGTGGAGATGCCGCCAAGCATCAACGGCTATGAGCTGGCTTGCCTGACTCATGAGCACTGGCCGACGGTTGAAATTCTGATCACCTCCGGTCGTGAGTGGCCGCGGGAGGTCTCCCTCCCGCCCGGAGCCGCGTTCTTGGCCAAGCCCTGCCCGAGCGAGACGCTTGTATCCTATGTGCGATCCGCTGCCGCGCGGGCACAGGCCGCCAGAGCCGCAGCCGCCCTGAAGGAGACTGATCCAGACGAGGGGACGGTCGTTGCGTTTTCCAAGATTGGGTAAACGGTCTCGACTCGATGGAGCCGGGCCCTTGAATGAGGACGCAGGCTTCCCCTTCATGACGGGAACCTTGGCGTTATGTGGGCTCGAGCTGACGCATCAGGCTCGACCAACAACAACGAAGAGCGGCTGCTCCCGCAGCCTGCCAAGAATCTGCAAGGGTACTCATGCACACATCTCCGCAGACCACCCGACCCGAGACCTCAAGGGCCTTCACGATCATTCTGGAGCGGCTTTATGCGATGGCGCGGCAGACGGCCCCTTCGCTTGGCGATCCCTCGGATCTGGAGGCGACGCTCACGGCCCTGCCCTCGGAGAACCGCAGTCAGGTCATGCTGGTACTGGAGAGCGTCGAGAGCCGAGCGCAGGCACGGGCCGACGCGGAACTTGCCGAGGCTGCACGGATGGTGCGGTATGCCGCCAATCGGGTCTGGGTGCATGGGGGCTATGGCAACCTGCGCGATGCCAGACCGGAGGCGGGAGTTCAGGCTGCCTGAAGGTCTGTGGCCAGAATGCTCCCGTGATGATGTCAAAACCGTAGCGGGCAACGGCAATTTCCTCTTGGAAGCGATGCCTCATTGACGCAAATGTGGCTTGGTAGTCTCTAGCGCGTTGGAGGGGGCCGGGCATGACGACGATGGGCTGTCGGCGGCGGATCTCACCTTCGGCGCGGTCACCGGCGCGGGCCTGGGTGCGACAGGCCAAAAGGCGTCCGAAGGCGTTTCCCGGCTCGGCAAGCGGCTGGGCGATGCATTGATGCACAGGCCCGCGCCCGGCAGCATTCCGTCGCAGGCGGCGCTTACGGAGCTGGAGGCCCTGATCAGGGAGGCGAACCGGCTCGGCGAGCCCGTGCCCAAGGAGGCGATCAAGAGCCTGATCCAGCGTCACACCCTGACGCCTGACGAGCTGGCGGCAGCCGTGCGGGCCTATCGCGGCACGGTTCCCGAAACGATCCTCGAAGCCGTTGGCCACCTCTCGCCGACGCGGACGACCGGCCAGCTCGGAACCCTGGGCACGCTCGGGTACGGCATGCTGAGCGATCACCCGAACACGGCCGTGAGCATAGGGGCGGCGCTGGCGGGCGGGTACGCCGCGAACAAAGGCGCGCAGGCGCTGCGCCGCAAGCATATCAACGACCTCGCCCGGCTGATGCGCGCGGGCGGCGTGGCCGAGCAGCCCCGGACCGCCATCCCATCACGCGCTCTGGCGGCGGCGCTCGCCAACACCCTCTCGGAAGAGGACCTGCGTTAGTCGCTCTCGGAGGCGGCTGACGTCTGCGGATGCACTGATGCGCCGTTTGAGTGCGGCCTACCCGTGACGGTTGGCGTAGCGGCGCTTTTTGGCGAGGTTCTTCTGCCCTTCGAGGGTCTTGGCAAGGGCAATGATCTCCTTGTAGCGGCGGGTGTGCTTCTTGAATGAGGGTCTCATGCGCGCTTTACCGGCCATGGCCGTTGCCTCCTGCGATTGCTTTCACAATGGCAAGCAGGAAACCACACTCGCTTATTGGGGACACCTCATCCCGAATAGGTACGGAGCGTCCTGCTGCCCTCACGCCCGTCGCTGTGGCAGAGACAATCACTGCTCCCGCCACGCCGAGAAATGTTCGGGTCGACATCGGCGCGAAGATGCGGGGCATGTGGCGATAGCAGTGGCGGATCGATCAAGCGCAGAAAGGTTCGCATCCGGTCTAAGCAGCAGACGCCCCGCCTTCTGGGAAGGTCTGGTGCGCCCATTGTGAGCAGACCTTCTGCCTCCTTCCGGGAAGTGCCACAAGATGCTGTTGTCGCTCGGCCGACTTGATCGGCTGCCGATTTTTCCATCGTCCCGTGTGTCGTTTCCGGGAATGTGTCACAGCGCCGGAGCGGTGGCTCCAGCGCTGTGGTGGCATTCCGAGTCTAACTTCCGGGATGTGTGGTGCACAAATCTTAGCGCGGCGTGATGTCGAAGCCGAAGTATTTCGTCGAGAGCTTCTCGATCGTGCCGTCTGCCTTCGCTTCGGTGATGGCCTTGTCGAACATCGCCTTCAGCTCCGGGTCGCCTTTGCGCAGGCCGACAGAGCTGCCACGACCGAGCATGCCGCCCTGGAAGCGCGGACCTGCGAGAGTCATCTGCTCATTCTCGGGCTTCCCCGCTGCACCGGTCAGGTAGGCCGTCGATGCCATGATGATGTCGATGCGGCCAGCCGTGAGGTCGAGATCGTGCTGCTCCGTGGTCTTGTACTCGCGAATCTCGGCAGTATCCTTCAGGTACTTGTCAAGGAAGTTCGCGGCAATCGACGAGCCCTGCACGCCGATGGTCTTGCCCTTCAGGTACGGCTTCAGCTTCTCGATTTCTGCAGCGGCGCCAGCCTCGTTGGTCGCGAGCGAGAACACCTGTTCTTTGTCAGGCAGATTGACGAGAGGGCTCGACTTCAGCACCGCAAAGGTCTGGCCCGTGGTCCCATAAGATTGGGTGAAGGCCATCACCTCCTCGCGCTTGGCGGTCGCCGACATGCCGGCCATGATCGCGTCGAACTTGCCGGCGTTCAGCGCAGGAATCATGCCATCGAAGGACTGCGCCTCGATCGTGCACTCGACCTTCATGCGCTTGCAGAGATCCTGGTACAGTTCGATCTCGAAGCCATCGAGCGTGCCGTCCGTCTTGGTGAAGTTCCACGGCGCGAATGCCCCTTCGGTTGCAATGCGCACTTTCGTCCAGGTCTTTTCCTGCGCCGTCGCGACCGGTCCGAGTGCGAGCGTCGCACCGGCGACTGCGAGTGCCAGGATCTTGCTGATGGTCTTCATAAATTTCCCTCTGTTGATCATTGTTGATGAGCGCCCATCACGCTCAAGACTGGTGGGTTCGAATGGAGATGGGGTTCTCAAGACGCGACGGATTCAGCCCGGCTCGTCTTCGTCGGGATCGGCGGATCGACATCATCTGGGATCGGATTGACGAAAGGCGTCCCCGCCAGCCGCTCGTGGAAATCGGCTTGGGCCGCTTCGATCAGAGCCGGATCACGGAAAAGATCGACAGCCGTGCCGGCCATGACCTTGGCGGCATGCTCCATGCCCTTATGGGCCGCAGGAGCTTTTCCTTGTGCCACGAGCTGCCAGGAATGACCCGGCGTCCCGATGGCGTAGGTCGCTCCGCGCATCTGCACGGTGGGAACTACCCAGCTGACGGTGCCCACGTCGGTGGAGCCCACGAGTGTTCCATCCCCGCTCTCGGGCGGGAAGATCGTATCGCAGAGCGGGACGCCCACCCGGGGCTTCAGCCCGAAGCGGGCGAAGGAGGATTTGATGTCCTCGTCCGTCAATGTCTCCTGGATCTTCGCTGCGAAGGCCCTGTCTTGCTCGTCGAAAACCGGAGGTCCAAGCCTCTCCAGGTTCCGATGCATCAACTGCTCGAGCGGCGTGTTGCCGACGAGGTTGGCATCGCCGCTGACGATCTCGCTGCGTACGCTCGTCTCGGTCATCAGCGCGGCACCTTCGGCAATCTTCTTCACGCGCCGGAGCAACCCCTGCATCTCCGGCAGGTCGCGAGCCCGGATCAGGTAGCGCACCGTTGCATTGGCCTGCACCACATTCGGGGCCGAACCGCCCGTATCCGTGACGGCATAGTGAATGCGGGCCGTGCTCGGCATATGCTCACGCATGTAGTTCACGCCCACGTTCATGAGCTCGACCGCATCAAGTGCGCTCCGGCCCAGATGAGGCGAGGCCGCCGCGTGAGAGGCACGGCCCGTGAAATGAAAATTGATCTCGTTGCAGGCGAGAGAAATCGGATTGTTGACGCCTGCAAAAGGCGCCGGATGCCAGGAGATCGCGATATCCACGTCGTCGAAGACGCCGGCCCGAACCATGAAGCCCTTGGAGGAGCCGCCTTCTTCGGCCGGGCAGCCATAATAGCGAACGCGGCCCTTCAGGCCGTGGGCTTCCAGATAATCCTTCACCGCAGTCGCAGCCATGAGCGACCCGCTGCCGAGCAGGTTGTGCCCGCAGCCATGACCGTTTCCGCCCGGAACGACCGGTCTCTGCTCGGCAATTCCGGCCTCCTGGCTCAGGCCCGGGAGGGCATCGTACTCGCCCAGAATCGCGATGACCGGCCCGTCCTCGCCCGCCTCTCCCATGACGGCGGTCGGAATGTTCGCCACTCCACCCGTCACCCGGAAGCCCTGTTGCTCCAACATTGCAGTGTGCTCGGCGCAAGAGCGGAACTCCTCGTAGTTCAGCTCTGGCATCTCCCAGATGCGGTCGCTGAGGGCGAAGAACGCCTCGCGCTTGGCCTCAACCAGATCCCAGATGTCCGGGGAGTTTTTTGCAGGCAAGATCCGACCTCCACAGCTCAGCATTACGCCTAGTCGGAAGCCGAACTGGCCCGAGACGAAGGCAGTTGAATATTCACCAAAATTGGTGCCAATATCATGCACGTCAGCTGCGGCGATGCAAGAGGACAGCTGCTATTTGATTTGGCGACTGGCTCAAGCTGCGTCTAAAGATCGGGCAGCGCCTGGTTGTGGCCTCGGATAGGACAGGGTTAGCCACGATGGACACGATAATGGATGCACCGCTGAAGAAGCCCTGGATGGATCTTGCAGACGCGATCGCCCGCGATGTGCGCTCCGGGGTCTTTGCGCCGGGCATGTGGCTGAAGCAGATCGATCTTGAACAGCGTTACGGTTATGGGCGTCCCGATGTCCGGCGCGCCCTGGACTATCTGGCTCAGAAGCGGTTGGTGCAGCACGTGCCCAATCGCGGCTACCATGTCTTCCTGCCGGATGGTGACCAGACCGCTCACATCCTTGAGCTTCGCGTCATCCTGGAAATGGCAGCCGTTGACAGCATTGTGGCTCGTGCGACACCTGCTGCGATTGAGCGGATCCGCGATCGGGCGCGGCAGTTCGACGAAGCTATCCTCAACGGAACCATCCTGGATCAATATGAGGCGAACCTCGCCTTCCACCGTGAGCTCCTCGGCCTGTGCTCGAACCCGGAGCTTCTGAGCCTTGTTACGGAACTCCGCGGCCGAACGTCGTCAGCCCTGGCAGGGCAATGGAGCACGCGAGCACGCGTCGAGCAGTCGAGCCGCGAGCACCATGCGATGATCGGAGCTCTCTCGGATCGAGATGTTGCTCGACTGAAAAAGATTATTGCCCTGCACATTCGCCAGCCTCAGCAGGTCTGACAGAGTCTGTAGCGGGGTCAGCACGCTAGGGCGATGCTGCAGGCGGGTCGTTCATGAAGCACAATCGATCCATGCCCAACTTCCGGATTGGGTCAAAGGCGGCCTCTAAGCACGGTTGAGTGGACGTCTGCTGACGGTACTCTCTCGGACATTCGCATCCGCTGAGGTGATTGAACCTGAATCCACTCTGCACCCGGAAATCCGGACCGTGCCCTGGATCAGGATGACTCTCGGATCGCCCGTTTATCCAGGGCGCTGTACCGCAGGCCATGGCGTCACGGAGCTGTCGTACTCTGGCGGCTCCTGCCCCTTCCCCGACGAGCGGAAGTGGACCACGCCCATCACCGGACGGGCCACAAACTCACCGTCTTCACCCGGTGCGTGTTGTCGACCGCGACCTTGTCACCGTACTTCTTCGGCGCGCGCTTCGACTTAATCCACTTGCGCATCTCGATGCAGGCACGGGAGCGGCTGATATGATCGTGGTCTGCAACCGCGATTGCCGTTCCGCCTCTCTACACCTTCACCATGCAGTCGTTGCTGGCGTCATCCGCCGGATCACTTCGTCGCGGCGGCAGGGTCTGCAGCATCCCGATGTTTATTCGATATGATTGTTTCAGAACGTTTGCTTTCAAGAGAGCTTAGACTATGGCGCGAGCTTTTCACGGCAAGGGCATCAAGGCACGAACCGAGCACGGCGAGTACAAGGCCATCGTCAAGGAACACGAGTACGGCCACCCGTTTCTCGTTCTGGAGCCGACCGGCGAGACCATCCCTATGCTGGGCGATGGGCTCCTCTCCCTGAGGCTGCGCGAGGGCACCACTATCGAGGAAGCGGAGATCCTGGCCAGGACGCTCAACCGCCATCTCAAGGGTGCGAGCATCACACTTTCCTCGGACGATTAGCGCCGTCTCTTACCCTTCAAGCGGGCGTTGACGATGTCCATAATCGACATGTTGGACACGACGCGCACGGTGCCGTCCGGCATCTGCCGGGCCTCATAGGTCAGATTCTGCGCCTTGGGCTGGGCCTTGACTCTCTCGACCATGGGGATGATGCCGCAGTTGACGGCGTACTCGCCAAAGGCGTCGGCCCCGTGCGAGTTGATGTCGTGCTGCGGTCCCTGCCACACGCCCATCTGCTCGTGGAACTTGCGCGTATAGCGGCGCAGGCGGGACAGACCCGTCTGCACCCGGCGCGTGTTGTTGAAGCGGGTCAACGGCAGCAGCTTGCGCGTAGCGTTGATGCGCTCCTCAGGCGGCTGCTGGACGCCGGGATGGAGCGGCCAAACGCCGAGTTCCTTCAGCGTCTTCCATCGCTCCTTGGCACCCGCGCCCCATTCCCGAACCATCACGTCGTGCGGCAGGAAATGGCGTTCGTACTTGAACGCGGTCTCGCGGCCCAGGCTGACCAAGTTGGCCCGCGTCAGTGCAGGGTCGGCGAGCAGCTCAGGGAGAGCAGCTTCGACGACCTGTTGCGGTCCGTCTCCGCTCGTTTCCCAATAGTCGACGACCCACCGGTAGATGCCGTTGTCCTGAATGAACCAGACCGCCGTGTAGTCGTCGACGCCAATATCCCAAGCAGTGCGCAGCCGATAAGCAGGGTCGTAAGGAAAGTCGCCAATGCGGCCTTCGCGCTCGGCCTGGGCGATGAGCCTGGCATAGTAGGAGCCCTCGGTGATGATCTCGTAGCCGCCGTCCCACACATGGTGAGCCATCTCGGGATCGACCCTGAAGTCGTGCTCGATCTCGGCCCGGATTTCCGGCGACAGCCAGGGATTGTCGCGCCAATTCGTCTCGACGAGGATGGTGCCGGGCGGCGGCTCCTGGCCCCGGAAGAACCTGTCCACCGCGTCGGTGTCATGACGCGGGTTCCACGAGAACCAGAGCTGCGAGCCCTCCTTGCGCACCGTCGGGCGCAGGATGCGCAAGGAGCGCGCGGACAGGGTCTGCGCCTCCTCGACCCAGATGATGTCGAAGCCCTCCAGCGACTTGATGTTGTCGGCGTTGAACGACTGCATGCCCTTGAAGATGATCAGGGTGCCGGTCCGGTTGTGCCGCATCTCGCTGTCGGTGATAGTCCATTCGCCGGGCTGGGAGCGGCGCTCGATCTTGTCGATGATGAGCTGACGCACGCTCTCCTTGAGGCTGTTCTGGATTTCGCGGATGCAGGCGACGCGCAGCCGCTGCTTGCGCCCCCGCAGCACAACCTGGTCGGCGAAGAAGTGACTCTTCATCCCGGCCCGGCCGCCGTAGGCCGCCTTGTAGCGCGCTTCGCCGAGGAGTGGCAGCATGCTCTCGGCGATTTCGATGTCCTCGAACGCCGTCACGCCTTGGCCTCGGGCCTGACCACCACGTAGCGGTAGGTGGTCTCGACCTGCACCGGCGCTTCGGCGTCGCCCTTGAGCGTCTGCTCGACCTTCTCGCCGTATTTCTTCGGAATGCGTTTGGCCATGATCCATTTGCGCGTGTCGATCATGACCCTGGCCTGCTGCGGCTCGTAACGGGGGCTGTCGGCGATTTCGAGCAACTCGTCCTCCATTCGCTCCAGCTGGATCTCACGCGCCTGCGCGTACTGTGCAGCAAACTCGCGATCCTCGCGCACCTCCTTGAACAGCGTCGTGTGCGTCGGCATGTGGCTGAGGGCGGTGATCTGGCGGATCGTTTCGCCGTTGGCGATGCGGGCGCAGATTTCCGCCTTCAAGACTTTCGTCAGAACCCTCGGTCGTCCCACGGGCCGCTTATCGGTCATGAGCCCGCTCCTTCTGTTCATGTTTCGTTCGCATAATATCGGCGCGCTTCGGTTGTTCGTCCATAGGGGCAAAGCCGAGCGGCCTGGACGAACTCGCCGTCCTCGGCGACTTTGATGCCGGTCTCCAGGGCGCACATGGCGGCCTGCTTGGGCAGTTCATCGGTCATGGCGTCTCCTTCTTCTCCTTAAAGCGAACACCCGCACCGCCGCCATTCTCGGGGATGAATTGAAGGCCAGCCTTTTCGAATGAGAGCAGCAACAGCATGCGGTTGCTGTCCCGCATTTCTCCGCCTCTCTCGAAAGCGCGAATGGTCACGACGCTTAGGCCTGTCACCTGAGCGAGGTCGGCTTGCGTCCAATCAGGGTGGCGTTCGCATTGGTTGCTGCACCGCAACCTTTCGCTATGGTGCGCCGCAACCTTTCGCTCCGGAGGACGTTGAACGGGCTAATTTGATCTGCTGGGCCCAGTCTTGCTGAAGCGTTTTCTGGATCTTGCAGCGGTGCCATGGACGCCGCTGGATGTCGGGCTCGTCGCGACTGCGATCACCGCCGCCAGCGCGGCTGTGGTCCTGTGTTCGCAGTTGCCATAGTCGGAATGTGGTGCGCTGCAACGCTCAGGGCAGGATCACTGCCTGTAGGGGGTGCGCCGACCTCATGCCATGCGTGGCAGATCAGCCCTTCAAGGCTTCTTTCTACCACCTTTCTACCACCGTTGATGTGGGCCTTGAGCAGGTTCGAAGGTCTGAGTGCTGCCAAGACCCGGCGCGAGCCTCGATCTCGGTTGCGGCGCTGTTCCAGGAAGGGACTCTCGGAAATTCGCGGCCCTCTGTCAGGTATTAGCTGGTGAGCCTTGGGATGGGCTTTCCACGACCAGCGAAAGCGTAACTCGCCAGACTATCTGTCCGGCCACGTTCTTGACATCGACGGTAAAGTCGCGCCGGTCCTCGTCCGGCATTTCGTCTTTCACCATGTCGGGGAGGGCCTTCTTGGCCTCATCCTTGGCCGCTTCTAGGTCTTCCAGTTCAACCCCTTGACGGTCAGGCGTGAAGTTCTTGCCATCATGGATGTCGAAGAAAAAGCGAGGCATGGGTGCTCCGGCACTTGCGAACAATCTCCGTTAATGCCGGAGGGCTCGCTCGCTGTTCCATAAAGGGCGCCGCGAAATTCGCGGACAATCGTCTCGCACGCAGGCAAGGAAGCCAGAGTGCTCATGAAGAGGGCCGCGCCCAGGTCCTGGTTTGATTGTGAGCGCGGCCCTTGGGCCCGTGTTTGCCCCTACGGGAATATTTTTTCGAGCTATATCAGATCGAGGGCGTGCGTTTATCGCTCTACTCCAGGATGTACTTTTCGGAAGCTCGCGATAAAGCCGAGGGCTTTAGTTTAGTCCCAAAGGATTACACCATTAGAACCTCTCCTTTTAGCATCTTAGTATCGGAACCGATAGCATCAACAATGGTAGACTTGTATCCGATGCTGGAGGTGCACCATGACCGATAAACAATCCCCAGAAGCCTTGTCGGCTGAGGATCAGGCCCGCCGTGATTTTTTGAAAAAAGCCGGCAGGTTTGCGGTACTGACGCCTCCCACGGTGACCGTGTTGCTGTCGACCAGCATGAACTCGGACGCAATCGCCGGTTCTGGCGGCAAAGCGTTCCCGGGTGGTGGAGCAACCGGAGGAGTGTTCCCGGGCGGTGACAACGGCGGCAAGCGGTTCGAGTAATGGACAAACACCGCCTCTCCTGAACGGGACCATTAGCGCACCCGCCTGATGATTTCCGGAGGCGGTGCTTTGCCTCGCAAGAGGTGCAGTCTTCACCGATGCCCTTTGTTCCATAAGTGCGCGTTTCTGCTCATTGCGCGGATGATCGTCTCAATCGCGAAGAAGCGGCTTCCACCCCCGGATCTGCCGATCAGAGCAGAAGCGCGGTGGATCGCCAAAGAGTTGCCAATAGCTGACCCCTGCCTGAAGGCTGCTCGTCCAAAACCCCGCCGTCAGCGGGAGAGCAGGTGGGGTCTTGTCCTCAACCAAGCAGAGGATCACGGGCGTGCCGTCACGCGGCGCTGTGCTGATTGGCGACCAGTCGCCAGTCACGTTGGATCCCGACATGATGGGTTGGATCTTCGGGCGTACTGCGTCGTTTGTATGGCATCTCGGGATCCAATGCAGCGGAGGCTGGATGAGCGATCCGAATCCTGAGCGTCGCGCCCGGGTCAAGGATGCTCACGCCGCGCTTGATCGGTTCGAGAGGCAGGCTGCCGCCATCCTGGCCCTTGTTCTGACGCTTACCGGCGTGAGCTATGCGATCCTGATGCAAGTGCTGCTCTAAAATGCTCGCCTTGAGCGTTCCAAAAATGGGCTTCCGCGAATTACGCACTCTATGGAAGGCTTTCGGCGCCTGACTTAGTGCCGAACCCGATAACATGCAGGGGATGCGAGGGCGTGGATCGAAACGGGATCATGGTTCCGTTTGACTATCTCCCATCCGGTCGCCCTCCTCGCGAGGGTGCGGATCGAAATGGAGTGATCCGCGCGCCGGACAGCGTGCGGAAGTGCTTTAGCCAAGAGCATTGTCGGCGAACCGCAGGGCAAGTTCGCGCGAGAAGGCCGGGAGAGCTAATGGCGCTATTGGCACAGCGCGAGAGGGGACGCCGGGCAGCTGCTTAAGGTGAAAATGGGAGCGGTGCCTAAAGCGCCGCTTCTATCGTCTTACAATCCCACTCAGTACATTCTTCCTTGCAGATGGTGTTGCCCTCTTCGTCTGTCTTGCATTTGTACACTGTCTTTGTGCACTTGCAGATATCGATCTTGGGCCTCTTGATCCCGCCCGCACCGCCTCCGGTAGGTTTGAACACCACCACTGCGAGTTTGTCGCCTTCAAAGTGAATTGTGGTGTCGGGTCCGCTTGGGAGAGCCCTGACCCGCCGCGTTCTAGGAGTGGTAATCCTGCCTGCTTCGGATTTGGGGACTGCTTTCTGCTGGCCATGAAGGGCCTCCCTAGTTCTGAGCAGCCTACAACTAGCGAACCGAAGTCATCACTGAATATACACGAAACCCACCTAGGAAAGAAGGCTGCTTAAATGGGAACGGCGCCCCTTTACGACGTTCGACCGGGAATGCACTCGCAAGAAGGCCGGGCGCCGTGTTGTTGAGTGCTATGAGCGGATGTTGCGGTTCTATGGCAGGCTTGGAGTCTACCGAGAATGAATGAGCGGCTCGTGCTCAATTGTCGGATCGTTTGGGTCCAATAACGCCCGATGCACCCCAATTGTCTTTCGTAATGCCTGCTTTTGTAAAGCTCGGTCGTATTTGGGAAGATCCGGAAAGAACTCGTCAATCATCCCTGAGGGAAGGTGAATGCCCACCACATCAGGATAGAGGCACATGTACCAAATCTGGAATATGGATGCCTCTATTGGGAGCCGTTGCGCCGCGTTGGCATAATCGTACCAAGCAACGAATAGACGGTGGTCATTATCCGCATCGCTGAAGTTGGCGAGAAGCGGGCTGTCGTCTCGCTCTGTCTCTTGGTCGGGTCGGAGCGCATGCTTGAACGCGTTCCAGAACTCATGCTGGATGCGGCGCAGGTCTGATGGCTTGTATCCAGGAAAAACCGGCAGAATGTAGTGGTTGAGCGGCCTTTTGCCAGCTTTGGTGGCCAAGTGTTCTAACAACTCACAGGCAGCGCTTGCGAGTGAGTGGACCGAAACAGGGTCCAAATCGTCCAGGTACAAGGCTAAGGCCGTACCCAACTGGCGGCGAGCAACTTCAAGTTTATCCATCGAGCCTCTTTGCTCTCTACCGACTCGGTGAATTTGCCCCGCTTGCTTACCTATTGCTTACCCGTATCGAGCTGGATTTGGGCCCCAATGGGCTAAGTCATTGAAGATATTGGTGGAGCTGAGGGGATTCGAACCCCTGACCTCTGCAGTGCGATTGCAGCGCTCTCCCATCTGAGCTACAGCCCCGGTCGCTTTTTAGACCAAGCGGGCTGAGTTTTAGGCCCCCTCGCTTCGGTCTGTCAATCGGCGATAGGGCGGCGGAAGACCGCCTTTTGGCGGAGGGAGCTGCTTTTGCGGGCCTCACGGGTTGTTCAGTCCCGCTTGGAAGGTTACATGAGCAACGCCCGATCCTGACAGGTCTCCCATGAGTTCTCTGATTACCGTCATCCAACTGGCCCTGCAGCTCTATACCTATTTGATCATCGCCTCGGCGATCTTGAGCTGGCTCGTAGCTTTCAATGTGGTCAACACCCGCAACGACGTGGTCCGCTCGATCTGGAGCTTCCTGGATGCAGTGACCGAGCCCGCCTTGCGGCCGATCCGCAAGATCCTGCCGAACTTAGGCGGGGTCGATATCTCTCCCGTGCTTCTCATCTTCCTGATCATCTTCATCCAGAACATCCTGGATCGCTTGAAGTACCAGGTTCCTGGTTGGGCTCTCTAACGCATGCCAGACAGGCCCTGGCGCATCCGCCCCGATGGTCTTGAGGTCCGCGTGCGCGTGACTCCAAAAGGCCGGCGAGATGCCATCGACGGGGTGGAGGCGCTCTCCGATGGCAAGCTGGTCCTGAAGATTCGGGTGCGGGCCGCGCCCGAGGATGGGGCCGCCAACGAGGGCGTGAGGCGACTGCTCGCCAAGGCGTTGAGGCTTCCGGCCTCCGCCGTGAGCCTAGAGGCGGGCGCGACCGCCCGGCTGAAGACCTTTCTGATTGCCGGCGAGGGAGAAGCCCTCGCCAAGGACATCGCTGCTTTGACAGGACGTTAGCCCATGACCGCCACGATCATCGATGGAAAAGCCTATGCGGGGGGGCTGCGCGCCCGCATCGCCAACGCGGTGAGGGACCTGTCGGGCCAGGGCGTGACGCCAGGACTTGCCGTGGTGATCGTCGGCGAGGATCCGGCGAGCCAGCTCTATGTGAAGAACAAGGCCCGCCAGACCGTGGAAGTGGGCATGCGCTCCTTCGAGCATGTGCTGCCAGCTTCCACGAGCGAGGCGGAGCTTCTCGCCCTGGTCGCGCAGCTCAATGCCGACCCGGCGGTGGACGGCATTCTCGTCCAGCTGCCGCTGCCGAAGCAGATCGATGCGCAGAAGGTGATCGAGGCGATCGATCCGGCGAAGGACGTGGACGGCTTCCACCCCATCAATGCGGGCAAGCTGATGACCGGCGTGCCGGGCCTCGTCTCCTGCACGCCGCTCGGCTGCCTGCTGCTCATCCAGTCGGTGCGCCGGGATCTTAGCGGCCTCAACGCCGTCGTGGTGGGCCGCTCCAACATCGTCGGCAAGCCCATGGCGCAGTTGCTGATTGCCCAGAGCTGCACGGTCACGGTCGCCCATTCCAGGACCCGCGATCTGCCTGAGGTCTGCCGCGAGGCGGATATTCTCGTCGCCGCCGTCGGACGGCCCGAAATGGTGCGGGGCGACTGGGTCAAGCCCGGCGCCATCGTGATCGATGTGGGCATCAACCGGGTACCGAACCCTGCAGCTGGCGAGGGCAAGACCAAGGTGGTCGGCGACGTGGCCTATGCGGAGGCCGCCCAAGTGGCTTCCGCCATCACGCCCGTTCCCGGCGGTGTCGGCCCCATGACCATCGCATGCCTGCTGCGCAACACTCTGGAAGCCGCGTGCCTGCGCCGCGGCATCCCCATGCCGCAGGTCGATTTCGCAGCCTGATCAGTTCGCCGCGAAGCAATAGAACAAACCTGCGCCGCCAGTGCTCCTGAGGGCATCCTGGCTGCATCCGCCCCGTGTGGCGTGGGACGAATTCCAGGATTTGGCCGGCGGTTCTTCATTGAGGCCCATGCGGTCGTGGTGGCCGGTCATGGCCGCTCCCTCGGCGCCGCTCTTCGTCCAATTGCCACAGGTCATGTCCTGGCCGCCTGCGAAAGCCGTGCCGTCGGGCTGCGACCCGGTGAGGATATCGTGCTGGTTCGGAGTATCGCCTCGGCCCTTCACCGCCTCACCCTTCTCGGTGAGCGCGGTCTGCTTGTTGAGGTTGTTGCTGGCACTGTGCAGATCCGCCACATCCTTGGCGATCACGACGCCCTTGGCGTTCTGCCAGGGACCGCGGCCGATCCGGTCGCGGGCGTTGACGGCAGCGGCGCCGCCGGTGGCCTGGGTGGACAGATAGGCACGCCAGACCTTGCCGCGGGTTCCGGCGGCCTCGGCCAAGGTCTGGCAGTGCCGATCCGCGCCCTCCAGTCCGCCGAGATCCGCGCCCTTGCCCGATCCGACGCTGGTGACGAAGAAGGTCGTGTCGGCAGGTGTGCCCTGGGCCTGGGCGCCGAAAGGGGCCAGGGCCAGAAGGCCCGCACCCGTCATGAGACTAATGCTCTTCACCCTGCTCATTCGTTCCTCCTGTCTATCGCGGCATTTTCGTAACTGCCGTCGCCAAGAGGATTTTGGTCCTCCCTGCGGCGTTTTGGAGGCAGGAGGGAGGAGGGCGAGTTCCCAATCTCGTGATCGGCTAGGCTTCCCGCCGCAGATGCTCCGCCAGTTGCCGCGCCGAGGGGGCTAAGTCTTTCATCGAGCGGATGCAGAGCGTCAACTCGCGGGCGGCCCAAGGGTCGTCCAGGGTCACCGCGCTGATCGCCATGGTGCGGGTGGCGCGTTGGGCTGTGGTTTCGGGCACGATGCCGAGGCCCACGCCGGCCTCCACCATGCGGCAGACGGCATCGAAGCTGCGCAGCTGCACCCTGAGCCGAAGGGGTCTGCCGATGCGCGTGGCTTTGCCGGAGAGGAAGCGCTGGAGGGCGCTCGCCCGGTCGAGGCCGACGAAGTCGTGCTCCAGGACTTCAGCAAAGGCGATGCTCGGGCGGACGGCGAGGGGGTGCCCCTTCGGGACCACCAGAACGAAGCGGTCGCTGCGGAACGGGTAGGTCTCGAGCTGGCCCGTATCCACCGTGCCCGCCACGATACCGAGATCTCCCACGCCCTCGGCGATCAGCCCCACGATCTCATCACTCAGCCGCTCTTCCAAATCGATGGAAACCTGCGGGTGCTGGGCCAGGAAGGCCCCGAGCGCCTCGGGAAGGAATTCGGTGAGCGCATTGGTGTTGGAGAAAATGCGGATCTGGCCCGCCAGACCGCCGGTATAAGTCCCCAGATCCTCTTTCAGCTTCTCGGCCTGCGCCAGGAGGGTGCGGGCATGCTGGAGCAGGGTGCGCCCGGCCGGCGTCGGGGTCACCCCGGCCCGGGTGCGCAGGAGGAGGGGGGCTCCGAGCGACTTTTCCATGTTGCGGATGCGGGTGCTGGCGGCGGCGAGCGCCAGATGGGCCCGCTCGGCCCCGTGGGTAATGCTGCCCGCCTCGACCACATGGCGAAAGAGGCTCAAATCGGTCAGATCGAATTGCATGGGTTTCCTTCGTCATTCGCGAAGGGAGATAAGAATAATTAAAAATTGTCCATTAAGCGAGCCCAAGGCATTCTTCGCGGCTGACGAAGTGTGCTCTCTTGTCACCATCTCGGGCGGAAGGCGCATTGCGGTGTTCCCGCGCTTCCGATACGAACCATTCCAAACTACGGGCGACGCTCTGTCGCCGATCAGGAGTGAAAGCTATGGCTGAGGCGAAAGTGGCCCCGCGGCCCTTGTCCCCACATCTTCAGATTTATCGGTGGAGCTGGACGATGGCGATGTCCGTCGTTCATCGTCTGACCGGCATTGCGCTGTACGGCGGCATCGCGCTCTTCGCGGTCTGGCTCGTGGCCCTGGCCTCGGGGCCTGCCACGTTCGATAGCGTGCAGTGGTTCTTCGGCTCGCCCATCGGGTACCTGATTCTCTTCGGCTATACCTGGATCCTGATGCACCACATGCTGGGCGGCGTGCGGCACCTGGTTTGGGACTTCGGCTACGGCATGGAAGCGGTCCAGCGCATCAACATGTCCCGTTTCACCCTCATCGGCTCGATCGCGCTCACCGTTGCGATCTGGGTCATCGCTTTCCTGCTGTTCTAAGGAGACGGACCCATGGTCGATAATCGGTTTGATACCCGCGTTTCCATGCGCACCCCGCTCGCCCGCGTGAAGGGCCTCGGCGCGTCCGGTCACGGCGTCGAGCATTGGTGGATCCACCGCGTCACGGCGGTTTCGAACATCCCGCTCATCATATCGTTCGTGATCATCGTCGCCGCGCTCGCCGGCTCGTCCTATGAGCAGGCGATTGCGATCATCTCGCATCCGCTCGTGGCGATCATCCTCATCCTCGCCGTGATCTCCGTGACGAACCACATGCGCCTCGGCATGCAGATCGTCATCGAAGACTACGTGCACGCGAAGGGTCAGAAGATCGTCGCCCTCATCGCGAACAACTTCTATGCGGTGATCATCGCGGTGGCGTGCCTCTACGCCATCCTCAAGGTCAGCCTTGGCCGCATCCTGGTTTAAGGAATTCTCTCATGGCTCAAGCAACGAACGGCCCGGCCATCAACGGCAAGGCCTACAATATCGTCGACCACACCTTCGACGTGGTGGTCGTAGGCGCGGGCGGTGCGGGTCTTCGCGCCACCGTCGGCTGCTCGCAGGCCGGTCTTCGCACCGCCTGCGTCACCAAGGTGTTCCCCACCCGCTCGCACACGGTTGCAGCGCAGGGCGGCATCTCCGCTTCGCTCGGCAACATGGGGCCGGACGATTGGCGCTGGCACATGTACGACACCGTGAAGGGTTCGGACTGGCTCGGGGACCAGGACGCCATCGAGTATCTCGTCCGCAACGCACCGGCCGCCGTCTATGAGCTGGAGCATTGGGGTGTTCCCTTCTCCCGCACGGCGGAAGGCAAGATCTATCAGCGTCCCTTCGGCGGCATGACCACCGAATACGGCAAGGGCACCGCGCAACGCACCTGCGCCGCCGCCGACCGCACGGGCCACGCGATCCTGCACACGCTCTACGGCCAGGCGGTGAAGAACCAGACGAACTTCTTCATCGAGTATTTCGCGCTCGACCTGATGATGGATTCGGAAGGCCGCTGCATCGGCGTAGTGGCCCTCAACCAGTCGACCGGCGAGATCCACCGCTTCCGCGCCCATATGACGATTCTCGCCACGGGCGGCTACGGACGTGCGTATTTCTCGGCCACATCCGCTCACACCTGCACGGGTGACGGCAACGCCATGGTGCTGCGCGCCGGCCTGCCGCTGCAGGACATGGAGTTCGTGCAGTTCCACCCGACCGGCATCTACGGCGCGGGCTGCCTCATCACCGAGGGCGCGCGCGGCGAGGGCGGTTACCTCACGAACTCGGAAGGCGAGCGCTTCATGGAGCGTTATGCGCCCTCCGCGAAGGACCTTGCTTCCCGTGACGTGGTCTCCCGCTCGATGACCATGGAAATCCGCGCCGGCCGTGGTGTGGGCAAGAACAAGGACCACATCTATCTCCACCTCGATCACCTCGACCCGAAGATCCTGCACGAGCGCCTGCCCGGCATCTCGGAAAGCGCGAAGATCTTCGCGGGCGTCGACGTGACGAAGGAGCCGATCCCGGTTCTGCCGACCGTGCACTACAACATGGGCGGCATCCCGACGAACTATCATGGCGAAGTGCTCACCCTGAAGAACGGCAACCCCGATACGGTGGTGCCGGGCCTCATGGCGCTCGGCGAAGCGGCCTGCGTGTCCGTGCATGGCGCGAACCGCCTCGGCTCGAATTCGCTCATCGACCTCGTGGTGTTCGGCCGCGCGGCGGGCCTGCGCTGCGCCGAAATCCTGGAGCCGAATGCCCGTCACGCGGACCTGCCGAAGGGCGCCGACGAGCTCGCGCTCTCGCGTCTCGACAAGTTCCGCTATGCCAACGGCTCGACCCCGACCGCGGAGCTGCGCCTCCAGATGCAGAAGACCATGCAGAACAACTGCGCGGTGTTCCGCACCGGCGAGGTTCTGGAAGAGGGCAAGAAGCTCATCCACGACGTGTGGAACGCCTCTTCCGACATCAAGGTCACGGACCGTTCGCTCGTCTGGAACACCGACCTTCTCGAGACGCTCGAGTTCGACAACCTCATCGGACAGGCGGTCGTCACCATGGAAGGCGCGGCGAACCGCAAGGAATCGCGCGGCGCTCATGCCCGTGAGGACTATTCCGAGCGCGACGACAAGAACTGGATGAAGCACACCCTGGCATGGCTCGATGACACCTCGCACAAGGTGACCCTCGATTACCGTCCGGTGCACACCTACACCATGTCGAACGACATCCAGTACATCGAGCCGAAGGCTCGCGTGTACTAAGGAAGACAGCAACGATGGCTCAGTTCACGCTTCCCAAGAACTCCAAGTACACCGAAGGCAAGACCTGGCCGAAGCCGGCCGGCGCTTCCAACGTCCAGGAATTCCGCATCTACCGCTGGAACCCGGATGACGGTGCCAACCCGCGCATCGACACCTACTACATCGACCGCGACGATTGCGGCCCGATGGTTCTCGACGCGCTGCTCTGGATCAAGAACAACGTCGACTCGACGCTGACCTTCCGCCGCTCCTGCCGCGAAGGCATCTGCGGTTCCTGCGCCATGAACATCATGGGCAAGAACACGCTGGCCTGCACGCTGGGCATCGAGGATTGCGAGTCGGATTCGATCAAGATCTATCCGCTGCCGCACATGCCGGTGATCAAGGACCTCGTGCCGGATCTCACGAGCTTCTTCGCCCAGCACGCTTCCATCCAGCCCTGGTTGCAGACGGAGACGGCGGAGCCCGAGACCGAGTGGCGGCAGACTCCCGAAGAACGCTCCAAGCTCGACGGCCTTTACGAGTGCATTCTCTGCGCCTGCTGCACCACTTCCTGCCCGAGCTATTGGTGGAACGGCGACCGCTTCCTTGGCCCGGCGGCTCTGCTCCAGGCCTATCGCTGGCTCATCGATTCGCGTGACGAAGCCACCGGCGAGCGCCTCGACAACCTGCACGATCCGTTCCGGCTCTATCGCTGTCACACGATCATGAACTGCGCCAACACCTGTCCGAAGGGCCTGAACCCGGCAAAGGCCATTGCCGAGGTGAAAAAGATGATGGTGGCTCGCGCCGTCTAAGCGGACTAAAAGCCTAGCGCAGGGATGGCGTTTTGTTGTAACACTCCGGGAGTGATCCTCTGGCTCACTCCCGGAGTGTTTCATGCCTGTTCTTCTCGCCATCCTCGGGATGCTCGGCGCTGCTGCCTTCTGGTACTACCGCCTGCGCGACGTGGGCCACGTCGCTGGCGAAGTCATCGATGCTGCTCAGCGGGCGCGTGGCACCTATCGGCGCAAGCAGTTCCGCAAGAAAGCCGAAAGCTCGGCGATTGAGGCCGTCGATGACCCCGCTGCCGCAGCGGTAGCCATGCTGATCGGGCTGGCCTCCGAACGCGGGGACCTGAGTTTGGCTGCCGAAGAAGCGATCAAGGCCGAGATGCAGCACGTGATGGGTCTGCCGAACATTATGGAGACCTTCACCTTCGCCGAATGGGTGGCGGGCCATGCCACCGATCCCAATACCCTCTCCCTGAAGTTCTCCAAGCTCTGGGTGGCGGCTCTCGAAGACGCCCAGCGCGCTGACATCTACGACATGGCCAAGAGAGTGACCGAAGCCGACGGCGAGCCGACCGCCAGCCAAATCGGCGCCCTTAGAGCCCTGCGCGACCGCCTTGGCTTGACTCGTACCTGATCTCTGCCATTTCACGGTAGCTGCGACGACCTTCCCGAAAAGATAAAAGCAACCTGCTGCAATGATCGACATGAAACGACGTGCTTATGCTCTGACCGCCATCCTGTGCGCCGCTCTGGCACTCGGCGCATGCTCCTCCACGCGATTGGGCGGATCCCCGATGCGCAGCGCCGCAGCGCCTGCTCCTGCGCCCATCGAGGCGGTTCCGTCCGGGCCGGTCGAATCCGCGCCGCTGGCCCCCATCGAAGGTCAGGCCCTGCCGCCGATCGCCGGTTCGACCGCTCCCCTTGCGCCTGGCCTGGCGCCTCCCTCAGGCGGAACGGACGTTGCTGCGTTGCCTCCGGCTCCGGCGCCCGCTCCCGCAAGCCGCACCGCCATGGTCGGCAACTGGACGGTCCGAGATGCCGCAGGTTCGTCCTGCCGCATCCAGCTGTCGAGCTCGCCCGCGCTCGATCTTTACCGCGCCTCGGCCTCGGGCTGCTCCAACCAGGATCTGTCGAAGGTGAACGCCTGGGATTACCGGGACGGCGAAGTCTATCTCTACCAGACCGGTGGCTCGGTGGCGGCGCGTCTGCGCGGATCACCTTCAGCGCTCTCCGGCGTGATCGCCAAGTCCGGCGCCCCGCTGTCGCTGTCGCGCTAAGATTATTGCTCATATAGGCGCATTGCCCTTGGCCAAGGGGAAAGGTATCGGTTGATCCGTGACCGATACCTTCCGCTCTCCACAATCCATCACCGCCCGCTACGATGCGCTTGTGTCCTCAGGCGTGATCGAACGCGATCCCGCACAGGTCAAGCTGCTCCGCCAGCTCGAAGCGCTTGCAGAAAGCCTCGGCAACTATCGCTTGGCGCGCAAGCCCAGCGCGCTCGGCTGGCTATTCAGCAAGAAGAACCCCGCGCCGCCGAAGGGGCTCTATGTCTGGGGTTCGGTCGGGCGCGGCAAGACCATGCTCATGGACCTGTTCTTCGAGGCGCTGCCGGTGAGGCGCAAGCGCCGGGTCCATTTCCATGCCTTCATGGCGGATGTGCATGAGCGCATCCACGATTTCCGGCAGAAGCTGAAGACCGGCGCGGTGAAGGGCGACGATCCGATCGCCCCCGTGGCCGAAGCCCTGGCGCAGGAAGCCTGGGTGCTGTGCTTCGACGAATTCACCGTCACCGATATCGCGGACGCGATGATTTTGGGCCGCCTGTTCACGGCGCTCTTCGCCCGCGGCGTCGTGGTGGTCGCGACTTCCAATGTAGAGCCACAGCATCTTTATGAAGGCGGCCTCAACCGCGCCCTCTTCCTGCCCTTCATCGCTCTGCTGCAGGAGCGGATGAACATCGTGAAGCTCGAATCCCGCACGGATTTCCGCCTGGAAAAGCTCGCGGGCAGCCCCGTCTTCTATGCGCCCGCCGATGAGAATTCTCATGCGGCGCTCACTCGGGCCTTCAAGAGCCTGACCGGCCATGAGCACGGCAAACCGATGACGCTGACCGTGAAGGGTCACCTAGTCGAGGTGCCGCAGGCGGCCTCCGGCGTGGCGCGTTTCTCCTTCGAGGACCTCTGCTCGAAGCCCCTCGGAGCCGCCGATTACCTCGCCATCGCCGATGAGTTCGAGACCGTCATCCTCGAAAACATTCCGAAGATGACCTTCGAGCGCCGCAACGAGGCGAAGCGCTTCATCATGCTGGTCGATGCGCTCTACGATGCCAAGGTGAAGCTGCTCGCCTCCGCCGAAGCCGAGGCGCCGGAGCTCTATCGCGCCGATAGCGGACGCGAGGCCTTCGAGTTCGACCGCACCGTGTCGCGTCTCATCGAGATGCGCTCGGAAGAGTATCTTTCCCTCCCGCATGGACGCGAGGAATCCGGTAGCTCCGAGGGGCTGGTCGAGACATGAGACGGCCCCGCAGCGGCATCCAGCGGATCGCGGAGGCCGACGCACCGGCCGACAGCCGCCTGCTTGCCGTTGCGGCCGACCAGCTCAAGCGCTTCGGGCCCAGGCATGTGACGGTGGTGAGCATCGCCGATGCCGCCGGCATGACCCATGCCAATGTGTACCGCTATTTCGCCTCCAAGGCCGCGCTCATCGATGCGGTGGCGGGCCAATGGCTTCGGCGGCTCGAGGCGACCATTGCCGACATCGCGGATTCTCCAGACCCCGCTGACGACAAGCTCGAGCGCCTGATCCAGGCCTGGGCCCGCACCCACCGGGACCTCCTGAGGGAGGACCGGCACCTCTTCGACGTCTATTGCTCCGCCACCGAGACCTCACGGGCACTCGTCCGCAAGCACCGATCCCGGATGAGGGTGCTGATCGAACGGGTGCTGGACGAAGGCAGCGTCACGGGCAAGTTCGATCCTCGGGACCGTGAGAGGGCGCTCGCCTTCATCAGCGATGCGGTCTATCGCTTTATCAACCCCTTGACCGTAAGGCTCGATGCGGAGGTGCCCCAGGACATTCTGGATCAGCGCCTGGCGGCCATGATCCGGGTGATCCTCAGGTCGCTCGAGATCGGTACCGTCTAAGCTAAGTTACATTTTTAAATAAATGTAACAGGAAAATTTACCGCAGGGACACAGGCCTAAAGCTCTGAAAAGGCACAGCTATTCGGGAACGACTAAGCCACGGGTTAACACCGAAGGGGCACGAAGCCTTGCTGGTTAACCTTTTGCTGGCTTGAAGCAGGCCCATTTCTGAGTCAAACAGCGCCACCCCTTAAAAGGCGCCAGCCTTACACAACATCCAAGGACAGACCATGGCCCGGAAAAAGATCGCGCTCATCGGTGCAGGCCAGATCGGCGGTACGCTCGCTCATCTCGTCGGCTTGAAGGAACTCGGCGACGTCGTTCTCTTCGACATCGCGGAAGGCATTCCTCAGGGCAAGGGCCTCGATATCGCAGAATCCGCACCGGTCGACGGTTTCGACGCCAAGTACAAGGGCGCGAACGACTACGCCGCCATCGAAGGCGCTGACGTCATCATCGTGACCGCCGGCGTGCCGCGCAAGCCCGGCATGAGCCGCGACGATCTCATCGGCATCAACCTGAAGGTCATGGAAGCTGTCGGCAACGGCATCAAGCAATATGCCCCGGACGCCTTCGTCATCTGCATCACCAACCCGCTCGACGCGATGGTGTGGGCTCTCCAGAAGTTCTCCGGCGTGAAGCCCGAGAAGATCGTCGGCATGGCCGGCGTTCTGGACAGCGCCCGCTTCCGCCACTTCCTGGCTGAAGAGTTCAACGTGTCGGTCGAGGACGTGACCGCCTTCGTGCTCGGCGGCCACGGCGACGACATGGTGCCGCTCGTTCGCTACTCCACGGTTGCCGGCATTCCGCTGCCCGACCTCGTGACGATGGGCTGGACCTCCCAGGAGAAGCTCGACGCCATGGTCGAGCGCACCCGCAAGGGCGGCGGCGAGATCGTCAACCTGCTCAAGACCGGCTCCGCCTTCTATGCTCCGGCCGCTTCCGCCATCGCGATGGCCGAGAGCTACCTGAAGGACAAGAAGCGGGTTCTGCCCTGTGCCGCTTACCTCACCGGTCAGTACGGTGTGAAGGATATGTTCGTCGGCGTTCCGATCGTGATCGGCGAGAACGGCGTGGAACGCGTCGTCGAAGTGTCGTTCTCGGCCGACGAGAAGGCCATGTTCGAGAAGTCGGTCGCTTCCGTGCAGGGCCTCGTGGACGCCTGCAAGCAAATCAATCCGGCCCTCGCTTAAACACTGCGCGTCATGGCCGGCCTCGTGCCGGCCATCCACGTCTTTAACCGCCACGCCTCCAAGGCGTGGATGCCCGGGTCAAGCCCGGGCATGACGGAGAGGAAAACAGATGAATATCCATGAGTATCAAGGCAAAGGCATTCTGAAGGAGTTCGGTCTTCCCGTCTCCAACGGCATCGCCATCTTCTCCGCCGACGAGGCGGAAGCCGCTGCCAAGCAGCTCGGCGGTCCGCTCTGGGTCGTGAAGTCCCAGATCCATGCAGGCGGCCGCGGCAAGGGCAAGTTCAAGGAAGCCGAAGCCGGCGAGAAGGGAGGCGTGCGCCTCGCCAAGTCCGTCGATGAGGTGAAGCAGTTTGCCCAGCAGATGCTCGGCAAGACCCTCGTGACGATCCAGACGGGCGAAGCCGGCAAGCAGGTCAACCGCCTCTACATCGAGGACGGCTCCGACATCGAGAAAGAGTTCTATCTCTCGATGCTGGTGGACCGCGCCACGGGCCAGGTTGCCTTCGTCGTCTCGACGGAGGGCGGCATGGATATCGAGCAGGTCGCTCACGACACGCCTGAGAAGATCCTCACCTTCTCCGTCGATCCTGCCACCGGCGTGATGCCCCATCACGGCCGCACGGTCGCCAAGGCGCTGGGTCTCACCGGCCCGCTGGCCAAGGAAGCCGAGGATCTGGTCACGAAGCTCTACAAGGCCTTCACCGCGAAGGACATGGAGATGCTCGAGATCAACCCGCTGATCGTCACGAAGGAAGGGCACCTCAAGTGCCTCGACGCCAAGATCTCCTTCGACGGCAACGCTCTCTACCGTCATCCTGACGTGGTCGCGCTGCGCGACATCACGGAAGAGGACGAGAAGGAAATCGAGGCCTCCAAGTACGACCTGGCCTACATCGCCCTCGACGGCACCATCGGCTGCATGGTCAACGGCGCCGGTCTCGCCATGGCGACACTGGACATCATCAAGCTCTACGGCGAAGAGCCGGCGAACTTCCTCGATGTCGGCGGCGGCGCGTCGGAGGAGAAGGTGACGGCGGCGTTCAAGATCATCACCGCCGACCCGAACGTGAAGGGCATCCTCGTCAACATCTTCGGCGGCATCATGAAGTGCGACGTCATCGCGCGCGGCGTTCTCGCTGCGGTGAAGGCGGTCGGCCTGCAGGTTCCGCTGGTGGTGCGCCTCGAGGGCACGAACGTTGAAGAGGGCAAGAAGATCATCCGCGAATCCGGCCTCAACGTGATTCCGGCTGACGACCTTGACGATGCCGCCCAGAAGATCGTGAACGCCGTGCGCGGCGGAAAGTAAGGTTTCGAGCTGATGTCCATCCTCATCGACAAGAACACCAAGGTCATCTGCCAGGGCTTCACCGGCAAGAACGGGACCTTCCACTCCGAGCAGGCCATCGCCTACGGCACCAAGATGGTCGGCGGCACCTCGCCCGGCAAAGGCGGCTCCACGCATCTGGGGCTGCCCGTGTTCGACACGGTCATGGAAGCGCGCGAGAAGACCGGCGCCGATGCGTCCGTCGTCTACGTTCCGCCGCCGGGTGCGGCCGACGCCATCTGCGAAGCCATCCAGGCCGAGATCCCGCTCATCGTCTGCATCACGGAAGGCATTCCGGTGCAGGACATGGTGCGCGTGAAACGCGCTCTGTCAGGTTCCAAGTCGCGCCTTATCGGCCCGAACTGCCCCGGCATCGTCACCGCGGGTGAATCGAAGATCGGCATCATGCCGGCCAACATTTTCCGTCCGGGTTCCGTCGGCATCGTGTCGCGCTCCGGTACGCTCACCTACGAAGCCGTGTTCCAGACCACGAACGAGGGCCTGGGCCAGACCACCGCCGTCGGCATCGGCGGCGACCCGGTCAAGGGCACCGAGTTCATCGACATGCTCGACATGTTCCTCTCCGATCCGAAGACGGAGTCGATCATCATGATCGGCGAGATCGGCGGCTCGGCCGAGGAAGAGGCGGCCGAGTTCATCGCCCGCGAGGCCAAGAAGGGCCGCAAGAAGCCGATGGTCGGCTTCATCGCCGGCCGCACGGCTCCTCCCGGACGCCGCATGGGCCACGCCGGCGCGATCATCTCCGGCGGCAAGGGCGGCGCGGAAGACAAGATCGCCGCCATGGAGGCGGCAGGCATCCGCGTGTCCCCGTCCCCGGCACGACTGGGCAAGACCCTGGTCGAGGTTCTCAAGGGTAAGTAACGAGAAAAGGCCGCCCCGGTGTCGGGGCGGCCAATCACCTTTTGGATTGTAGATTGCCATGGCACGCCAAGACGCCAACGAAAACTTCCTGAACACCGCTTTCCTCTATGGGGCGAACGCGTCCTATATCGAGGAGCTTTACGCCCAGTATGAGAAAGACCCGTCTTCGGTTAATCCCGAGTGGCAGGCCTTCTTCGGCGCGTTGAAGGACGACAAGCAGGCTGTCGAGAAGGCGGCCAAGGGCCCCTCCTGGGAAAAGCCGAACTGGCCGATCCACGCGAACGGCGAACTCATTTCCGCGCTCGACGGCAACTGGGCCCAGGTCGAGAAGGCCGTCGGCGACAAGATCAAGGCCAAGGCTCAGACCAAGGGCGCCGAGATCAGCCAGGCCGACGTGCAGCAGGCAACACGCGATTCCGTGCGCGCCATCATGCTGATCCGCGCCTACCGCGTGCGTGGCCATCTTCATGCGAAGCTCGATCCGCTCGGCATCAATCCGCGTCCGAGCGACGAGGAGCTGCATCCGTCCCATTACGGCTTCACGGAAGCCGACTGGGACCGCAAGATCTTCCTCGACAACGTGCTCGGTCTCGAATTCGGCACGATTCGCGAGATCGTCGCGATCCTCGAACGCACCTATTGCCAGACGCTCGGCGTCGAGTTCATGCACATCTCCGATCCCGTCGAGAAGGCATGGCTGCAGGAGCGCATCGAAGGTCCCGATAAGGAGATCACCTTCACGAAGGAAGGCAAGCGCGCCATCCTCAACAAGCTCGTCGAGGCCGAAGGCTTCGAGAAGTTCCTCGACGTTCGTTACACCGGCACCAAGCGTTTCGGCCTGGACGGTGGCGAGTCGCTGATTCCGGCCCTCGAACAGATCATCAAGCGCGGCGGCAACCTGGGCTGCAAGGAGATCGTGCTCGGCATGGCCCACCGCGGCCGCCTCAACGTTCTGACGCAGGTGATGGGCAAGCCGCACCGCGCGCTGTTCCACGAATTCAAGGGCGGCTCGTTTGCTCCCGACGACGTGGAAGGCTCCGGCGACGTGAAGTACCACCTCGGTGCTTCCTCCGATCGTAACTTCGACGGCAACAACGTCCATCTTTCCCTCACCGCGAACCCCTCGCACCTCGAAATTGTGGATCCCGTGGTGCTCGGCAAGGTGCGCGCCAAGCAGGACCAGCACGGCTGCACGGCGGATAATCGCACGGCGGTGATGCCGCTCCTCATCCACGGTGACGCGGCCTTCGCGGGCCAGGGCGTTGTGGCGGAGTGCCTCGGCCTCTCGGGTCTTCGCGGTCACCGCACGGGTGGTTCGATCCACTTCATCATCAACAACCAGATTGGCTTCACCACTGACCCGCGCTTCTCGCGCTCCTCCCCCTATCCGTCCGACGTGGCGAAGATGGTCGAGGCTCCGATCTTCCACGTGAACGGCGACGATCCCGAAGCCGTGGTGTTCGCCGCGAAGGTCGCGACCGAGTATCGTCAGCGCTTCCAGAAGCCTGTCGTGATCGATATGTTCTGCTATCGCCGCTTCGGCCACAACGAAGGCGACGAGCCGTCGTTCACGCAGCCGCTGATGTACCGCAAGATCCGGTCGCATCCGTCGATCACGGAACTCTACTCCAAGAAGCTCCTGGCCGAGGGCGTTATGACCGAGGTCGAGTTCGAGGAGATGAAGAACAGCTGGCGCTCGAAGCTCGACGCCGAGTTCGACATCGCCGCCAACTACAAGCCCAACAAGGCTGACTGGCTCGACGGCCGCTGGTCGGGCCTGAAGGCTGTGCGTGAGGATCAGGACGATCCCCGCCGTGGCCAGACGGGTGTGCCGGTCGAGACGCTCAAGCGCATCGGCGACGTGCTGACCAAGGTGCCTGAGGGCTTCCACGTCCACCGCACCATCCAGCGCTTCCTCGATAACCGCAAGAAGATGCTGGAATCCGGCGAAGGCCTCGACTGGGCCATGGCGGAGGCGCTTGCCTTCGGTTCGCTGCTGCTCGAGGGCCACCGCGTGCGTCTCTCCGGTCAGGACGTGGAGCGCGGCACCTTCTCGCAGCGCCACTCGGTTCTCACCGATCAGGAGAACGAGGAGCGTTACACGAACCTCAACCACATCGCTGAGAATCAGGCCCGTTACGAGGTCATCAACTCGATGCTCTCGGAAGAGGCGGTGCTCGGCTTCGAGTACGGCTACACCCTCTCCGAGCCCAACGCGCTGACCCTGTGGGAAGCTCAGTTCGGCGATTTCGCCAACGGCGCGCAGGTCGTGTTCGACCAGTTCATCTCGTCGGGCGAGCGCAAGTGGCTGCGCATGTCGGGCCTCGTCTGCCTTCTGCCGCACGGCTACGAGGGCCAGGGCCCCGAGCACTCCTCCGCACGTCTCGAGCGCTTCCTCCAGATGTGCGCTGAGGACAACATGCAGGTGGGCTACTGCTCGACGCCAGCCAACTACTTCCACGTCCTGCGCCGTCAGCTGAAGCGCGACTTCCGCAAGCCGCTGGTCCTCATGACGCCGAAGTCGTTGCTGCGTCACAAGCGCTGCACCTCGACGCTGGCCGCGATCTCGGAAGGCACGCACTTCCACCGCGTCCTGCAGGACGATGCGCAGCTCGGTCGTGACGGCATCAAGCTGGTGAAGGACGACAAGATCCGGCGCGTGGTGATCTGCACGGGCAAGGTCTATTACGACCTGCTCGAAGAACGCGAGAAGCGGGGCATCGACGATGTTTACTTGCTTCGCGTCGAGCAGCTCTACCCATTCCCGGCGAAGTCGCTGGCCGCGGAGCTCTCCCGCTTCAAGAAGGCCGACGTGGTGTGGTGCCAGGAAGAGCCCAAGAACATGGGCTCCTGGACCTTCGTCGAGCCCTATCTCGAATGGGTGCTCAAGACCGCCGGCTCCAAGGTGGACCGTCCGCGCTACGTGGGCCGTCCCGCCTCTGCCGCCACCGCCACCGGCCTGATGTCCAAGCATCTCGCCCAGCTGCAGGCTTTCCTCGACGAGGCTTTCGCGGCGTAGAAACCGCGAAGGCTCTCATAACTTTCATCGGGCTTTGTAAGCCCCGAACGGCAAGACGATCATGGCAACCGAAATCCGCGTACCCACTCTCGGCGAATCCGTTTCAGAGGCCACCATTGGCCGCTGGTTCAAGAAGCCCGGCGATCCCGTGAAGGCTGACGAGCCCGTGCTCGAGCTCGAGACCGACAAGGTCACTCTGGAAGTCAACGCTCCTGCGAGCGGCACCCTTGGCGAGATTGTCGCCAAGGACGGTGAGACGGTCTCTCCCGGCGCGGTGCTCGGCTCCGTGATCGAGGGCGGCGCTGCCGCCGCCCCTGCGGCTGCCCCCAAGGCTGAGGCTCCGAAGGTTGCTCCGGCGCCAGTAGCTGCTGCCCCTGCACCGGCTGCTCCGGGCGCCGCGAAGGATCACGGCCCGGCCGTGGCTCGTCTCGCTGCGGAGAGCGGCGTGAGCCCGGCTGGCGTTGCAGGCACCGGCAAGGACGGACGCGTGACGAAGGGCGATATGCTCGCTGCCATCGCCACCGGCGGCGCAACTGCTGCCGCACCCGCTGCTCCGGTGTCCGTGCGCGCTCCCTCCGCTTCGGTCGACGCCGAGCGCGAAGAGCGCGTGAAGATGACGAAGCTGCGCCAGACCATCGCACGTCGTCTGAAGGACGCTCAGAACACCGCCGCCATGCTCACCACGTTCAACGACGTGGACATGAGCGCGGTCATGTCGCTGCGCAGCCAGTACAAGGACGTGTTCGAGAAGAAGCACGGCACGAAGCTCGGCTTCATGGGCTTCTTCACGAAGGCCGTCATCCAGGCCCTGAAGGAGCTGCCGGCCGTCAACGCCGAGATCGACGGCACCGACATCGTCTACAAGAACTACTACCACATCGGCATCGCCGTCGGCACCGAGAAGGGCCTCGTGGTTCCGGTGGTGCGCGATGCGGATCAGCTCTCCGTTGCCGGCATCGAGAAGACCATTGCCGATTTCGGCAAGCGCGCGCGTGACGGCAAGCTCGGCATCGAGGAGATGCAGGGCGGCACCTTCACGATCACTAACGGCGGCATCTACGGCTCGCTCATGTCGACGCCGATCCTCAACGCGCCGCAATCGGGCATTCTCGGCATGCACCGCATCGAGGAGCGTCCGGTGGTCCGCAACGGCCAAGTGGTCGTGCGCCCGATGATGTATCTCGCGCTCTCCTACGATCACCGCATCGTCGACGGCAAGGAAGCCGTGACCTTCCTCGTGCGCGTCAAGGAAGCCCTGGAAGATCCGGCTCGCCTCGTTCTGGACCTTTAAGAAACACTCACCTCATGCCCGGCCTCGCGCCGGGCATCCACCTTTTTTGAGCCGGGTGGCCATCCTCGCGAACGGGTGGCCGGGACAAGCCCGGCCATGACGTCCAAGGGGGCGAACACATGTCCTACGATCTCATCGTCATCGGCACAGGTCCCGGCGGCTATGTGGCCGCTATCCGCGCTGCGCAGCTCGGTCTCAAGACCGCCGTCGTCGAAAAGCGCAAGACCCACGGCGGCACCTGCCTCAACGTGGGCTGCATTCCGTCCAAGGCGCTGCTCCATGCCTCGCACATGTTCGAGGATGCGCGCGACCACTTCGCGGATCTCGGCATCGGCCTCAGCGCGCCCAAGCTCGATCTGAAGAAGATGCAGGCCTTCAAGCAGGAAGGCGTCGACGGCAACACCAAGGGCGTCGAGTTCCTGCTGAAGAAGAACAAGATCGATGCCTTCATCGGCGCCGGCCGCATCGCCGGCGTCGGCCAGGTCGAAGTGACCGCCGAAGACGGTTCCAACCAGCTGCTGCAGACGAAGAACATCCTCATCGCCACGGGCTCGGACGTGACGCGCCTGCCTGGCGTCGAGATCGACGAGAAGGTGGTGGTGTCCTCCACCGGTGCGCTCGAACTCGAGAGCGTGCCGAAGCGCCTCGTGGTCATCGGCGCGGGCGTGATCGGCCTCGAGCTCGGCTCCGTGTGGCGTCGTCTCGGTGCCGAAGTCACCGTCGTCGAGTATCTCGACCGCATCCTGCCCGGCATGGACGGCGAGGTCGCCAAGAACTTCCAGCGCATTCTCTCCAAGCAGGGCTTCCAGTTCAAGCTCGGCGCGAAGGTCACCGGCGTTCAGAAGACCGGCAAGAGCGCGACGCTCACCTTCGAGCCCGCCGCAGGCGGCGCTGCGGAGACCATCGAGGCGGATGTGGTGCTCGTGGCCATCGGCCGCGTGCCCTACACGGAAGGCCTGGGGCTGGAGCATGTGGGCGTCCAGAAGGACAATCGCGGCCGCATCCTCACCGATGCGCATTTCGCCACGAACGTCACCGGCATCTATGCCATCGGCGACGTGATCGCAGGCCCGATGCTCGCGCACAAGGCCGAGGACGAGGGCGTTGCGGTTGCCGAGATCCTCGCCGGCAAAGCGGGGCACGTGAACTACGACGTGATCCCGAGCGTCGTCTACACGTTCCCCGAGGTCGCTTCGGTCGGGAAGACCGAAGAGGAACTGAAGGATGCGGGAATCGCCTACAACGCCGGCAAGTTCCCCTTTACGGCGAACGGCCGCGCGAAGGTGAACCGCACCACGGACGGCTTCGTGAAGATCCTCGCGGATGCCGCCACCGACAAGGTGCTCGGCGTGCACATCATCGGCCCCGAGGCCGGCAACCTCATTCACGAGGCGGCCATCGCCATGGAGTTCGGTGCCTCGTCCGAGGACATGGCCCGCACCTGCCACGCGCATCCGACCCTTGCGGAAGCTGTGAAGGAAGCCGCACTCGCAGTGGAGAAGCGCGCGATCCATATGTAATATGGATTCATGGCAAAACTTCACTTCCTCTACTCGGTGATGAATGCAGGCAAGACCACACATCTCCTGCAGGTTCGTCACAACTACATCGAGAACGGCGGTCACGTGCTGCTGTTCACGAGTCCCATCGACGACCGCTTCGGCGTCGGCAAGGTGAGATCGCGCATCGGCATCGAAGCCGATGCGACGGTCCTGAGGAAGGACGAGGCCATCGACGCCATCGTGTCCGCGGAGCACGCCAGGAGGAAGGTGACCGCGGTCCTCATCGACGAAGTCCAGTTCATGACGGCGGAGCAGGTTCGCCAGCTCGCTTGGATCGTCGATGAACTCGGTATCCCCGTCATGGCCTATGGCCTGAAGAACAACGTCTACGGCACGCTGTTCAGCGAGGCGATTCAGGCCATGATGGCGCTCGCCGACGATTTCCAGGAAATCAAGCAGCTCTGTCATTGCGGCCGCAAGGCCACGATGATCCTGAAGTTCGATCCCAACGGCGAGCCCGTGCGTTCAGGTCCCGTGATCGAAGTGGGCGGCGAAAGCCGCTACGTCTCCGTCTGCCGTCCGCACTGGACGAAGGGTGATATCGGCCCCGCCGCACGCCAGCTCCTGGCCGAGGCTGTCGTGGCTGCGGAATAGGCGGCTGAACCGCCCGTCATGGTCGGGCTCGTCCCGGTCATCCCGATACCGGAACAGCGCCTCAGCCAATCGAGATCACCGGCACAAGGCCGGTGATGACGCGGTGGAGCTCACTTCACCCTTGCCCTTGGATGCGCAGCATTGAACGCATCCATCAAGCGGGCCGCATCCACCTTCGTGTAGAGCTGCGTCGTCGAGAGCGATGCATGGCCTAAAAGTTCCTGGATGCCGCGCAGATCGCCGCCCTTGGCAAGCAGATGCGTGGCGAAGGAGTGGCGCAGGGCGTGAGGGGTCGCGCTATCGGGCAGACCCAAGGCGCCGCGCAGCTCTTCGACTGCCAGCTGAATGATGCGCGGTGAGAGCGGCCCGCCGCGTGCGCCCACGAAAAGCGGGCCTTCGGGCGGAACCGCATAGGGACAGAGGTGCAGATACTCCTCCACCGCCCGCTGAATCGGCGGAATCACCGGGACGCTGCGCACCTTGCCGCCCTTGCCTGTCACCGTGATCGAATCGATGCCGCTCACCGGCGCGTCGCGGCGCTGGAGACCGAGCGCTTCGGAAATACGCAGGCCCGCGCCATAGAGAAGCGACAGCACGGCGGCATCGCGTGCAAGAATCCACGGTTTGCGATCCTCGGACGCCCGCGCCTCCCTGTCCGTCACCGCAACGGCGGAGGAGGCGGAGAGGGGGCGCGGCAGGTTCTTGTCCACTTTCGGGGTGCGAATCGCCGCAAAGGCCGAGGCCGTGCCATGGCCTTCCCGTTCGAGATGACGGGCGAAGGAACGCAAGGCCGCGAGCTGGCGCATGAGCGAGCGGCTTCCCACCGCACTCATGCGGCGCGAGGCCAGGAACGAGCGGATGTCGAGGGGCTTCAACCCCAACACAGCCTTGACGGTCGGCCTCTCGCCGAGATGCTCGACAAGAAAGGCAAGGAACTGCCGGATGTCCCGGGCATAGGCCTCCACCGTCTTCGGCGAGAGCCTGCGCTCTTTCGCAAGACCGTTGAGCCACGCCATCACCTCCCGGCGGGTATCCTCCGCGCCGGGCAGGGCGAGATCGAGGGTATCCTGTGTGTCGCTGCTTGACATTTCGCTCTTTGACATGGCGCCGCTATATGCAAGGGCAGACAGAGTAACAGCTACAGGTTAATCCCTTTCGAATGACAAGCCGCATCGCCGATGTCCTCATCCCGCTGGCGCTGGACACGGCCTATTCCTATGCCGTGCCGGATGGCCTCGCGCTCGAAGAGGGCGATGTGGTGCAGGTGCCGTTGGCCACCCGCGAGGTGGCGGGCGTCGTCTGGGGTTTGCGCGAAGGGCAGGGCGGCAATTTCAAGAAGGTCACGGGCGCCCTCGAAGGCCCGAACCTCTCGCCCAAAATGCGCAAATTCATCGATTGGGTGTCCTGGTATACGCTGGCCCCCAAGGGTTCGGCACTCGCCATGAGCCTGAAATTTCCCGATCCCGACCGCTCGGAGGTCGTGCGCATCGGCGTCAGGCTCACGGCGAACTTGCCGAAGCGCATGACGCCCGCACGGCAGAAGGTGATCGAGGCGGCGCAGGATGGCGTCGTGCGCCTCAAAAGCGAGCTCGCCCATGCGGCAGGTGTCAGCGCGAGTGTCGTCGACGGGCTGATCGACGAAGGCGTACTCGAAACCCTGTCCCTGCTGCAGGAGCCGGTGGCAGGACTCCCCAATCCCGCTTTCGGCGACACCGCGCTCTCCGACGGCCAGCGCGACGCGGCCGGCGAGATCGTCGCTGCGATGCATGAGGCGCATCCGCCCGTGATCCTCCTCGAAGGCGTGACGGGCTCCGGCAAGACGGAAGTCTATTTCGAGGCGGTGGCCGAGGCCGTGCGGCAGGGCAAGCAGGCGCTGATCCTCATGCCGGAAATCGCGCTCACCGCGCAGTTCCTCGACCGATTCGCCGCGCGTTTCGGCGTGAAGCCCGCCACCTGGCATTCGGGCGTTACGGGCCGCAAGCGCGAGCGGCTTTATGCGGCGATTGCCTCGGGCGAGGTGAAGGTGGTGGCGGGCGCGCGCTCCGCGCTGTTCCTGCCTTATGCCGATCTCTCCCTTATCGTCGTCGATGAGGAGCACGAGACCGCCTACAAGCAGGACGACGGCGTGCATTACCACGCCCGCGACATGGCGGTGGTGCGAGGCAAGATCGAGAACGCCATGGTGGTGTTGGCTTCAGCCACGCCCTCCATCGAGAGCCGCGTGAATGTGGAGCGCGGGCGCTATCGCCATGTGAAGCTGCCCGAGCGCTTCGGCGGGCGCTCCATGCCGCAGATCCGCGCCGTCGACCTGAGACGCGAGCAGATTCCAAAAGGTCGTTGGCTTTCGCCCACCCTCGTCGCCTCGGTGGAGGAGACGGTCGGGCGCGGCGAGCAGGCGCTGCTCTTCCTCAACCGGCGCGGCTATGCGCCTCTCACTCTCTGCCGTGCCTGTGCGCATCGCTACGAATGCCCGAACTGCTCGGCCTGGCTCGTGGAGCACCGCTTCCGGCGCTCCCTCGTCTGCCACCATTGCGGGCATGTGGAGCGCACGCCTCAGGCCTGCGTGGAATGCGGCAGCATCGATTCGCTGGTGCCCTGCGGTCCGGGTGTGGAGCGAATCGCGGAGGAAGTGGCGGAGCTCTTCCCGGACAAGCGCTCCATTGTGCTCTCCAGTGACTTTCCCGGCGGCACCGAGAGGCTGCGGACGGAGTTGGCGGCGATTGCGGCCGGCGAGGTCGACATCGTGATTGGCACCCAGCTCGTGGCCAAGGGGCACAATTTCCCGCTCATGACGCTCGTGGGCGTGCTCGATGCCGATATCGGCCTGACCTCCGGCGATCCCCGGGCGGCGGAGCGCACCTTCCAGATGCTCCAGCAGGTCACGGGTCGCGCCGGGCGCGGCGAAAAGCCTGGGCGGGCCCTCGTCCAGACCTGGCAGCCGGATCATCCGGTGATCGCCGCACTCGTCTCAGGCGATGCCGAGCGATTCTACGAGGAGGAGACGCGCGTTCGCGAAATGGCGGGGCTTCCGCCCTTTGGACGGCTCGCCTCCCTCATCATTTCCGCGGAGGAGCGCGAGGTCGCCGAGGCCCATGCCCGGGCCATGGCCATGGTGACGGAGCCGCCGCCCGGGGTCATGGTGCTCGGCCCCGCCGAGGCGCCGCTCGCCCTCATCCGGGGCCGCTATCGCTATCGATTGCTGGTGAAGACGGAGCGGGAGGTCGATCTGCAGGGCTATTTGCGCTCCTGGCTTGCCCGCTGTCCGAAGGTGAGAGGCAATACCCGCGTCTCTATTGACGTGGATCCTCAGAGCTTTCTGTAAGCCGGGCCGCGACCGTTTCTCGGGGCTGCACCCGGATATCCGCAGGCGCGAGCACGAGAACGGGTTCCCCGCCACGCGGGGCGGGCGCGACCTTGTTGCGCACAGCCTTTTCGATTTCCGGAGCGAAGAACGGGTAGCTCCAGAACAGACTTAAGGCGAGCAGGGTAATGGTGGCGAACAAGCGCATGGCAGCTTCCTCAGGGGATGCCTCGTGTTAACCATGCGTTAGGGTGGAGCCCGGCTCCGGCTTCTCAAGTGCGCAAAAGCACAGATGCGACGGACTACCTCGATCGGGTCGACGCAAATGTGTTTTTGTGGTCGATAGCAGACGCAAGAAGACCTGTGCCCGGGAACCTCATGTCCAAGATCGTTCACTGCATCCGCCACGGCCAATCGACCTTCAATGCCCATTTCGCCGAGACCGGGGAGGACCCGCTGCATTTCGATGCGCCCCTCACCGAGCTTGGCCGCAGGCAGGTGGCGGAGCGGGCCCCCGAGCTGCGGCAACACGCTTATGATCTGGTCGTCACCTCGCCGCTGACACGAGCGATTCAGACCACCCTGGGGCTCTTCGGCGACCACCCGGCCAAGCCGCCGATCCACATCGAGTGCCTCCACCGGGAGCACCTGGAGAGCAGCTGCGACGTGGGCCGCAAGCCGGATCTCCTGGCTCAGGACTTTCCGCACCTCGCCTTCGATCATCTGGACGAGATCTGGTGGCACAACGAGGGGGAGCTGGACCCGCGCGGATTCGTCTATGAGCCCAGCCATATTTTCGAGGGCCGGGTGGAGGAGTTCCGCCGCTGGCTTAAGCAACGGCCGGAGGGAATGATCGCGGTCGTGGGCCACGGCACCTTCTTCAGCCGGCTCACCGGGCAGTACCTTGGCAATTGCGAGGTTGCCGTTCTGGAGCTGTGATCTTTAACCCTGGAGCAGCATCACCGACTTTTTACGGGCCGCTCCTGGCCTAGCTCTCCTTGCGCCCCAGGAAAACCCATGCTAGTGCACCCCCGCCTGGAGGCGGAGACGGTCGCGTCCAAGGCTCACTTCCATCGACCTGACGGGTTTCCCGAAAGCTCAGTTTTGTAAGAGCTTGCCGGTCCGAAACCCGTAACTTGAGAGAGACGATTACGTGGCGCAAAGCGGTTCGCATGAAGGACCCCTCCTGTCGGGCGTAGCGTTGCGCTATGCTTCGGCGCTGTTCGAACTCGCTCGGGAGGCCAACGCCGTGGACGCCGTCGCCGGCGACCTCGGCCGCTTCGAGCAACTGATCCGGGGCAGCGAAGATTTGCAGCGCCTGATCCGCAACCCCATTTTCACGGCTGAAGAGCAGTCCCGCGCGATGGATGTCCTCCTCACCAAGGCCGGCATCGCGGGCTTGGCGGGCAACTTCATCCGTCTCGTGGCGTCCAAGCGCCGCCTCTTCGCCCTTCCCGACATGATCCGCGCGTATCAGGACCTCGTGTCCGACGCGAAGGGCATCGTGCGGGCTCAGGTGATTCTGGCGGAGGCTCCGTCGGACACCGTTCTGAACGAAATCAAGGCGGCGCTGCGCGACGTCGCCAAGGCTGACGTCGCTGTCGACGTCAAAATCGACCCGAGCCTCATCGGCGGTCTCATCGTGAAGATGGGCTCCCGCATGGTGGATGCCTCGGTGCGCACCAAACTCAATTCCATTCGTCTAGCGATGAAAGAGGTCCGCTGATGGACATTCGAGCCGCTGAGATCTCCGCGATCCTCAAAGAGCAGATCAAGAACTTCGGTACCGAAGCTGAAGTCACAGAAGTCGGTCAGGTCCTGTCCGTCGGTGACGGTATCGCCCGTTGCTACGGCCTCGACAAGGTTCAGGCCGGTGAGATGGTCGAATTCGAGAGCGGCGTGCGCGGCATGGCCCTCAACCTCGAAACCGACAACGTCGGCGTCGTGATCTTCGGCTCCGACCGTGAGATCGCCGAAGGCCAGACCGTGAAGCGCACGGGCGCCATCGTGGACGTGCCGGTCGGCAAGGGCCTGCTGGGCCGCGTCGTCGACGCTCTCGGCAACCCGATCGACGGCAAGGGCCCGATCCAGTCCACCGAGCGTCGCCGCGTCGACGTGAAGGCTCCCGGCATCATTCCGCGCAAATCGGTGCACGAGCCGATGGCGACGGGCCTCAAGGCCATCGACGCCCTCATCCCGGTCGGCCGCGGCCAGCGCGAGCTGATCATCGGCGACCGTCAGACCGGCAAGACCGCGATCGCGCTCGACACGATCCTGAACCAGAAGCCGCTGAACCAGGGCGACGACGAATCGCAGAAGCTGTACTGCGTGTACGTCGCCGTCGGTCAGAAGCGCTCCACGGTCGCTCAGTTCGTGAAGGCTCTCGAGGACAACGGCGCTCTGGAATACTCCATCGTCGTCGCCGCGACCGCTTCCGATCCGGCCCCGATGCAGTTCCTGGCTCCGTTCGCCGGCTGCGCCATGGGCGAATTCTTCCGCGACAACGGCATGCACGCCGTGATCGTGTATGACGACCTGTCCAAGCAGGCCGTCGCCTACCGTCAGATGTCGCTTCTGCTCCGCCGTCCTCCGGGCCGCGAGGCTTATCCTGGCGACGTGTTCTACCTGCACTCCCGTCTGCTGGAGCGCGCTGCGAAGCTCAACGACGACAACGGCGCTGGCTCGCTCACCGCTCTGCCGGTCATCGAGACGCAGGCGAACGACGTGTCGGCCTACATTCCGACCAACGTGATCTCCATCACCGACGGCCAGATCTTCCTTGAGACGGATCTGTTCTACCAGGGCATCCGTCCGGCGGTGAACGTCGGCCTCTCCGTGTCGCGCGTGGGCTCCTCGGCCCAGACGAAGGCGATGAAGAAGGTCGCGGGCAAGATCAAGGGTGAACTGGCGCAGTACCGCGAAATGGCGGCCTTCGCTCAGTTCGGCTCCGACCTCGACGCCACCACGCAGCGCCTGCTGAACCGCGGCTCGCGCCTGACCGAACTCCTGAAGCAGCCGCAGTTCTCGCCGCTGAAGATGGAAGAGCAGGTCGCCGTGATCTACGCCGGCGTGAACGGCTACCTCGACAACCTGCCGCTCAACCGCGTGCGCGCTTTCGAGGATGGCCTGCTCGCCACCCTGCGCGGCAAGCACGCTGACATCCTGGAATCGATCCGCGCTTCCAGGGACCTGTCGAGCGATTCGGAAGCGAAGCTCAAGGACGTCGTCCAGAACTTCGCCAAGTCTTTCTCGTAAGACTTGCGTTCTCGTAAGATCCAGCCGGAACTCCGGAGAGGGTAGGGCCGCTCGATGCCGAGCTTGAAAGACCTTCGTAACCGCATCGCCTCGGTCAAGGCGACGCAGAAGATCACCAAGGCCATGCAGATGGTGGCCGCCGCGAAGCTGCGCCGCGCGCAGACCGCGGCGGAAGCCGCGCGTCCTTACGCGGAGCGCATGGCCACGGTGCTCGGCAATCTGGCGTCCGGCATCACTGTCGGACCCGATACGCCGCGTCTGCTCGCCGGCACGGGTGCCGATCAGGTTCATCTTCTGATCGTCTGCACGGCCGAGCGCGGCCTGTGTGGCGCGTTCAACTCCTCGATCGCACGTCTGGCTCGCGACCATGCCAACCGGCTTCTCGCAGACGGCAAGACAATCAAGATCATCTGCGTGGGCAAGAAGGGCTACGATATCCTTCGTCGCCAGTTCGCCGAGCAGATCATCGAGTTCATCGACCTGCGCTCCGTGCGTCAGATCGGCTTCGAACAGGGCGACATGATCGCTCAGAAGGTGCTTTCGCGCTTCGAAGCCGGCGAGTTCGACGTGGCAACTCTGTTCTACTCGCGCTTCCGCTCGGTGATCGCGCAGATCCCGACGGCGCAGCAGATCATTCCGGCTCAGATCGAGGCTACCGGCGCTGCGTCGGATGCGGTCTACGAATACGAGCCTGATGAAGGCGAGATCCTGGCGACGCTTCTGCCGCGGAACCTCACCGTGCAGATCTTCCGCGCGCTGCTCGAGAACGCCGCTTCCGAACAGGGTGCTCGCATGAGCGCCATGGACAATGCGACCCGCAACGCGGGCGAGATGATCAAGAAGCAGACGATGACCTACAACCGGTCGCGTCAGGCGATGATCACCAAGGAACTGATCGAAATCATTTCGGGCGCCGAGGCGCTCTGACGAATCCGAGAGGAGCCTCACATGGCTAACACCGCTACCGCCGGCAACAAGGTCGGTCACATCACGCAGGTCATCGGCGCCGTCGTCGACGTGCAGTTCGAAGGCCACCTGCCGGAGATCCTCAACGCCCTCGAGACCCAGAACCAGGGCAACCGCCTGGTGCTCGAAGTGGCTCAGCAGCTCGGCGAGAGCACCGTGCGCTGCATCGCCATGGACACCTCCGAGGGTCTGGTGCGCGGCCAGGAAGTCGTCGACACCGGCGCTCCGATCTCCGTGCCGGTCGGCGCCGGCACGCTCGGCCGCATCATGAACGTCATCGGCGAGCCGGTGGACGAAGCCGGTCCCATCACCGGTGAAGCTGCCCGCGCCATTCACCAGCCCGCTCCGTCCTACGCTGAGCAGTCCACCGAGGCTCAGATCCTCGTCACGGGCATCAAGGTCGTCGACCTGCTCGCTCCCTATGCCAAGGGCGGTAAGATCGGCCTCTTCGGCGGCGCAGGCGTCGGCAAGACCGTGCTCATCATGGAACTCATCAACAACGTCGCGAAGGCGCACGGCGGCTACTCCGTGTTCGCCGGCGTCGGCGAGCGCACCCGCGAGGGCAACGACCTCTATCACGAGATGATCGAGTCCAAGGTGAACGTCAACCCGACGGAGAACAACGGCTCGGCCGCCGGTTCGAAGTGCGCTCTCGTGTACGGCCAGATGAACGAGCCTCCGGGCGCCCGCGCCCGTGTCGCTCTGACGGGTCTGACCGTTGCCGAGCACTTCCGCGACCAGGGCCAGGACGTGCTGTTCTTCGTGGACAACATCTTCCGCTTCACCCAGGCGGGCTCCGAAGTGTCGGCGCTTCTCGGCCGTATTCCTTCGGCGGTGGGCTATCAGCCGACGCTCGCCACCGACATGGGCACGCTGCAGGAGCGCATCACCACCACCACCAAGGGCTCGATCACCTCGGTGCAGGCCATCTACGTGCCCGCCGACGACCTGACCGATCCGGCTCCGGCCACCTCGTTCGCCCACCTCGACGCCACGACCGTGCTGTCGCGTTCGATCGCCGAGAAGGGCATCTACCCGGCCGTGGACCCGCTCGACTCGACCTCGCGCATGCTGTCCGCCGCCATCGTCGGCGAGGAGCACTACAACGTCGCCCGCCAGGTCCAGCAGGTGCTGCAGCGCTACAAGGCGCTCCAGGACATCATTGCGATCCTGGGCATGGACGAGCTCTCCGAAGAGGACAAGCTCACCGTCGCCCGCGCCCGCAAGATCGAGCGCTTCCTCAGCCAGCCGTTCCACGTCGCGGAAGTGTTCACCGGCTCGCCCGGCAAGCTCGTTGCGCTTGAAGACACCATCAAGGGCTTCAAGGGTCTCGTGAACGGCGACTACGATCACCTCCCCGAGGCCGCCTTCTACATGGTCGGCACCATCGAGGAAGCCGTCGAGAAGGCCCAGCGCCTCGCAGCCGAAGCAGCTTGATTGAAATCGGCATCGTCCCGGAGCGTGCCCGCACGCTCCGGGACTGCTTTGTAAAAGCCTGTCTCCAACGACCCCGGACCGCTTTCTCCGAGCGGACGGATGACGAGAAGCTCAGATGGCCAACTTCAATTTCGAACTCGTCTCTCCCGAGCGCGTGCTGTTCTCAGGCCCCGTCGATGCGGTGGTCCTGCCTGCGAGCGAAGGCGATATGACGGTTCTCGCCGGCCATGCGCCGATGATGACGACCCTCAAGACCGGCTTCCTCGTCATTACGAGCAACCCCGGCAACGGTCGCCGGGTTCTGGTGCGCGGCGGCTTCGCCGACGTCAACCAGAACGGCCTTACGGTCCTTGCCGAGCGTGCTCTTCCTGAGGAGGAGCTGACGCAGGCAATTCTCGACCACGAGATCCTGACGGCCGAGATGCACTATGACGCCACCAATGATCCGGCCGCCAAGCATGCGGCGGAATCGGCCATCGCGCAGCTGCGCGAGGCCAAGGCGGCGCTGAACTACTGACCTGAAACAACCCGGCCCCAAGCCGGGTTTTTCTTTTCATGACGAAGCCTGCGCCTCTCATCCTGACACTCGTGCTGGACGAACCCTCCTTCGCGTTCTTCGACGAGCAGAGGCGGCGCTATTTTCCGCCCGAGCGGAACTTCATCCCCGCGCATCTGACGTTGTTTCATCATCTGCCGGGCGATCAGGTGGAGATCATCCACGAACACATCGAGCAAAAGTGCTCAGCTCAGCCCCGCTTCCAACTTGATGTCACGAACCTGCGCTTCCTCGGACGTGGCGTCGCCTACGCTCTGCAGTCTCCAGAACTGGCGGATCTGCGCCGTAGCCTCGCATCACAATGGGCCCATTGGCTGACACCACAGGATCGGCAGAACCACCAGCCGCATGTGACGGTGCAGAACAATGTCGACCCGCAGAAAGCGCGCGCGCTCTTGATGAAATTGTCAGAGCCGTTCGTGCTGTTCCAGGTCCAAGGGATTGGCTTGGATCTCTGGTGGTATCGCGGCGGACCTTGGGAGAAGGTACGGCGATTCCATTTCGCTGAATAACAACGCCACTTGCTACGTCATGGCCGGGCTTGTCCCGGCCATCCATGTCTTAAGACCCTGTGTAGAAGAAGGCGTGGATGCCCGGCACAAGGCCGGGCATGACGAGAGAGAGCAATCTCACTCACCCATAGCGATCAGGTTCGCGTTGCCGCCGGCTGCAGCGGTGTTGATGGTCACCGTCTGCTCCGTGGCGAAACGCAGGAGGTAGTGCGGGCCGCCAGCTTTCGGGCCGGTGCCGGAGAGGCCGTGACCGCCGAAGGGCTGCACGCCGACCACCGCCCCGATCATGTTGCGGTTCACATAGACGTTGCCGACCGACAGAGCTTCGACGATCCGATTCACCGTGGCGTCGATGCGCGAATGCACGCCGAGCGTGAGGCCATAGCCCGTGCCCTCGATGGCCTGAATGACCTCTTCGAGACGATCCGCCCTGTAGCGCACCACGTGCAGGATCGGGCCGAACACTTCCTGCGCGAGATCGTGCGGCTTGTTGAGCTCGAAGATATGCGGCGCGACATAAGTGCCGTTGGCCGGCGCAGTGCCGGCATAATGCACCTTCGCCTGGCGCTTCATCTCATCGGTATGCGCATCGAGCTTGTCCTTGGCCTCGCGGTCGATCACCGGACCGATATGGACCGAAACATCGCGCGGATCGCCGAGCTTCAGCTCGCGCGCGCTACCCGCAATCATCTCGATCATGCGGTCGGCCACGTCCGCCTGCACACAGAGCAGACGAAGCGCCGAGCAGCGCTGACCGGCCGAGCGGAAGGCGGAGGTCACAACGTCGTCGGCTACCTGCTCAGGCAGCGCCGTGGCATCGACGATCATGGCATTGATGCCACCGGTCTCCGCGATCAGCGGAACGATGGCGGCGTCCTTTCCGGCGAGCGTGCGGTTGATGATGCGCGCAACTTCCGTCGAACCGGTGAAGACGACACCAGCGACGTCCTTGTGCTCGACGAGACGTCCACCCACGCGACCATCGCCCGGAACGAGGTGCAGCGCGGTCTTGCTGACCCCTGCCTCATGCAGAATGCGTACGGCCATGTCGGCGATCAGCGGCGTCTGCTCGGCAGGCTTTGCCACAACCGTATTCCCGGCCATCAGGGCTGCGCTCACCTGCCCTAAGAAGATCGCGAGCGGGAAGTTCCAGGGCGAGATCGCCACGAACACGCCGCGTCCGCGAAGGCGCAGCACGTTGCTCTCGCCGGTCGGGCCGGGCATCGGCTCGCCGGAGCCGAAGAGCGTGCGGCCCTGCACCGCGTAGTAGCGACAGAAATCGACGGCTTCGCGCACTTCGGAGAGTGCGTCGTCGAGCGTCTTGCCCGCTTCCGTCTGCAGAAGATGGAGCAGCGCACCGCGGCGCTGCTCTAGCAGATCGGCTGCGCGCTCCAGCGCCTTCGCGCGGGTCTCGGCATCCGTGCGGCTCCACGCACCAAAGCCGGCGCGGGCGGAGGCCATGGCGCGGTCGGCGACCTCAGGGGTTGCTTCCGTCACTTGGCCAGCAATCGTCGTGCCGTCGATGGGGCTGACGACCGGCCGCGTTTCGCCGGAGGCCATCTTGCCGTCGAGGAGCGGATCGGCGCGGTAGGTCTGCGAAGCCGCCTGCTTGATCTCCGCGAGCAGCGCATCGAGCGAAGCCTGATGGCCGAACTCCACGCCTTTCGAGTTGGCGCGCTCGGCGCCATAGAGATCGCGCGGCAGCGGGAGCCTGGGATGACGAGCCTGATCGGCAGAGACGATGATGTCGGCAGGACGCTTCAGCAGGGTCTGCACCGGAACGTTGGGGTCGGCCGCAACCGACACGAAGGAGGAGTTCGCGCCGTTCTCGAGAAGACGACGCACGAGGTAGGCCAGGAGATCACGGTGGCCGCCGACCGGTGCATAGGCGCGGCAGCCAAGGCCCGGATTGTCTTCGAGCAGGCGTGCGTAAAGCGCTTCGCCCATGCCGTGCAGGCGCTGGAACTCGAAACCGTCCGTGTCGCCTGCGCGCTCGAGGATCGAGGCTACGGTGAGCGCATTATGCGTGGCAAATTGCGGGAAGATGCGCGGACGAAGCGAGAGCATCTTCTCGGCGCAGGCCATATAATGCAGGTCCGTCATCGCCTTGCGGGTGAAGACCGGATAATCGTCGAGCCCACGCTCCTGGGCGCGCTTCACTTCCGTATCCCAATAGGCGCCTTTCACGAGGCGCACCATCATCTGGCGGTCGTAGCGTTCGGCCATGGCGGCAATCGCATCGATCACGCTGCCTGCGCGCTTCTGATAGGATTGGATGGCAAGCCCGAAACCTTTCCAACCCGCCAGCGACGGATCGGCGATCACGGCCTCGATCACTTCGAGCGACAGTTCGAGGCGATCCGCCTCTTCCGCGTCGATGGTGAAATTGAGGTCATAGGACTTCGCCTTCTGCGCTAGTTCAATGACGAGCGGCACGAGTTCGCGCATCACGCGCTCACGGCTTGTCGCCTCATAGCGCGGATGCAACGCGGAGAGCTTCACCGAAATACCGGGGCGGTTCGGCAGAGGCTCGTTGCCGGCGGAGCGGCCAATGGCGTCGATGGCGGAGGAATAGGATTCGAAATAACGACGGGCGTCATCCGCTGTGCGGGCACCTTCGCCCAGCATGTCGAAGGAATAGCGATAGATGCGGCCCTTGGAGGAGGTGGCGCGCTTCAGGGCTTCCTCGATGGTCTGACCCAGCACGAAGTGATTGCCCATCACGCGCATGGCCTGGCGGGTGGCGGCGCGAACGGTGGGAAGGCCAATGCGTTTCGTGAGCTGGCCGAGAATGCTTTCCGGCGTCTCACCGGGCTGGATCACGCGAGCGGTGATGCCGAGCGCCCACGCCGAGGCCGAGACCAGGAAAGCGTCGGATTTGGCCTCGTGGCTCGCGAAATCCGCTTGGCCGAGCTTGTCCTCGATGAGCTTGTCGGCGGTGGCGGCATCCGGCACGCGAAGAAGCGCTTCTGCCAGCACCATGAGGGCGAGGCCCTCCTTGGTGGAGAGTGCATATTCGCGCAGCATCTCCTCGACGCCGCCGAGGCCGCCGCCTTTGGCGCGGATCGCCTCGATCAGGCGGGTGGCCTGTTCGTCAATGCGGCGCTCACGCTCGGGCGAGAGGCGGGAGCTGGCCAGAAGACGGGCCGCAATGGCCTTGTCGTCCTCGGCGAAGGGCGGGTTGAAGGGCAGGGCGGCGTTGAAATTCTGAGCCATGGGTTTCCTCTGGGAATTTCCCGGGAATATACGGGCTCTCATGCCGTGTTTCGATGGCAATATTGTGAGTTCTGCCTTAATACTCCAGGCAAGGTAACTTAACAGGCGTGAAAATGACGGAGATTGACCGGATCGATCGGAAGATCCTGAAGTTCCTGCAGCAGGACGGCCGGATTTCCACCGTGGACCTGGCCGAGAAGGTGGGCCTCTCCCCCACTTCCACCAGCGACCGGGTGAAGCGCCTGCAGCGGGAGGGCTTCATCGCGGGCTTCGGAGCGCGGCTCGACCCGCACCGGCTGGGTTTGGAGCTCCTGGTCTTCGTGGAGGTCTCCCTCGACAAGACGACGCCGGACGTCTTTGAAAAATTCGCCGAAGCGGTGAAGCGCGCTCCCGAGGTTCTCGAATGCCACATGGTAGCGGGCGGTTTCGATTATCTGGTCAAAACGCGCGTCGCCGATATGGCCGCCTACCGCCACTTCCTCGGCGAGATCCTGCTGGCGCTGCCGGGCGTCAAGGAAACGCGCACCTATGCGGTGATGGAGGAAGTGAAAAGCGACGGGATGCTGCCGGTTTAGGGGCGCCGGATAGGCTTGGGCGTCAAACGGAGAGCTCATCGCCCTGGTGGCCGCGCCGTCCCGTCTTCCACAAGCTCCACAGCACGCCAGCCGTCAGGATGCTCAATGTCACGCCGAGCGAGATGGCGGGTGGAATCTTGCCGATGTCGAGAGCCTCCGCCACGAAGATCTTTGATCCTATGAAGATCAGCACGAGCGCCAGGGCATATTTGAGATAGTGAAAACGGTGGATCATCGCGGCGAGGGTGAAGTAGAGCGCGCGCAGCCCCAGGATCGCGAAGATGTTCGACGTGTAGACGATGAACGGATCCGTGGTGATGGCAAAGATCGCCGGAACCGAATCGACGGCAAAGAGAATGTCGGCACCTTCGATCAGCACCAGCGCCAGAAACAGCGGCGTCATGAACCATGTCGGTCGCCCGGTCTCAGGGTGAGGCAGCTTCACGAAAAAATGACGGCCATGATGCCGGTCCGTAACGTTGAAGCGCCGGCGCATCAGGTGCAGCACGGGATTGCGCCCAATGTCGTTCACCTGCTCCGCGAAGAAAAGAGTCTTCAATCCCGTGGCGATCAGGAACAGCGCGAAGGCATAGAGGACCCATGAGAAGTGGGCAATGGCGGCGATGCCAAAGCCGATCATCAGCGCGCGCAGGACGATGACGCCCATGATGCCCCAGAACAGCACCCGGTGCTGATAGAGCCGCGGCACGGCAAAGTATCGAAAGACCAGGGCGATGATGAACACATTGTCCATCGCCAGCGCCTTCTCCAGCGCGAAGCCGGTCAGATAATTGATGCCCGGCTCAGAACCGAGATACCACCAGACCCAAAGGCCGAAGAAAAGGCCGAGCGCGATATAGAAAGCGCTCATATAGAGGCTCTCGCGGATCTCGATGGCATGATCTTTACGGTTGAGAACGCCGAGATCGAAGACAAGCAGCGACCCGACAAGGCTGAAGAAGGCCAGCCACATCCAGAGAGGCTTGCCGAGCCAAGGAATGAGCAGGATGTCGAACATGACTTAAGCCCGTTCATGTTGAATCCCGCCAGGTCCGACATCGTGGACAAGCCGTCTCCACCAAGTGGGCCCGGTAAGTGATAGACCTTACGTGGGAGCGCCGATCCTGCGCTGCAAGGGTCCACGGATAAGGACTGGGTGAAGCTCTGCTGCAAGCTTGTCTGCAGCAAGCTTTGCCGGGAGGTTCTTACCCTCCCGGCACCGATATTGTGTAGTTCCAGTCGTTAGCCAGCAACGTGCTTTGCTTTGCCCGCCTCATCCCGCGTCTTCCAGAGGCTCCAGCCTACGCCTGCAGCGAGAATGGCGAAGGTCACGCTAAGCGAGATCGGAGCCGGGATCTTGGCGAGGCCCAGCATGTCGGCCACGAAGATCTTGGAGCCGATGAAGATCAGCACGAAGGCCAGGGCATACTTCAGGTAATGGAAGCGGTGCACCATGGCGGCGAGCGCGAAGTAGAGCGCACGCAGGCCCAGGATCGCGAAGATGTTCGACGTATAGACGATGAACGGATTGGTCGTGATGGCGAAGATCGCCGGAACCGAATCCACCGCGAAGATCACGTCCGCGATCTCGACGAGCACCAGCGCCATGAAGAGCGGCGTCATGAACCACACGAGCTTGCCGGTTGCCGGGTGCGGCTTCTTCACGAAGAAGTGCTCGCCATGGTGTTCGTCGGTAACGTTGAAGTGACGGCGCATAAAGCCGATCACCGGGTTCTTCGCTATGTCATATTCCGTGTCGGAGAACACGAGCATCTTCACGCCCGTACCGATGAGGAACGCGGCGAAGAGGTAGAGAACCCAGGAGAACTGTGAGATCACCGCGGCACCGAAGCCGATCATCAGCGCGCGCAGGACGATGACCCCGAGAATGCCCCAGAACAGCACCCGGTGCTGGTAGAGGCGGGGCACCGCGAAGAATGAAAAGATCATGGCGATGACGAACACGTTGTCCATCGCCAGCGCCTTCTCGACCGCAAAGCCGGTGAGATAATTCATGCCCGCTTCGGAGCCGAGATACCACCACACGAAGCCGCCGAAGGCGACGCCGAGGGTGATGTAGAAGGCACTCATGACAAGGCTCTCGCGCACGCCGATCTCATGGTGCTTGCGGTGAAGCACGCCGAGATCGAGCACGAGGAGAGCAAGGACGATTCCGAGGAAGGCAAGCCACATCCATACGGGAGTGCCGAGCCAGCTTAAAAGCAGGACTTCAAACATTTTGACCGAACCCATTGTTGAACCAAGTCGGCTCCGACATCACAGGGGTTCATCCACCTGCCAGAGGGGCCCGGTCACCGACGCCACGCAACATGGGAAGGGCGTCCTTTATCGTCAAGACCATTCACCAGGGATGATTCTGCTCAATTTTGCGTCAGGTGGGCGACTTCAGGGCAGGCTTGCCCGGGCTACAGGCTTGACCCTGCTCACCGATCTGCTTGCATGGTCAACAACAAGGCAACTCTAGCCAATCCAGCTCGTTCAAGAGGCTGGGCCATAAAGCAGAGGTAACGGTGATGGTGTCAGAACGTTCGACAAAGACGCGGTGGATCAGGGGGATCCTAGCCAGCGCGGCAGTGCTGCTCGGTACTGCCGCCGCCCAGGCGCAGACCCCGGTGCGGTTTTCCCTCGACTGGCGCTGGGAAGGCCCGGCGGCGCCCTTCGCCGTGGCGCTCGACAAGGGCTACTTCAAGGCCGAGGGGCTCGATGTCACGATCGATCCTGCGGCGGGCTCCCGCGAGCCGATCTCCCGCGTGGCTTCCGGCACATATGATGCGGGTTTCGGCGACGTGAACTCGCTCGTGCGTTTCCGCGATGAGAACCCCGACACGGAAATCAAGGCCGTGATGGTGATGTATGACCGCCCGCCCTTCGCGATCATCGGCCGCAAGAGCCGCGGCATCTCCAAGGAGGCGTCGAGCCTCCAGGGGAAGAAGTTCGGCGCGCCGGCAGCGGACGGCGCCTATGCGCAATGGCCGATCTTCAAGGCCGTCAATAAGATCGACGACTCTGGGATGAAGTTCGAGAATGTGGGCTTCCCTGTTCGCGAGCCGATGTTGGCGCAGGGCGAGGTCGACGCGGTTTTCGGCTTCTCCATGTCCTCCTACATCAACCTGAAGTCGCGCGGCGTTCCGGCCGATGACATCGTCGTCCTGCTCATGAGCGATTACGGCGTGGACCTGTATGGCAACACCATCATTGTCTCGCAGCAGTTCGCGCAGGAGAAGCCGGAGGCCGTGAAAGGCCTGCTGCGCGCGATCGTGAAGGGCGTGCAGGATACGGTGAAGGATCCGTCGAGCGCCGTGGATTCGGTGATCAAGCGCAACGACGTCGCCAAGAAGGATGTGGAGCTGGAGCGCCTCAAGATGGTGCTGGAGCAGAACATGCTCACGCCCTGGGTGAAGGAGAACGGCTTCGGCGGCATCGACAAGGCGCGCTTCGCCAAGGCGCTCGATCAAATCGGCCTGACCTTCGACTACAAGCAAAAGCCGACCGTGGAGAGCGTGTTCACGGAAGAGTTCCTGCCCGCCGCCGATCAGCGGAAGGTGAACTGAGATTGTACGCTCTTCTCTCACCCTCCCCACGGATCTCGGGTGTTCCCGGATCCAGTTACCTGCGCCAGTCGGGAGCACCCGACTTGCGTGGGGGAGGGGCGCGAGCATCGTGAGCGGGGTGGAGTGAGAAGCTCCAACATCGAAGAATGTCGCGCCACCACCCCACCTCGGCTCTTCGAGCCGATCCTCTCTCAAGGGGAGGATGAAAACCCGGAGTGCCCCTTGTCTGCCTTCGTCGATATTCACGACGTCACTCATGTCTACGCCCGCGCGGAGGATGGTGTCCCGGCGGTTCGAAACCTGACCATCCGGATCAACGAGGGTGAGTTCGCCGCCATCGTCGGTCCATCGGGTTGCGGTAAGTCCACGCTCATGAAACTCGCCACCGGATTGCAGTTCCCTCGCGAGGGCACGGTGATCGTGGACGGCAAGGAAGTGGGTGCGCCGGTCAAGCTCGCAGGCATGGCGTTCCAGAATCCCACCATGCTTCCCTGGCGCACGACCCTCGACAACATCCTGCTGCCGCTCGAAATCGTGGAGCCGCATCGCTCGCGCTTGCGCAGACACAAGGCGGAATATGTCGCGAAAGCTGAGGGCCTGCTGGAGCAAGTCGGCCTGAAGGGCCAAGGTCACAAATACCCCTGGCAACTCTCCGGCGGCATGCAGCAGCGCGCCTCCCTCTGCCGCGCGCTTATTCACGAGCCGAAGCTCCTGATGCTGGACGAGCCTTTCGGTGCGCTCGACAGCTTCACCCGCGAGGAGCTGTGGTGCGTGATGCGCGATCTCCATGCGGCGCAGAAGGTCACGATCATTCTCGTCACGCACGATTTACGCGAGGCGGCCTTCCTGGCGGATCGCATCTTCTGCATGAGTGCGCGCCCCGGTCGCATCGTGGCCGAGCGTGAGGTGACCTTCCCGCGTCCGCGCGATCTCGAGATCACCTACATCCCGGAATTTTCCGAACTCGTTCACGAGCTGCGCGGTCACATCGCGCAGGCGCGCAAGGCGGCGTGAGACCCTCATGAAAACCAAGAATCAACTCGCTGTCGCGCCCTGGGTCTTCACCGTCGGCTTTTTCCTGTTGTGGGAGATCGTCTGCCGCGCATTCAAAATCTCCAGCTTCATCCTGCCCGCACCCTCCACGATCCTGCTCGCCGTGTGGGAATACCGGAACCAGCTGGCCTATCACGCCCTGCACACGCTTTGGATGACGCTTGCAGGCTTCGGGCTCGCCGTAGCCTTCGGCCTCCTTCTTGGCATGGTGCTGGGCTCCTCGAAGCTCATCAATGCGGGCAGCTACCCGCTTCTCGTCGGCTTCAACTCGATCCCGAAAGTGGCCGTGGTGCCGATCCTCGTGTTCTGGTTCGGCGTCGGCTGGGTGCCGCCGGTGCTGACGGCCTTCCTCATCTCGTTCTTTCCGATCGTGGTGAATGTCGCCACCGGCATCGCCACGGTAGAGCCCGAGATGGAGGATGTGCTGCGCGCGCTCGGCGCCTCGAAGCGGGACATCGTGTTCAAGGTTGGCGTGCCGCGCGCGATGCCTTACTTTTTCGGCTCGTTGAAGGTGGCGATCACGCTTGCTTATGTCGGCTCCGTGATCGGCGAGCAGAATGCATCCAACGTCGGCATCGGCAACCTGCTCACCCGCGCATCCGCCGCCTTCGAGGTGCCGCTCGTCTGGGCGGCTCTCCTGGTGCTCGCGGTGCTCGGCGTCATCATGTATGCGATCACCGCCTATGCGGAGCGCTCCATGACCGGCTGGGCGCAGCGCTCGCAGATGGGAGCGTAAAATCTGGCTGTTTCCATGAATGGCGCGGGAACGGCGTGCCTACTCTCAATCATCCGGCAGGGCCGTACCTGGCTTGTAGCTTTCCGTGAAGCTCCAGGTGATGGTGATCTTCACGCTGCCGCCGTAGGAGAAGTTCCCCAGCGGGAGAACGAGGATCGGTCTCTGCAAGCTGATCGTCTCGCTCTTCGTGCCGGAGAGCGGCGCGCCGTTGAGGGTTTTGCTCACCCATGTGGCAATTTCGCCGGGAACGGTCGCGCTGCGACTTCCAATATTTTTCTGCGTGGCGGGTACATCCGGGAAGGTGAAGCCTGGAAGGAAGAGCTTGCCGGCTTCCTCGTCCACGACTGACATCGGATAGGACAGGCACAGCGACGGCTTGTCCTGCGCGACGTCTAACTTGATCTCATGGTTCCACGGCCGCGCGCCGCCCACGTCGGCGACGGCGCCCTTGCTGATATCGTTGCGCATGGCCCTGAACTTGCCGGGGCACCCTTCAAGGCCGAACCATTGGCGGTAGATCGCCTTTTCCTCGTCCTGAGATGCTGCCGAAACATCCGGGATGCCGGGATTCATGGTCGCGCCAGGAGGCGGGGGCATCAAGCCGGGATTCGACCGCATCACCGCCGCCTTGATGCAGTTCTCGTCGCCTTTGCATTTGGCATAGGCCTGCATGATCGCTTGGTTGACCTGCTGCTGCATAGCGGCGCTCGGCGGCACAGCGTGAGCCAGGGCCTTGTTGCGCTCCTGGATCTTCTGCGCGTTGGCGATCTGCCTGGCGCTGTTTTCCTGCGCCTTGCGGATGGAGTCCGGATCAAGGGGGTTCATGCCACCGAGGCTTTCACTCGGCTCCAGGACTGTCGCCAGGAAGAAATGCTCCGAGATCAGCGCCTTTTCATAGCTGACTGCGGTCTGCCATCCTTCCGAGCCCTCGATCCGTACATCGATCTTCAGGACTCTCGGTCCCGGGGCTTGCTGCGCCTGAGCTGGAACGATGAGAGTGCCGCCGCACAGAAAGACGGCTTGAAGATATTTCGAAATCTGCATCGCAATCAGCCTTATGGGATCAGCGTTATATCATTTCTGAACCCTAACTGATCGGCAGCCCTTGCGGAAGCTTTATCAGCGGCGCAGAGAAAGAGGATTGTCGGAGAGCGCCGCCGCATCCGGCTGGTCGATGGCGGGACGCCCGAGAAACGCGTTCCAGAGCTTCTCCACCGTCTCACGCTCCAGATCATCCACGATGAAGACGATGCGGCTGCGGCGATCCTCGCTCGGCCAGCGCGGCAGAACGGCAGGCACGTGGATAACGTGCTGCACGCCGTGGATCACTACCGGATGTTCCGGATCCTCGGCGAGTGCGATCAGCCCCTTCACGCGCAACAGCTTCGCGCCTTGCGATGAGCGAAGCAGGTCGAGGAACATGTCCAGCGTGCCCTGGCGGATCGGCTGATCGCTGGTGAGGCAGAAGGCACGGATGCGCTCATCGTGCCGGTTCACGTCGTGATGGTGGTGATGGTCGTGGCCGTGATGGCCATGGTGGTGATGCGCGTGCTGGTGCGCATGGCTCTCGCGCTCGGCCTCTTCCACCGCTTCCGTCCTGAGCCATTCGGCGACATCGGCGATCTTGCCGTCGAGACCGAAGAGGCCGCCTGCGACGATATCTTCGACGGGCGCATCGGCCTTGAGGATCGTAGCGCCCGGATTGAGCTGGCGCAGTCTGTCCTGCAGTTCCGGAAGGCTCGTCTGATCCTGAACGACATCCGTCTTTGTGATGACGACCCGCTCCGCGATGGCCGCCTGCTTCACGGCCTCGCGGTGCGCGTCGAGGGTGCGAGAGCCGTTCACTGCATCGATCACCGTCACCACGCCTTCCACGGCGTAGCGCATGGAGAGATACGGGTGATAGAGCACCGCATGGAGGATGGGAGCGGGATCCGCGAGGCCCGTGGTTTCGATGATCACGCGCTTGAAGGGCAGGATTCGGTTGTTGTCGCGCTTGCGCAGGAGATCCTCGAGCGTGGCGATGAGGTCGCCGCGCACGGTGCAGCAGAGACAGCCCGCGGACAGAAGCACCATGCCCTCGTCGACGGTCTCCACCAGCAGGTGATCGAGGCCGATCTCGCCGAACTCGTTCATGATGACGACCGTGTCCTGCAGCGCCGGGCTCTTCAGCATCCGGTTGAGCAGGGTGGTCTTTCCGGCACCGAGGAAGCCGGTGATGATCGTCAGCGGGATCGGCGCGGGCGGGGTCATCGGGGGATTCGTCATGGCTTTTCAATCCGCGATCGGAACCAGGGCCGTGTTCTTCAGGCGGCGCTGCTCCAGGAGAACGTTGGTGATGATGGCGGCCAGCACAAGAGCGCCACCTGCGACCTGCAGGGGAGACAGGCCCTCATTGAGGATAAAGGCTGAGGAGAGGGTCGCAACCACCGGCTCGGTGCAGAAGACGATTCCGGCTGCGACCGCCGAGATGCGCCCCAGCGCCAGGAACTGCAGCACGAATCCACCGATGTAGCCGCCGATGGTCATGGCCATCGCGAAGGGAGCGAGAGCGAGGACCGATGGCGGTGCGAACTGCCCCGTGACAAGGCTGATGAGGATCGCGGTGGGCAGTATGATCAGCTGAATCCAGAACACCTTCGCCACCACGCCTGTCCTGGTGCAGCGGGCTGCGGTGAAGAATTGTATCGCCGTGGCGATGCTGGCGCCGAAGGCGAGAGCCAGGCCGCGCCAATCGAGATCGGAAAAGGCTGGCCCCACCACCAAGCCGACGCCGAGGGTCGCGATTGCGACGACACCGACGAGGGCAGGCGTCAGTGGCGTCTTTTCCACGAACGGGCTCGTGAGAACGATGATGATGGGATAGGTGTAGAACACAACCGCTGCGACCGTCACTGGTATGAAGGCGACGGACGAAAGATAGCAAATGCCCTGGAGAGCGCTGGCGATGCCGAGCAGGACGAGCTTTCCTTGTTCCTCCCGCGCCATGGCGAGCGAGCGTCGCGCGATTGCCGCCACGGCTGCCACGAGCGCCAGCATCAGGAGCACCCGGTAGACCACGATGGCCGAGCCGCTGGCACCGGCAAAGGACGCCATGCGCGCGAAGACGATATTGAAGCCGTAACAGCTGGCAGAACCGATGGCGAGGAGAAGTCCGGAGCCGTGGGAGGAGCGCGTCATTTCGAGTGAGACTTATGTAAGACGCGCACCGTTCGCGCGGATCGGGGGCGAATGCAAGGGGCCCCAAAGCAAAACGCCCAGCTCGGGGCCGGGCGCTCATACACGGTGGATAAGGTCAGTTCGTCGCCGATTTGGCTTTCGACGCGGCGTCGGCCTTCTGGGCCTTCGGCTTGGCGGCAGGCTTCTTATCAGTGGCCTTCGTGTCACCGCTCACCGGCTTGACGGTGACGCTTACGCGTCCTTTGCCCTTCGTCTTGTCGCCTTCCTCGATCACCGGCGCCACATCCGAATCCTTTGCGGCTTGCTTGCTGGCTTTCTTTTTGGAGGCCGTCGCCTTCTTCTTGCTCAGGCGGGCTTTTTCTGCCGCCTCTTCAGCCGCGGCCTGAGCGGCGAGTTCGGCCTCGGATGGCGGGTTCAGGCCGATCCAGACGCGTTCCGGCTGCACGGCAGCGCGGGGGCCGAGCACCGTGCGCACGGGCTTCTGGGTGTCTCCGGCAAAGGCCATGACTTCGGACGAGAAGAGGTTGGGAACGTTCGAATCCTCTTCGGCAACCACGGGTGCGTCCTCTTCCTGAGGCATCGGGCCGCGACGGTCGCAGATCACCGAGCGCATGTCTGGCGGCGTGGTGTTGGCCGAAGCGGGCAGGGCCGCGAGCTCGGGATTGGTGAAGTTGACCTTGCTGTTGAAGCCGCGGTCGAAGAGCTCTGCGGCCTTCATGGTGCGCTCGTTGGCGGAAGGCGCCCCGAGCACGACCGTAATCAGGTGGCGTCCATCGCGGGTGGCGCTGGCCACCACGTTGAAGCCGGACGAGCAGATGAAGCCGGTCTTCATGCCGTCGGCGCCCGGATAGCGGCCGATGAGGCCGTTGGTGTTGCGCATGATGCGGCGGCCGAACTGGACGGCGCCAATATCGAACAGATCCTGATACTCAGGGAAATCCTTCAGGAGCGCGCGCGCCAGAATCGCCATGTCGCGGGCGGTGGTTTGGTTGCGCTCGTCGGGCAGGCCGTGCGGATTGGCGAAATGACTGCTCGCCATGCCGAGCCGCTGGGCGTGGGCATTCATGAGCGCCGAGAAGCCATCGATGGAGCCGCCGATACTCTCCGCGATGGTCGCGGCGATGTCGTTGGCCGACTTGACCAGCATGATCTTGAGGGCGTTGTCGAGGCGGATCTGCGTGCCCGGCTTGAAGCCCATCTTGGACGGCGGCAACGCGGCTGCGCTGTCGGTTACCGTCAGGAGTGTATCCATGCTAAGCTGGCCGCGCTTGACCTTGTCGAGGGCGACATAAGCCGTCATTAGCTTGGTGATGGAGGCTGGATACCACGGATCGGTTGCCCGCTCTGCATGCAGAACGCGGCCGGACTCAACCTCGACCACGAGGGCGGGGCCGCCGGCGGCCAGAGCCTGTCCGCTCGCGAGGGCGGCAATGGCAAAGGCTGTCACGCGCAGGGCTCGGCTAACGTTCATACGGAACGACTCCTTGACTTGTACAACGGTCGGAGAGGGGAACCAGAAGCCCCGCTTGCCAGCTGGGCTATATTTTTAGCCCCAAACCTTAGCCTTGGCTAGGTCAGGGTCATTGATCGCAACCCGGTCTGCCCTTTGTACCGAACTCCGTGGCAAGAGAGTGGCAAGAGCCGCTCGCTTTGAAGAACAATGAAGCGGGGCCATTGGTTGCAGGGCAGTTGTTGATCGTCCTGCATCAGTTGAGCAAAATAGTATAACGGAGCAAAGCTGGTTGGGGTGGGCCGTTCGAAACGCTCAAAGTGTTGAAGCCCCCGGGAATACTGGCCTGCCGTTCTCTCCAGGATGGCGATACTGCTCCTTGGTTCGTGCACACTTCAACGAGCAATTCGGACTTCCGTTTCGACACGCCGGCAGGCCAGGATGGGGTGCGGTGCGCGTGAGAGAGAGTAAGGCCTAGTCTTCCAGTGACAAGGCGAGCGGAAGAATGATATCCCGCATGAGCGGAGCCAGATTTCGCTCGCACGGCTTGCGCGGATCCACCCAGATGATCTCCGCGATTTCAGCCTCGCAGGCAATCCGACCTGTTACGCGGACCTTGTAGGCACTGGCCCGCACCCATTGGCCCGGCTCATTGGCGGCGGCCGCCTCGAAGGTGCCGAGAAACCGGATCGAATCCGGAACGACTGTGCAGCCGAGTTCTTCTCTGATCTCCCGGGCGAGCGCCATGAGATCGCTTTCGTTCGCCTCACGTTTGCCGCCGGGCTGCATGAAGCTGGCGGTGCCGTTCTTGCGAACGAGCAGCACGCGGCCTTGCTTGTCGCGAATGAGCGCCGTTACGATCTCGATCAACGCTCACCTGCCTTGATCCACTTCTCGACCCTTGGCGGCTCGTAGCTGCGGATCGCGTCGATCAAGGTGGCGGGTTCGTCTTTCACGATCAGCATGGCACGGTGAACGGGTTTCACGAAGCCGCGCTCCACCACATCGTCGAGGAAGTCCGCGAGCTTGTCGTAGAAGCCTGAGACATTCAGCAGGGCGCAGGGTTTCTCGTGATAGCCGAGCTGCGCCCAAGTCCAGACCTCGAAGAGTTCCTCGAAGGTGCCGAGGCCGCCCGGCAGGGCAATGAAGCCGTCAGAGAGCTCAGCCATCAGCGCCTTGCGCTCGTGCATTGAACCGACGACTCGCAGGTCACTCAAACCTGTATGCGCGATCTCCTTGTCGACGAGAGCCTGCGGCATTACGCCGATCACATGGCCACCATTGCCGAGCACCGCATCAGCCACGGCACCCATGAGCCCGACCGAAGCGCCGCCATAGACAAGCTCGATGCCGTTTCGTGCCAGGGTTTCACCCAGCAAACGGGCGGTTTCCCTATAGACGGGGTCCTGGCCCGCATTCGAGCCGCAGAAGACGCAAAGGCGCATGGAAGATTTCCGATGATTCGTTCCTGAGCGAACATGGAGGCTTAAGCCGCGACAAATTCAAGGGCTGACCCAGAGGCTTGGAGTTCGACCAAGGCTGACTTGCCGAAACTTAAGAACCACACCACCTTGTGCTCAACAACGAAGTTTTGTGAGGAGACACCCATGACTGCCTGCATCGTCGGCTGGGCGCACACGCCCTTCGGCAAGCTCGACGCGGAGACCGTCGAAAGCCTCATCGTCCGCGTCGCCAGCGAGGCGCTGGAGCATGCGGGCATCGGCGCGGAAGATGTGGACGAGGTGGTGCTCGGCCATTTCAACGGCGGGTTCTCGCCTCAGGATTTCACGGCCTCCCTCGTCTTCCAGGCAAGCGACAAGTTCCGTTTCAAGCCGGCCACCCGCGTCGAGAACGCCTGTGCCACCGGTTCCGCGGCCGTGCACCAGGCGATCAAAACCATCGAAGCCAGGCGCGCCAGGACGGTGCTGGTTGTCGGCGTCGAGCAGATGACCCGCACGCCGGGTCCGGAGATCGGCAATATCCTGCTGAAAGCCTCCTACCTGCCGGAAGACGGCGAGACGCCGGCAGGCTTTGCCGGCGTGTTCGGCAAGATCGCCGGACAGTATTTCCAGCGCTATGGCGACCAATCGGATGCGCTGGCGCTGATCGCGGCCAAGAACCACAAGAACGGCGTCGACAATCCCTATGCGCAGATGCGCAAGGACCTCGGCTTCGAGTTCTGCCGGGCCGAGAGCGAGAAGAACCCCTTTGTGGCAGGTCCTCTCAAGCGTACCGACTGCTCGCTCGTTTCCGATGGCGCGGCCGCGCTCGTGCTGACGGATACCGAGACGGCATTGCGCATGCGCCGGGCCGTGGCGTTCCGCGCGACCGCCCATGCGCAGGATTTTCTGCCCATGTCGAAGCGCGACATCATTCAGTTCGAGGGCTGCACGGAAGCGTGGCGGCGGGCGCTGGATCAGGCCGGCATCCAGCTGTCGGATCTCTCCTTCGTCGAGACCCACGACTGCTTCACCATTGCCGAGCTTATCGAATACGAGGCCATGGGCCTGACGCCGCGCGGGCAGGGCGCAATTGCTGTTAAGGAAGGCTGGACGAATCGCGACGGTAAACTGCCGGTGAACCCCTCCGGTGGCCTGAAGTCGAAAGGACACCCCATCGGCGCGACAGGCGTGTCCATGCACGCGCTCTCGGCCATGCAGCTCTGCGAGGAGGCCGGCGGCATGCAGGTGAAGAACCCGAAGCTCGGCGGCATCTTCAACATGGGCGGCGCGGCCGTCGCGAACTACGTGAGCGTGCTCGAGCGGATCAAGTGACTTCTAAGTCACGCGCTGCACGTCATCACCGGCCTTGTGCCGGTGATCCCGACCCGTTGAGCGCGGCGCGTTCGGCATGGGGATGGCCGGGACAGGCCCGGCCATGACGGGGTGAGCCGATCCCTCTATTCCCCTGCCCTCTATTCCCCCGGCGCCTTGGCCTGAACGGCCAGGGCGTGCAGGCCCCTGTCGAAGGCGTCCTTCAACACCTCGTTGACGAGGCGGTGGCGCTCGACCCGGCTCTTGCCGATGAAGGCTTCAGATACGATATGTACCCTGAAGTGAGTTTCGCCTCCCTCCCTCCATCCGCCATGACCGCGATGCTGTTCCGACTCGTCCGTGACGGTCAGTTGGGACGGGTGCAGGCGCTCCTGCAGGGTTTGCGTGATCCAACGGTTCAGGGTCATGCGCTTCGATAAACCTTTTTGAACGGGTCTGCGGCGAAAAGCTCTTAAGCCTTGGCTCAGGGCCTCATGCCCCTCATAATGTTTGAATCATGGATCTCAACTCGCCTCTTTTCGACCGTATCCGGATTAAGCCTTCCGCCGATGAGCCGCGGGAGGCCAAGGGACCCGTCTGCGAGCATCCCGGCTGCAAGGCATCGGGCGAATACCGCGCGCCGAAAGGCCGGGACCGCGAGGGCCAGTACTGGCGTTTCTGTCTGGACCATGTGCGCGAGTACAACGCATCCTACAACTATTTCTCGGGCATGTCCGATTCGGCTGTCGCAGCCTACCAGAAGGATGCGATCATCGGCCATCGCCCGACCTGGGCCATGGGCGTGAACACCTCCGGCAAGGCCGAGGGAGAGGGCGCCAAGCAGGAAGCCCGCGACTGGGCTTATTTCGACCCCTTGGGCATCCTGAGAGGCGAGGACTTCACCCAGGCCCGCACCCACAGGGCCAGCCCTGAACCCAAGCGGCCCCGCTATACGGGGGCCGTGCGCCGGGCGCTGGACATCTTAGGCTTGGACGAAACCGCGGACGGACCCGCCATCAAGGCCCAGTACAAGGCCCTGGTGAAGCGCTTCCATCCCGACGCCAATGGCGGCGACCGCTCCTTCGAGGAGCGGCTGCGGGACATTATCAAGGCGCACGATACCCTCAAAAGCGCGGGGCTCTGCTGAGACGGCATCATTTTATGCAGCCCTCTCCAGCGTTTAGGAAATTGCACCGCACCGCCATGGAGTTTAAGAAGCCATGGCAAGTATTGAAAACCCTCAATCCGATCGAGAGGCCCCTATGACGGCACAAACCGATACAACGACCCTACTGCCGGATATGAAGGTATCCGTGCGACAGGTCTTCGGCATCGACTCGGATCTGGAAGTTCCGGCCTTCTCCCAAACAGAAGAGCATGTGCCCGACCTCGATCCGGATTACCTGTTCGACCGGGAGACGACGCTCGCCATCCTGGCGGGCTTCGCGCGCAACCGCCGCGTGATGATCACCGGCTATCACGGCACGGGTAAGTCGACCCATATCGAGCAGGTGGCCGCCCGACTCAACTGGCCCTGCGTGCGCGTGAACCTGGACAGCCATGTGTCGCGTATCGACCTCGTCGGCAAGGACGCCATCGTGCTCCAGGACGGCAAGCAGGTCACCGCCTTCCAGGACGGCATCCTGCCCTGGGCGCTGCAGCACAATGTGGCCCTCGTGTTCGACGAGTACGACGCCGGCCGCCCGGACGTGATGTTCGTGATCCAGCGTGTGCTGGAGCAATCGGGCAAGCTCACGCTTCTCGACCAGAAGCGCGTGATCCGTCCCCACCCGGCTTTCCGCCTCTTTGCCACCGCCAATACCGTGGGCCTCGGCGATACGTCCGGCCTCTATCACGGCACCCAGCAGATCAACCAGGGCCAGATGGACCGCTGGTCGATCGTGACCACGCTCAACTACCTGCCGCACGACAAGGAGGTGGACATCGTCCTCTCCAAGGCGAAGCACTACCAGGAGAGCGCCGAGGGCCGCGATATCGTCAACAAGATGGTGCGCGTGGCGGATCTGACCCGCAGCGCCTTCATGAACGGGGATCTCTCCACCGTCATGAGCCCGCGCACGGTGATCACCTGGGCCGAGAACGCCGAGATCTTCGGCGACACGGGCTTCGCGTTCCGCGTCACCTTCCTCAACAAGTGCGACGAGCTGGAACGCACCCTGGTGGCCGAGTTCTACCAGCGGTCCTTCGGCAAGGAACTGCCGGAGAGCGCCGTGAACATGGTGCTGTCGTAACGCATTCTTCCTGTCATTCCGGGGCCGCGCAGCGGAGCCCGGAATCCATAAACGGGACGGAGCAGGACTGGGATACAGCCTGTGTTTATGGATCCCCGCCTTCGCGGGGATGACACAAGCGGGAATGACAGGAGAGGTGAGATGTCCATCTCGAACCGCAAGCCAGGTGAGAAGAAGGAAGCGCCGGCAGAGCCGCTCAAGCGCTCCATCGCCGGCGCCATGAAGGCCATCGCCCGCAAGCCCGATCTCGAGGTGGCCTTCGCCTCCGACCGGCCTGTGCTCATGGGCCAGGACAAGGCCCGCCTGCCGGAACCGCCGCGAAAGCTTACCTCGCAGGATGTGGCGATCCTGCGCGGCAACGCGGATTCCATGGCCCTGCGGCTCGCCTGTCATGACGCCGTCCTCCACCGTAGGCTCGCGCCTGAAGGTCAGGCTGCCCGCGCCGTATTCGACGCGGTCGAGCAGGCGCGCGTGGAATCCATCGGCTCGCGCCGCATGGCAGGCATTTCCTCGAACATCTCGGCGATGCTGGAAGACCGCTATCATCGTGGCGGCAAATACGAAGAGATCACCGATCGCGCCGATGCGCCCATCGAGGATGCGCTGGCGCTGATGGTGCGCGAGCGCCTGACCGGCGAAAAGCCGCCGCATGCTGCGGAAAAGATCGTCGATCTCTGGCGTGACTTCATCGAGCAGCGTGCTGGAAAAGGCCTCGACGGACTGTTGAAGAACATCGACAGCCAGCGCGATTTCGCGCGCGGCATCCGCGAGATGCTCTCCTCCCTCGACATGGCCGACGATGCGGCCCTCGAACAGGACGACGAGGAGAACGAGGAAGAGAACGAGTCCGAGCAGCAGGAGCAGCAGGGCGAGGGCGAATCCGAGCAGGAATCCCAAGGCGACCGCGCCGAGGTCGAGATCAGCGAGGATTCGAGCGATGAGATGGAGGACGGCGCGACCGAAGAGGCCGACGGGCCTTCCGGCGAGTTGCCCGAGGAAGCGGAGGAAGCCGATTCCGACGAGGCCGGCGAATCCTGGCGTCCGCCGTCCCGCGCCAACGAGGCGCGCGGGCCCGATTACAAGGCCTATACGCCTAAGTTCGACGAGATCATCCATGCGGAAGATCTCTGCGATGCGGACGAGCTGACGCGCCTTCGCGCCTATCTGGACAAGCAGCTCGCGCATCTCCAGGGCGTGGTGGGGCGCCTTGCCAACCGCCTGCAGCGCCGCCTCATGGCGCAGCAGAACCGCGCTTGGGAATTCGATCTCGAAGAGGGAACGCTCGATCCGGTGCGCCTGCCGCGCATCATCATGGATCCGTTCCAGCCTTTGAGCTTCAAGCAGGAGCAGGACACCAATTTCCGCGACACGGTGGTGACGCTGCTGCTCGACAATTCCGGCTCCATGCGTGGACGCCCGATCACGGTGGCAGCCACCTGCGCCGATATTCTCGCGCGCACCCTGGAGCGCTGCGGCGTGAAGGTGGAAATCCTCGGATTCACCACCCGCGCGTGGAAGGGCGGACAGTCTCGCGAGATGTGGCTGCAGAACGGCAAGCCCGCCAATCCCGGCCGTCTCAACGATCTGCGCCACATCATCTACAAGTCGGCGGATGCGCCCTGGCGGCGCGCGCGCAAGAACCTTGGCCTGATGATGCGCGAGGGTCTGCTGAAGGAGAACATCGACGGCGAGGCGCTCGATTGGGCGCACAAGCGTCTGCTCGGCCGTCCCGAGCAGCGGCGCATCCTGATGGTGATCTCGGACGGCGCGCCGGTGGACGATTCGACGCTTTCGGTCAATCCGGGCAATTACCTCGAACGGCACTTGCGCTACATCATCGAAGAGATCGAGACGCGCTCGCCGGTGGAGCTCATTGCCATCGGTATCGGCCATGACGTGACGCGCTATTACCGCCGCGCCGTGACCATTGTCGATGCGGAAGAACTCGGCGGCGTGATGACGGAAAAGCTCGCGGAGCTGTTCGAAGAAAATGCGCTGCCTGCGCGCGGAGCAGCGCCCCGCCGCCGGGCTCACGCGTGAGGCTTTTCACCCGAAGAAATCTGCTGATCGGCGGCGGTGCACTCACCGCCGCCAGTGCAGCAGGCGCAGCTTTTGCGCAGCGCCCGCAGGCGTTTCGCAACGCTACGCGGATCACAGTCGCCGCTCAGCCGATCAGCCGCCTCTCCGCAACCGATCCTGACCGTACGCAATTCGGATCTCTCTTCTTTCGTTCCGGCCTCAATTTGAAATCGGATGTGGCCGCCTTCGGCGGCTTCTCGGGCCTGTGGCGCTCTGCGAAGGGACAGGAGATCGTGGCGCTCGCCGACAATGCGCAGGTGCTGAAGGCGCGCATCGAGACCTCGGACGGGCGTTTATCCGGATTGTCCAATGCCGTGATGGCGCCCTTGCTCCTGAACGACGGACGGCCTGCCCGCCGGTCTCGCTACTACGACACGGAGAGCCTCGCGGTCTCCGGCAACGTAGCCTTCGTCGGTGTCGAGCGCAATCACGCCGTGATCCGCTACGAGCGCGACCGGGAGGGGTCCCTTGTCGAAGGCGTTCCGATCACGGTGCCGAAGGAGCTGAAGGATCTGTCGAGGAATGGAGGGCTTGAGGCGCTTTCCCTTGCGCCGCAGCGCTCGACGCTCGCCGGTGCTCTCGTCGGCATTGCGGAAGGAGGAAAAGGCTTCATCCTCACCGGTCCGAGGCAGGGCGCTTTCGAGGTGGCGGGCCGGGACGGCTATGACGTCACGGATCTTGCGTTTCTCGACACGGGCGATGCGATCATCCTCGAACGCCGCTTCTCGCTGTTCGGCGGATTCGGATGCCGCCTGCGCCGCGTGACCTCTTCCGCCATCAAGGCAGGCGCGAGCGTCGATGGCGAGACGATCTATGAGAGCGCAGCCTCGCACCAGATCGACAACATGGAAGGTCTCGCGGTTCACCGCGAGGGAGACGAGACCATCCTCACCCTGATTTCCGACAACAACTTCAACGCGAACCTCCAGCGGACCCTGTTGCTGGAATTTTCCCTCGTAGCGTGACACCCAGCGGGCCTGCCTTCTATTTGGGCAATTGCGCTTTTTCTCATCGTCTCCTGCCCCCTTTTGGCTTTAAGTAGCCCTTGCCGTCCTTCGTTTTAGGCAACTAACCTTCTCTTGAATGGATGTGGCGCACATTCTTGCACCACTTGTCCAAACGGGAGGCGGCGGACCCTGTGACGGCGCGAGCGATCTTCGACGAGATGAATGGCCATGACGGCGAGAGCCGGGAGGCCTATCGGGTGCTCCAGGAGTGGCTGGCATCCGCGCCACCACAGCTCCTGGAGCATCGCCGCGAGGAGGCGGAACTCTTCTTCCGCCGGGTCGGCATCACCTTCGCGGTCTACGGCAACACGGAAGCCGAAGAACGGTTGATTCCGTTCGACATCATCCCGCGCATTCTTTCAGGGTCTGAATGGGCGCATCTTTCGCGAGGGCTCGAGCAGCGGGTCAAGGCGCTCAACCTCTTTCTGAAAGACATCTACGGGCCGCGCGAAATTCTGCGCGCCGGCATCGTTCCGCCGGAGCTCGTCTATCTCAATCCCTATTACCGGCCGCAGATGCATGGACTGTCTCTCAACAGCGACATCTATGTGCAGGTGGCCGGTGTCGACATCGTGCGCGTCGACGACAAGGACTTCTACGTGCTCGAGGACAATCTGCGCACGCCTTCCGGCGTCTCCTACATGCTGGAGAACCGCGAGGTGATGATGCGCTTGTTCCCCGATCTCGTGGCGAAGCAGCGCATCCGTCCCATCGAGAACTATGTGGACGAGTTGCTCGGTACGCTCAAATCCGTCGCGCCGGCGAGCAGCCCATGGGAGCCGACGGTGGTTCTGCTGACGCCGGGTTCTCTCAATTCCGCCTATTACGAACACAGCTTCCTGGCAGACCGGATGGGCGTCGAGCTGGTGGAGGGCCGCGATCTCTTCGTGCGCGACGAGGTCGTCTATATGCGCACCACCGAGGGGCCGAAACGCGTCGATGTCATCTACAGCCGCATCGACGACGACTTCCTCGATCCGCTGGTCTTTCGTCCCGATTCCGCGCTCGGCGTGCCGGGACTGATCGCAGCCTATCGTGCAGGCAATGTCGCCATCGCCAACGCACCGGGGACGGGCGTCGCCGACGACAAGGCCATGTACAGCTACGTGCCCGATATCGTGCGCTTCTACATGGGCGAGGAGCCGATCCTCAGGAACGTGCCCACATGGCGCTGTCGCGAGAAGGAGGCTCTTTCCTATGTGCTCGACCATCTGCACGAGCTCGTCGTGAAGGAGGTCAACGGATCGGGCGGCTACGGCATGCTCGTTGGGCCGCATTCCACAGCGGAGGCGCGCGAACATTTCCGCGCCCGCATCCTGGCAGCGCCCGACAACTATATCGCGCAGCCGACGCTCGCTCTCTCCACGAGCCCCGTCCTCACGGAGAAGGGCTTGGCCCCGCGCCATGTGGACCTGCGTCCCTTCGTCCTGAGCGGGCGCGACGGCGTGAGGCTCGTGCCGGGCGGTTTGACGCGTGTCGCGCTGACCGAAGGTTCGCTCGTCGTGAATTCGAGCCAGGGCGGCGGGACGAAAGATACCTGGGTGTTGAGCGAATGATGAGGGAGCGGTTGCCGTGCTGAGCCGTGATGCAGACAGCCTCTATTGGCTCTCCCGCTATGTGGAGCGCGCCGAGAATACCGCACGCATTCTCGACGTCGCCTACCGCATGGCATCGATGCCGATTTCCTACAACGGCGTCGAAACGAACGAGTGGGAATCCGCGCTCATCACGGCGTGCGGCATCGACCAGTTTCGTGCTCTTCATGGTGAGGTCACGCCGGAGCGCGTGATCGAGCTTCTCGCCTTCTCGGAGGAGAACCCATCGAGCATTCAGAGTTGCTTCAACACGGCGCGGCAGAACGCCCGCTCGGTCCGCTCTGCGCTCACCTCCGAAATGTGGGAGGCGATCAATTCCGCATGGCTCGACCTGCGTCGCTACAGGACGAAGAAGATCAGCGTTGAAGAGCTGCCGCGCTTCCTCAACCTCGTGAAGGAAGCCTCGCTCCGCTACGACGGCTCCGCCATGCGAACCATGCTGCGCAACGATGCGTATTGGTTCTCGCGGCTCGGCGTCTACATCGAGCGCGCCGACAACACCGCGCGCGTGCTCGACGTGAAGTATCATGTGCTGTTGCCCCAGGATGCGGAAGTGGGCGGCGGCATCGATTACTACCAATGGGCCGCCATCCTCCGCTCGGTCTCGGCTCTCGTGAGCTATCAATGGGTCTATCACCAGAATCTGCGGCCCTGGCTCGTGGCGGATCTGCTGATCCTGCGCGAGGAGATGCCGCGCTCGCTTGCGGCCTGCTACGGCGCGCTCTCCCGTCACCTCGATGACATCGCCCACCGCTATGGCCTGTCCGGCAGCGCGCAACGTCAGGCACGTTCCATCCATGCCCGGCTGGTGAATCGGAATATCGAAGACATCTTCCAGCAGGGGCTGCACGAGTTTCTGCAGGAGTTCGTCGCCGAGAACAACCGGCTCGGTCTTGCCATCACGCAGCAATATCTGGGCTGACTCATGCGCATCCGCATCACACACGAGACGGTCTATCGCTACAGCGAGCCTGCGAAATCCGCGATCCAGTGGCTCCGCCTCACGCCGCGCGGCCACGAGGGACAAACCGTCCTGTCATGGAATATCGACGTCGATTGCGAGGCCAAGCTTCTGCGCCGTGAGGATTGGTACGGCAACATCGCGCACAGCCTCTTTGTGGCAGGACCTGTCGAGCAGATCACCTTGCGCGTGGCAGGCGAAATCGAAACGACCGATACGGCGGGCATCATTCGCGGGGGTGTCGAGCGCTTTCCGGAGCTGTTTTACTTGAGACAGACCCCGCTCACACAGGACAATGCCGTCATCCGCGAGTTTGCCGAAGAGATTGCTGGAGGCTCCTCCAATCCTCTCGACCTGGCGCATGCGCTGACAGGCGCGATTGGCGAGCGCCTGCGTTTCGATACGGATGCAACCCATCCCGCCACCACGGCGACGGAGGCATTCACGGCGGGGCATGGGGTCTGCCAGGATTTTACACATGTTTATCTGGCAGCCGCTCGGTTCCTAGGGATCCCGGCACGCTACGTCTCCGGCTATCTCCACAAGCCCGGAGAGCCCCAGCAGGAGGCGGGCCATGCCTGGGCGGAGGCCTTCATTCCCGATCTCGGTTGGGTGAGCTTCGATCCGGCGAATGGCGTTTCCGCAACGGAACACTACGTGCGGCTCGCCACCGGCCTCGATTATCTTGATGCAGCTCCTGTCAGAGGCAGCTATTACGGAATCTCCCGTGAAGCGCTCGACGTTCGTTTGAGGATCGAAAGCGCCCGTCAAGCACAGGCGTAAGGATGATCTTAAAACCGCAGCTCGACCAGAAGGCACCCGGAGGAGCACCCATGACCTATTGCGTTGGCATCCTGGTGCGCGACGGCCTCGTGATGGTCGCGGATACGCGCACCAATGCGGGCGTCGACAACATAGCGACCTTCCGCAAGCTGCACCTGTTCGAAAAGCCCGGCGAGCGACTGGTGACGCTCGCCACTGCCGGCAATCTTTCAGTCAGCCAGTCGGTCATGTCGCTTCTGTCGGACGGTGTTGAGAACCCGGAAACGGGCGAGCCCGAGACGCTGATGAACGTGCCCAGCATGTTCAAGGCCGCCCAGCTCGTCGGCCGCGCGATCCGTCAGGTCTATGCCATCGATGGCGTGGAGATGGAAAAGCGCAACATGACCTTCGACGTCACCATGCTGCTCGGCGGACAGATCGGGCAGGGGCAGATGCGCCTTTATCAGGTCTATTCGGCGGGCAATGCCATCGAGGCGACCCTCGATACGCCCTTCCTGCAGATCGGTGAGCCGAAATACGGCAAACCCATCCTCGACCGCGCGATCTCCCACACTACGGAACTCGTGGAGGCCCTGAAGCTCGGTCTCATCTCGATGGATTCGACGCTCAAATCCAATCTTGGCGTCGGCCTTCCGATCGATATCGTGGTGGCCAAGCGCGATGCGCTGAAAGCCCAGATCACCCACCGCATCCAGGAAGACGAACCTTACTTCCGCGATCTGCGCGAGCGCTGGTCAGCGGCCCTGCGCGCGGCCCACCAGGCCATTCCCCATCCGCCTTACGCGGAAGAGGTCCTCTGATCGGATTGCGAGAGGGAGACTGCCTGATCAGGCAGTCTGATGATGGTGCTTTGCAGAATAGCGCATGAGCCGCAGGATTGCTCCATAAGGTGCAATCGCAATGGCGGCCAGCGCGAGCTTCACGAGGTAGTCGGCGACGGCCAGGTTCACCCACGGCAGAGCGATGCATTGATCCACGATGCCCGCTTGCGCCAGCACATCGGTGAGCGTGAGGCCAAGACCCGGAACCGCGCCGCAATAGAAGGCGAACGAGAAGAAGATCGCGGTGTCGAGGCCCGACGAAATCACGGACGACACGAAGGGCGGCATCCACCAAGCCTTGCCGCGCAGGCGCGCGAAGATCTGGATGTCGAGAAGCTGGGCCACGAGGAAGGCGGAACCCGAGGCAATCGCGATACGCGGCGTGGCGAAATAGACGGACAGCGCCACAGCCAGCACGAAGCCGGCATAGACGACCCGGCGCGCTCCCCTGGGGCCGAAGCGCCGATTCGACAAGTCGGTGACCAGGAAGGCAAAGGGGTAGCTGAAGGCGCCCCAGGTCAAATAGTCGCCCAGGCCCAGGTAATGGAAGGGATACTGAACCAGAATATTGGACGAGAGGACCACAAGGGTCATCGCGGCAAGCGCAATGAGGAAGTCGCGGTGCTCGGTCCTGATCATGATCGGCCTTCCTGGAAAGCAGCTAAGCCCTTAGGGCAACGCAAAACGGGCGGCCGTGAGGCCGCCCGCAGCGTAGAGAACGTAAAGTCCGAGATCAGCTCGCAGCGGCGAGCTTCTTCTCGATCTCGCGCTTCACGGCGAGGGCGGTGGTGGAGAGCTCGTCAGCCGAGGCCTTCGCAAGGAAGGCATCGAGGCCACCGCGATGCTCGACGGAGCGCAGAGCATGGGCGGACACGCGCAGGCGCACGGAGCGCTGCAGGGTCTCAGACTGGAGCGTGACGTTGCAGAGGTTCGGCAAGAACTTCCGCTTCGTCTTGCGGTTCGAGTGGCTCACCAGGTGGCCACTCAGCACGGCCTTGCCGGTCAGTTCGCAACGGCGCGACATGGGTTCAATCCTATCGTCATAAGGGGTCGCGGCTTCGATTTCGCGGGTTTGCTTCAACGCAGATCCCACGCGGCCGGACACCAGAAGTCCTTGGAAGGTGCAGGGCTATAGGCTGAAAAGAGGCCCCGCGTCAAGAATAGTGCGACAGCGCAACTCGTTTTTTTGCGCCGCCTTGGTCATGATTTATTCTGATTCCCATGCGATGCAACAGAATAGACTAACGGGATAGCCCCAAGAAAACCCAATGCGCTTCATCGCTTCAGCTTTGTTAACCTTTGGCTTGGCCGCCCTCGGCTCCCAGGCTCAGGCCCAGGCCGCCCAGATTCTCAAGGTGAACTATAATCTTTCCTTGGCAGGCCTGCCGTTGGGGAAGGCTGATCTGTCCTCCACCTTCAAAGGCCCGAAATATGAGATGCAGGGCAGCGTGAAGCTCTCCGGTCTCGTGAAGATGATCACGGGCGGCAAGGGCGCGGGCACGGCCTCTGGCACGATTGCCGGGTCCCAGCTTCAGCCCCAGGACTTTGCCGTCACCTCCAAATCCTCCGGCGAGCAGCGCACCGTGCGCATGGCGCTCGATGACGGCAACGTCGTCAAAGCCGAAATCGTGCCGCCCCTGGAGCCGAAGGAAGACCGGGTGCCGGTGAAGGAAACCGACAAGAAAGGGGTCATCGACCCCTTGAGCGCCCTCATCATGCCGGCCATGGCGTCAAAAAGCCTCACCGATCAGGCCAATTGCAATCGCACGATCCCCGTTTTCGATGGCACCGCGCGTCAGAACATCGTGCTCTCCTATGCCGGGACGAAGAATGTCGAGGTGCCGGGTTATTCGGGCCCCGTCCTCGTCTGTAATGCCCGCTGGGTGCCGATCTCCGGCCATCGTCCGCAACGGAGTGCCATCAAGTTCATGCAGGAGAACAAGGATATGAACGTGTGGCTGGCACCCGTGGAAGGTGCGCGCGTGCTCTTCCCGATCAAGGTTGCCGTGCGCACCATGATCGGCATGGGTGAGCTCGAGGCGGCCAGCTGGTCGGTGGAGGGCGAGGCTAAGGCGACCGCGGCGGCGGCCAGGCCCAGGATCAAGGGGAGGGACCCCATCAAAGCCGGGGTCGGGCAATAAGCCTTCAAAATCCTTGGAGAATTCTCAGGTTTCCGGTAGCGAAACCGGCCCGAGGTCCCATATAAGAGAGAGCCTGCTGCCGGACCTTTGGGCCAGGCCTGTTTGTGAGAGGCTGCCTGCATCGGTCGATGCGGGGGCGTCTCGTCCCTCTCACCCGGGATCAGATCCGACATTATCCGACACCCAGGCATGGTTCGCCGTTCTCTCCCTCCGCAAGTGCGCGCGCGCGGCGTCACCGCCGTGCTCGGGCCCACCAATACCGGCAAGACCCACCTCGCCATCGAGCGCATGCTCGGTCACGACAGCGGCATGATCGGCCTGCCGCTGCGCCTGCTCGCGCGCGAGGTCTATCAAAGGGTCGTCGAGAAGGCGGGGCCGCACAACGTCGCCCTCATCACGGGCGAGGAGAAGATCAAGCCGGACCGCCCGCGCTACTGGATCTCGACCGTCGAGGCCATGCCGCGCGATATCGACGCGTCGTTCGTGGCCATCGACGAGATCCAGCTCGCCGCCGACCTCGATCGCGGCCATGTCTTCACCGATCGCCTCCTGAACCAGCGCGGGCGCGAGGAGACGCTGCTCATCGGCTCCATGACCATGCGCCCCCTCGTCGAGGCGCTGATTCCCGGCGTCCATGTGGTCACGCGGCCGCGCCTGTCGAAACTCACCTTCGCGGGCGAGAAGAAGGTCTCGCGCCTGCCGCGCCGCTCGGCCATCGTCGCCTTCTCGGCGGAGGAGGTCTATGGCATCGCCGAGCTCATCCGTCGCCAGAGCGGCGGTGCGGCTGTGGTTCTGGGGGCGCTCTCGCCCCGCACCCGCAACGCCCAGGTCGAGCTCTATCAGAACGGGGACGTGGATTATCTCATCGCCACGGACGCCATCGGCATGGGCCTCAACCTCGATGTGGACCATGTGGCCTTCGCCGCCGACAAGAAATTCGACGGTTTCCGCTTCCGCAAGCTCTACAATCCGGAACTCGCCCAGATCGCGGGCCGAGCGGGCCGCCATATGCGCGACGGCACCTTCGGCTCTACGGGCCGCTGCCCGCCTTTCGATGCAGAGACGGTGGAGGCGCTGGAGAACCACACCTTCGATCCCGTGCGCATCCTGCAATGGCGCAACCCGGATCTCGATTTCTCGTCCCTTGGGCGTCTGCGCGATTCCCTGGGCCAGCAGCCCCGGGAACATGGCCTCGTGCGCGCTCCCATGGGCGAGGATGTGGCGGCGCTGGAACTCCTGGCCCGGGATGACGATATCCAGGCCTTCGCCCGCACGAAATATGCGGTCGAACGGCTCTGGCAGATCTGCCAGGTGCCGGATTATCGGAAAGTTTCGCCTCAAACTCACGCGGACCTTGTCGGCCAGCTCTATCGCTTCCTCATGAAGGAGGGGGCCGTTCCGGCGGACTGGTTCGCCCGCCATCTCTCGGCTTCGGACCGGACGGATGGCGATATCGACACCCTCTCCAACCGCATCGCCCAGGTACGGACTTGGTCTTTTGTCGCAAACCGTCCTGACTGGTTGAAGGACCCGGAGCATTGGCAGGGTGTTGCGCGTCAGGTAGAGGACAAGCTATCGGATGCGCTTCATGAACGTCTCGCCCAAAGATTCATTGACCGGCGGACGAGCGTTCTCATGCGGCGCTTGAGAGAGAACACAATGCTCGAAGCGGAAATTACGACCACCGGCGACGTCACCGTCGAGGGGCAACATATCGGCCACCTGCACGGCTTCCATTTCGTGCCTGATCCCCAGGCCGACACCACGGAGGCCAAGACGCTGCGCAATGCCGCCAGCAAGGCCTTGGCCGGCGAGATCGAGGCGCGGGCCGACCGGTTCGCCGAAACTCCCGATACCACGCTGGTGCTGTCCAATGACGGCACGATCCGCTGGATGGGCGATCCCGTGGCCAAGCTGGAGCCCGGCGACAAGCTCTTCGAGCCGCGCGTGCGCATTCTCTCGGACGAGCACCTCACCGGACCTGCCCGCGACAAGGTGGACAACCGCCTGCGCGCCTGGCTCAAGGCCTATGTGGTGCGCCTGCTCGGCCCGGTGATGGATCTCGAGACCAATGCCGAGCTGACGGGCCTTGCCCGCGGCATCGCCTTCCAGATCGGCGAGGCTCTCGGCGTCCTCGAGCGCGCCAAGGTTCTCAACGAGGTGCGCAGCCTCGACCAGGATGCCCGCGCGGCGCTCCGCAAGGCGGGCGTGCGCTTCGGCGCCTATCACCTTTATCTGCCGGCCCTTCTGAAACCCGCTCCGCGCGTGCTCGCGACGCAGCTCTGGGCCCTCCAGAACGGCGGCCTCGACCAGAAGGGCATCGACGAGATCGCCCATCTCGCCCAGTCCGGCCGTACCTCGATCCCGGTCGATCCGGAGATCGCCCACGGGCTTTATCGCGCTGCCGGCTTCCGCGTCTGCGGCGGCCGCGCCGTGCGCGTCGACATCCTGGAGCGCTTGGCCGATCTGATCCGTCCGGCGATCTCATACCGCCCCGGGATCACCCCCGGCGAGCCGCCGGCCGGTGCCGCCGACGGAGAGGGCTTCGTGCCGACTGTGGCCATGACGTCGCTTGTCGGCTGCGCCGGCGAGGATTTCGCCACCATCCTGAAGTCGCTCGGCTACGTGATGGAGCGCCGTCCCGGCCCCGCCATCACCGTTCCGCTGACGGCAGCGCCGCAGGCTGCCGAGGGCGAGCAGGCCGCTGCCGAGGCTCCGACTGAGGCTCAAGCTGTTGCCGAAGAGACCGGCGCGGTGGCCGTGGAGGCACCCGAGGCTTCCGTCACGGCCGAGGCTGTCGAGGCCAGCGCCGCCGAGGCCGTGGCTTCGCCCGAAGGCAAGGCCATGGCTCCGGCTGAAGGTCCTGCTGAAGGCGCTGCCGAAGCTCCTGCTCAGACCCCTGCCGAGCCCGAGACGATCGAAGTCTGGCGTCAGCACCGCCGCCATCACGAAGGCGGTCACGCCCGCCAGGGACGCGAGGCTCGAGGCCCCCGTCATGAGCGCGGCGAGCGTCCCGAGCGCGGCGACCGGCGTCCCCGGCACGGCGATGGCCAGGGCGAGCGCCCTCGCCGCGAGGCCCAAGGGGAGGGCGGCCGTCCACAGAACCGTCCGCCGCGCGGACCTCGCCCGGACGATCGTCGCGGCCCGCGTCCCGACAAGCGCACCGATAACCGCCGTGAGGGCGGGCAGGAGCGCCGCGAGAAGCAGCCGGACCCGAACTCGCCCTTCGCCAAGCTCATGGCCCTCAAGGCCCAGCTCGAAGACGGAAAGAAGTGAGGCCGTGAATGCGTGAGGACCGGCAGCGACTCGACAAGTGGCTCTGGTTCGCACGCTTTGCCAAAACCCGGACATTGGCCGCCAAGCTCGTCACGAGCGGGTTCGTCCGGGTCAACGGCCAGCGCACGGACAATGCCGCCAAGGCGGTGGCTGTCGGTGACGTGGTGACCATCGCCCTGGCCCGCACAACCCTGGTGGTGCGGGTGGAGGGCCTCGGCGAGCGCCGAGGTCCTGCACCGGAAGCAAGGCAGCTCTACGCCGATCTCAACGGAGACAACGCGACGCTTGTCAGCGGCGGCGACAAGGGCTAGAGCGGCGGCAGTATCGCGCTTTTTTGGAACAGACCCCCGAAGGACCGTTCATGACCTACGTCGTCACTGAAAATTGCATCAAGTGCAAATACATGGACTGCGTCGAGGTGTGTCCGGTGGACTGTTTCTACGAGGGCGAGAACATGCTCGTCATCCACCCGGACGAGTGCATCGATTGCGGCGTCTGCGAGCCGGAATGCCCGGCCGAGGCCATCAAGCCCGATGCTGAGCCTGGTCTCGAGCAATGGCTGAAACTCAACGCCGATATGGCCAAGAGCTGGCCCAACATCACGCAGAAGAAGGACCCCCCGGCGGACGCCAAGGAATTCGATGGTGTCGCGGGCAAGTTCGAGAAGTATTTCACGCCCAGCCCCGGCGAGGGCGACTAGGCAGATCGGCCCCCAAAAGTGGAGGCCGCTTTCAGGGTCGAGCCGGTGCTCATTGCGACAGCGGAGCGGCAGGCGTGGAAGCCCGAAGCCGCTCTTCCTTACGGCGCCTCAAACTCGGCCATAAACCGGGCTTCCTTACGCTACGCTTTGAAATATTTTTGCTTTTTCGGCCAGACTATGGTAGCGTCTGTGAATGCCGTCGCTTGCGCTCAAGCCGTGCACCGTCCCCGCAGGTCGTCGGTTCACACACTGAAGCAATGATGCACGAAACCCGGCTTAAGGGAGTTCAGCCTGCCTTGGGTCCGGGGAAGAGCGTTTTCTAGCTGCTGGCTTACATCAGGGAGTCGAGCGGAATAGTCAAGTTCCGTAACCACTCATCTCATTCCTGTTCCCCTGGGTCCCTGCTCAGTGGAACCATCGCTCCCGAGCCTGAACCGGCAAGGGACCATGCAAGGAGGCCTCTCTCGCATGACAACCGCTAAGAAGTCCGCCCAGCGCCTGGGTTTCAAATCCGGCGAAGCCATTGTTTACCCTGCTCACGGCGTCGGCCGCATCACGGCCATCGAAGAGCAGGAAATCGCCGGCTTCAAGCTGGAGCTGTACGTGGTCTCCTTCGACAAGGACAAGATGGTCCTGCGAGTTCCGACCGGGAAAGCTGCCAGCGTCGGTATGCGCAAGCTCGCCGAACCGGCCCTGGTTCAAAAGGCTCTGGACGTTCTGACGGGTCGTGCCCGCGTGAAGCGCACCATGTGGTCGCGCCGCGCTCAGGAATACGAAGCGAAGATCAATTCCGGCGACCTGATCGCCGTTACGGAAGTCGTGCGCGATCTGTATCGCTCTGAGGCCCAGCCCGAGCAGTCCTACAGCGAGCGTCAGCTCTATGAATCGGCTCTCGACCGCGTCGTGCGCGAGATCGCTGTTGTGAACAAGATCACGGACACGGAAGCGCTCAAGCTCATCGAGCAGAGCCTCGCCAAGTCCCCGCGCCGCGCCAAGGGCGCCGAAGCCGATGCCGATGTCGACGCGGATGGCGACGATATGCAGGAAGAAGCTGCCTAAAAAGCAGCAGGGTTTCGACCGAACCTTTCAAAAGCCTGGCCTCGCGCCAGGCTTTTTATTTGCGAAGACGCCTTGTTTTCAGGACTTTGGAATCTATTTCGCAAAACTTGGCTATTCGGCGTGAACTTTTTCCCGCCTCGCTCGTTGTGTCTCTGCCAAGGGAGGACACAATGGGAGAAATCTCAGGCGTTCGTCGTCGTTTCGTTCGCGCAGCCATGAATGCGCCTTTTCTCGAAAGAGAAGAGGAGCATGAACTGGCCGTGCGCTGGAAGGAACATGGCGACGAGACGGCTCTTCACCAATTGACGGCTGCGCATATGCGCCTCGTGATCGCGCTGGCGGCCCGTTTTCGTCATTATGGCCTGCCGATGGCGGATCTCGTTCAGGAAGGACATGTGGGTCTTCTCGAAGCCGCTGCCCGGTTCGAACCGGAGCGGGAAGTCCGTTTCTCCACCTACGCAACCTGGTGGATCCGTGCCTCCGTGCAGGATTACATCCTTCGTAACTGGTCAATTGTCCGTGGCGGAACAAGTTCCGCTCAGAAGGCTCTTTTCTTCAACCTCCGCCGTCTGCGCGCTCGCCTGACGCGCGGTGGCGAGGAGCGCATCTCCGCCGACGTGCACGAGAAGATCGCCGAGGCGATCGGTGTGTCCAAGGCGGATGTCGCCCTCATGGATGCCCGCCTTTCGGCTCCCGACACATCCCTCAACGCCCCGGTGCTCGATGCGGACCCGTCCAACTCCGCAGAGCGCGTGGAGTTTCTCGTCGATACGAGCCCGCTGCCAGACGAGAGCGTGAGCGATGTGATCGACACCGAGCGTCGCGTGCGCTGGCTCAAGCAGGCGCTCGAGGTTCTCAACGAGCGTGAGCTGCGCATCCTCCAAGCGCGCCGTCTTGACGACGAGCAGGTGACCCTTGAATTCCTTGGTGATCGTCTGGGAATCTCGAAGGAGCGTGTCCGCCAGATCGAGAACCGCGCCCTGGAAAAGCTCAAGCGCGCCCTGATAGACAAGTATCCTCAGGCCTCGGGTGCTTTCGTCTAAGGATTGTCGAGACCCTTGGAAAGACATCAGGCGAGCCGGACACCGGCTCGCCTGAGTGCTTTTGATGCGCTGTGCCGACCATCGAAACACCACCCCCCATCCCATTCTGAGGAGCAGACGAAGTCTGCGTCTCGAGGAGGATCCGGTGCTCTCTGAAGACGCCCTTCGAGACGCTACGCTCCTCAGAGTGAGGCTATGAAAAAGATGGCCGCTACTCGACGACGATCTTGTAGCGTTCGCCCGCCTTCAACGGCCCGTTCCGATCAAGGCCATTGAGCAGCAGGAAGCGGTCGAGCGCACGGTCGATCGGCATGCGTGAGGCGAGCGCTTGCGCCGTGTCGCCGCGCCGGGCCGTCACGATCTGCAGCTTGAGCGGACGGATGCGACGGGCTTCCTCCGGCTGGACTTGGCGCACGCTGTTGAGGGTCCGCTGGAACATGCCCTCCAGATCCGAGCCTCCGCTACGAGCCGCCATGATGAGCCGATAGGTGGTATTGCCGATGCGAATGGCGGAGAGACGGAAGGTCCATTCCTTGCCATTGGAGAGAGCCGTCACGGTCGGCAGATCATTCACCATCGCCGTCACGAGGCTTCCCGGTTCGATGGTATCGGTCCAGGTGGAGCGAAGAACTTCCTCGAGGCTCTGTCCGGCCGGGGTATCGGCCGCATCGAAGAGCAGCCGGCGCTCGCCATCAGCGGAGGAGCCCAGAACGGCCTGGGAGGTGTTTTCCAGGGTAAAGCCCTCGGGTGCCTCGAAAGCGACGCCGAGGCGCGCATGGATGAAGCGCCGACCCTTCACGACACCGTCGCCAGGATCATCCCCATAAGCCAAACCATTGAGAGCCGTCAGATATTCAAGCCTGCCGGTCTCGCCCATGCCTGGAGGGCCTGCGCGTCGCGCAGCCTGAAGGGCCCGCGAGATTCGTTCGTTCGTGCTGGGATGGGAGGCAACCCGGTCGGGATTGTTGGCACTGTTGGCCGAGCGGCCCAGAGCGGTGAGGAAGCGGGGTGCGCTATAGGGGTCGAAGCCTGCCCGCGCCAAAACCGCGACGCCGGTCTGGTCTGCCTCGAGCTCCTGCGAACGCGAGAAGCTCGCCAGCGACGAGCGGGCCTGGTCCTGCACCACGGCCGCTTCCTGGGAATTGTTCAGAACGTTTTCCGCCACTCGCTCGATCAGAGCAGAGCGCGCCTGCAACTCGTTGCGCTGGGAGGCATGGCGAAGGGTGACGTGGGCGATCTCGTGCGAGAGCACGGCCGCGACTTCCGAGGTGTCGTTCGCCAGGGCCAGCAGGCCGCGGGTGACATAAAGCCGCCCATTCGGCAGGGCGAAGGCGTTCACCACGGGCGAATTGAGAATTGTCACCTGATAGGCCTCGTCCGGCCGGTCGGTGGCCATGACGAGCCGGTTCACTGCATCGGTCAGGAGGCGCTCAAGCTGGGGAGCCCGGCCTTCGCCGCCGAAGGCCGAGACCAAGCGGATATGGTCGCGGTCACGATCCGGGCCGATCACCCGCGGTGCATTGGCCGGCAGAGAGGCATTACCGAAGCCCGCGCAGCCCGCAACCAGACCTGAGATCATCAAGCCGGCGGCGATCCGAATCTTAACTGTGTGACGTCTATCGCGCATGCTCGCTCATTGGGCCAAGCGTTTGTCTTCATTGCGTCTGCCTTGAAGACGTCCGCCCTCAAGACGTTCGATCATCTCCGCTGAATCAACGGTAAGGGCGGTGCCTTGCCAAGACTGCAAAATGCCTCGGGTCCGAATGATATGGCCCTTTAACGAGTCTGTTGAAAGGCCACGCCCGGCCATCTGCACCCAGGTTTTCTTCGGGATGATGATCGTGAAGTCGTCTGCCCAGTGCCCCCCGAAATTCAAATAGGTTCTCTGCTTGCGTTCCCCGACGCTTCGAACCCGCCCTTCGACGATGACGAAGCTGCCGACGCGCTCTTTCAAACGGTCGGCCTGATCAACGGGGATTGGGTTATAGCGGCCATTGGCCCAAAGACCAAGACGTCGTTCACGGGCCGTTTCCTCGAGGGCGAACAATTCGGGCTGGCAGAAGGGGGAATCGGCCCCGGGATCGACGATGGCAAGCCCGGTCTCCACAAGGCCGTGGCTGAGGTCAAAAGCCAAAGAATCCTTCGATATACGAGCCCTGACAGGCAGACGATTCCACCGATCCCGCCCGCCCTGGACCGTTACGAGGAGAGGTTGTCCGGTCCAGGCCTTGAGCCAAGCCAGCGCTTGCTGCCTCAAGATGGGCTCGTCCGGCAGCCTGAGGCCGGAAAGCTTGGCCAAACGCTCGGAGTCCAGCACGAGATCGCCCTCGGGCGTCATCCCTTCAAGGCGGTCCTGGCGCACCTCACCGGCGCAGCCGGGCAGGTTTTTGAGGGGCAGGCGCGGTAGCGCGTTCTCCTGAGCCGCGACCGGGCTTGTCAGGAGGGCAGTGCAAAAGCCTAGCGCAACCCCGATCCGCATGTGTGATCCCGTCTGAGACGAAGGATCATACCCAGGCGGATCGGGACGGCTAGGCTCAAGAATGCAACACTAGCGCTTTTCCTGTGCGGGGCTGTGCTTCTGCGGCTTGTGTCCGCTCTGGCCCGGCTCGTTGTGCTTGTTGTGCTCGCGGGTTTCCTGGTGGGTCGCGCCGCCCTGGCGCCCGATCTCGGGCTTTCCGGAGGCGTTGGTGTGGGCCTGTTGGGTTTGCCCCTCCTGATGACCCGACACGCGGGTCTCGTTCGGGTTGCTGCGGTTGCCAGTGCTGCTCATGATTTCTTCTCTTGCTGACGCTTCTGGGCGCCGTTGCCGTCCTTGCCCTGCTGGTGCTGCGTGCCCCGGGTGTTGGAGCCGCCATGGCCTTCCTGAGGAATGCCCTCGGGATTCGCACGGGAGCCTGGGATGTTCTTGGTCATCGCGAAGATCCTGATTGTTCGTTGCCTGCGATGGGAATGCTCAAGACGCATGCGCCTTGAACATGTGCTCGCGGGGTCAATCGATCACGCTGCCGTTGGTTCAGGCGTGACGGCACGCTTTTCGCCCTACCAGCGGATCACCACGACAGTCTGAGTGCCATTGCCGAGCTCGACGGCCTCCGAGGCCTCCGACTTCTTGTTCTGCAGCTTGGCGTTCTCGACGATCTCGAACTCCTCCACGTGGGAGGCGAAAGCCTCGTCCACCTCCGCGACGCAGAGCAGGGTGTCGGGGGGAAGGTTCTCAACAGCTTTGAGAAAATCGCGCAGGGTCTGAGCCATGGAATGCCTCCGGTTCCTCTCACAAACCGATCCATGGGTGGGGAGTTCCGGCAGGCGTGGCAAAGCTGCCCAAGATGCCCGTTCTCCGTGCCGAAAGGGAGGAGTGGGATGGGCAGCCGGCCGCGCAGCAAGCAGGAGGTGAGCCATGAAAAGGCATCGCGCTCTCGCATGGTTTGCCTGCAGCGTCATGGCTTTTGCCTTCATCGGCACGGCTTCCGCCCAGCATCAGCACACGGCAGCTTCCATGAGCGATGAGGATCTCATCAGGAGCGCCATGGCGGCGGCCCCGCCCGCCGTCGCCCAGGATGCCGCCATCGTGGCGACATCCGCCGATGGGCAGATGCGGGAGCTGAGCAAAAGGAGCCAACGGCTTTACCTGCCTGCCCGACGATCCGAGCACGCCGGGGCCCGACCCCATGTGCGGCGACCGGAATGCGATGGAATGGGCAAAGGCCTGGATCGAGAAGAAGGAGCCGCCGAGAAACAAGGTCGGCTTCCTCTCCATGCTCGCGGGTGGCACGGACGCCAGCAACACCGATCCTGACGCGCAGAAGCCTGAGGCCAACAACCGGATCGAGACAGGCCCCCACATCATGGTAGTAGGGCCAGGGAATGATAGAGGGCTATCCTCGAAACGCGAAGCCCGACACGTCCCAACCCATTATCATGTAGCCCGACACACCCTACGAGCACCTGATGCTTCCGGTGCACATGCCGGAGGCCGCGACACACTAGTAGCCTGACCCTGCCGCCGTGCCGAGGGCCGGTGACACGGCGGCTTGTTCAGCTACCTTTTGAAGCTGCTGCCAGTCGAGGAGCCGAACGTAACCCGCAACCCTCTGGAATGCCCGCCACGACCATGCTAAACCCGATTTGCTCAAGCGGTCCCGTAGCTCAGCAGGACAGAGCAGCGGTTTCCTAAACCGAAGGTCGGAAGTTCGAGTCTTCCCGGGATCGCCAGTTTTTCCTCACATTTCTCATCTGAAGCACGGCAGCTTTTCCGCCCGGAGCGGAGCCGTTCCTTGTAAGGAGCGCATCCCGGCAGGCAGCTCATGCAAGCCATGCGCCCACGAATCCAGAGAAGCCTGAGCAATACCCCGGAACGCGGGTGGCCGTTGAAACTGAAGGTGCATTCGGCGCTTGTTTAAATTTATTTTAAATCAAGATCTCAATAGATTGTAAGTTCTATAGTATAGAGTTCTTCTAAACAGCATATTTTTATTGTAATAATTGTAAAACATAGTATTTGACTTAAATTAAGCCGCTCTGTTAGGCGCGAGACCTCATTTTCTCTTTGAGGGTTGCGTCATGAAGTCTCCTCTTGCCTTGCTGACATCATCAGCTCTCACGCTGGTCTCGAGCGCTGCGCTCGCTCAAGGGGCTGGGACACCGGCGATCGAGCTGGAGGAGATTGCCGTTCAAGGGCAAGGCGCCGATCAGACCGGCGCGATGACGGCGAACGGCTATGTCGCCACCTCGGCGCGGAGCGCAACGAAGACGGACACGCCCCTTCTCGAAACGCCGCAATCGATCTCGACCGTGACGCAGAAGCAGCTCGAGGATCGCAAGCCTCAGGCCTTGCTCGATGCCGTGTCATATACGCCGGGTGCCCGCGTCGGCGGTTACGGATTCGATCCGCGGTATGACGCCTTCTCGATCCGTGGCATCGACGCTACCTATACGGGCGTGTTCCGCGACGGATTGCGGCAGGTCAACAGCCCGAATGGCCTCTGGCGCCTCGAGCCCTACGGGCTTGAAGGGATCGCCATCTTACGTGGACCGGCCGCTTCCATCTATGGGGCCAGCAGCACCGGCGGCATTGTCGATCTGATCTCGAAGCGTCCCACCTTTGTCCCGTTCCGCGAGGTGGAGGTACAGACCGGATCCTATGGTCGTCTGCAGGGCAATTTCGATCTGTCCGGTCCTGTCTCCTCTGACAACACGTTGTTCTATCGGCTGACAGGTCTCGTGCGTGAGGCCGGCACCGGGATCGGTGCCGTCAAGGATGATCGCGTCTTCATCGCGCCTGCTTTCACATGGAAGCCGAACGAGGCAACGACCTTCACGCTCCTCGGCGAGTATATGGATTCCACGACGGGCGGCACGGCAGCCTATGTGAACGACTACGGGCCTTACGTGGATCGCCAGGGCAACATCTCCTACAAGTCGATCGGCGCGACGAAAGTCTTTGCGGGCGACGAGCGCTACAACGACTTCAGCCAGCAGCAGGGCCGGATCGGCACCGAATTCGAGCACCGCTTCAACGGGATGTTTACGCTTCGCCAGCGCACGCGCTTCTCGGCGCTCGGTACGAACCAGGAATATGTCTATGTGGGCACGCCCGGTCTCGTTCGCGAGAACAACTGGGGCATCGTGAGCGATACGCATCTCGAAAGCCGTGTCAGGACAGGTGAGGTCGACCACGCGATCCTGACCGGGTTGGACGTGAGCCATCTGCGCTATCGGTCCAAGGAAGATTATGGCGGCGTTCCGGTGGGAGAAGATCCCGAGCTTCTCTACCGCTCGCGTCAGGCTCAGACGCTCACGGGCGTCTATGTCCAGGATCAGCTCAAGTGGCAGAACTGGCGCCTGACGCTTGGCGGCCGGCATGATTGGCTCGAGAGCAATTACGAGACGGGCGGAATGGAGTTCAAGCGCGACGACGGCAAGTTCACGGGCCGCGCGGCGCTGGGCTACGTCACCGATTCCGGCCTCGCGCCTTACGTGAGCTACGGCACGTCCTTCACGCCGAATCCCGGGACGCTGGTGACCGGCGCCGTTGCGGAGCCGACCACCGGTGAACAGGTCGAGTTCGGCGTGAAATATGATCTGCCGGGCTATAACGCATCGCTGCGTGCCGCCGTCTTCGATCTTCGTCAGGAGAACGCGCGAGTCTTCGAGGTGGTGAACGGCTTGAACGAGGCGGTCCAGCTCGATCTGCGCTCGCAAGGCTTCGAGATCGAAGGCGTTGCTTCGCTCACGAACGGGCTCAACGTTCAGGCGTCCTATTCCTACACAGACGCGCGCATCTTACGACTGACGCCTGAGACGGAGGGCAACCGGCTCACGAGCGTGCCTTATCACATGGCCTCGCTCTGGCTCGATTATACGGTCCAGGCGGGTGCGGCGAAGGGATTCGGTGTTGCAGGTGGCGTGCGCTATGTCGGCTCCAGCCTCGGCGACAATCTCAACAGGGCCGTTCTCGACAACGAGGCGCGGACCTATTTCGATGCGGCGCTCCACTACGATCTCGAGAACCTCGACCCGAGCATGAAGGGCATGCGCTTCCAGGTGAATGCCACGAACCTGCTCGATGAAATCAGCCAAGTCTGCACCTCCGGCTATTGCTACTACGACGAAGGCCGCAAGGTCCTCGCGAGCCTGCGCTACCGCTGGTGATCGTCGTGCGGCATCTCCATTCTCCAGTCACCGTCGTCCTGACGCTCGGCGGATTGTATGTGGGACAAAGCATCATCGGAGGGGTGACATTCAGCGCCCTTCCGAGCGTCCTGCGAGACAGAGGCGTGCCGCTCGATCAGATCGGCTTGACCTATCTTGCCGTTCTGCCTTGGGTGCTGAGGTTCCTCTGGGCTCCGGCCATCGAACGCTACAGACTGCCTCCGGTGGGGCCGAACCGCTCACGCTCCATCGTCTTCGTCGGAGGCGTGATCTCGGCACTCGGCCTCGTTTTTCTCGGCGTGATCGGACCGACAGGCTTCATGCCGCTCTTGGGCCTTCTCATGCTGATCGCCTTTGCGGCGTCCACCGTCGATATTGCCTGCGATGCAGAAGCCGTCGAGGGTCTTTCCGAACGACATCACGGCTGGGTCAATGCCGCGCAGGTTGGAGGGGCTTATCTCGGAGCCGCCGTTGGATCGGGGCTCTATCTCATCCTCGTTGCGCGTTTCGACTGGAGATGGGCAACCATCGGCATGGCCGTGCTGCTCGTGCTGCTCGGGTTGCCTTTTGTCCTCTCGTCCGCCGCAGGTTCCGCCTGCGAGCGCGTGCACAAGCCTTCCTTGAGGGATGCGCTTAGACGCGTCTCGATGCGCAAAGGACTTATACTGTCAGCCCTTTATGCCTTCACTCAGAAGTGGGGCCTGAGCATGCTCGGGCCTTTCCTGATCGATTCAGGACTGGACCTGACGTCCCTTGGCATTCTCAATGGCCTTGGTGGGCTGATCGTCGGTTTCGCCTGCGCTCTTCTGGGTGGCGCGATGGTGCGCGCGTGGGGGGCTCGATCCGTCATGCTTCTCGCGCTCGTGCTGCAGGCCCTCGCCCTGTGCGGTCTCGCACTCGCCGCTCGGTCCGGTGGCGCGCCTCAGGGCATTCTACTCGTGCTTGCCCTTGCAAGCTCCTCCGGCATATTGGCGCTCGGCTTCGTGGCCCTTTACGCGCAATTCATGTCGCTCTCGGATCCACGTCAGGCCGGCGTCGACTTCACGCTCCTGCAATGCATGGATGCTCTCGTGAGCATGGCGGGCGGTGTAGGAGCCGGATGGATCTCGCAGAATCACGGATACGGCGTCTTTTTCGGCCTTAATGGTGTTCTTGCTCTCGCGGCAGCGGCTCCGGTTGCATTCCTGAGCAGGCGCTCGGGTGAAGCCCGGAGCCGGCACGAGAGCACTCCGGCCGCACACGCGGCGTCCCACGCGCGATGATCCCCTCCCTTGCGCCCGGCTTCACGGGGTCTTTCCAGTGGTACAAGGACGGATTGGCTCTTCCGGGCGAGCACCCAACCACTCTCTCCGGTCGCGATCTGCTCGATGGCGGCATCGCAGACGAGCTCTTGCGCCACTATGCCAAGACTTTTCCGGGAGCGGATCGCCGCGCGATCGTCTCGATGTGGACGCAGTGGCACTTCGGCATTCTCATTGTTCCAGCCACGGCCGCAATCCTGCTGCTCGACAGAGAGCTGCCGCTGGAGCTGGATCATGTAAGCATCGCTCTCAACGGAGAGGGACGGACAGCCGCTATCGTTCTTCCCGACGATGGCAGGGAAGGATGTGTGGGAGAAGCGGGTCGCTTCTCTCGTCTCTTCGAGGGGCACATCGAGCCCCTGGTCGAGCATTTTGCCGATCGTTTTCGCGTGTCACGGCGTCTTCTCTGGGCCAACGCCGCTGCAACCTTCGAGTGGGCGCTTGAGCAGGCGGAAGCGCTCAACCCGAGCCAAGCACTCCTGAACGAAGGCCGCGCCTTGCTGGAGTGCCGCACCGATGCAAAAGGGCGGCCCAATCCGATGCACGGGATGGTTCTCCGTTGCGAGGATGAGGGGACGCTTGCGCGAAGACGCAAGGTTTGTTGCCTGCGCTACCTTTTGCCAGGCTTTGAGGATTGCGGCTCTCTCTGCCCGCTTGCAGAGGCAAAGATACGCAAGACGAATTCATCCGAAGACAAGTTGATCTGAGCCGAGAGACGAGTGTGGCCGCCTTTGCCATATCGGCAAGTAAATTTTTAGTCTGGAAGGTTTTTAGGGAAGAAAATTCGAGCTTTCTCACAACAGGATAAACGGCTTTTTAGAAGTGCTCTGACTTTCCCTTATGTCATTGACCCGTAAACTTAGTTCCTGATACTAAAAATTGACTTCGGTTCTTGGCAACCGTTCGGAATTGCATCTCGCAGTCAAGAGACCCCTGGCGTTACTGGCCTGCAGGCAAACAAGTCTGTAGCCGCAGCGCTCTTGCACGATGGGTGAAGACATGTGCCGTCACGATCAACATCACCTGAACCGCGTTGCCGATGTCTGCGCGGACGATTCCGAAGTGCTGGCGCTTGCGGTTCTTCGTTTCGTAGCAGCCGGCTACATGACGAGCGACGTGGCCTGCTGGGATGCGGCCCATGACGCTGCCGAGCGGGCACTGGGTCCAATCGAGGGTCCGCAGTTCGTTGCCACGATGACAGGAATCATGCGCTCTATCCGCCGCGAATGCATGAGGGAATGGCGCTTCCTGCCGGCGACCTGCTGTCGGACGACCGCAGATGAAGAACGCCTCATCAAGATCATTGCCTATGCTCGCCACGGCTTCTCCTCCGACGCCCATGAAGCGGCGGCGGCATTGATGGGAGGGGTGGCCACTTGCCTTTGCGATACCGTTTCGAGCGCGGCTGAAAGGCTCAACCAGTTGCAAACCCGTCTTGCCCCGAGCGCTTCGCAAGCCAACCGCGCGTCCATTCATTAGAGCGGCGGCATGTGGACATTGCATGCTGTCGCCATCATTCCCGATACTAAAGTGAGACTGTCGCTATGATTGAGACCGTCACGCCGCATGATCTGTCATTCCTTGCGTTGTTTCTGCAGGCTGATCCCATCGTCAAAGGCGTTATGATTCTCCTGGTGCTGGCATCGCTCGGCTGCTGGACGATCATCTTCGACAGGATTCTGCGCCTGATTGCTTTGCGGCGCCAGGCCCGCTCTTTTGAGGCGATGGCACGTGCTGGCGGGCAGCTTCAGCCGCAAATGCCCGGATCGATTGGACGCATCATGGCAGCGGCGCAGGAGGCCTGGCGCGATCAGGATCCTTCCGAGACCAGGGCCGAGCGGCGCGAGCGGATCGAGCGTGCCATGCGGGCCGCGCTTTCGATCGACATGCGCCAACTCCAGACCGGATTGCCCTTCCTCGCGACCACAGGATCGGCGGCGCCGTTCATTGGGTTGTTCGGTACGGTCTGGGGCATCATGAACTCGTTCTCGGCCATCGCGAAGAGCCAGGACTCCAGCCTGTCCGTCGTGGCGCCCGGCATTGCCGAAGCCCTGTTCGCAACCGCCATCGGACTCGTCGCCGCGATTCCTGCGGTGATCGCCTACAACAAGCTGACAACCGATTTAGGACGTGTGCAGCAATCCTTTGCAGCGGGGATGACGGCCCTCGGTGATCGCCTTGCGCGTGACCGCAAGCCTCATCTGCGGACGGAGGCTGCTGAATAATGGGAATGGGTCCAATCCGCCCGCACGAGGCGGACGACGAGTTCGGAGCCGCGCCTCTCTCCGAGATCAATGTCACGCCGCTCGTCGATGTTATGCTGGTGCTGCTCATCATCTTCATGGTGGCCGCGCCCCTCATGACCGTCGGCGTTCCAGTGCAATTGCCGAAGACGGTTGCGCCGAAAGTTTCGCAGCCGAAGCAACCCGTCGTCGTCAGCATTGATCAGAATGGTCAGCCTTTCCTCGACAAGGAGCCCTTGTTGCCGGAAACGATGCTGTCGCGCCTGAAGGAGTTTGCTGCGCAGGACCCGGACCAGGTCGTCCTGCTGCGCGGCGACCGGAGCGTTCCCTACGGGCGCATCATCGAAATCATGGGTCAGGTCAGCGCTGCGGGTTTCAGCAAGGTCTCGCTCATCGCGCAGGCGCCCGGCGGAACAGCTCCGCAATAACGGTAGTCCATGCCTTTAGCGATTCAGAACACAGGGCCGATGATGGGCCAAAGGCGGATCGGTGCTGCCTTTCTGGCCGCCCTTATCCTGCATGCCGGCGCTCTGGCCGCCCTGACGAACTGGACATCCCGGGATGTCCAGAGCCCGCCTGGCGAGCAGGAGATCACCATCGATCTGGCTCCTGCGATGGCATTCGAGGAGACTCTCACTCCTGCAGAGGCGACGCCGGTCGCCGAGTCTCCTCCGGAGGTAACGGAGGTTCAGCCGCCCGAGCCCATCTCCGAGCCGGCTGAAGAGGAAACTCCACCCCCTAAAGAGGTGGCGGAGACCAATCCGCCTGAGAAGACGCCGGAGCCTCCGCCTGTCGAGGAAAAGCCGGTTGAGCCCGCGCCTCCTCCCGAGCCCCACCTGGTCGAGGCCCTGCCTCCGCCAGAGGAGATTGTGGAGCAAAAGTCTGCCCAGGAACCGGTGAAGCCGCCTGCGCAGACCAAGACGGAGCGCAAGGATCCCCCCAAGCCGCGTAAGCCCACGCTGAAGAAGAACGTTGCCTCTTCGTCTCCGCAGCAGCAGGCCGCCTCGTCAAGCGAGAACACCGGAGGGGCCGCGGCTTCCGCGGATCCGAACGTGATCAACCGCTATGCGGCTCGACTGGCTGCCGCCCTGCGCAGCCGTCTCCGCTATCCTGATGCCGCACGCCTGCAGGGAGTGTCGGGCGTGGCAACCATCCGCTTCACGATGCAGCGCTCCGGCCGCATCGTCAGCGCATCATTGGTGCGCAGCACGGGAAACAATATTCTCGACCAAGCCGCCTTGGCGACAGCGGTACCTGGAACCGCACTGCCTTCAGCGCCGGATGCGCTTCCGCAGCAGCAACTGACCTTCACGGTGCCTCTTCGTTTCAATCTCCGGTGAGAAGAGCCTGCAGCGCGCTTGTCATGTGACCGGGCACACCTCCCGGAAACGACAGCTGCATTACACACCTGTAATGTGACCGTAAGCATGACGTCTTCTTGAGGCGCTTAAGCTCATGACCGAAGCAGTCGATCCGACGGTGATCTGCTCGTCTGATCGCGTGCGATGGGTTCGGCTTTTGGCTGGTCGTGAGATCCGCAGGCCAAAAGGACATGGGCCATCCACTGCAGTTATGTGGAGCATTGCCGATGGTGTTGGAGCAGAAATTGATGGGGGGTGAGGTTCCGATGGTCATCACCCATGCCCTGAGCGAGATCAAGGACGCGTTGCGCGAGCTGAGACATTCTGCACCTGACAGTGTTCTGGTCAGCCTTGCGGAGCAGAAGATCGCCATGATCGAGCGCGGCTACTATTGGGCCAATCAAGATTTTCACGATGCGGACTGGAATGGTCTCGCGGGACGGAACGCTTGAGGCAATCATGCACAAAGGCGCTCAGGAGGTTTCCCCTTTTGAGCGCCCTCGTTACTGAGCACGTGTCGTGAGCGATCAGGTTGAGCCCGTATCAACGCCCCATCTGCGCCACGGCTGCTTTCGCGTCATCGACATCGGGAGCATCGATGTGACGGTAGCGCGCCTGCACGAGGCCGAAGATGCCGAAGGCGAAGAGGCCTATGGCCGTCAACGCCAGCAGCACCCAGCCATAGGGTTGCTGCTGCAAGGTTTGCAAAGCGCCGCCGAGACCTTGGACCTCTGAAGAAGAGCTGTGAAGCGCGGCGAGGATGAGAAAGCCGCCGATGATGACGAAGACGACGCCGCGCGCGGCAAATCCCATGCGCCCGAGGGAGATCACCCATTGCCGCTTGTCGGCCGGCAGCGAAAGACGCTGAGCGACATCACCGCGCCAGGCTTTCCAGGCAAAGCCGAGACCTGTCGCCGCGACCGCGAGGCCGATGAGGCCCACAAGCCATAATCCGAAGGGCTTGCTCATGAGCCAGGCCGTCCAATCCTGAGCGGCTTGGTCTTCTCCACCGCCGGATCCGCGTCCAAGGGCAAGGCTTACGGCATAGATCGCGAGACCGGCATAGATGGCGCCGCTGACGAGATGTGCGCCTCGAACGCTCCAGCCCTTCATGTCCGATCCGCGATGGTCAGCATCGGTCAGGGCTTCCACCACGCGCCAGGCGCAGAAGCCGAACAGGCCGACGGCGATCAGAGCGAGCCAGATCTTGCCGAAGGGCTGCGAGAGAAGGGTTTGCAATGCGTTCCGGCTGCCGCCGGTCTGACCGCCCGAACCGATCGCGGCGAGAAGGGCCAGACCGCCGACGAGGCCATAGACAGCCCCACGTGCGCCGTATCCTAAGCGGGCCAGGACTTCGACGGGGTTGCTGTTCAAACGAGGCATGGGTAACGCTCCACTCTGTCACGGGTGAACTGTCACGCCTCGTTCGATGTTCCTTGCATTCGTGTTAGCCGAGGATCTCCTCGGCCGGCGTATAGGCAAGACCATGCGCCTCAGCGACCGGACGGCAAGTGATTTTACCGGCATGGACGTTGAGTCCGTCACGCAGGAAACGGTCGTCCTTCAGGGCCTGTTGCCATCCCTTGTCCGCCAGCGCGAGGGTGAAGGGCAGGGTGACGTTGTTGAGCGCGAACGTGGAGGTGCGGGCCACTGCCCCCGGCATGTTGGTGACGCAGTAATGGACTACGTCGTCCACGATGTAGGTCGGGGCGGAATGGGTCGTGGGCCGCGATGTTTCGGAGCATCCGCCCTGATCGATGGCAATGTCGATGAAGACGGAGCCCAGCCTCATTTGCCGCACCATTTCGGCCGTGATCAGCTTCGGGGCTGCGGCTCCTGGCACCAGAACGGCGCCGATGACGAGATCGGCGTTCGTAACCGCCTGGGCGATGACATCGCGCGTGGAGAAGACGGTGCGCACGGCCCCGTTGAACTGGGCCGACAGGCGGCGCAGCACATCGGCCGAGCGGTCGATCACCGTGACATGCGCACCCATGCCGAGTGCGATCGTGGCAGCATGCGTCCCAGACACGCCGCCGCCAAGGATGACGACTTCGGCCCCAGGCACGCCGGGCACGCCGCCGAGCAGAACGCCACGCCCGCCTTGTGCCTTCTCGAGACAATGCGCACCCACTTGCGGCGCGAGACGTCCGGCGACCTCCGACATGGGCGTCAGCAATGGCAGGGCGCCGGATGCCGACGTCACCGTCTCATAGGCGATGCAGGTGGCGCCGCTCTTGATGAGATCCTTGGTCTGCTCCAGGTCGGGCGCGAGATGGAGGTAGGTGAAGAGAACCTGGCCAGGGCGAAGACGCCTGCGCTCCTCCGCCAGGGGCTCCTTCACCTTCACGACCATGTCCGCCTCTGCGAAGATCCGGTCCGGCCCGTCAACGATGACCGCACCTGCGGCTTCATATTCGCGATCCGTCACGCCCGCGCCCAGACCCGCGCCGCGCTCGATCGTCACGCTGTGACCGTGATGGACGAGCTCTACGACGGATGAGGGTATGAGGCCAACGCGGTACTCGTGGTTCTTGATTTCTTTCGGCACGCCGATACGCATGGTTTGTTCCAACCTTTATGCTTTTGACCGGGCAAACGTGCCCGGCTCCTCCTTTATGAGCACCATGCACATTTGGCTGCCGCGCATAGCGCTAGCTTGAGCATAGTCCTTTGGCAGGGGCTGGCAAAGGTGCTGGCAATGGAAAGGGGCTTTTACCGGCGGCGCGAGGGCCGGGCGCGGCCGATGAGGTCCTCCGCGAGGGGTGGTCCGGCCAGAAGCACGAGCAGCAGGGCAAAGGGCAGGGAGAACAGAAGGCCGAGATGGCTGAAGCCGATGGCGCCTGTGACGCCGCCGGTGAAGAACGAGGCGAGCAGCAGGAGCAGCAGACGCAGCTTCTCGCGGTCTGCCATCACGAGCCCGTCGAGATGCCCGCTACGGTTCCAGTAAAAAAGCTTGCCGAGTTCGATGCCGATATCGGTCACGATGCCGGTGACATGGGTCGTGCGCATGCGCGCGCCGGAGATCTTCGTCACCGTGGCATTCTGCAGGCCCATGATGAAGCAAAGAAGCGGTATGGCGCCCGCAACGAATTGCGGCGAGGGATGCGCCATCCGGCCCAACAGGCCGAAAATGCACAAAAGCACGGCTTCCAGCATCAGGGGCAGGGCATAGCGGCTGCCGAGATGATGCCGCCTGCCCCAGTTGATCAGCATGGCGGAGCAGGCCGCCCCTGAGACGAAGGGAGCGAATGCTGCAAGGCCGACCGCAACGAGCGTCGCGCTGCCCAGGGCCAGATTGTCCGCCATGGACGAGAGAATACCGGACATATGCGACGTGTATTGCCCGACGGCGAGAAAGCCGCCGGCATTGATCGCGCCCGCGATGAAGGTGAGCGCCATGCCGAGGAGCGTATCTGCTGTGCCTGTCCGCTCAGAAGCAGCAATCGCCTTCACCGACCTGAAAGTTCGGGCGGCGGCGATACGGTGCCTGGCGTGTCTCAGCTGTACGTCCATCGGCATGACATTACTGCGCCGGACTGGCGGGGTCCACCAATCAAAAAGCCGCCCGAAGAGACTTCGGGCGGCCCGGTCAAGATTACTGGGCAACGCTTGTCGCGGCGGAGGCGCGCCGTTCCTCAGGCGGCAGGCTGATCGTCTTCACGATCTCCACCTCGCCGACCTGTTCGGCCAGAGAACTTCCACCGACGAAAACCTGGATTTCGCCCGCCTCGACCAGATAGGTGCCGTCGTCGAGATGGAAGCCCAGGGATTCGACCGGGACGCGCAAAGTCACGCGCTTCGTTTCCCCCGGATTCAAACTGATCTTCTCAAAGGCCTTCAACTGGCGCAGAGGACGGCTGCGGCTTGCCACCGGATCGCGGATATAAAGCTGCACCACTTCCTGTCCGGCCCGTGATCCCTTGTTGGTCACGTTCACGGATACGTCCAGCATCTGACCCGCATCGAGCTGCTTTTGTCCAATGGTCCCGTCCGAATACGCGAACTGCGTGTAGCTGAGGCCCCAGCCGAACGGATAGAGCGGCGCGATTGCTTCATCGATGTATTGCAGCGTGAAGCGATTGTTCGGAAGGGTCGGGCGGCTCGAGGGCAGGCGGTTGTAGTACATGGGCAGCTGACCCGTAGCGCGCGGCCACGTGAGCGGAAGCTTGCCGCTCGGGCTGACGTCGCCGAACAGCACATCGGCCACGGCATTGCCGCCTTCCGTGCCTGGATACCAGGCCATGACGATCGACGGGATGCGCTCGGCCAGCGAGTTCAGGATCTGAGGGCGACCGCCGATGATCGCGAGCGCGATCGGCTTGCCTGTATCAGCGAGCGCCTCCAGGATCTCCTTCTGCCTGCCGCTGAGATCGAGATAGGCCCGAGAGGCCGCCTCGCCCGAAAGCTCCTGCGGCTCGCCGAACACGGCGATCACGAGATCGGCCTTCTTTGCAGTCTCGATGGCTGCGGGCAGCTGCTCCGTCGAGCGGCACATGAGATCGCAGGCAGGCGCATGGTTCACCGCGATCCCGGCGGATTGTGCACGCTGGCGGATGCCCTGAAGGATCGTGACGCTGTCCTCCTTGTGACCGCGGGCGGCGTGCGGGCCCATCTGGTCCTGAGGCGCATCGGCGAGGGGGCCGATGACGGCAATCGAACGAGTGCCGGATTTCACAGGCAGCAGGTCGCCTTTGTTCTGCAATAGCACGAGGGTTTCGCGCGCAACCTCACGCGCCGCCTGGCGCGCTTCCCTGGAGGGGAAGTTTGCATCCGTGCGCTTGGGATCGATGGCGGGCTGATCGAAGAGGCCGAGGCGCATCTTGGTGCGTAAGACTCGGCGGACCGATTCATCGATCACGCTTTCCGGCACGCGGCCGGCGCGCACCTCGTCGGGCAGGTGCTTGATGTAGAGCTGACCCATCATGTCCATATCGACACCGGCCAGGATCGCTTTGCGCGCCGCCTCGGCGCCATCGGCCGCGATACCGTGGTTCACCAGTTCACCGATGCCGACCCAGTCAGAGGTGACGAAACCGTCAAAGCCCCATTGCTTGCGCAGCACGTCGGTCAAAAGCCATGCATTCGCTGTCGAGGGCTCGCCATTGAGCGCATTGAAGGCAGCCATGAAGCTCGCCGATCCGGCCTCTGCTGCAGCGCGGAACGAGGGGAGATAGGTGTCGTACATCTCCGCCCGCGGGATGTAGGTGGTGTCGTAGTCGCGTCCGCCCTGGGGCGCACCGTAGCCTGCGAAGTGCTTCGTGGCAGCGGCAAGACCGCCTTTCCGGAAACCTTCCACCCGCGCGGCCGTCAGCACGGAGCCGAGATAGGGATCTTCGCCGAAGCCCTCGACGATGCGGCCCCAGCGACTGTCGCGCGAGAGGTCGGCCATGGGCGCGAAGGTCCAGTTCACGCCCACGTGGGACGCTTCCTTCGCGGCCCACTCGGAAGCGAGAAACGAAATGCGCGGGCTGAAGGCTGCAGCTTCTCCCAAAGGAAGGGGGAATTGTGTACGGAAGCCGTGTAGGACGTCGAGGCCGTAGAGCAGTGGAATCTTGAGCCGCGATTGCCGGACGAGCGCCTGTGCCCGGGCCACGTCCTCGGCATTGTTGAAGTTCAGCACCGCTCCGGCCTTACCTTCGGAAATATCTTCCCAGCGCAGAGGGGGGCCGTGCGAGACGAGGTTCAGCTGTCCGACTTTCTCTTCCAGGGTCATCTGCCCGAGCAACTCGTTCACGCGGCGCTCGATCGCCTCCTGCGCTGTAACTCCCTTCAGGGACAGGCTGGACACGGCCAGGGCTGACAGAAGCCTAAGGACATAAGAAAGCCGCACATTCATCTCCTTAATCCGGAATGATAACTTTATTGCGAGAGCTGTCTCGCTTGTCATGCATTCGTGCTACACAAGATAACGTCCCGAAGTGGCGCCTTGCGGGCGCCAGGTCAATGGGTTTGTGAGAAACGCGAGCAACCGGTGCCAGCGATCCTGAGGTTGTCCTTTCTGATCCTGTCCTGCGCCCTGATTCTGTCAGGTCTGGCGCTGGCAGGGGCTGCCTATACACGAAACTCGGAAACTCTTGCCGTCGCGCTGGCCCTCTTCCTGTTTGTTGCAGCGGGTGCTCCTTCGCTGGTTGGACGGCAAGTCCGCCGGGTTCTCAAGCGAAGGAAGCTGGTTGTCGATGATGCATCCGTCTTTGATGCCGTCACCGTCGAGCCGGCTGCGGCGCAGGTGGCACTCCATTCTCCTGAAGAACCATCTCCCGTCGAGGACGACGGGGCTCTGCGCCGCACTCAGAAGGCTCAGGCCGTCGACCGTCTGCGGGACGGAATCACTCATGATCTCAACAACAAGCTCATGGTGATCAGCGCGAATATCGATGCGGTTGCCCGACAGATGAAGGATCAACCATCGATCCAGCGCAAGCTGCTGTCGGCACTCGTGGCATCCGATCAGGCTGCCAAACTCATCGCCAAGTCCGCCGCTTTCGCCCGGCAGAGTGAGCCGAAGGTCCAATATCTCGACCTGTCCGAGAGAATTGATTCAGTAGCGGCCTTGATGGGACGGTCCCTCCTGCGTGACACCGTGGAGCTGCGTGTATCGTTGGACGAGGAACTCTGGCCGGTCGAGGCCGATTCAGACGATATCGAAACGGCGATCGTGACCTTGAGCGCCTATGTGCGCGATGCTCTGACCCAGGGCGGTACGATCTCCCTCGAAGCGCAGAACGCGCAGGTCGAGAAGGGCTCTCTCCCGAACCTGGAGATCGAGGGCGACTTTGTTCAGCTCACGATCCGCAGCATTGCCGGAGAAAATTCCATAGATCTGGATGAGACTGCAGAGCCGGCCTTCACGCTGCAGGACATCGATGTGTCGTCATGGCTGCGCCTGAACCGCAGCTTGCATTTCCTGCAAGGCATCGGCGGAGCCTCGAAGGTTTCGCGCAGCGGCGTGGATGTGGCGATCACGTTATACTTGCCGCGTGCCCAGGCCGCGACGATGCTGCCTTTCGGAGCCATCGGTGATGATGAGTTGCCGAGCGAGGATATGCGACACAATGCGGAAGTCCTCATCGTCGACGATGAGCTCGAGGTTGCTCTCGCTCTGCAATCCACCCTGGAAGAGTTCGGCTATGTTACCAGCATCGCCACCGATGCCGCGCAGGCCATCAAGAGCCTGAATGCGCGCAGGCCCGGTCTCGTACTGACCGATATCGCCATGCCGGGTACCATGAACGGTGTCATGCTGGCCCGCGAAGTGCGCCAGATCTTCCCCGGGCTTCCCGTTCTGCTGATCACAGGTAATCCGATCGCGGCGGGTGATGCGAGCGAGTTCCCGCTGTTGCAGAAGCCCATCATCAGCCGCGATCTGCATGCTGTGATCCAGCGCCATCTGACGCCGCATGATGATGACGACAAAGTCGTGCCGCTGTTCCCGCGCACGACGAAGCGCGTGAGCTGATCACGAGGCCAAGGCCGCAGCCGTCAAAGGAACTGCAACCTCTTCTGCCGCCCGCGCGAGCGCAGCGAAAAGCCTTTGTTGCGGCTTCTTCCAGACCAGAAGCTCAGGATGCCATTGGACGCCGATGAGGAATGGTGCCTTCTCGTTCTCGATGGCCTGAACGATCCCGCTCTCGTCGCGCGCTGCGATCTTCAAGCCCTCGCCGAGCCGATCCACGGATTGATGATGCAATGCATTCACGAGGCAGGGATTGCAGCTCAGGATCCTGTCCAGCCGGGAATCCGGCTCGATGGCCACACGCTTCTTCGGCAGAACCGTGCGCATCTTCGGCGCCTGAACATAGACCTCGTAGATATCCGTGTGCAGGGTTCCGCCCAGGGCCACGTTAATCATCTGCGAGCCCCGGCAGATACCGAGGATCGGGAGCTGCTGAGGTAATGCGGCCCGCAACAGCGACAATTCCATCTTGTCGCGCTCCGGGTCGATGCGCACGTCGGGCAGGACCTTCCCGCCATAGATTTCCGCGCCGATGTCGTCGCCGCCGCCGATGACAAGGCCTTGCAACGGCTCCTCGGGCAGGGGCTCGCCTGGCACGAGGCGGACGGAGCGCGCACCCACGCGGGCGAGTGCCAGGCGATGCATGAGGTAGCTGCGCCAGCCGCCAAGTCTTGAGGTGGTAACGCCGATCAAAGGCCTCGTCATGACCGCACGACCTGCTCCACCACGTTGGCCCAGCTCTTGTCCTCGCCTTCGAAGGCAAGATAGGTGCTGCCCACCATGTCGAGTTTCTCGCGGTCGACAGCCAAGCGCTCCACGGTCACCCAGCGGTTCCACTCCGGCGCGATGCTCCAGCCCGGGTCGCTCACGCGTGCATCGGGGAGCCGATAGTGAAAGGTCGGCCGTGCGTTGATCTTCTCGTTTGGCAGCACGGCGCGCACGCGGTCCCGGTCGAGATGATGCAGGAGCGGAAGCAGATCGAGGTCCCGGTTGCGGGTGGGGTTCGCCTCAAGATAATCATCGATGAAACGCGGGATGTCGGGCCAGTAATCGGGCGAGACGATCATGCGCACGTAATCCGCTGGGAACGGATCGGCGAAGCCAAGGAGATTGCGTGTGCGGTCGGGCGAGACCTCGCGGCGCAGCCAGGGATTCAGGAGCACGAAGCTCTTCATGAAGGCTGCGAGGGTCTGAGCATCCTGGCGCGGGATTTCCGGATTGAAGTGAAGACCAAAGGCGTAGAAGGGCGCATCCTGGGTGCCCTTCGCGCCGAGCTTGCGCAGGATGCCGAGAATACGGTCGAGCTCCTGCAGGCGGTCGATGGGGGTCGGTGCCGTCACCAGCTCGCAGGGCACGAGATAGCTTGCGGCAAAGCCGAAGAGGGCCGCGATCTTGGGCAGCACGCCTTTCTGGCTGCCTGCGCTCTTGCCTGGATGCAGGATGCGGCTGTCGAGCTCGACCGTTAGCTCGCCGATAGCGGAATCCTTCAAGGCAAAGGAATGCGGGTCCACCTCGATGAGCCGGCCGCCCAGCGCTTCCTGCAAGGCTTGCACCGTCTTCTCGGCGGAAGGCCCGACGAATTCGATCTCCACCCCGACCGTGCGCACCTCGCCCTGCTCGTTGTAAAGCACGGGAGGCGCAAGAAAATCGATCGACGTGGGAAGCGCAGTCTGCGCCATCGAGAACTCCGGCAGAACACGAAAGCGTGAGGCGTGGGAGTGAACGGGCGCGGTGTAGCTGAGTTCCTTGTTTTTGCTTTCCCCCCTCTTTTCAGGGCCGTGGTGTGGCTTTCGAGGCTTCGTTTGGGTAAAACCCGCCACCATGATCGCGAAAAATGAGACATTTGATAAATCCGCCTGGCTGGCGGAGCTGCGGGCGACGCTGTCTTTGGGCTGGCCTCTGATTCTGACAAACGTGGCGCAGAACGCCCTGATGACATCGGATGTCATCCTCATGGGATGGCTCGGCTCCGATGCCCTGGCGGCCGGCGCCCTCGGCACGAATCTTTATTTCGCCTTCCTGATTTTCGGCATCGGCCTCATGAGCGCAACCTCGCCTCTGATCGCCGAGGAGCTGGGTCGCAGGCGTCATTCCGTCCGCGAGGTGCGCCGGACGGTGCGGCAGGGATTCTGGGCGGCGCTCACTGTCGCGGTGCCGATCTGGATCGTCTCCTGGAACGGCGAAATCATCCTGCTCGCCATGGGACAGGAGCCGAGGCTCGCGCACGAGGCGGGTGAGTACATGCGCGCGCTCCAATGGAGCCTGCTGCCGTTCCTGCTCTATCTCGTGCTGCGCTCGTTCCTGGCAGCATTGGAGCGTCCCGGCTGGCCGCTCATCATCGGCGTTCTCGCCGTTCCGGTGAACTTAGGAGCCGCCTATTGCTTCATGTTCGGCAAGTTCGGCATGCCACATCTTGGCCTGATCGGCGCGGGCGTGGGCACGGTTGTGTCGAGCACCTTCATGTTCGTCGCTCTGGCCCTCGTGATCGGCCTCGATCCAAAGCTCAATCGCTACCACATCTTCGGCCGCTTCTGGCGTTCCGATTGGCCGCGCTATCGGACGCTCTGGCGCATCGGCGTGCCCATCGGCCTGACGCTCGCCTTCGAGGTGACGATCTTCAACGCGGCGGCCCTCCTCATGGGGCGCATCGGCGCCAATGAACTGGCCGCCCATGCCATCGCGCTTCAGATCGCCTCCTTCTGCTTCATGGTCCCCTTCGGCTTAAGCCAGGCGGCAACGGTGCGCGTGGGCCGTGCCTATGGTGCGCAGGATGCAGCGGGCGTGACGCGGGCGGGCTGGACGGCTTTTGCTCTTGCCGCGAGCTTCATGATCGTCACCGCGTCTCTCATGCTTTTTGCCCCGCACCTGCTGCTGAGTGCCTTCCTGGATCTCAGCGACCCAAAGAATGCGCCGGTGATCGGCTTTGCCGTTTCCTTCTTGGTCATGGCGGCGATCTTCCAGCTCGCCGACGCGTCGCAGGCTGTGGGTGCGGGCATGCTGCGCGGCCTGCAGGATACGCGGGTGCCGATGCTCTATGCGGCCTTCGGCTACTGGGGCATCGGCCTGCCACTCGGCGTGATCCTGGCCTTCGGCACGCCGCTTCGCGGCATCGGCATCTGGATCGGCCTGGCGACGGGGCTCGGCGTCGTCGCCTCCCTGATGCTCTGGCGCTGGGTGCGCCGCGACCGGCTCGGCTTGGTCACGGCCGTGCCGCAGGATGTTCAGGAGGCATTCGCGAGCTGAGCGATCAGCTTTGAGAGATCGACCGGTGCGAATTGCATGCCCTCATGGGTCACGTGGACTTCCCCGACGGTGATCCGCCGCCACTGCGCAAGCAGGGCGAGAGCCCCCTGCACCAGCTCCTCCGGCGCGGACGCGCCAGCGGTGAGGCCGATCACTGCCGCTCCGTCGATGAAGGAGAGCGTCAGGTCCTTCGGATCCTGCATGAGAAGCGCGGGCCGCCCCTCGCTCTCCGCCACTTCGCGGAGACGATTCGTGTTCGATGAATTGCGCGCACCGCACACGATGATGCGCTCGGCCCGTTTGGCGATGACCCGCACGGCGAGTTGGCGGTTCTGCGTGGCGTAGCAGATCGTCTTCGTGTCCGGTCCCTGGATGGCGGGGAAAGGCTCAAGCCGATGACGCGCCGATCATTGGTCAGAAGCTGTCTCAGGCGCTGTCCTGTCAGGATAGAGACACCGTGTGCCTTCAGGGTTGCGACCACTGGTTGGATCAAATCCTCGCTTAGACCATTCTTCGCGACCAGCAGCCTGCCTGAGCGTGGCCACAGCAGACGCCGTAATGCGAGAGCAAGCCGCTTGGCGGAGGCGACATTCGGCGGCGTGTTGAGAACGGCGACCGTGAGAGGGCCGATCAGGCTGTCCATGATGGGCCTGTCGCAGATGATGGAGGCCACCGAGCATTCCTGCGCCGGAAAGGCGAGGCGCACGATGCGCGAGAGATCGGCGAGGCCCAGGCCTTTCGGGCGTCGCGACGGCCACAGCCAGGACCAGGGCGACAGACCGATGCGTCGCTTGGTTCCTGCGCGCATATCGTGAATGGGAAGTCCTTTCGGCTCCGGTTCGATCCATCTGTCTCTCGCCCCAACGGCTTTGAGGAGGTTCAGCGCATGCCGGTTCGCCGTGAACAGCACATGGGTGCCGTTGTCGTGAGAAAAGCCACCGGCCGGATGCAGCGTGCGGCAGCGCCCGCCTGGATGCGGGGCCGCCTCATAGAGAATGACCTCCCCGCCTTCCTTCGTCACGGCGAGGGCGGCACTCAGGCCGGCAATGCCGGCTCCGATGATATGGATGCGTCTTGCCGTCATGCGGGCCTCATGGCGCGGGTGAGGAGGTGCAATTTGTCTGTCGCTGTCAGCTGGAGTTTTCCCTGGCGTGTGCCCGAGCCGCGGTCGGTGAGCCGTTCGAGAACGCGACGGTAGTTTTCCATCATCAGGATCGCGGGTTCGAGGTCGGCCCGATCAAGGCGCGTCAAGGCTTCGTCCGCGGCGGCAATGCCTGCACGGGCCTCATCGGCCAAAGTCTCGCACACGCGGGCGAAGCGTGGATCGGCGACGAGGACGGCCGCCGGCGCATCCGATAGAGCACGACGCCGGAGCAGGCGGGCTCGAAATCCTTTCGGGCGTAATGCTCGCCCACCTCGCCGCCCACGAGCTCGCGATAGGTGCGAATGGAATCCATGTTGGAGATGACGCTGTCGTAAGCCGCGGCATCTCCATTGGCGAGCACAAGACCCTTGACCGCGCCATCCTCGATCTGCACGGAGGTCACGTCCGATGCGGGCTTGAAGGCCGCACCGAGTTCGGCCGCGAGCTTCATCAGCGCCTCGGCCACCGCGCGCGTGCCGCCCATGGGATACCACACGCCATCTGCCGCCTGCATATGCGCGATGGCGCAGAGAACGGCGGGCGAGCCGTAGGGAGAAGAGCCCGCATATTGCGTGAAATGATCGAGCATCTGCGCCAGACGCTTGTCCTTCACCTTGGAGCGTATGATGCCGGCAACCGACGAACCCATGCGCAGGGACAGCACATCCCGTAGGGTGGCAGGGTTCATGTTGGCGCGGATGTTGATGGTGTCGAACAGGTCCTCCACCGGTTTTCAGAGGAAGAAGCGATTGGAAATGTCGAGAAGATGCGCCGAGATTTCCTGGAAGCGCTTGTAGCCCTCGCCAGCGCCCCTGCCGGACACGAAGCGATCCATGGCATCGATGTCTTCCTGCAGGTCGATCCGCGTGCCGTCATCGAAGAAACAGCGCCATTGCGGATCCAGCCGCACGAGGTCGAGATAATCGCTTAAATTGCGTCCGGCTTCTGCGAAGATGCGCTCCAAAACACGTGGCACGGTGAGGATCGTCGGGCCCATGTCGAAGCGAAAGCCGCCTTCGTGCAGCACTGCTGGCTTGCCGCCCAGACCCCCGCCGATCGCGGCAACAGAAGCTCCTTGAGCGCTCACGAAGGTCCTCCCGTCAGATCCCGGCCATGAAACGTTGGCGCAAAGGCTCTCAGGCCTTTTCCCCTAGTCGTGCGCATGGCTCGAAGCTCTGGTTCTAGGAAGCGCCAAACGCGGTTCAAGGTGACCTCATGATCATGGGACGACGGGCGCAGATCATGTGCATCACGTGCCCTCCGGCGCGCGGATGACAGGATCGAAGCCTGCGGCAGCGAAGAGGACCCCGCACATCGTTGGTATAATAGAGCAGCGGAGGCCCCGGCCTGCGCCAGGGGCGAAAGCCCATGCGATCTCCACCATGGGGGAGGACAGCATAGGCGCGCCACAGCATGGGAAACTTACCGGATCTGGATCACGATCATCGTCGAGGGATCTTTCACGATGATGCGGGCTGCTTCGAAATTCGGTGGACCGCGCCGGCCTTCGCCGTTTCTCGGTCCCTGTAGGGGCAGGTGATCTCCTCGAAGCTGGTGTCGCAGATGCCGGCATAAACCATGCCCTGCGTGGAGCCGACACCTTCTGCGCGTATGGTGAGGGTGGCGGCCTGGGCGGAGGACGCGATGAGAACGAAACCCAAAATCCACCCAACGCGTCTCATTCCTTCTCCCCTATGAAGTGGCCTCGCGGATTGCTTGCGTCTCAGGTTCCCGCTCGCGCCATCCGGCACGTCGGCGTTCCCAGTCTTCCAACAGGAGGCGTGTGGTGATGCGCGCACCCTCGTAGATGACCGGCAGGCCGCTGCCGGGATGCGTTCCGCCGCCCACCAGGTAGACGTTGCGACCGAACCGGTTGTGCGGCCGGAAATAGAGCATCTGGGTGAGATTGTGTGCGAGGCTGAAGGTTGCGCCCTCGAAGACGGAGAACTCGTCCTGCCAGCCGCGCGGCGTCACCATACGCTCGAAGCGGATCCTGCCTTCGAGGTCCGTGAGGCCCAGGAGCTTCGATCTCTCGAGCACGATTCTGCGGTAGCGTTTTGCCTCGTGCCGCTAGTCGATGTTACAGCGCAAATTCGGAACTGGCATGAGCAGGTAGAGGCTCGTGTGACCTTTGGGGGGCAGCGACGAATCCGTCGCACCGGCATGCTGCACATAAATCGAAGGCTCTTCTGGCATAACACCTCCGGTGATCTCGCGAATATTGCGCTCGTAATCGCGGGCAAGAAGAATCGTGTGATGTGAGAGGTCCCCCACCTCACTCTCGGATGCCGAGATAGAGCATGAAGGTCGAGCACGAGAGTTTGGCGCGGCTGAACTTCTTGTTTGACCACCGTGGGCGCAAGGTCTGCGGCACGAGACGATTCATGGCATGGCCGAAATCGCCGTTGACGACAATGGCGCCCGCCGCAAAATGCTCGCCGCCGGTTTCGACGCCAACAGCCTCGCCACCTTCGTAGAGAATGCGGTCCACCGGAGTATCGAGCCGAATATGGACACCCATCTTGCGGGCGACCTTCGCCATGGCTTCCGATACCGCGCCGCAACCGCCGATGGCAAGGCCGCCAGGGCCTGCGCCGACGACGGCCACACGCGGCGAGTGCAAGGCATTCGGCATGGATCGGCAACCCTCGGTGCTGCTGGTTGCAGGAAAACCCGTAATCCATCCCAACTAGAACAGCCGAGTTCGGCGGCCAGAGGCAAGGCTCCCAAAAGGGGTAAAATTTTCAAAATTACCGCAGGATAACGAAACTATATCCAGGCTATATCCCGCTGATTTGTCCTGAGTCCAGGCTATAGTTCACGTTAATCCCCTGGCGCAAAAGTATGAGATCGTAACGCAAAAATCGAAGTGCCTTATTCTTGCCTTTTTAAAGATGAGCTTCACTTCCAATTGAAACGGAAGGGGAGACCATTTTTGAAGAACATTCTCACCCGCGTGTCAGCAATGGCGCCACTTCTATTCGTTGCTGCATGCAATACGACTGCTTCTAACGATCCCACGACGACGGGATCCATCTCGCAAGCCAGCCTGGGTCGGGAATTTCAGAGGGGCACCGCCTCTTGGTATGGCCCCGGCTTCCACGGCCGGAAGACCGCCAGCGGTGAGCGGTTCAACTCCTACGACATGACGGCGGCCCACCGCTCTTTGCCCTTCGGCACGAGGCTCAGGGTCGTCAATGAAACGAATGGCCGCTCGGTCGTTGTTCGCGTCAATGATCGCGGACCATTCGCCCACCGGCGCATCATCGATCTGGCTAAGGGACCCGCCCAGGCGCTGGGTCTGACCGCCACCGGTACCGGCTATGTCTCCCTGCACAGGCTCGATTAGGGGCCTACCTCGATGGAGTTAGGCGCTTCTTAATCCCTTGCGGCGATTCTTGGCTCGATTCGGGACCAAGGGTTGCTTACATGGAATCGAGATCGTCTCAGCCGACGAACGTCATCCGCTTTCCGGGCGCACGGTCGTCGGCCAGTCCGCGCCGCGATCAGAAGAGCCTCATGGATGCGGTCTATGCCGCAGGCTCTCTGCCGGTTCCGGCGGATGACCGGGCAACCAAGGACATGGCGACGAGGCTCAACATCTTCGGCTTCGTCGTGATCGACGAGGTACTTTCCGACGGCACGGCACGTCGCCTGCGCCCGTCCGAGGCGTTCCAGGCATCGACACTCCACCCGTGGCGCGTCTCGAAGCCGTCGAGCCGCTATCGGATTGATGACGATTGGCCTGAAACGGATCAGGATCTTTTTGCTGCTCTTCTTGCCTGATCTTTCAGGACTCGCCTTTCTTCTTTCCTGAACTATTTCCTGCCACATCGCACAGGGCTTCGCAGAAGTCTTGTGATTGTCCCATGTCACAGGATCAAGGCGATGCATCTGGTGCAGATCCTTCTGCCGCTGGCCGACAATGCAGGCCGCCGCTTCGATGGCAAGGCTTACGGCCGCGTTCGCTCCGAACTGTCGGAGCGGTTCGGCGGCATCACCAGTTTCACCCGTGCGCCAGCCGAGGGCGTCTGGAAAGAGGGTGGTCATACCGCCCATGATGATATCGTCGTGTTCGAAGTGATGGCGCGCGAAATCGACCATGCCTGGTGGGAAAACTACCGCGCGGAGCTTGAGCGCCGCTTCCAGCAGGAAACCATCGTCATCCGCGCCATCAAGGTCGAAATGCTCTAACGGCGGAACCTGAGCCGTGTCGCCTCGCTTGTCGTCTCAACAAGCGGAGCATCGTCATGTCCAAACCTCTCGTGGTCTCCATTCCTCATAATCTTGGCAAGGCCGAGGCCCAGCGCAGGCTGCAGGGCGGAATGACCAGCCTCAAATCGCAGTTCGGCGACAAGATTGCGTCCATCGATGAAAGCTGGGCCGGAGACCGCATGGACTTCCGCGTCGGAGCCATGGGCCAGAACGTGAGCGGCAATGTCCAGGTGATGGAAGAACAGGTGCGGGTGGAAGTGCAGCTACCGTGGATCCTCGCAATGGTTGCTGAAAAGGCAAAGACCTTCATCCAAAAGCAAGGAACCCTGATGCTGGAGAAGAAGTGATGCGAACGATCATCATGAATAGTCGTTCATGAACATGAATGCAGTTGGAACCGAATAGCACCCACGGCGTTGAATAAACGATTGCGCCCGTGACCCTTCTCCGGTGCGCTTCACTAAAGTCATCGCTTTATTCGCCCCGGACTGTGATTTTCCGTCCGACCGTGATAACACATCTGTAGTTTGAGGATCGCGCTATGCATGAGCGTTTGATGACGCAGCCGCATGCCCTCCGTACACCCTATCAGGCCAGCTCCGAAAAGCCTCTTCTCGTCTGTTTCTCGCATCTTCGATGGGATTTCGTCTGGCAGCGTCCGCAGCATCTGCTTAGCCGTGCCGTCAAGCATTACGATGTCCTGATTATTGAAGAGCCCATGTTCAAAGCCGGCATCAAGCCGCATGTGGACGTGAGCACCCGCCCGCAGGGCGTCACCATCGCCGTGCCGATGCTGCCGGAGAGTCTCTCGCACGAGGACGTTATCGCCGAGCAGCACGACCTGATAGAGACCTTGATCGGACGGGAGGCCAACGGCTCGCGCGTGTTCTGGTACTACACGCCGATGGCCATGGCTTTCACCAGCGATTTCGAATGCGATCTGTGCGTCTATGATAACATGGACGAACTGTCGCTCTTCCGCGGGGCGTCTCAGCAATTGCTCGATCTTGAGAGCGCGCTTTTCTCGCGCTGTGATCTCGTTTTCACCGGCGGCATGAGCCTTTATGAAGCCAAGAAGAGCCGCCACCGCAGCGTTCACGGCTTCCCGTCGTCCATCGACTTCAACCATTTCTCGCAGGCGCGCGCGATCCACGAAGATCCGGAGGATCAGGCGCATATTCCGCATCCGCGTCTTGGCTTCTTCGGCGTGGTGGACGAGCGCATGGACATCGACCTTCTGACCGAAGTCGCAGATCTTCGCCCCGACTGGCAGTTCGTCATGATCGGTCCGGTGGTGAAGATCGATCCCGCCATCCTGCCACACCGCCCTAACATTCACTGGCTTGGCGGCAAACACTACAGTGAGCTGCCACATTATCTTTCGGGCTGGGATGTAGGCTTCATGAACTTCGCGCTCAACGAAGCAACGAAATTCATCAGCCCGACCAAGACACCCGAATTCCTCGCCGCCGGTGTGCCGGTCGTCTCGACGCCTATCACGGATGTGGTGAAGCCCTACGGTGAAAAGGGTCTCGTCGAGATCGCGCGCAGTGCCGAGGAGGTGGTCGCCAAGGTCGAGACCATCTTAGGCAGGCCGAAAGAGGCTTGGCTTGCCAAGGTCGACCGTCATCTCGCTCAAGGATCATGGGACAAGACCTGGGCCTCCATGCACAAGCTCATGCTCGACGCCACAGGTGAAACGACGGCGGACCGTCCTGCCGCGGCCTCCCTTTCCGTCTATGCCACCACGCCCGCGGAGTGATTTGAATGTATGATTGGCTGATTGTCGGCGCCGGCTTTGCGGGCTCTGTTCTGGCCGAGCGTCTTGCAACCGAGCGCAATGAACGCGTCCTTCTCATCGACCGCCGCAACCATATTGGCGGAAATGCTTATGACCGTTACGATGATGACGGCCTCCTGATCCACCAGTACGGTCCTCACATCTTCCACACGAATTCGAAGCAGATCTTCGATTATCTCTCGCGCTTTACCGAATGGCGTTTCTACGAGCACCGGGTGTTGGCTGAGGTGGACGGTATGCAGGTGCCGATTCCGATCAATCTCGACACCGTCAACAAGCTCTACGGCCTCAATCTCACCTCCGAGCAGCTGCAGGATTGGTTTGCCGAGCGCGCCGAGAAGATCGGTGAGATCAGGACCTCGGAAGATGTTGTGGTCTCGACCGTGGGTCGTGAGCTCTACGAAAAGTTCTTCCGCGGCTATACCCGCAAGCAATGGGGGCTCGACCCGTCGGAGCTCGACAAGTCGGTGACCTCCCGCGTGCCGACCCGCACAAACCGGGACGACCGTTACTTCGCGGACGAATTCCAGTTCATGCCGAAGCACGGCTACACCCGGATGTTCGAGAAGATGGTGAGCAACCCGAACATCCACATCATGACGCAGACGGACTATGAAGACATCAAGCACATCGTGCCGCATCGCCGCGTCATCTATACGGGTCCAATCGACGAGTACTTCAATTACCAGTTCGGCAAGCTGCCCTATCGTTCGCTGCGCTTCGAGCATGTCACCCTTCACAAGCCCTGGCATCAGTCGGTGGGCGTAGTGAACTACCCGCAGACGCATGCTTACACTCGCGTGACCGAATACAAGCACCTCACGGGCCAGGAGCATGCAAAGACTGCTCTGACCTACGAGTACCCGTCTGCTGAGGGTGATCCCTACTATCCGATTCCGAAGCCTGAGAACCAGGAGCTCTTCAAGAAGTATGAGCGTCTGGCTCTCGCGACACCAGATGTGTGGTTCGTGGGTCGCTTGGCAACCTATCGCTACTACAACATGGACCAGATCGTCGGCCAAGCGCTCGCCACCTTCCGGCGCATCAACGAAGCCCTGCCGGTCGGTGCGGACACGTCGAGCATCAAGGCCATGCCGTCATCGGCTGCTCTGGTATCATGACGGATGAGCTTCATCGAACAAATTGCGCTGAGCACAGTTTTTGAACGTCTGGTGCAAAAATTAGCTCGGAGCTGAATGATGAAGCGATCCCTGGAGCTTTGGGGCGGTATCGAATGTACTGTCGCGCGTGTTGGCGACGATTACCGCGATCAAAGCCTGGAGACCGGGTACACCAATCGCGTCGATGATCTTGATCGCATTGCTGAACTTGGAATCCGCACGCTGCGACACCCGGTTCTCTGGGAGACGATCTCTCCCGAGAGCCCGGACAGCACGGATTTCACATGGCACGACGAACGCCTGGGTCGACTTCAGAATCTCGGGATCCGTGCTATCGCGGGCCTGTGCCATCATGGCAGCGGCCCGCGATACACGCAGATGCTCGATCCGGCTTGGCCTGAGCTTCTCGCACGTCATGCGGCCAATGTGGCCGAGCGCTATCCGCATCTCGATCTCTACACGCCGGTCAACGAGCCGCTCACCACGGCGCGATTCTCGGGGCTCTATGGCCATTGGTATCCGCATGGCACGAGCTATGAGGCTTTCCTCAAGATCCTCGTGAACGAATGCAAGGCCACTGTTCTGTCCATGCGTGCCATTCGCAAGGTCCGGCCGGATGCACAGCTTGTGCAGACGGACGACATGGGCAAGACCTTCTCGACGCCCTTGCTGGTCTATCAGGCCGAGCATGAGAACCAGCGCCGTTTCCTGAGCTTCGATCTCCTGTGCGGCATGGTGGACCGGAACCACCCCTGGTGGCCGATCTTCATCGAGAACGGCGTCAGCGAAGCTGATCTCGAACTTCTCCTCGAAGGCGATGCTGCGCCCGACATCATCGGTATCAATCATTACCTCACGAGCGAGCGCTACCTCGACGAGAACATGAGGCGCTACCCCGAGCATCATTGGGGCGGCAATGGACGCCATCGATATGCGGATGCGGAAGCGGTACGCATGCCGTTACCGCCTGAGTATCTCGGCCCGGCAGCCCGGTTGCGCGAGGTGTGGGAGCGCTACAAGCGTCCCATCGCGGTAACGGAAGCCCACCATGGCAGCTCGCGCGACGATCAACTGCGCTGGCTCATCGAGGTGTGGAACGACGTCAACTCCTTGCGTGACGAAGGTGCTGACATTCGCGCCGTGACCGTCTGGTCGCTCTTAGGCGCTGTGGACTGGAACAGCCTGCTCACGCAGCGCAACGGTTTCTATGAGGCTGGTCCCTTCGACGTGCGGGCTCCCGAACCTCGGCGTACGGCTCTGGCCCATGCCGCCGAGGCGCTGGCGAAGACCGGCAGCTACGATCATCCGGTCCTCGACCGTGCGGGATGGTGGAAGCGCGATATTCGGTTCTATAGGCGTCCATCCAGGCAATCGCGATCCTGCTGGCTCGCTGACGAGCCGCGCCAACTTCTGATTACGGGCGCCACCGGAACCCTGGGACGTGCTTTTTCGCGGCTGGCCGAGTTCCGCGGTCTCAACCACGTGCTGCTCTCGCGCAACGACATGGATATTGCAGATGCAAAGAGCGTGAAGAAGGCTCTTGCCTGCCACAGGCCTTGGGCCGTCATCAACACCGCAGGCTACGCGCGCGTGTCGGAGGCCGAGGAGGATGCCGAGGTGTGCTTCCGTGAGAATGCGGTTGGTGCGGAGGTGCTGGCGAAGGCCTGCGCGGATCTTGGCATCCCGCTCGTGACCTTCTCATCCGATCTCGTGTTCGACGGGACGCTCGACAGGCCTTATGTGGAAAGTGACGAGGTTAATCCCACCACCGTCTATGGTGCGAGCAAGGTTGAGGCCGAGCGCCGTGTTCTCGATGCCCACGACAAGGCTCTTATCATCCGCACGGGCGCCTTCTTCGGTCCGTGGGACCGCCACAACTTCGTCTGGTCGATCCTCAACACCTTGAGCAAGGGCGAGGGTGTCGAGGCCAGCGTCGATGTCGTGTCGCCGACTTACGTGCCCGATCTTGTGAACACGTCCCTCGATCTGCTGATCGACGGCGGAACAGGTATCTGGCACATGGCCAATATCGGCGAGATCTCCTGGCGCGATCTGGCGGCACAGGCGGCCGAGAGGGCAGGCTTCGATCCAAGCCTCGTGACAGAGGCAGGCGATCTGCCGGTTCTCAAGACGGCGCTAGCCACCGAGCGCGGTGTCCTCATGCCTCGCCTTGAAAGCGCGCTTGATCGCTTCTTCATCGATAGCGAGGTGGAGTGGTCGGAGGAGAACCTGAAAGTGGCTGCCGAATAGCAGCGGTAATCTCCCAAGAGACACATGAAAACGGCGCGGATCTCTCCGCGCCGTTTCTGTTTCGGATTATGTGGCCGATCAGGCAGCGGCTTCCGCCGCGCGCACCGCCTCTTCGAGACGGGCAGCGCGGGACTCGACCGCCAATTCCACCAAGGCATCCGTCAGCATCGTTGCCGTGGGATCGGCAAGCGGCGCATCCCGGAACAGGCGGAGCGTCGATGCGACAAGGCGGCCGCGTCCATAGGAGCGCTCGACACCCAGCGCCACCGGCTTGTGGATCCAGCCGACCACGAGGCCGGCGAAAACGCGGGCTTGGAAGTCGAGCAGGTTGCAGCCCGAGATCACGAAATCGGGCAGCACGCGGTCCATGGTCTCGTCGAGCAGCGGGCCTGATGGGAAGCGGGCGAAATGGCCCGAGCGGCGCAGCCAGCCGAAGGAGGAGGCCCAGTCGCCCGACCACAGGGTGCCGTGGCGCGTCTGCACCTTCACCGCCTGCCAGTGCGGGAAGAACGGATAGAGGGTCATGTCCTCTTCCGGCAGCAGCAGGAGCTTGGCGCCGGCGCGCACATGGTCGGCAATCGCCTTGCTGTGCGTGCGGGAGACGACCAGGGTCGATTCCTCGAAGGCGCGCGCCATGGTGTAGCCGAGAGCGCGGAAGCGCTCGCGAATGTCCTCATCCGGCGACCAGACCAACTCCCGCACATGCATAGGCTTTGTGCGCTTCGGGTGAATGGCGATGTCATGGTGGTTCTGCGCGATGAGGCGGCCATCGGATCCGCGCAGCGTAAAGCTGATACGCCGCAATGATGCCTCGTCCATCTCCGGCAGCTGGATCTCGATGCGGCCGAGATCGAGCACATCCGGTGCTTCGATGCGCGGCAGGTCGATCTGCTGAATCTCGTTGCAGATGCTGATCTCGAGCTTGCAATCCTCCAGAGCCGGGCCCGCGCCATGCGCGACCGCAAGTTCCAAAGCGACCGTCTCCCCAGACCAATAGGAGGCGCGCTCCCATTTCGGCACGAGCACCGTATCCGTGTTGAAGATGTGGAACAGCTCGTGGAACACGCGTGTATTGCGGCGCATGTCGAGAAGACCGTTCGACTCCCAGTGGCAGTCGTGCAGCTCGGTGATCACGTAGCCAGCCAGATTGGGCTTCCGGCGCATGGACTCGATCTCGTACTTGAAGGCGCGGAACTGCTGCCATTGCGCGGCGATCACGAACCGGCGCAGGTCGCCGAAGACGCGGTCCAGGCTCCAATCCGAGAAACGGTTCTCGACGCCGTGGGCATACATCACGCCCTCGCCCCAGTCGTGACCGGTCTCGAACCACCAGGGCTCCTCGCCCTTGGCATCGCGCAAATCTTTCGGGTAGGGTAGGCCCCAGTTGCCGAACTCGGAGCACATGAGCGGCTCGCGACCGGTGATCACCGCATCGCCGTGAGGCGAATAAAGCCATGAGGCGCGGTTCGAGAGTTCGTCGACGAACTGATCCCACTGCACGCGGTGGTCCGGGTACGCAGCATAGAAGTGATAATCCGCGATGTCGGACTCCACGTGGAAGCTCGGTGCGAGCGGTGAGTTGTCGACGACGAGGCGTGTCGGGTCATAGGCCTTGAGCCACGCGAATGTGCGCTTGAGCCAGTCGCGGTGATCCGCATCGTTGACGAGGTCGACGCCCCAGTTCTCGTTGATGATCGTCCAGATGATGATCGACGGATGGTTGCAATCGCGGTCGACGATGCCTTTCAGGAGCTTTTCCTTGCGTCCACGCGAGCGGTCGGTGGCCATGCCGCCGTTAGGCAATTCCGTCCAGATCAGCATGCCCATGCGGTCCGCGGTTTCGTAATAGCGCGGATCCGCCGCCTTGATGTGGCAGCGCAGGCAGTTGAGGCCGAGTTCCTTCGCCTTGCGGAACTGATCCTCCAGGAACTCCACCGACGGGACGGTGCAGATCGTGTCCGGGTAATAATCCTGATCGAGCGCTGCGCGTAAGTAGAGCGGCTCACCGTTGAGATAGAACTTGCCGTTGCGCGTCTCGATGGTGCGGAAACCGAAATTGTCGGCGATCTCATCCTTGACTTCGCCGCCGCGCATGAGCTGCAGGCGAATGCGATAGAGATTGGGGTGATCGGGCGACCAAGGCTGCACATCCGGCACCGTCAGCTCGAACGGCATGCTGGTGACGCCGACTTGCGTCTCATGCATCTCATCGATCACGACCTGGCCTGACGGATCCGTCACCTCGATGCGGATCTGCGTGGCGCCCGTGAGGGGGCGCGCGAAGAACACGCCCGACGTCACGACACCTGTCGCCAGATTCGGAACGAGGCGCACGCGGTTCATGTGATCGGGGATGCGGCGTTCGAGATAGACCGACTGCCAGATGCCGGAGAGCGGGCCGTACCAGCTCTGCTTGCCGAACGGGATTTCGGCAAAGGGTGAATCCGGGAACTCGGCCGGGTTGTCGGTGGGCGAGTCCACGCGCACCTTGATCTCGTTCGGTCCCGGCTTGAGGTGAGGCGTCACATCGAACGAGAAGGGCAGGAAGCCGCCCTCGTTGTGGCCGACGGCCTCACCGTTGATGAAGACCTTCGTGTTGTGGAAGACGGCGCCGAACCGGATCCAGACGCTGTCGTGCAGCCACGATTCGTCGATCTCGATCGTCCTGCGATAGATGCCGATCCCCGCCCGCATGCGCAGGTCCGAAAATTGGGCCTGCCAGGGACTTGGCACCACGATCTGGCGAACTTCCGCCGGGCCGGACAGGCGATCATCGGCCACGTGCAAAAATTCCCAAGTCCCGTCCAGACTGATGCGATTGTCCTGCATGATTTCTCCTTGAATCAGAGATTACCCAAGGGCACCCAAGACGGCGAAAAAATGGCTTCGGGCCGGGAGACGAAAGCCATGTCGGGGGGTGCGACAATCGATGCTTCCAACGCCTGCCCGAACCATCGACCCCTCGTCCCTGATACTGGTTAGTGGCCCGTCTCGAACAACGGCGAAACGCTGCATTGGATCCAGGGGGAGGGTCTCTGAATGCGCGCTGGCGAAGTGCAGATGCTTGGCAGGAACCGCCCCCCGCATCTGGCGTTGCCCTGATAACGCCGAGCCTTGCTGCTCGCCCTGAAAACCCATGCTTTCCAAAGAGGCTTGAGATGGCTCAACAAATTCCAGACGATCGTGCCCGCCAGGGTGCCTCCGGCCGCCCGGTTCTGGGCGTCTTGCTCGGCTCGCTCCTGCTGCTCGCCGTCGCCGTGGGCGGATATCTGATTTGGGCAGGCGCGCAATCGCCCGATGATCCCGGTACGGACGCCGCTCGTTCGGCCACAACCGGTTCGACCACCGGCTCTTCTGATGCCAACCCCACAAACCGGATCACGCCTGCAAACCCGGCTTATCCCGTGCCGGAGGCCAAGCCCTCGGCCAACGAGCCGGCGCAGCGGTAAAGGACAACATTCTTCGAGAAAGCCTGGATGGCACCCGGTCACCCAGGCTTTTTTGTTGCGCTTCGGCTGCCCGGCGGCGAGTTTTCGCCTTATTGATTCGCAAGTAACCAGCCCGCAAGGGAATGCGATAGGGCAGACTGAATGACAGGGATTGGACTGAAGCGGCTCTTTTCCGCCGTGATCATGGCGTGCGGCCTGACCACGGGAGGCCTGGCTCTGGCCCAGCAGGCGCAAACGCCACCCCGGGCTCAACCCCAGGCTCAAGCCCCTGCCGCACCTCAGGCCCCCGCGCCTCAGCAACCGGCGCCGCCTCCGGCCGCAGCCCCTGATGCGCCCGCAGCAAGCGTCTCGGCTGAAACGAAAGCGGCCCGTGCCAAGCTCGATGGCTTCAAGGCGGATCTCGACCAGAAGGAGCTGGCGCTCCAGGGGCGCGTGCTGTCCGATGCGGAGCTGCAGAACCTGCGCCAGCAGATCGAGCCGATCATCTCCGACATCCGCACCGTCATCGACGAGCAGGCACCGAGGCTCGAGGCAAGCCGTCAGCGCCTCTCCCAGCTCGGGCCGAAGCCTGCCAGTGGCCAGCCCGAGGAAAGCGCCGATGTCGCCAGGGATCGCGCCGACCGTGAGGCCGCCGTTGCGGAGCTCGATGAAACCCAACGTCTCGGGCGCGCGCTTCTGGTCCAGGCCGAGCAGCTCAGTGCTCAGATCGGCGACTTGCGCCGCGCCGGGTTCGCGCGCGCCCTCTTCGAACAGAGTGATGGCCTCCTCAGCCCCAACCTCTGGATGAACGTGATCCAGGCGATCCCGCGGGAGCTCAGAGCTCAGCGGATCGTGCTGTCCGACGCCTTCGACCAATTGCGGCGCAATGCGACCCTCGGCGTCCTTTTCTTCCTTGGACTGGCCATCGGCGCTGCCGTCGCGCTTTATATTGGCCGTCGTTCGATCGCCCCGCGTCTCGTCCGGCGCGATCCGGCGGTCACGGATCCTTTACGTCGGAGCCGCCTGATGGCTGCCGTCGGCGTTCTCGTGCTGGGCGCAGGTCCCGCCATTGCCGGAAGCTGGATCGTCTGGGTGGCCTTCGACTCTGCGGACATCGTCCCGCCGCGTCTGGAGCAGGTGGTGAGATCGCTGCTCGGCGGCCTCGCCTTCATTGCCTTCGTGCGTGCGCTCATCGATGCGATCCTTGCGCCGGATCATCCGTCGTGGCGCCTCATCCCGGTCCGGGACGCTTCCGCTGCGCGCATCATGCGCTTCTCCGTCACGCTCGCCACCGTCATGGTCGTTGGCAAGGTGATCGAAGCCTTCAACAAGGCCATCGCCGCGGCCCTGCCGATCACGGTGATCACCAGAGCGGTTTTTGCACTGGCCATGGCTCTGCTCTTCGCGGAGTTGCTGCGCCGGTTTGCGTCTCGCGAAAGCCAGGATGAAGCTTGCCTCGGCCCTTATGTTCCGCAAGAGGTCGATATCGGCGGTCCGGTGCGAAGCCTCGGCTGGTTCGTCGTGGCTGTCGTCATCGGCAGCGTGCTGGGCGGCTACACGGCTCTTGCTTCCTTCATCGTCGAGCAGGCGGTCTCGATCTCCACCATCATCGCCATGCTGATCCTCGGCATTGCGCTGGCCGATGAGTTCATCGGCGGGTCGCTACGTGGACAGAGCAGGCTTGCCACGACATTGCAGGCCAACACGGGTATCCGCCGCCGCTCCCTGGAACAGATTGGCGTGCTGGCGAGCGGCATCGCGCGGCTCGCGCTCATCGTCATCGCCATCCTGTTGGTCCTGCTGCCCTGGGGCATCGAATCCACGGATGTCATGAGTTCGCTGCGGGCCCTGTTCTTCGGCTTCAATGTCGGCGATGTCACGATCTCCCTGTCATCGATCCTGATCGCGGCGCTGCTTTTCGCGGCTGGTTTCACGATCACGCGCATCATTCAGCGTTGGCTCGACAACACTTTCCTGCCGGCCACCGACCTCGATGCAGGCTTGCGCAACTCGATCCGCACGGCGGCGGGCTATGTGGGCGTCATCACGGCGGGCGTCGTTGCCTTCACCTATCTGGGCCTCAGCCTTGAGCGGCTGACCATCGTCGCCGGCGCCCTGTCGGTCGGTATCGGTTTCGGTCTGCAATCCATCGTCAACAACTTCATCTCAGGCCTGATCCTGCTCTGGGAACGCCCGATCCGTGTGGGCGATCTCGTGGTCGTAGGCGATGGCGAGGGCTATGTGCGCCGGATCAATGTCCGGTCCACGGAGATCCAGACCTTCGACCGCTCGACACTGATCGTGCCGAATTCGAACCTGATCTCGGGCGTTGTGCGCAACCGCGTGCGCAACGACCGCGTCGGGCGCGTGCTCGTTTCGGTTCCCGTGCCACGCGCAACCGATCCTGATTTGATGGCGGACATCATGCGCCGCGCGGCCCTGGCGCATCGCGAGGTGATGAGCGAACCCAATCCGCGCGTCCTCTTCAAGAAGGCGACGGAGAACACGATCGACTTCGATCTCGTCTGCTTCGTGGACGACATCGACGCGGCAGCCCGCGTGTCGAGCGATATCTATTTCGAAATCTTCCGGGGCCTTCGGAAGGCGGGCATTGGCGTGCCTGCACCGAGCACGCCTGAGCCTGAGGAAGATGAGGCACCGAAGGCAGATGCATCCAAAAAGGGTGGGGAAGAGGATGAAACCTTAACCCTTCTCAAGGATAAATCGCCGGCATGAAAAGCCTCATCTGTTCAAGCCTTGCCGCGCTCGTCCTGGCGGGATGCCAGTCCGATCAGCGCCAAGCCCGCTCGCAGACGCCGAGCTTCTATGCCTCCATGGCCAATTCAGGCGCTGTCGTGGATGCAGCCATGGCGCGGGACATGATCGGAGCCTATCGCCGCAACAATGGTCTGGGGCCGCTGGTTCTCGATCCCGAGTTGCAGGCGGCTGCGCAGGCAGAGGCAGACGCGATGGCGGCTGCCGACAGGCCGATTTCCGCCGATGCCTTCAAGAGCCGCCTGTCTTCGGCGGGCTATGTCGCACCGGCGGCCAATCTCTCGGCGGGTTACCACACGCTTGCCGAAGCCTTCTCCGGGTGGCGCGAGAGCCCGCAGCACAACCGGGTGCTGTTGGATTCCAAGGCTACGAAGATCGGCATCGCCACGGCCTATACGCCCAATTCCAAGTACAAGGTCTATTGGGCGCTCGTGGTCGCGGCGGACAGGCGCTGATCCGAGGTTTCGCCTGATTGAAAGGCCTAGCCGTTCTGTCGCGGTTCGGAACTTAAACAGAAGCGTAGCTCTTTAGTTTCCAGCACCAGTATCGGCGCGGAAAGAGTACGCTTTTAGGGACCATGCCGGACTTTGATCCCAAATTGGGCAAACAAATGCCCCCGCCTCCCGCAACAGGGGGCGATCAGGAGGTCGGTCCCGGTCAGGAGAAGACTCTGGCGAAGGAGGCGGCTCACGCTGCTGCCCATCAGCCGGAGGTGCATCAAGGCCCTGAACCTGCACATGAGCATCGTCCCAGCATTAGACGAGAGCTGTTTCTGTTATTTCGAGACATGTTCCGGAACCGGAAGGGCTGGCCGATGCTGCGGCTCGCCATCGCCATTGTCGTCGTTCTGATCGGCAACATGATTGGACAGGTGCGCCTGAACCAGTGGAACGGCGCCTTCTTCGATGCAGTGGAGAAGCGCGATGCATCCGCTTTCTTTCACCAGCTTCTCGTTTTTCTCGTCATCGTCGCCGCGCTGCTTGCGTTGGTTGTGGGGCAGACATGGCTGCAGGAGCGGCTGAAGATCCGCTTAAGGCAGCGCCTCACACAGGTTCTGCTCGATCTCTGGCTCAAGCCCAACCGCGCCTATCAGCTCGGCTTCATGGGAGAGGCGAGCCGCCAGCCCGATCAGCGCCTGCAGGAGGATTGTCGCCTGTTCTCCGAGCTGTCGACGGAGCTTGGCGTTGGCATGCTTCAGGCCTTTCTCCTGCTCGTCAGCTTCATCGGCGTCTTGTGGGCGCTCTCTGGCACGACGACCTTCGTCATCAGCGGCAACGAGATCTCGATCCCCGGTTACATGGTGTGGGTTGCGATCGGCTATGCGGGCATCGGCTCCGGACTCACCTGGCTCGTCGGGCGTCCATTGATCCGCCTCAACACGCTGCGCTATGCGCGCGAAGCCGACCTGCGCTTCGCGCTCGTGCGGGTGAATGAGAGTTCGGAGAGCGTTTCCCTGTACAACGGCGAGAATGACGAGCGGCGCAGCCTCGATGAATTCGTAGAGGCGGTTCTCAAGGCAACACGCCGCCTCTCGGGGGCTCTTGCCCGCCTTACCTGGATCACATCGGGCTACGGATGGGTCGCGATCGTGGTTCCGATCATCGCCGCCGCGCCGGGCTATTTCAGTGGGCGGTTGTCTTTCGGCGGCATGATGATGGTGGTCGGGGCGTTCAATCAGGTGCAGGCAGCGCTGCGTTACTTCGTCGATAACTTCCCGAAGATTGCCGATTGGCGCTCGGCGGTGCTGCGCGTCGCCACCTTCCGCCAAGCGGCCATCGACTTGGAAGAGGTCACGGCCCAGAACGGCAAGATCGATATTCAGCCGCACCCGAAAGGTTGGCTCAGCTTCGAGGGAGTGTCCATTGCCTTGAGTGACGGCAGCATTCTCATCGAGGATGCGACGGCGGAGATCCAGCCCGGCGAGCGGGTTCTGATCATGGGAGAATCCGGGGCCGGCAAAAGCACGCTCTTTAGAGCGATCTCCGGTCTCTGGCCCTGGGGTTCGGGCACGATCCGCATCCCTCCCGGCAACGAGATGATGTTCCTGCCGCAGCGTCCCTATCTGCCGCTCGGAACGCTCAGGGCCGCGCTCAGCTATCCGGCCTCGCCCGAGACCTTCGGCGATGCGGATATCCGCGGCGCCCTGGAGCGCTGCGGCCTGGGCGAATTTTTGGACATGCTCGACAAGCACGAGCGCTGGGATAAGACCCTCTCTCTCGGCCAGCAGCAGCGCGTCGCCTTCGCCCGCGTTCTGCTGCACAAGCCGCGATGGGTGTTCATGGACGAGGCCACCTCCGCCCTCGATGAGGAGAACCAGGCCTCCATGCTGTCCCTGTTCGATGAAGAACTGAAGGGCGCGACCGTCATGTCCATAGGGCACCGTCCGGGCCTTGAGGAGTTCCATACGCGGACCCTCCACATCCGGAAGACGGAGGAGGGCGCTATCCTCCTGCCCAAGCCTCGGCTTCATCGGGCGGGGCATCCACGCAAGAAGTGGCTGGGTGGATTCCGCAGACGTTTCAGGAAGCTCAAGCCGGAGAATGCATGAGGTGCACCATGCAGGCCCACCTTGGCATTGTGAAAAAACAAGGCTACGAAACTCTCTATCAGGAGCGGAGTTCTCCCTATGAGCTTCGCCATGGTTGCAGGTCGATCCCATGCGGCTGATCAGGCTATATGTGCGCGTTCTGGGCCAACTCGGGTCTGACCTGAAGGTTGGCGCCCTCTTGGCTCTGGCCAACGTCGCCTTGGCGATTTCGGCCTTTGCCGAGCCGATCCTGTTCGGCCGTATCATCGACGTTCTCACCCGCGCACAGATCCCGGGCTCACCTCCCGTCACGTTTTCGGTGCTCATGCCCTTGATCGTCGCTTGGGTGGCCTTCGGTCTTTTCTCCATCGGTGCGGGCGCCCTCGTCGCACTTCACGCAGACCGGCTGGCCCATCGCCGTCGTCTTGCCGTTATCGCCGATTACTTCGAGCACGTCCTCGAATTGCCACTTGCCTTTCACACCTCGACCCATTCGGGCCGTGTTCTGAAGGTGATGCTTGAAGGCTCGAGCGGCATGTCCTGGCTCTGGCTCGGCTTCTTCCGGGAGCATCTGTCGGCACTCATCGCCCTTGTGGTGTTGTTGCCCCTCACCGTGTTTCTCAACTGGCGCCTTGGGCTTCTGCTCGTCGCACTCGTGACTGTCTTCGCAGTGCTCACCGCCATCGTGTTGCGCAAGACCGAAACCCTGCAGGGATCCGTCGAGCGTTACCATTCGAGCCTAGCCGAACACGCTTCTGACGCTCTTGGCAACGTGCCGGTCATCCAGTCTTTCACGCGCATCGAGGCGGAGAGCCGTTCGCTGCGGACGATCATCCATCAATTGCTGCAGGCGCAGAACCCGGTTCTGTCTTGGTGGGCGCTGGCTTCCGTGGCGTCTCGTGCGTCGGCTACCATCACGGTGACCGCCATCTTCCTGCTCGGAACATGGCTGCATCTCAACGGTTTGGCGACCATCGGCGAGATCGTCATGTTCATGAGCATGGCCACGATGCTCATCGGACGCCTGGAACAGGCCGTGAGCTTCATCAATCAGCTCTTCATGCAGGCACCGAAGCTGCAGGAATTCTTCGAGATTCTCGATACGACGCCTGCCGTGCACGACCGTGCCAACGCCAAAGCGGTTGCTCGCTTCAAGGGCGAAGTCGCGTTCGACAATGTAAGCTTCTCCTACGACGGCAAGCGGGCCGCCGTGCAGGACGTGACCTTCGCGATCCATCCGGGCGAGAGCGTGGCGCTGGTGGGTGCAACAGGCTCCGGCAAGTCGACGACACTTGGATTGTTGCACCGGGCCTTCGATCCGCAATCCGGCAGCATCCGCATCGATGGTGACGACATCCGCGATCTGACTCTCGCTTCGCTTCGCCGCAATATCGGCGTCGTGTTCCAAGAGCCGATGCTCTTTGCCCGCACGATCCGCGAGAATCTGCAGGTCGGCCGCCCCAATGCCACGGACGCGGAAATGATCGAAGCGCTGGAGCGCGCACAAGCCATTGAGTTCATCTCCCGTCAGGCGGAAGGGCTCGATACGGTGATCGGCGAGCGCGGGCGCTCGCTCTCCGGCGGCGAACGCCAGCGCCTGTCGATTGCACGTGCGCTGTTGAAGAACCCGCCGATCCTCATTCTCGACGAGGCGACGAGCGCGCTGGATGCTGCCACCGAGCGGAAGCTGCAGCGGGCGCTCGATGAGGTGATGAAAGGTCGCACGACCTTCGTGATCGCGCATCGCCTTGCCACGATCCGCAACGCCAACCGCATTCTCGTCTTCGATCACGGGCGCGTGATCGAAACCGGCACCTTCGATGAACTCGTGGCAAAGGGCGGGCGCTTTGCCGAGCTCGCCCGTGCGCAGTTCATGGCGACGGACGAATCCACCGTACAGGTGGTGCGAGAAGCCGTCGCTGCTGAGGCCTGAGTTCGACGCGGATCATGGCGCAGGCCACCGACCCTCGCACCACCGGCATACACCTTCAGGCCAACGGCATCACGCTTCACTGCATCGAGACCGGACCGAAGGATGGGCCTCTTGTCATTCTGCTGCATGGGTTCCCGGAATTCTGGTGGGGTTGGCGCCATCAAATCGAACCGCTGGCGAATGCGGGCTTTCGCGTCCTCGTGCCGGATCAGCGCGGCTATAATCTCAGCGACAAGCCGGAAGGCCGCTGGGCTTATGATCTCGATACGCTGGCGAAGGATGTCGTGGCTTTAAGCGAGACGCTCGGATACAGCCAATGTTCGCTCGTCGGCCACGATTGGGGCGGCCTTGTCGCCTGGTGGGCGGCGTCGCGGCATCCGGAGCGGATCGAGCGGCTCATCGCCATCAACGCCCCGCATCCCGCTGTTGCGGGCGCTTACATGCGCCGTCATCCCAGCCAGATGCTGCGAAGCTCGTATATCGGGTTCTTTCAGCTGCCTTATCTTCCTGAGGCTCTCTTCTCGGCCAACGAGTACCGTGCATTGAAGCGTGCGCTCCTGCGCACGAGCCGGACCGGCACGTTCTCGGAAAAGGATTTGGTAGAATACAAGAGAGCGTGGTCGCAGTCCGGTGCGCTCACAGGCATGCTGAACTGGTATCGTGCGTTGCCACTCAAGCCTCCTCGTGCCTTCTCGGAGAAGCTCTCCATGCCAGTGCTCGCGATCTGGGGCATGCAGGACTGGTCTCTGGAGTTCGGTCTCTGCGAGGAAAGCCTGGCCCTGTGCACCCGCGGCGAAGCGCTGCGTTTCGAGAAGGCCACTCATTGGGTGCACCTGGAAGAGGCGGACGCCGTCAATCGGGCGCTCTTCGGCTTCCTGAAAGCTTGACCGCTCAACTCTCTCTGCCGCGCATGGGCTGAAGCGGCATGATCCTGAGCGCGGTGATGCGGTTGCGCGATTTGCGGAGCACCTGGAAGCGGCAGCCGTGGAAGGTGAAGATCTGGCCCGTATCCGGAATGGTCTGAGCCTCATGAATGACGAGGCCCGCAATGGTGGTGGCTTCCTCGTCCGGCAGGTTCCAGTCCATGGCGCGGTTGAGATCGCGGATCGGCACCGAGCCGTCCACATTCACCGATCCGTTGGGCTGAGGCCGTACGCCCTGCACCGAGAGATCGTGCTCGTCCTTGATGTCGCCGACGATCTCTTCGAGGATATCCTCGAGGGTAACGAGGCCCATCACCTCGCCGTACTCGTCGACGACGAGTGCGAAGTGGGTCTTCTTGGCGAGAAATGCCTTGAGCTGATCGCGCAGGGATGTGGTGTCCGGCACGAACCAGCTCTCCAGCGCAATCGCTTCCACCTTCAGCTTGCTCGCATCGCCGCCCACCGCATCGAGCGCGCGCAGCAGGTCCTTGGCGTGCAGAACGCCAACGATGTTTTCCTGGCTCCCGCGCCAGAGCGGCATGCGCGTATAAGGTGAGGAGAGCACCTCGCGCACGATCTCTTCCGAGGAGAGGTCCGCATTGATGGTGCGCATCTTCGTGCGGTGAACCATCACTTCCGAGACGGTGAGATCCTCGAGATCGAGAAGGCCACCGAGCATGTCGCGTTCCACCTTCGCGACGCCGCCTTCCTTGTGCAGGAGATTCACTTGGCCGCGGATCTCCTCCGATGCCGAGAGGATCGGCGTGTTCTCGCCGATCCGAATGCCGAAGGGACGCAGCATGAGGCGCACGATGCGCTCGATGGTGATAGCAAGCGGACCGAGCAGGGCCACGATCCAGGACATCGGCCGCGAGAGAAAGAGCGAGACGCTGTCAGGCGATGTGATGGCGATGGTTTTCGGGAGAACCTCGGCAAATACGATCACCAGCACCGACATGATGGCGGTGGCATAGAGCGCACCACCGTCGCCGAAGATCGCAACGAGCACGCTGGTGGCGAAGGCCGAGACGCCGATATTGACGATGTTGTTGCCGATCAGAACGGTGCCGATGAAGCGCTCACGCATTTCGAGCAGCCGGTTCACCAGCCGGGCACGCTTGTCGCCGCCCTTTTCCAGCATGAGCATGCGGGCACGCGAAGCGCCCGTGAAGGCTGTCTCGCCAGCCGAGAAGAAGGCCGAGCACAGGAGACAAACAACGACGACCAGAGCTGCAAGCCAGAGGTCGCCGGAAGAGGATTCCTCGATCATGATCGCGATGCGTTGATTTCACCTCTCAGGAAGGTGCGGACCTTCTCGGCCTCGATGCCGGGAGCGATGAAGCTCTGCCCGATGCCTTTGGCCAGAATGAACGTGAGCGATCCGCCCTTCACCTTCTTGTCCTGCGCCATGGCGTCGAGCAATTCGTCGACCGTGCTGCACCCACCCGGTACATGGGACAGGCGCGTGGGAAGTCCAACAGCCGCAAGATGCGCCTCGATGCGCTCCGCGTGCGAGATCGGGCAAAGCCCGAGCGCGGCGGAGAAGCGGAACGCGAGATTGAGGCCGATGGCGACACCCTCGCCATGAACGAGGCGCGCGGAATCGTATCGCGTGATCCGCTCCAGCGCATGACCGAAGGTATGGCCGAGGTTGAGAAGCGCGCGATCGCCGGTTTCGTGCTCGTCGCGCACCACGACAGCAGCCTTGGAGCGGCAGCTTTGTGCGACAGCCTCGTCGCGCTCCGGCCCACCCTCAAAGATGCCCTTCCAGTTCGCCTCGCACCAGGCGAAGAAACGCGCATCGTCGATGAGGCCGTATTTCACCACCTCCGCATAGCCCGCACGCATTTCGCGAAGGGGCAGCGTATCGAGCAGCGCGGTATCGGCCAGCACGAGGCTCGGCTGATGGAAGGCGCCGACAAGATTCTTGCCGTGGCGGGAATTGATGCCGGTCTTGCCGCCGACGGAAGAATCGACCTGTGAGAGCAGGGTGGTCGGCACCTGCACGAAGCGCACGCCGCGACGCACGATGGCGGCCACGAAACCGGCGAGATCGCCGATCACGCCGCCGCCCAAGGCGACGACAAGATCGCCGCGCTCGATCCTGGCCTCCAGAACGGCGTCGCAGACCCGCTCGAGGCTGGCATAGGACTTCGTGGCCTCGCCCGGGGGCAGAGTGATCACGCAGCTGCGAAGGCCATTGGCTTGGAGGGACTGGCTGAGGGCCTGTGCGTAGAGCGGCCCCACATGCTCGTCCGTCACGATAGCCGCGGCGCGGGCGCTTAAGCCTGCGATACGGGAGCCGGCCGTCTCGATGAGGCCACGCCCGACGAGGATGTCATAGGCTCTGTCGCCGAGGGGAACCGGAACCGTGATCACGGATGCGTTCTGGACCTGAGCGGCTGCGCTGCTCATTCGGCGCTCCCCTGTTTTTCCTTTTCGAACCAGCTTCCTAAGGCCTTGATGGTGTCGGCCACCACGCGGTCGTGGGGTGCCTCGTGCGAATCGATGGTGAGGTCCGCCAGGGCATAGACCGGGTAGCGGATTTCCATGAGCCGGCGCATGGTGCCCTCCGGATCGGGATTGCGCAGCAAGGGCCTCGTGTCGCGCTTGCGGACGCGGCGCATGAGCACGTCGAGATCGGCTTTCAGCCAGACCGAGATGCCCTGTTCGGCGATGTTCCGGCGGGTTTCCTCGTTCATGAAGGCTCCACCGCCGGTGGCCAGCACCATCGGGCCTTCCTGGAGGAGGCGCGCGATGACCCGGCGCTCCCCGTCCCGGAAATGCTCCTCGCCGTGGATAGCGAAGATGTCGGGAATCGTCATGCCGGCGGCCGCCTCGATCTCGTGATCGGCGTCGCGGAAAGGCAGTTTGAGCGTCTGGGCCAGCCTGCGACCCACCGTGCTTTTTCCGGCGCCCATGAGCCCGACGAGCACGATCGAGCGTCTGCCGAGCTGGCGGCTGATGGGATGGCCGCGCCGGCGACTTTCAGTCTGCTCGCCAGCTTCATCGAGCGGATTGAAGCGGCTGATATTGTTCATGGCCCTGTCCTAGCACGGGGCTCCGGCTCTGGCATAGGGCGCTTATGGTGGGGCGTGTGGAATGTAACCCAAGGTTAGGTCTTGCCTTTGCGGCTTTTGCATGGTTCTAGCGGAGGATCGCTCAAAGAGGCTCCCGTGCCCACACTGTTCCGGTTTCTCCTCGTTATTGCCGTTCTCGCGGGCCTAGGCTTCGCCGCCATGTTCGCGCTGGCGACCTTCGTCAATCCCGATCCGCGCGAGATCACGGTACCGGTTCCCACCCAGCGGGCGCCCTCGTCCTCATGAACGGTGCCCGTCAGGCCAGCCTTTTCCTGGACATGCTCGTCGCCGAGCGCGGCGCCTCCAAGAACACACTCGATGCCTATCGGCGCGATCTCGACGATTACCTCGCCTATCTCAACGAAGCGGGCGCCCGGCCCGACGCCGCCACCGCCGCCACCATTCGCGGCTTCATGGCAAGCCTCGACGAGCGCGGCCTGAAGGCCACCTCGGCCGCCCGCAGGCTCTCGGCCGTCCGCCAGTTCCACAAATTTCTCTACGTAGAGGGCTATGCCCCTGCCGATCCCACGGCGGCCGTATCAGCGCCGAAGCGGGGCAGGGCGCTGCCCAAGGTTCTCTCGGTCGATCAGGTCGACCGTCTGCTGCAAGTCGCTCATGAGGGTGTGGCCCGGCCTGAGGCTTCCCCCGCCGAGCGCCTGCGGGCGGCCCGCATGGCCTGCCTTCTGGAGCTTCTCTACGCCACGGGCCTGCGTGTCTCCGAACTGGTCTCGCTCCCCAGCAGCGCGGCCAAGACCCGCGACCGCTTCCTCGTGGTCCGGGGCAAGGGTGCGAAGGAGCGCCTTGTCCCTCTGACGGATGCCGCGCGGGACGCGGCCCGCGCCTATCTTGCCTTGCTTGAAGAGCAGGGGAAGGCAGTCGGCCCCTGGCTGTTTCCGGCAGACAGCGAGACCGGCTATCTCACCCGCCAGGCTTTCGCCCGCGACCTGAAGGCCGTCGCCGCGGGAGCGGGATTGCGGGGTGACAAGATCAGCCCCCACGTGCTGCGCCATGCCTTCGCGAGCCATCTGCTCCAGAATGGTGCGGACCTGCGCGTGGTGCAGGAGCTCTTGGGTCACTCCGACATCTCGACCACGCAGATCTACACGCATGTTCTGGACGAGCGTCTGAAGAGCATGGTCCGCGACCTGCACCCGCTGTCGTCGGGGGAATAAGGCGGCAGTCTCACCGCCGCTTGAGCAGGAACACGCCCTGGTCGCCGAGCAGGTTCCACACCCACCAGGGCAGGCTCACCTGCATGGGCCTGCCGCCGGCATTAAGCGCCACGGCTTTTTCCATCTGCGCACCGACCTCGCGGCAGAGCTCCACGAAATCGCGGATCGTGCAGAAGTGGATGTTCGGCGTGTCGTACCAGGAATAGGGCAGGTTCTCCGTCACCGGCATCCGGCCTTTGAGGGCCAGATCCACGCGCACGCGCCAGTGTCCGAAATTGGGGAAGGAGACGATCGCCCGCCTGCCGATGCGCAGCAGGTGCTCCAGCACGACACGCGGTTGGCGAGTCGCCTGGATCGTCTGTGAAAGGATCACGTAATCGAAGGCGTCATCCGGGTAGTCGGCAAGGTCCGTATCCGCGTCGCCCTGGATGACGGGCAGACCCTTGGCGAGGCAGGCATTCACGCCCTCGCGGGAAATCTCGATGCCGCGTCCGTCGACGTTCTTGCGCTCGCGCAGGAGCGACAGCAGGGCGCCATCGCCGCAGCCGATATCGAGCACGCGGGAGCCGGGTTCGACCATTTCGGCGACGAGCAGGAAATCGAGGCGGTGGCCGGTGACATGGTCGGTCGCCGGAAGGGCGAGACTCGATGTGCTCATGCGATCCCCCGCACGCGTGCCGCCGCATCGATGAAGCCGCTTGCGGCCGCGAACATGGCGGGCTCGTCGAGCAGGAAGGCGTCATGCCCCTTGTCGCTCTCCACTTCCACGAAACCGACGGAAGCCGCAGCAGCGTTGAGCGCGTGCACGATGGCGCGCGAGTCCGATGTCGGGAACAGCCAGTCGGAGGTGAAAGAGATCACGCAAAAGCGCGTCGCCGAACCTTTGAACGTTCTGGCGAGCGAGCCGCCATGCCCCGCCGCGAGATCGAAATAATCCATCGCGCGCGTCACATAGAGATAAGAATTGGCGTCGAAACGCTCGACGAAAGAGATGCCCTGGTAACGCAGGTAACTCTCGATCTGGAAATCGGCGTCGAAGGAGAAGGTCGGCGCGTTGCGGTCCTGGAAATTGCGGCCGAACTTCCGGTGCAGGGCCATCTCGGACAGATAGGTGATATGCGCGCCCATGCGGGCGACGGCGAGGCCCTTCGAGGGGCGCGTGCCCTCGAGCAGATAGCGCCCGCCCCGCCAGTCGGGATCGGCCATCACGGCTTGGCGGCCGACCTCGTGGAAGGCGATGTTCTGGGCCGAATGGCGCGCGGCCGTCGCGATGGGCAGCGCTGCGAAGACGCGGTGAGAGTAGCTCGCCGCCCATTGCAGCACCTGCATGCCGCCCATGGAGCCGCCGATCACGCAGAACAGGGTTTCGATGCCGAGCCTGTCGATCAGGGCTGCCTGGGCGCGAACCATGTCGCGGATGGTCACCACCGGAAAGTTCAGGGCATAGGGCTGGCCGGTCACCGGATCGGTCGAGGCCGGGCCCGTGGTGCCCATGCAGCCGCCGATCACATTGGCGCAGATCACGAAGAATCGGTTGGTGTCTACCGGCTTGCCCGGGCCGACCATGGTCAGCCACCAGCCGGGCTTGCCCGTGACCGGATTGTCGTTCGCCACATGCTGGTCGCCGGTCAGCGCATGGCAGATCAGCACCGCGTTCGACTTATCGGCATTGAGGGTGCCGTAGGTCTGATAGGCGATCTGCCAGGGAGCCAGCGCCACCCCTGAGTCCATCATCAGAGGCTCATCCGCGCCAAAGCGCATGACCAGGCTCGACGGGTCGTCGGCTTGGCTTCGCGCTTCCAGGGAGAGAGGAGACGATGTCATGGATTGGCAGCTGCGTTCGGTCTTCCGAACAAGCCGTAATTCGGATAGGTCCGGCCGTCAACGAACATGAGGTCCGACGCTGTGCTTTCGGGCTCGGAGCGGTGGGTGCAGAATGTCAAAGAGCCGAGCGGAAGCATCCTCTGGGCTGGCGAGCCTTCCGAGGGTGAGGGTCGAGGGGTCGCGCGAGGAGCGGTCCGGCTCGATGTCTGATGGTAGCGTGGAACCCGACGGCTCCTCGCGCACGGCTTCTTTAGGCGGACACCGCAGCGGTCGCTCGGGACCTGCGGGCGGCCTCCTGCCGGTGGGCTGGCGTTCAGCCTCCTCCGCAGGACCGTGCCCCGGCTCCACAGTCACGACGCCTCGCGAGCGCGCCCCTCGCTGAGCCGGGACAAGACACGATATAGCCGAGCTTAGGACAGAAGTCAAGAACGAACAGGGAACATTCGCCTATTGCCCTCGTGCCGTCATTCCGGGGCGCCGAAAGGCGAACCCGGGACCCATAAACATGACATTTCAAGGACGGACGATCAGCGGTGCGCCCTCTCTGCAACGTTGGCGGCTCTGGGTTCCGGGCTCGGCTCTAGGAGCCGCCCCGGAATGACGGGGGTGGGATTTCTGAGACCTACATGTTCAGCGACGCGTAGAGATCTGACCAATCGGGGTTCATGTCCTCGATCAAACGGATCTTCCAATCGCGCCGCCATTTCTTAAGGCTCTCTTCGCGTGTGATGGCCTCGTCGATGCGTTCGTAGGTCTCATGCCAGACGAGACGCGTCACGTCGTAAGCCGCTGAGAAGCCGGGGACGACGTTGGATTTGTGCTGCTCCACTCTGCGCGGCAGATCGTTCGTGACACCAAGATAAAGTGTGCCGTGGCGGCGGCTGGCCAGCAGGTAGACGTAGTATGTCATCGCGCCATTCGAGCAGCTTCGGTTTGGCGGATTAAAGTCCTGCCGCCGATGGCCGATGTCAATCGACTGTGAAATGCTTCCCACTGATCTTCCCGGGCGCCGAAGGCGAGCCCCGGAAGATCAGAGGAACGCTTGCCGTTATTGTCGGGGATGACAAGCGGCTGCAAACCGGCCAAAGAAGAGCGCTCTGTTCCAGGATTGAAGCCATGTCCACCGAGAAGCCCGTTCCCTCCCTTGCCGAGCTGCGCCAGGAGATCGACCGCATCGACGAGGCGATGCATCGGCTGCTCATGGAGCGCGGCACCATCATCGACCGGCTGATCGAGTCCAAGAAGGCCTCCGAGACGGGCCTGAGCTCGGCCTTCCGTCCGGGCCGCGAGGCCTCGATGATGCGCTCGCTCGCCGAGCGCCACCAGGGCCTGCTCCCGCTCGATACGGTGGAGAGCATCTGGCGGGTGATCATCGGCACCTTCACCTATGTGCAGTCGAACTACTCGGTCCATGCCGACGTATCGGGGGGCGATGCGCCCATGCGCGATTCGGCCCGGTTTCATTTTGGCTTCACGGTGCCCTACGTCACCCACCCGAGCGCGGCGGCGGTCATCGAGGCCGTGGCGAACTCCAGGGGCGATCTCGGCATCTTCCGCCTCGACCAGGGCGCGACGAGCGGCGCGTGGTGGCGCACGCTCGCCGAGAGGGACCGCCCGAAGATCATCGCGCGCCTGCCCTTCATCGAGCGCCCGGATCATCCGGCAGGCACCCCGGTCTTCGTGATCTCCAAGCCCCTGACGGATGCCGCCGTGCGCGACGTGGTGCTCTATGCGGCCCAGTTCGAGCGCTGGCACAGGGGCGCGAACGAGGCACTGACGCGGCTCGGCGGCGAGGTGGTGGCGAGCGCCGCCGATGCCAACGGCCTCTCCGAGCTCATTGCCGTCCCCGGCCTCGTGGAGGCCTCCCGCCTCCATCAGGAGCTGACGGAAGCAGGCGCGAGCCTCGCCCAGCTGGCGGAGGTCGGCAGCCACGCCGAACGTTTCCACGTGAAATGATTGCAAAGCTGCGCTAGAGCCTCATCCCAAGTTTTTGTTTTTCAGGAACCCTTTGATATGTCCGTTCGTCCCGAACCCCGTCCCGGCGTGATGAAGATCGACGCCTATGTGCCTGGCAAGAGCAAGGCCGCAGGGGGATCGAAGGTCTATAAGCTCTCTTCGAACGAGACGCCGCTCGGCCCCTCGCCGAAGGCGGTCGAGGCCGTGCGGAACGCGGACCATTTCGAGCTTTATCCGGACGGCTCGGCCACCAAGCTGCGCGAGGCGATTGCCGCGAAGTACGGGCTCGATCCCAACCGCATCGTCTGCGGAGCGGGTTCGGACGAGCTTCTCTCGTACATCACCAGCGCCTATGTGGGCCCGGGCGACGAGGGCATCTACAGCGAGCACGGATTCCTCGTCTATCGCATTGCGATCCTCGCTGCCGGCGGCACGCCCGTGGTGGCCGCGGAAAAGAACTACCGCGCGGATGTGGATGCCATCCTCGCCAAGGTGACGGACAAGACGAAGATCGTCTTCCTCGCCAACCCCAACAATCCGACCGGCACCTACATTCCCTTCGACGAGGTGAAGCGCCTGCATGCGGGTTTGCCGCCGCATGTGGTGCTGGTGCTCGATGCGGCTTATGCGGAATACGTGCGCCGCAACGATTACGAGTCCGGTCTCGAACTCGTCGCCACCGCCGAGAACGTGGTGATGACGCGCACCTTCTCGAAGATCTACGGCCTGGCGAACCTGCGCATCGGCTGGATGGTCGCGCCGGCGCATATCGTCGATGCGGTGAACCGCATTCGCGGGCCTTTCAACATGAACGGGCCGGCGATGGCCGCAGGCATCGCAGCGGTTCAGGACGAGGCGCATGTGGCGAAAGCCGCCGAGCACAATGCGCAATGGCTCGACTGGCTCACGAAGGAAATCGAGGCGCTTGGCCTGAAGGTCACGCCGAGCGTTGCGAACTTCCTGATGATCAACTTCCCTGACGAGCCGGGGAAGACCGCAAAGGACGCTGACGAATTCCTCTCGAGCCGCGGCCTGATCCTGCGCCGGATCGATGCTTATGGTCTGCCGCACGCTCTTCGTCTGACGGTGGGCAGCGAGGAGGCGAACCGTCTCGTCGTCGAGGTGCTGCGTGAATTCATGAATGGAGCCCGGAATGCCTGAGCGTCTTGGGCCTCCCTTCGAGAAGCCGCTGTTCAACCGCATCGCCCTGATCGGCCTCGGCCTGATCGGCTCGTCGATCGCACGGGCGACGAAGCATCTCAATCTCGCCGGGGCCGTCGTCGCGATCGATCGCAGCGAGGAGGTGGTGGCGCGCGTGCGCGAGCTGCAGATCGCGGACGAAGCGACGACCGATTTCGTCTCCGGCGTGAAGGATGCGGATCTCGTCATCCTCTGCGTGCCGGTGGGCGTGTGCGGCGCCGTGGCCGAAGCCATGAAGCCCGGCTTGAAGCCGGGCTGCATCGTATCCGATGTGGGTTCGGTGAAGGCCTCCGTCATCGCGCAGGTGCAGCCGCATCTGCCGGAAGGCGTGCATTTCGTGCCGGCGCATCCGGTGGCGGGCACGGAGCATTCAGGCCCGGATGCGGGGTTTGCGACGCTCTTCCATAACCGCTGGTGCATCCTGACGCCGCCGGAGGGGACGGACGAGCAGGCGATCGAGCGCGTGCGCGCCTTCTGGGCCGCCATGGGCTCGAACGTGGAGATCATGACGGCGCAGCACCATGATCTCGTGCTCGCCATCACGAGCCACGTGCCGCATCTGATCGCCTACAACATCGTGGGAACGGCGGCGGATCTGGAAACCGTCACGCAAGGCGAGGTGATCAAGTTCTCCGCCGGCGGCTTCCGCGATTTCACGCGCATCGCCGCATCCGATCCCACCATGTGGCGCGACATCTTCCTGCACAACAAGGAAGCGGTGCTCGAAATGCTGGGTCGCCTCAACGAGGACATCGCGCTCCTCGCGCGCGCCATCCGCTGGGGCGAGGGCGACAAGCTGTTCGATCTCTTCACCCGCACCCGCGCCATCCGCCGCGGCATCATCTCGTCAGGCCAGGAAACGCCGGAGCCCGATTTCGGGCGCAGGCGCGAGGACAAGGCTTGAACGCCGTGTTTCTTCCCTCCCCACGGATCTCGGGAACACCCGACTTGCGGCGGGAGGGAGCGAGGGCGTGAGGCGTAAAGTCAAAGCGTTGCGGCATTCCAGAAAACACAACAATCATACAACGTCATGGCCGGCCTCGTGCCGGCCATCTCGCTTCTGATGAGCGCCGCGCTTCAGAACTCGGGATCACCGGCACAAGGCCGGTGATGACGGGAGAGCAGTTGGGTTCCCTCTCACCCGGTCGCACCACCCCTACCTCTCTCCACAAGGGGGAGGGAATTAAGCAGCGGTGCACTCAATAAAGCGGCTGCAGCCTGACATTCGGGATCACGAAGGGACCCATCGCGAGAAAGCCGTTGTTGAGGGTCAGCGGCGGCAGGGGGGCAAGCTGCGGGTTCTTTCCCTGAGCCCGCGAGTTCTGTCCCAAAAGCGCACCAAGCAGCGCGCCGCCCGTGCGGTTGCCCGTGACATTGCCGATGAGGCCGTCGAGGCCTGCGGCGGCCACGTTGAGCTGCCCTGCGGGCCTATGCTCCTCGTCGAGATTGAGCTTGCCCTTCGCCTCGATGCGGCGCGGGCCTTTGGCGCCGGACAGCATCAGGATGTCGAGCGTGCCGCCCGCCGTCCGCCAGCGCTCGAGTTCCTCGGCAACCGGACGGCCTTGAAAGCCGACGACCTGCGTTGCCGTGACATCCGCATTCAGATCCGTAGGCTCCGTGCCGCCGATGAGCGCATCGAGCAGCGGAATGCTCGCCTGCTTCACGGAAAGCGCCGCATCATAAGCCTTCTCGGATGCGCGCGAGGGATTGGGACGCAAATGCAGTTCGAGACGCTCGCCCGATGTTGCAATCTCCTGCGGCAGAAGTCCCGTCACATTGAACCTGGGGGCGTTTGCCGCGATCGAGAGGCGCTGCAGGCCTGTTGGCGAGGCATGGATGCTCGCCTGCATCAGAGTCCACTGGCCCTGTACATTCACCTTGCCGTCGCTCACGCGCAGAGGCCCTGCGATCTCGGCGATCACGAGGCGCGGCTGATACACCTGCGCGATGGCTTCCGTGCGTCCGAAGGAGGCGGTCACCGCGCCCTGCTTCAAATCGAGCGTGTTGCAGACGATCTCGATGCGGAACGGATAGCCCGCGATGGTGCGGTCCGTGCAGGTCCATTGCCGGCCCTTTTGTGCTTCCGCCTCAAGCCATGCGTCGAGCGCCTCGGTAGCGCGGTTGCGGATGAAGAACCAGACGACGCTCCAGGCGATTGCGACGAGAAGCAGCAGGACGAAGGGCGTATAGAGCCAGAAGCGGCTACGGCGCTTGTCTTCCGAGAGGATGGCCTCGGCCATGCAGGATCTCCTGTTGTGCTGCTGCTTCGTAACTGGTAGCGCCCGTGAGGAAAAGTGGAGAGCACTTTTTGCGTGAATGCAGCGCTTCTTAAAAAGCAAAGCAGGCAAGGTTCGGGCACGAAACGATGATGGACGGGTCTGGCGATCTGTGGGTTTTCGGCTACGGCTCCCTCATGTGGAGGCCAGGCTTTCCCTTTGTCGAGCGACGCCACGCGCATCTTCACGGCTATCGCCGCGCCCTTTGCGTGCTCTCCCATGTCCATCGCGGCACGCCCGAGAATCCGGGGCTCGTTCTCGGCCTCGATCGCGGTGGTCGCTGCCACGGCGTCGCCTTTCGCGTGACGAGGGAAGAGGCTGAATCCACGGTGCACTACCTGCGCGAGCGCGAGCAGGTGACGAGCGTCTACCTGGAGCGTTCTCTGCCCGTGCGGCTCGATGACGGCAGGGCCGTCACGGCCATCGGCTACGTGGCCGACCGCAGGCATGAGCAATATGCGGGCAATCTCTCCTTCGAGGAGGTGCTGGCTCTGGTGCGGCAGGGGAAGGGGATCTCGGGCGCCAATCCGGATTACGTGCGCTCGACCCACGAGCATCTTCTCGGCATGGGTGTCGTCGATCCGCTGATGCGGCGGCTCGTCGAGGCGCTCGATCAGGAGGCGTGATCGGCGTTCTCGCGCAGATCGGCCAGGATCTCGCGGCGGCGCGCTTCCGTATCGGCGAGGCGGTGGATGTGGAGTTCCGAGGCGCCGCGCTCCTGCACCCTTTCGAGCCAGCGTGTCCGCGTTTCCGTGCTGGGCTCAGCGCCCGCGAGCACGGAATCGACCACGTGACCGGTGCCGCCTTCGTCACGGTGGACTGCCAGGATCACCGCATCGGTGACTTCCAGGAGTTCGTTCAACTCAAGGGGATGCACGCCGACGATGTAGCGGCGGCCGGATAGGCCGCGCCATGAGCTCAAGGTCGAGGAAGAGCGAAGCCCCGCCGTTGCCCGTAAGCGTTCCTCGCGCACGCCAGCCCTCCGCATTCGGTCGTTGCGGAGATCCCGCATGGCCGTATTCCAGGATATGGTACGTTTGTTCGCCATATGTTCTTATATGTAGGAAGAGCGAGGCGAACCGTCAAGATGCTGTAAAGCTTAGCAATATCAAACTTTTGAGGCTGATACGGCAGCTTCCTGGGCCGAATCGCTCATGCCCAGCTCCCGTCGTCCCTCGGCAAGCAGCCGGCTGGACGTTTCCTCGATCCGCTCCTGGACGAGCTTGAAGAACGCTTCACGCGACAGGCCGGGAGCAATGGGGTCGAGAACTTCCACGCGAATCGTGCCGGGGCGGCGGATGAACCGACGGCGAGGCCAGTAGAGACCCGAATTCAGCGCCACCGGAATGCAAGGGAACCCAAGGTTATTGTAAAGATGCGCCACGCCGTACTTGTAGGCGGGCGGCGCCCCTGGCGGGCGGCGCGTGCCCTCCGGAAAGATGATGATCTGGCGGCCATGCTGCGCCTCTTCCCTGGCCCGGGCCGTCATCTGCATCAGGGCCGACGATCCCGCCTTGCGGTTCACCGGAACGCAGCCCGCCTTCCAGAGATACCAGCCGAAGAAGGGAATCCACATCAGCTCCCGCTTCAGGATGAAGGTCGGGTCGTCGAAAAGGGTGACCAGCGCGAAGGTTTCCCAAAGGGACTGATGCTTGGCGGCAACCAGAGCCCCGCCAGCCGGGATCTTCTCCCGCCCGCGAACCTCGATCCTGATCCCGGCCAGAACCCTCAGGAGCCAGAGAGACGAGTGTGCCCAGGCTTGAGCGAACCTGATGAACACCCGACGCGGCACCAGCAGGCCCGGGAGGAGCATGACCAGCCACAGGACGAGATTGGCGTAGAAGGCGGTGTTGAACAGCAGGGAGCGAACGAACAGCATGGCTTCGTGAAAGCGTAAAAAGCGGAGCCTACGGCTCCGCGGGTGGCGCACCTTAATCGGTTTTAGCTGAGGTCTCTAGGCATCAAGCCCGAAAGTAGAGTGCACTTTTTGCACGACGTTCTAGCGCAAGGTCGTTTTGACGTTCGCCTGTTGGCTCGGAGCGCCGCCGCTGATGATGTGGGCGACCGAGGAACTCTCCGGATCTTCTTCGAAGCGGGTGCGAATCCAGACGGCGAGGAACTTCAGGTATTCCGTCACGAGGATCTTGGCCGTCGCGGGATTGCGCCACCACTCGTGCGGATCGATGGTGGCCGCGACCGGGTAGGGGATTTTCTGCAGATTCGGCAGGGCGTGGTCGAGTTCCACCAGCATGCGGGGCATGTGGTAGTTCGAGGTCACGACGATGATGGTGTTGAAGCCGTTCGCTTCAGCCCAGCGCCGTGTCTCGATGGCGTTGCCGATGGTGTTGCGGGCCCGGTAATCCAGATCCACGCAGCAATCGAAGAGCTGCCGCTGGCCGGGATTGAGGCGGGAGATCTGATCGCGGTTGGTCTTCTCGTTGACGCCGGAGATCAGGAGCCGCTTGGCGTAGCCTTTCGCCAGAAGGTCGATGGCATCACCGATGCGCTGCGCGCCGCCGGTCATCGCCACGATGCCGTCCGCGCGCGTCTCGGGCGGCTGCTCGATACGGTCGATGCTGTAGACGAAGGCGAGGAATCCGAGAAGGCCGATCAGACAGAAAGCGGCAAAGCCCCAGGCGCCGACGCTCAGGAGCCGTCGGGTCAAGGACCTCTTGGTCAGATGCGTCGGAGCGCCCAGCATCGTCCAGCCCCAGCCCAAGGCTTCAGCGGGTTCCATGGCGCTCGGCGCTACCCAACTCTGCGTTCGCGAGGTCATCTTGGGCGATGATAGTGGAGAATGCGGCAATGGAGAGGCAGCCCTCTTTTTCCACGGGTAAGCTAGCGCATCGTCAGGCACGGAGCCGGAGGTCCGCACGATGCCCGAGGATCAACCATTTCCGTTAAGAAAACGTCTCACCGTCAGGCGCGACACGATGCCCGTGATCAGCGCCACGAGGAGCGCGATGAGGATCACGACCAGATAACCTGTCCAGCTGATGCTGAACGCCCCGAACAGGGCCTCGATCTGGTCGCCCGCCGGGCTTGCCCGCCAGGAGCGGGTGATCAGCCCCAGGATGATGATGAGAGCGAGAGCGCCGCCCGCGCCGATGGCACTGCCTCGAAGGCCTAAGCGGAAGAAGCGGTGCTGGAATTCCTTGGCGATGAAGTCGTCGTTGGCACCGACGAAATGCAGCACCTCGACCACTTCCTTGTTGCCGGCCATGGCACCGCGCGTGGCGAAGATGACGGCCAATCCCGCCGCGATGAGAACGAGGGCCACGAGAAACAAGCCCGTGGCAATGATCGTATTGGCCATGGTCGAGAGGCGCGAGACCCAGAGCGCATGATCGTCGAGCGTCGCGCCGGGCACTTCGTTCTGAAGGCTTTGCTTGAGGGGGGCGAAATCGGGCCGCTCGTCTTCCTTGAGCTTGATCACGATCAGGCGCGGCACCGGAAGATCCTTGAAATCGAGGCCGGTTCCGAGCCACGGCTCCAGGAGACGCTCGGATTCTTCTTTCGTGAAGGGCTGCGCCTGTTCCACCCCCGGTGTCCGGCGCGCCAGCGCCACCGCGCGCGCCACGTCATCGTCGATGGAGCGCTGGGGGTTGGGGCGAATCTGGATGGTGACCTCGCGGGCGATTTCCGAGCGCCACTGCGCGGAACTGGCGGAGATCAATTCCGCGCCACCCGCGCACAGAGCAGCAAGGAAGGTGAGAATCGCGATGACGGCGGCAAGCGCTTGACCGCCCGCGGAATCGACCGGCACGAGCGGCGCGTTGCGGCTCAAGGAGGCGGGAAGCGAGCGCTTCTCTCCTGCCTGCGGCTTGTGCGATGCGGCCTTCCTGAGGCGGGGTTGGGGCGCGTTCATCCGGCTTACTCGTCGATATGCAGCCGGCCGTCGCCGAGCACGAGGCGGCGAACGTTGAGCTGATCCATGAGGCTGAAATCGTGAGTGGCGATGACCACCGAAGTTCCGAGCCGGTTGAGTTCGATGAAGAGGCGCAGCAGCCGCCGGGCGAGCGAGGGGTCCACGTTGCCGGTGGGCTCGTCGGCGAGCAGCAGGTCCGGCCGCACGATGAGCGCGCGTGCGATGGCGGCGCGCTGCTTCTCACCGCCCGAGAGCACAGGCGGCAGCATGTGCATGCGGTCCCCTAAGCCGACCCAGCGCAGCAGCTCGACCACCTCGGCGCGATAGCTCGCCTCGTCCTTGCCCTGAACGCGGAGGGGCAGGGCGACATTCTCGTAGGTCGTGAGATGATCGAGCAGGCGGAAGTCCTGGAACACCACGCCCATGCGGCGGCGAAGGCCGGTCAGCTCGTTCTTCGAGATCCTGGAGACATCCTCTCCGAAGAGCGAGATCAGCCCGCGCGTCGGCTTCACCGAGAGCAGGATGAGGCGCAGCAGCGTGGTCTTGCCCGCGCCTGAGGGACCCGTGAGGAACTGAAAGGAATTCGGCTCGATCGAGAAGGTCAGGTCGCGCAGAACCTCGGGCCCCATGCCGTAGCGCACGCCCACATTCTCGAAACGCACGGCCGGAACGGCCACGTCCTCATCGAATTCCTCGTCGTAATAGGCTCTCACGCGCGCCCGAACCCTCTGGAACAGCTGGAAAAGTGACGGACCGGACAGGTCCAGCCACAGGCGATTCGTCTCAACTTATCGCTCCGCCATGGTTAGCAAGCCATAAACTTGCGGGGCACGGACGGAAAGCGAGGTGGTCGCGGAACATTGCCGCAGGATCATTCCTGAAGGGCTCGAGCGTCCTATTTTGCCGGGAGAATCGTGAAGTCCGTTTGACTTCCGCGCTCCGCCATGATCGTGAAAGAGGAAGCCCCAAGACGCTTCCATTTGTTTCTGGACAGACCGACGATGACTGCTTCCCACCGTATCCGGGTTCTCTTCGACGAAGAGACCATCGCCAAGCGCAACGAGGCTCTGGCGCAGGAAATCGCGAATTCCAAGCCTGAGAACCTGCTGGTCGTCGCCGTTCTGAAGGGCAGCTTCATGTTTGCGGCGGATCTGATCCGTGCCCTGCACCGTGCAGGCCTCAGCCCCCAGGTGGAGTTCGTGCATCTCTCCAGCTATCTCGACGGCACGGTTTCTTCCGGCAACGTCACGATCCTGCGCGACGTGGAAAGCGACGTGCGCGGCCGCGACGTGCTGCTCGTGGACGATATCCTCGAATCCGGCCGCACGGTCACCTTCGCCAAGGACCTCCTGATGGCCCGTGGCGCCAAGAGCGTGAAGACTGCCGTTCTCCTGGAAAAGCCCGGCAAGCGCGCCGTGTCGATCCATCCGGATTATGTGGGTTTCACCTGCCCCGACGTGTTCGTGGTCGGCTACGGCATGGATGTCGCCCATTCCTACCGCCAGCTTCCGTTCGTCGGCGTTCTCGACCGCCACGATACGAACCCGGACCTCTTCGACAAGCCGGAATAATCAGCTGTTGAGCTGCCAGACCGCGCCGTTCAGAAGGGTCGCATAGGAGACCCAGGCGAGATACGGCACGAGGAGAAGTGCGGCCACCCGGTCGAGCTTCCGGAACGCAATGATCGTGGCAAGGATCGCCACGACCAGGGCGGCGATGACGATAAGACCCCACAATGGGCTCTGCGCGCCGAAGAAGGCGAAGGACCAGAGCGAGTTCAGCGCGAGCTGCACGAAGAAGAGCGTGACCGCCGCTGTCCGCCCGGGCCGGTTCCTCGGCAGGGAGAGAATGCGCCAGAGTGCATAGGCCATCAGCGCATAAAGGGTGGTCCAGACCGGTGCGAAGAGCCAGTTCGGCGGCGTAAAGCCGGGCTTTGCGAGGCTGGCGTACCAGGTCGGGATCTTGGCCCTCGTCACGAGGCCACCCGCGACGCTGACAGCCACGACCGGCAGGACGGCGATCAGGAACCGCCAAAGCGGCGGCGTTGCATGGCTGCCCGGCACGGTTTGGTCTGTATGCATCGCCGAAATCCCTTTAAACATTGCGCGTCTTGAAACCCGTGACCCCAACAGTCACGCTTCTCGGAGGTTCCCATGTCGTCATCGCGTCTCCCGTGGTCGAAGCGCAGCCTGACCGCCCAGGCCATGGGCCATGTGGATCCGATCACGAAAGCGGTGGTGCCGCCGATCCATGTGGCGACCACCTATATCCGCGACGAGGACAATGCTTATTCCTCCGGCTACGTCTATGGCCGCCCGGACAACGCGACGATTCGTGAGGCTGAAGGCGTGCTGGCCATGCTGGAAGAGGCCGAGGCCGGCGCTCTCCTGTTTTCCTCCGGCATGGCAGCAGCCACCGCCGTGTTCCAGGCGCTGAATCCCGGCGATCACATCGTGGCCTCCAAAGTCATGTACTGGGCGCTGCGCAACTGGCTCATGACGGAGGCCGTGCGCTGGGGCCTTGCGGTCGATTTCGTGGAGACGGATGATCTCGATGCCGTCGCTAAGGCGGTCGTGCCGGGCCGGACCAAGCTCGTCTGGGTCGAGACGCCTTCCAATCCTCTCTGGACCATCACCGATATCGCAGCCGTTGCCGAGATTGCCCATGCGGCAGGGGCACGACTGGCGGTGGATTCCACCACGGCTTCGCCGGTCCATACCCGTCCGCTCAACCTCGGCGCCGACATCGTCATGCATGCCGCGACCAAGGTGCTCAACGGTCATTCGGATGTGGTAGCCGGTGCGCTCGCGGGCGCCACGGCCGACGAGTTCTGGGCGAGGATCGCCTCCATCCGCAAGATGCAGGGCGCGATCCTCGGTCCCTTCGAGGCCTACCTGCTCATGCGCGGCATGCGCACGCTCCATGTGCGCACGGCGGCGCAGGCAAAGAGCGCGCTCGACCTCGCGCAGCGCCTCTCCGCGCATTCGAAGGTGGCGCGGGTGCTCTATCCCGGCCTCCCGCAGCATCCCGGCCACGATATCGCCGCGCGGCAGATGGAGGGCGGATTCGGATACATGCTTTCGATCCAGGTTACGGGCGGGGAGGCGGCTGCCATCAGCACGGCCGCGAAGGTGCGCCTGTGGAAAAGGGCGACATCGCTCGGCGGGGTGGAAAGCCTCGTCGAGCATCGCGCCTCCATCGAAGGCCCGGGAACGCCTTGCCCGCCCGATCTCTTGCGCCTCTCCACCGGCATCGAGGACGTGGAAGACCTCTACCGTGACCTCGACGAGGCGCTGCGGGCGTCGTGAATCCCTTGCAGGCTGTCATCCCGGACGGAGCGCAGCGAAGATCCGGGATCGTGGTCAGGACGGGCACAGCCACTTCGACACTGTCATTCCCGCGCAGGCGGGAAACCAGAACCACTGACGGAGCCAAAACTTGCTCGACCTGCGGTTCTGGATCGCGGCCTTCGCCGGGATGACAGTGCCTTATTCTGCCACCGATCCCGGGTTCTGCTCCGCAGCCCCGGGATGACACAGGCTGTCGACGGGCGGGGATTCGTTGAGCCGGCTATCTTGATCCTGTCATAAAAGTTGTGCTTCCCTCTGGTTAAGGAACAACGTTCCATCAGAGGGAAACTATCTCATGACATCGTCGATTACCCGCCGCCGCGTCCTTCAGACCGGCGTGGCCGCTGCCGCTCTCGCGGGCCTGCCCAATCTCGCCTGGGCAGCCGGTCCGGTGGTGAAGCTCCGCATCATGGAGACCACCGACCTTCACGTGAACATCTTCCCGTATGATTACTATCGCGACGCGGCCGACGACACGGTGGGGCTCGCGCGCACGGCGACCCTCGTGAAGGCGGCGCGGGGCGAGGCGAAGAACAGCCTGCTCTTCGACAACGGCGACATGATCCAGGGCTCGCCGCTGGGTGATTTCATCGCCTATCGCCGCGGCATGAAGGCTGGCGACGTGCATCCCATGGTCGCCGCCATGAACGAGCTCTCTTACGATTGCGGCACGCTCGGCAATCACGAGTTCAACTATGGCCTCGAGTTCCTGCAGAACTCACTGGGTGCTGCGAAATTCCCGCTGGTCTGCGCCAACGTCGTCAAGGCGAACGGCGAGCTGCTGCAGAAGCCCTGGCTCATTCTCGACCGCGAGTTCGTGGACGAGGCCGGAGCCAAGCAGACAATCAAGGTGGGCGTCATTGGCTTCGTGCCGCCGCAGATCGTGCAGTGGGACAAGTCGCATCTTGACGGCAAGGCCACCACTGTCGACATCGTCGATGCGGCGAACAAGCACGTGCCCGACCTGAAGAAGGCGGGCGCTGACATCGTCGTGGCACTCTGCCATTCCGGCATCGCGGGCGGCGAGCGTAAAGGTGGTGAAGAGAACGCGGCGCTGCATCTGGCGAAGGTCGACGGCATCGACGTCATCCTCACCGGCCACCAGCACTTCGTGTTCCCCGGCGGCAAGGAGTTCAACAACATCCCGGGCGTCGACGTGAAGGCGGGCACGCTCCATGGCAAGCCTGCCGTGATGGCCGGCTTCTGGGGCAGCCATCTGGGCGTGATCGATCTCGACCTGACGAAGGAAGGCGATGCCTGGAAGGTCGCGAGCTTCCGCACCGAGGCGCGCCCGATCTATGATCGCGTCGACCGCAAGGTGGTGGCGAAGGTGGATTCCGATGCGGCCGTGCTTGCGGCAGCCCAGGCCGATCACGACGCCACGCTGAAATACGTGCGTGAGCCGGTCGGCACGACGGCAGTCCCGATCCACTCCTACTTCTCGCTCGTCTCTGATGATGCTTCCGTGAAGCTCGTGGCCGAGGCACAGGCCTGGTATGTGGCGGACCAGCTCAAGGCGTCTGCCTTCAAGGATCTTCCGATCCTGTCCGCGGCCGCGCCCTTCAAGGCCGGCGGACGCGGCGGCCCGACCTACTTCACCGACATCAAGCCCGGTCCGCTCGCCATCAAGGACATGGCGGACATCTACATCTATCCGAACACGATCCGCGTCGTGAAGGTGACGGGCGCGCAGGTGCGCGAGTGGCTCGAGCGTTCGGCGGGCATCTACAACCAGATCGACCCGGCAAAGGGCGGCGAGCAGGACCTCATCAATTCCAAGTTCCCGGCCTACAACTTCGACGTCATCGCGGGCGTGCAGTACAAGATCGATCCGACCCAAGCCTCGCGCTACGACAACGACGGCAAGCTCGTCGCTCCCGATGCGCACCGCATCAGAGATCTCACCTATAACGGCAAGCCCGTGACGGACGATCAGCAGTTCATCGTCGTGACGAACAACTACCGCGCGGGCGGTGGCGGCAACTTCCCGGGCAACGACGGCACGACCATCGTGTTCGAGGCGCCCGATCTCACCCGCGATGCGATCATGCGCTACATCATCGAGAAGAAGAAAGTCGCGCCGAAGGCCGACGGCTCCTGGTCGCTCGCAGTGCCCACCAGCGTCACCATGACCTTCACGACGGGTCCGAATGCAGCGGCCTATCAGCCGGCCGGCATCAAGGTCGAGAAGATGGGTGATGCGCCGGAAGGCTTCGTGAAGTATCGCATCGTCGGCTGAGCGCTCAGCGCTTGAAGATCGAAGCGGCCAGGCGAAACTCCTGGCCGTTTTCGTTTGCGCGGTTGTTTCGGTCAGGGAAACGTGATCACGTCGGTGAGTTCGGGCTGCCTCTCTTTCCCCAGCCGCCTTTGCTTGGCAGCCAGGATAGTGCCGTTCAATTCACCGCCGAAAAGGAAGATCGCGCCCAAGGTGTAGAGGAAGATCAGCGCCACCATGGCGGTCGCGAGGCCGCCATAGGTGGAGGCATAGGCGCCCGGATAGAACTCGAGATACCAGCTGAAGCCGAAGCCTCCGAGAAGCCACAGGAAAAGCGTCACGCCGACACCCGGCAGCACGGAGCGGAAGCTGCGCCGTCCGGCAGGGACGAGCTTGTGGGCCAATATTAGGCCCACCACGATGACGAGGGTGGCCACGCCGATGCGCAGGAAAGCGATCAAGCCGTCGAAGGGCTGTAGCGCCGGCACCCATCGCAGGATGCCGCGCCAGATGAAAGGCCCCAGAACCACGAGCAGAGCCATCGCCATGAGCACGAAGGCGCCGCCGATGACGAAGGCGATGGATTCGAGGCGTGTCAGCCACCAGGCACGGGTCTCGCGCACGTTATAGGCGCGGTTCAGACCGACTCTCAGGCTCTCGACGCCGCTCGACGCAAAATAGAGGGTCAGCACCACGCCTAAGGTGAGCACGTCGCTGCGCCGCCCGGTGAGGATGTTGTGCACCTCCCCGGCAATCGGGCCTGCAATCTCTTTCGGCCATGCTTCGAGAATGAGGTTGGCTACCTCATCGGCCAAGGTGCCGGTGCCGAACACACCCGCCAGCGCCGTGACCAGGATGAGAAAGGGGAACAACGAGGTCAGCACCGACAGCGCGATATGGCTTGCGATCGCCCAGGCGTCATGGAGCACGAAGCGGTTCATCGTGATCGCGAGCAGTTCGACATAGAGGCGCAGGCGTTTCAACAATCAGGCTCCAGGGGGCTGGAGATGGTGCAGCGACGAAGAACAGGCAAGCTCGACAGGCGTGTCGAGCTTAACCGGGTTCCTGCCCCCAATCAGCTTTAAACGGCTCTCCTGGCGAACGTTCCAGCAAAAAGCCTCCCGGAGGAGGCCTTTGCCTTAAAGCATCGGACGTGAAAAGTGGACCTGCACTTTTGGGACCGATGCTGTAGACAGGCGTTCTTGAACTGCCGCTCGACAGAAGAGGCCCGGGAGTGGCAGAAGGTCCCCTTCCGGGAGGTGTAGGCTTCCCATCCTGTTGCCTTGGTCCCCGCCCGATATGACCTCATCCTCTCTCGCCCGCCTCGCGCCTCCGCTCTTCGTCGTCATCTGGGCGACCGGGTTCATCGTGGCGCGGACGGTTGCGCCCTATGCCGATCCCCTCACCTTCCTCCTGGTCCGGTATCTCCTGGCACTCCTGGTGCTGGGGCTGATCGTCCTTGCCGTCAGGGCGCCCTGGCCGCGCACGGGACAGGAATGGAGGAACGGTCTCCTCGCCGGCGCCCTGCTGCACGGGTGCTACCTCGGCGGGGTGTTCTGGTCGGTGAAGCATGGACTTCCGGCCGGCATCTCCGCTTTGGTGGCAGGGCTCCAGCCCCTGGTGACGGGGGCACTGGCCGGACCTCTGCTGGGCGAGAGGGTCTCGCAACGCCGCTGGGCGGGGATCGGCCTCGGGTTCCTGGGAGCCGCGCTCGTCGTGGCGCCGAAGCTGGGGGATGGCGGCGTGCCTGTCTTCCCGCTTGTGATCTGCGTGCTCGGCATGCTCTCGATCACCTTCGGCACGATCTGGCAGAAGCGGGCAGGCAGCGCGCAGGATCTGCGGGTCAACGCCTTCGTACAATATATCGGCGCGGCAATCGTGACCCTGCCGATGGTTCTGCTGACGGAACAGGGGCGGATGGAATGGACGCTGCCGCTGATCGGGGCTCTCGCGTGGGCGGTCCTGGGCCTTTCCATCGGCGCCATCGGCCTGCTGCTGTTCCTCATCCGGCAGGGTGCCGTCGTCGGTGTGGCGACGCTGCTCTACCTCGTGCCTCCGGTCGCGGCCATCATGGCCTTCCTGCTGTTCGGGGAATCCTTAAGCCTGATCCAGATGGCCGGCATGGCCTGCGCGGCGCTGGGCGTCGCGGTGGCAAGCCGCAGCTGACAACAAAAAGCCCCAGGCGTGAGACCTGGGGCATGCGTCATGAAAAACGAACCTTACTTCGTGATCTTCACGGAAACCGGGTCGCTCGCGGGAAAAGACTCTTCCACGCCTTCATCCAGCTTCTCGTCGAGAGATTTCCTGGAATTCTCCGGCAGCTTCCTGTCATCGTGTTCGGATTTGTCGGGCGATTTGTCTTGATTGCGCATCTTGTCGTTCATGCCGTGTCTCCATGGTGCTCAGAGGGTTCTGTCACCACGACAACGCGGCATGACGGGCATCGATCCCGACACACGAGGAAAAGGCGACGCTTTCGCGCCGCCTTTTTGAACTTACCGCTGGCCCTGCTGCTGATTGACGAAGTAGTCGAAGGGCAGCTCGGCGATGCGGAACCAGGTCAGCTCCTTCTCGCGGAAGGCGTTCCAGGAATCGAACACCTTCTTGAACTTCGCGTTGGAGGCCGCGATCTCGCCGTAGAGCTTGAAGGCTTCCTTGTAGCTCTGCTCCATCACGTCCCGCGGGAAGGGGCGCAGCTGCACGCCCTGACCCACGAGACGGCGGATGGCATCGGCGTTCTGGGCGTCGTACTTGGCGACGCACATGGCGTTGGCTTCCGCGCAGGCCGCTTCGAGAACGGCCTTGTAGTGGGCAGGGAGCTCGTTCCACTTGCCCATGTTCACATAGAGGGAGGGCTGCGCGCCGCCTTCCCAGAAACCGGGATAATAATAGTACTTCGCGACCTTCACGAAGCCGAGCTTCTCGTCGTCATGCGGGCCGGAGAACTCCACCGCATCGAGCGTACCGCGTTCCAGCGCAGGGTAGATGTCGCCCGCAGCCAGCACCTGCGGCACCACGCCGAGCTTGGCCATGATCTGGCCGCCCATGCCGGCGATGCGCATCTTGAGGCCCTGCAGATCCGCAATGGAGTTGATCTCCTTCCGGAACCAGCCGCCCATTTGCGCGCCCGTCTGGCCCGCGGGAATCGGGAACACGTTGTAGTCCTTCATGAACTCGCGCATCAGCTCGAGGCCGCCGCCGTAATGCATCCACGCATTGTGCTGGCGCACGTTCATGCCCCACGGCACCGAGGTGTCGAACATGAAGGTCGGGTCCTTGCCGATGAAGAAGCTCGACAGGGTATAGGAGCACTCGATGGTGCCGTTCTGCGTGGCGTCGAGGGTCTGGAGCGCACCGACGATCTCGCCGGCCGCGAAGACCTGGATCTGGAACTTGTTGTCCGTCGCGGCTGCCACGCGCTTGGCGATCATCTCGCCCGCGCCATAGAGGGTGTCGAGGCTCTTAGGATACGCCGAGGACATGCGCCAGCGAATCTCGGGGTTGGCCTGCGCGATGGCGGGCGAGGCCACAGTACCGGCAGCAGCCGCCAAGCCTGCGCCTTTGAGAACTTTTCTTCTATCCATGGGAGTTTCCTCGGTCGCTTTATTTCGGAAAAGCCATTTGGGCTGAACGATCAATAAAGCGGGAGGCGGGATCGTGTCACTCCACCTTCCGTCTGAGGTGTCTCTTTGGAGTTGGACGGGTCCCGAAAAAGGATCGCCCCGGACAGTTTGCGCTTCCGGGGCGAAAGGGGAGTGATCGGATTATCAGCGCTCTTCGGAGCCTCCCTTGGAGAGGGGACGCCGGTGCTGTCCCTCGCCAGCGCGCGCGGAGCGCTTCGGAGGCTTCTCGTCACCCGTGGAGGATTGCGAGCGCCCGCCGGACTGGCTCGCTGTCGGATGACCGCGCACGAGGGTTCCTTTCGGCACATCCACGGCAGTGCCGGGAGCCGGCACGCGCTTGCGCGAGGTTGCACCGCCGCTCATGCCGGTGGGGCCTGTTCCGGCGTTCGTCTGCGCTGAGCGAGGAGCAGGGCTCTTCTGCGCCGTCGTCGTCACGCCCTCCGCAATCTCCTCGTTGGACATCTGGAAGCCAGCGCCGTCATCCTCCTCTTCCGGCACTTCCTTGAAGGAGCGGATGCCGGCATTGGAGCCGCTCGTCACGCGCCCATCATCGACGTGATCGATGTCGAGATCGGGATCGAGCTTCTTCGACGCGCCCATCACGCCAGTGGCTTTTGCCGCAGCACGCTTGGCATTGCCGACATCATTGCGCTGGGTCGGGCCTGCGACGAAATCATCACCGCCCTCATTCTGGGCCAGCTCGTTCATCACCTCATCCACATCCGGTTCGGGGGGATTTCCGCGCTTGTCTCGCGCCATCGGATATTCCTCTTCTTAGGTTTAAGGTGGGCTGGAGAAAGCCCGCGAGTCTTGGAAAGCAACGACCTGTCGAAAGAGGGGTTCCGGCCCCGCATCATGCAAACAAGCGGGGCCGGAAATGTTTAGCGGCCAAGCTCCTGCTGAATGATCTCGAGCATGGCGAGATGCTCCCTGATCTGTCCGCGCGCGAGCTTGGCGATGTTGGTCATCTCGCGGCTGCCGGAACTCTTGAGCTGATCTTCCTGCAGCCTCAGCAGTTTCTGATGTCCTTGAATTTGCAGGGTGACATAGTCGCGGTCGAAGGCTGCGCCGGGTTGTGCTTTCGACAGGCGCTCCATGGCGGCGGAATCTTCCTGCGGCAACTCAGGAGCGGTCGATGCAGAGGCCTGAGCGCCTGAGGTGGTCGAGGCCGTCGCCGCGGGATCGGCGAAAGTGTGCAGAATATCCGTGAGGTTGTTCTGCTCGCCGATTTCAAATTCCGCGAACTGCTTCACGCGCGGATTCTGAGCCTTCGACAGGGCGAAGTTCGATTGCTGAAGCGAGACAGTGCTCAGCGCCAGCGCCTGCTGGATGTATTGGCGGTCCGCTTGCGATTGCTGCTGGCCCTGCGCTGCGGGCGCGCTGCCGGCCTGGCCCTGGCGCATGGGTGTTTGCGTATCCTGCGGCGCGCCGCCCTGTTGCGTGCGCTGCTGACGCTGCTCGGCTCCCTGGCCGAGCGCCTGATTGGGCTGCGTCTCGGTGGGTTGGGGGGAGACGGGGTAGGGGATTGCCTGGTTCTGCTGTTGGGCAAGAGCGGGAAGGGTGAAGGCAACAGCGATGCCGGCAATCATGAGACGGCGAGAGGACATGGAATTCTCCTGCGAAGATCTTTCGTGGCGAACGTTTGCAGGAGGCTTTTGTTCGAGACGTCAGGTTGGGAGGAACGAAGTGCGCACAGGTGCGTCCATTGTGAGGTGATCCAATCGATCGAGAAGGAGGCAAGATGCAGGATCGCGCAACACGCATGATTATGCTGGCGGTCGCGGTGCTGCTCGCGATCCTCGTTCTTCAGCCTTACGTGAGTTCTTATCTGCTCTCCGCACGTCAGCCGCAGCCAGTCGTGGCGCGTGGCGATCTGTCCGATTTCGAGCGCTCGACGATTCGCGTGTTCGAGACTGTGGCGCCTTCCGTCGTGCAGGTGGTCAGCATGTCGGCGCGAGGAGGCCCTGCGACTGAAGCCGAGCCGTCCGGGTCGGGGACGGGCTTCGTCTGGGATGCCGCCGGTCATGTGGTGACCAACGATCATGTGGTGGCCAACGGCGCCGGCTTCGTGGTGCGCCTTGCCTCCGGCGAGGTGGTGCCTGCCGAAGTGGTCGGACAGGCACCGAACTACGATCTTGCCGTGCTGCGCCTTGGTCGCCGAGGCAGCTTGCCTGCGCCTGTGGCAGTCGGACGCTCGGCGGATCTGAAGGTGGGACAGACGGCCTATGCGATCGGCAATCCCTTCGGGCTCGATCAGTCGCTGACCACCGGCATCATCAGCGCGCTCAAGCGGCGGCTGCCCACGAGCGGCGGGCGCGAGATCGCGGATGTCATCCAGACAGATGCCGCCATCAACCCCGGCAATTCCGGCGGGCCGCTGCTTGATTCCGCGGGACGGCTGATCGGCGTCAACACAGCCATCTTTTCACCATCGGGTGCGAATGCCGGCATCGGGTTCGCCATTCCGGTCGATGTGGTGAACCGTGTCGTGCCCGAACTCATTCGCAGCGGCCGCGTGCCCACGCCCGGCATTGGCATTCTCGCGGCCAATGAGACGCTTGCGGCCCAGCTTGGCGTGACAGGCGTGATCGTCGGCGACGTGGCGCCGGGCTCGCCTGCGGAGCAGGCAGGATTGCGCGGGGTCGATCCTGCCATGGGCGTCATTGGCGATATCATCGTGGGCATCGGGGATGCGCCTGTGCGGCGCCTATCCGATCTCACGGATCACCTTGAACGGGTTGGAGTCGGTCAAAGTGTGGCGCTGAAGGTCATGCGGGACAATCGCACCCGTACGGTCGAGGTGCGGGTGATCGACGTGGGCGAAGTCGCCCAGCGGCGTCGCCGGCCTTGACGCCGCTGCGTTCCCGCGGCCCTGATCCTTCCAGATGCCGGCTCCGCTCGTGGCGGAAGAACCTGTTGCTGACTGACGAATCGTGTGCAAGGCTAACGCTCTCCTCCGCCAAAGGAGCTTTCCGATTTTCGGGAGCTGAACCGTAAATAACCTTTGCCGAGAGGAATTTGTTTCCTAGCGTCCTGAAACCTTCTTGCACAACAGCCGTTAGCCCTCGAACCTTCACGAACGGAGGAACGAATGAGTCTCGAAGGCGCCGAAAACTCTATCCTGGTGCAAAGCTCAACTGTCGATCTAGGCGAGGTGTTTCCCGAATACGCAAGAACGAATATCCGCCAAGTGGCAGGAAAGTATTTTGGGCGCTTAAGTGCCGCCTCAGTGCATGTCACCCGCGAGGGCATCACCTATCGATGCACGGTGAATATCCAGATGGGCGCTCTGAAGAAGATGACCGGCGAGGCCAAGAACAAGGACCTCTACGCCGCGTTCCGGCAGGCCTTGCAGAAGGCCGCCAAGCAGCTTCGCAGATCCAAGCGCGAGCTTCGTGAAGACAAGGCCGAGCGTGTCGACAAGGGCGCGCTGCTGCGTGAAAGCAACAGACCGCCGGCTCGCGATGAGGAAGAGTTTCGCGCAGCTGCGGAATAGGCACTTTCGCCTGAAGCCTCAAACCAATTGGCGGGGGCGGCCACCAGCGCCGCTGGTAGCTGTCTCCCCCAGACACTTGCCTGTTCCAGGTTTATAGGCAACTATTATAGTTGTTTTTGTAGCGATCACAGCACCGACTCGGAAGAGTGACCCCATGGTCACGCCTTGCCAAGTCCGCGCTGCGCGCGCCCTGCTGAAATGGGATCAAGTCATGCTCGCGGACAAGGCTGTTGTTGCCCTTACGGCACTCCAACGATTCGAGCAGGGAAAGTCTGTTCGGGACTCAACCATCCAGGCCATCGAGAAAGCTCTCATAGAGGCCGGGATCGCATTCATATCCCGACACAATCAGGAAGGCGTCGTTCTCACGCGCGCCTGATCTTCAGTTCTCGGTTTCACTCGCTTTTGGACATAGCGATGGATCAGCCGTATTCGTTCGGGGCCGACCTGCTCAGCAAGTTTCACACTGCGCCGGAATGGATCCAGGCCCTGTGGCTGATTGCTCCGATGCTGACGGTGCTGGGCATCGCCTATCTCGCCGCGCAAGTTTCGCGCGAGGCGTTGCGCTTACACAAGGTCGAGAGCCAACTGGGTGCTCTGGAAGGGCGTCTGCTCTACGGCATCTACAAGAACGCGCATGGGGAGCTGATGCTCTACGTCCACGGCAAGACTGAGAGCCTCAGCGCCGAAGACCTGCCGCCCCGGCTCAAGCTGCTACAGTGATGAATGTGAGTATTATCGTATATCCCCGATGAGTCGAAGCCGAGGAAAGATCTGTACCCGCGTCATCACGGGCCTTGTGCCGGTGATCCCGATCTGAAAAGCGCCGCGCTCTTCACAGCGAGATGGCCGGGACAAGCCCGGCCATGACGATGGAGCGGATGTGTCCCCGGCGGCTGTGCAGCAGACGGGAAGGAGATCAGTTCCCGGTTTACGCCGATGAAAATGGAGTCGCATGCTCCCGCACTTTAAGTGCGGGAGCATTGCATCAATTCAACCGCACGCCTTCCGGCGGACGCTCCGTGGTCTTGGGCACAGTGGCGTTGCCGATGGTCAGGCCCATGGGGCCTGCATGCACGGGCACTGTCTCGCCGTCCTTGATCTCGCCGGCGAGAATGGCTTCCGCCAGCGGGTCCTGCACATTCTTCTGGATCACGCGCTTCAGGGGGCGCGCACCATAGGCCGGATCGTAGCCCTTTTGGGCGAGCCACTCGCGAGCGTCGCCGTCGAGCTCGATGGTGATCTTGCGGTCGGCGAGCAGCTTCTGCAGACGCCCGAGCTGGATGTCGACGATGGCACCCATCTCCGAGCGCTTCAGCCGGTGGAACAGGATGATCTCGTCCACGCGGTTGAGGAACTCGGGACGGAAGTGCGAGCGCACCATGCCCATGACTTCATCGCGCACCGCATCGGTGTCCTGACCCTCGGGCTGGTTCACCAGATACTCGGCGCCCAGGTTCGAGGTCATGATGATGAGCGTGTTGCGGAAGTCCACGGTGCGACCCTGACCGTCCGTGAGGCGTCCGTCGTCGAGCACCTGCAGCAGGACGTTGAACACGTCCGGATGCGCCTTCTCGATCTCGTCGAACAGCACCACCTGATAAGGCCTGCGGCGAACGGCTTCCGTCAGAGCGCCGCCTTCCTCATAGCCCACATAGCCCGGAGGCGCGCCGATGAGACGGGCGACCGAGTGCTTCTCCATGTACTCCGACATGTCGATGCGCACGAGCGCGGTCTCGTCGTCGAACAGGAAGGCTGCGAGCGCCTTGGTGAGCTCGGTCTTGCCGACGCCCGTGGGGCCAAGGAACATGAACGAGCCGATGGGCCGGTTCGGGTCCTGCAGGCCTGCCCGCGCACGGCGCACGGCGGTCGAAACCGCTTCCACCGCCTCGCGCTGGCCGACCACCCGCTTCGCGAGATCCTGCTCCATGTGCAAGAGCTTCTCGCGCTCGCCTTCGAGCATCTTGTCGACAGGCACGCCGGTCCAGCGGGAGACGACCTGCGCCACATGATCGGGCGTCACGGCCTCTTCCATCAGGCCGCCGCCGTCGGCGTTCGCCTCGACATCGGCAAGCTGCTTCTCCAGGCCCGGAATGACGCCGTAGGAGAGTTCGCCCGCCTTCGCCCAGTCGCCGTTGCGCTGTGCCTGGCTCAGCTGGTTGCGGGCCTCATCGAGCTTCTTCTTCAGATCGGCAGCCGTGCCGAGCTTGTCCTTCTCCGCCTTCCAGCGCGCGGTGATGGCGGCCGACTGCTCTTCCAGATCGGCAAGCTCCTTCGTCAGGCGCTCGAGGCGATCCTTGGAAGCGGCATCCGTCTCCTTCTTCAGGGCCTCCTGCTCGATCTTGAGACGGACGATCTCGCGGTCGATGTTGTCGAGCTCTTCCGGCTTCGAATCGACCTGCATGCGCAGGCGGGACGAGGCTTCGTCGACCAGGTCGATCGCCTTGTCCGGCAGGAAACGGTCGGTGATGTAGCGGTTCGAGAGCGTGGCCGCGGCCACGAGCGCGCTGTCGGTGATGCGCACGCCGTGATGCTGCTCGTACTTCTCCTTCAGGCCGCGCAGGATCGACACCGTGTCTTCCACGGTGGGCTCGTCCACGAAGACCGGCTGGAATCTGCGGGCAAGCGCCGCGTCCTTCTCCACGTGCTTGCGGTACTCGTCGAGCGTGGTCGCGCCGACGCAGTGCAACTCGCCGCGCGCAAGCGCAGGCTTGAGCAGGTTCGAGGCATCCATCGCGCCATCGGCCTTGCCCGCGCCGACGAGGGTGTGCATCTCGTCGATGAAGAGGATGATGCCGCCTTCGGCTGCCGTGACTTCCTGCAGCACGGCTTTCAGGCGCTCCTCGAACTCGCCGCGATATTTCGCACCCGCGATCAGCGCACCCATGTCGAGGGCGAGCAGTTGCTTGTCCTTCAAGGATTCAGGCACGTCGCCGTTGACGATGCGCAGCGCGAGGCCTTCCACGATGGCGGTCTTGCCGACGCCGGGCTCGCCGATGAGCACCGGGTTGTTCTTGGTGCGGCGCGAGAGAACCTGGATCGTGCGGCGGATTTCCTCGTCGCGGCCGATCACCGGATCGAGCTTGCCCTCGCGGGCAGCCTCGGTGAGGTCGCGCGCGTATTTCTTCAGTGCATCATAAGCATTTTCCGCCGTCGCATTGTCGGCGGTGCGGCCCTTGCGCAAAGCGTTGATGGCCGTGTTGAGACCCTGAGCGGTCACGCCGGCCGATGCCAGAATCTTGCCCGCTTCGCTGTCCTTCTCGACAGCGAGCGCCAGCAGCATGCGCTCGACGGTGACGTAAGAATCGCCCGCCTTCTCGGCAGCCTTTTCGGCAGTGTCGAAGAAGCGCATCAGCTCGCGCGTCGCCTGCGGCTGCGCGGCGGAACCGGAGACCTTCGGCTGCTTGGCGAGCCATTGCTCGACGGCAGCATGGGCATCGCGCGAGCGACCGCCCGCGCGGTCGATGAGACCGGAGCACAAGCCTTCAGGATCGTCGAGCAGAACTTTCAGAACATGGCCCGGGGAGAGCTGCGGGTGTCCTTCCCGCATGGCCAGATTCTGCGCAGCCTGAACGAAACCCCGGGCGCGCTCGGTGTATTTTTCGAAATTCATATTGTCATCCCTCCTCAGGCCCGCCCGCCCTCTCAAGAGGCACAGGCCAGCCCTGCGATGTCGGACCCTCACATGGAGGCATCCGCTGCGCTTAAGGTGGGGACATTGATCCGGAACAACAAGAGGGGAACCCCCTGGAAGCCCTCGCATTGACCCTGCACGTGATTTCAACGAATTCAAGGAGGCTTCCATGACGCGCGATCCGCGCTCAGACGCCGAGAAAGCCCGCGCCGATCTGGCGCGCAACGCCGAGTTGGGGCTCGCCGTACCGGAAAGCCCCCTGGAGGAGCAGCCCTCCGTGACTCCTCAGACCTTCGGCGACACGACGAAACGCGGACGGGTGCTCAGAGGTGGCGAAGGCGCCGGAGCTGTCACGGCCGAGGAGCAGGATATCGGCGATTCCACCGGCACCATGAAGACCTCCCGCGACATCCCTGAAAACCGTCAGAACGTCGAAACCCCGCCCACCCATCGCAGCGACCGGAGCGATGGCGTGCTTTCGCGAGCAAAGGAGTAATTCACTATGGCATTTTCCGATTTTCTTGCCCGCCTCAACCCCAAGAAGCGCAAGGCCGAGAAGGCCCGCCAGGAGCTGATGGCCAATGCCGAGAAGGCGCTTCGCATGAAGCAGGAGGCAGGCCCCACCGCCAATATTCCTGAGCACCAGACCTCCCACGAAGGGATGCAGAAGGACCCGAATATGGTGGAGTTCGACCGCACCAGCGGCCGCGAGGCCGGCTTCACGCCTCAGCTGAAGCGTTCGAAGGTCGCCCGCTCGGGGGATGCTTCTTAAAGTCATTAATCTTGCTTGAGCCAGGAAGAGCCTCGCCCCCTCGGCGGGGCTTTTCTTTAGGCAATTTTCCGTCATCCCCGGGCTTGTCCCGGGGATCCACGTCTTTGCGGCGACGAAGGCCCGATGGCCGGAACCGATCCCCGGATCGAGTCCGGGGACGGTCATGACGGTGGAGCGGAACAATCTCCGGAGGTCCCTTGCTCCATACCCGCGCGCCTTTTATCGGTAGGGCATGAGCATCCGCATCGCCTCCCTCCAACGCTATCCGGTCAAGGGTCTGTCGCCCGAGACACTGGAATCCGCCACCCTCACCAAGGGAGGGTATTTCCCCGGCGACCGGCTTTTCGCCATTGAGAACGGCCCTGCCGGGTTCGATCCCGAAACTCCGCAGCATCAGCCCAAGATCAAGTTTCTCATGCTCATGCGCAATGAGAGCCTGGCGCGGCTGAAGACACGCTATCTCGACCGGATCACGACGCTCTTTATCGAGGAAGGCGGGCGCGAGGTGGCACGCGGCGATCTGTCGACGCGCGAAGGGCGGCTTGCCATCGAGGCGTTCTTTCGCCGCTACATGCCGAAGGAGCTGCGCGGTCCGCCGAAGGTGCTGACAGCCCCGGATGGCTTCCGCTTCACGGATTCTCGGCGCGGCTTTGTCTCGCTTATCAACCTCGCCAGCGTGCGGCAGCTCGAGAACGTGGTCGGCTCAGCCGTCGATCCCTTGCGCTTCCGTGGCAATGTTCACATCGACGGATTGGCGCCTTGGGCGGAGTTCGATCTCGTGGGGCAGGTGCTCACCACGGCGCCCGGCGTGCGGCTGAAGGTGACGAAGCGTATCGAGCGTTGTGCAGCCACCAATGTGGACCCGGACACCGGCATCCGCGACCTGCAAATCCCGAAGAGCCTGATGGAGGCTTACGGGCATTTCGACTGCGGCATCTATGCGGAAGTTCTCAGCGGCGGGAGCATCGCGGTCGGCGACCACTTCGAGACTGAGCAGGCGACGCTCGCCTTGTAAGAAACTCTGTCATCCCCGGCGCGCGAAGCGCGGGAAGGGGTTCCATAACCACAACAGTGCGTGAGCGTCATCCCCGGACTTGTTCCGGGGATCCACGCCCAGGGATGACGTGGAGGGAATTCATCAAGCGCCCGGATCGGCTGACGCCGTCCGGGACGATCGGGAACTCAGCACAACAAAAAAGGGAGAGCATGGCTCTCCCTTCTTCATTCTTATCGCATGTTCCCAGCCGTTACTCGGCGGCGGGGGTTTCCACGTCCGGTGTGAAGGTGCCCGCCTCGTCGCCCGCGCTCTCGACGACATCGCGGCGGGTGCGGCGAGTGCGGCGGCGCGGACGCTCATCGGCGGCGGGCTCGCCGCCGAAATCCAAGGTCGGAGCCGCCGGGCTCTGATCCTCAGCGGCCACGGGCGCGGAACGCACCGGGTTCGTCAGGAAGGCCGGCAGGCCGCCCGTTTCGGAGGCGTCAGCCTCTTCACGGCGGCGGTCGCGCTGGAAGCGCTCACGGCGGTCTCCGCGCTCCGGACGGTCCTGACGCTCGCCGCGCTCGGGGCGATCGCCACGCTCGAAGCGGGACGGGCGCTGTTCGCGCTGTTCGCCTTCACCGCGGCCCTCGAACGGCTGATCGTCGCGCTGGAAGTCCTGACGGGGGCCGCGATCGCGCTGGAAGCGCTCACGACGGTCTCCGCGCTCCGGACGGTCCTGGCGGTCCCCGCGATCCTGGCGCTCGCCACGCTCGAAGCGGGGGGGACGCTGCTCGCCTTCGCCGCGCGTCTCATAGGGCTGCGGCTGGGAGCCGAGGTCCGTGTCCTCGCCATTGCCGGCACCGGCGCGCTCGAAGCTCGGGCGCTCCTGGGCGAAGCCCTCTTCGTCGCCTTCGTCGTCGAAGCGCTGCTGGTAGCCATATTGTTCACGCAGCTGCTCCTGGGCGGCAGCGATGATGCGGTAATAGTGCTCGGCGTGCTGGAAATAGTTTTCGGCCGCCACCGGGTCGCCGCTGGCCTGAGCGTCTCGGGCGAGCTGGCTGTATTTCTCGGCGATATGCTGAGCCGTGCCGCGGATCTTCACGTCCGGGCCGTTCGACTCATAGCTCTTGGTCAAGGGATTGGGACCCTTGTTTCCGTTGTTGCGGTTGCGACCGCGCATACGCCTGTTCTGTCCTGGTCTCATTTTTTGCTCTACGAGCCTCGCTGGTTCTTCAAGCCCACGCGATTTGCAAGCCAATGTTCACCGAACGGGCTCAACGCCCACCGTTCGCGTGGCAAACCTTCTGTCGTTCAGCCAGAGCCCGTTCAGCTCCTGGCTATCCTTCAGTATCGGGTTCAGATGATCGCGCCCGGCTGTTCAAAAGCCCCTGCCTGCGCGATGGATATCGTTTGGTCTTCCGGCATGTCCCCTCGGGACTACCGTTTTCTTACGACCGAGGACGATCTCTATGATCGAATCTAGCGGGTTCCTCCCGGTCCAACAAGCAATATTTCAGCTTTTACCCCCGCCTGAGACAAGAATGCCTCACCCTGCACGGTCACGGATGCCTCATGGCAACGCATCGGGGGCTGTCAGATAGATCGTGCGCGACCCTTAGGATTTCAAGGCCGTGGGTTGCGGCCAAGCTCCTTAAATCTTGGGCCTGGTCAAAGCCGATCTCGACCACCAGAAGCCCGCCGGGAACCAGGAGGCGCTTTGCCTCGCCGAGCAGGATTCGATAGGGCTCCAGGCCGTCCGGGCCGCCGTCCAGGGCGAGGATCGGGTCATGTTCCCGCACCTCCCGGTCCAGCGTCGGAATGACCGGAGAGGCGATATAGGGCGGGTTGGAGACGATCAGGTCGAACCGGCCCGTAATCGCGTCGGCCCAGTGGGAGAGGGCGAAAAGGCTGCGTTGCCCCACGCCATTGGCCCAGGCGTTCCGTCGGGCGGTCTCGAGGGCGCCGAGCGAAAGATCCACACCAAGGCCGGTGGTCCGAGGCAGCTCGTGGAGGAGGGCGACCAGCAGGCAGCCGGAGCCGGTGCCGAAATCCGCCATCAGCAGCGGGGCTTGCCGGTCAGGCAGCAGGTCGAGCGCCGTCTCGACCACGGTTTCCGTATCCGGGCGCGGCACGAGGGTCTCGGGCGAGAGGGCGAAGGGCAGGCCCCAGAACTCCCGCTCCCCGACGATTCGCGCCACGGGCTCATGGGCGAGGCGGCGGCGGGTGACGGCCTCGAGACGGTCGGCTTCATCGGCGGTCAGCGGCACATCGGGATTGGTGATGAGCTCTGTCGCCGGAACGTGCAGGACCGACAGAAGGAGCAGCCGCGCGTCCAGGGCAGCCGTTTCGAAACCCGCTTCGGAGAGTGTCCGGCGTAAATTCTTCAGAGCAGTCGCACGGGTCGGTGCGCCTGTCCCCTCCCCCTTGCGGGGAGGGGTAGGGGTGGGGGTGGTGCGACCGGGTGAGCGTTTTGACGGATCAGGCACCGGTATCGACCTTCGCGCTGTCTAGATTTCGCGTGGCGCTCTGACTTTCCGACCCCCACCCTTCATCCCTCCCCTCAGGGGGGAGGGAACACGCGCTCAAATGGGCAAGGATTGCGTCTAAAACGATATCAACTGGGGTCATCACTTCTCGATTCGTAAAACGAATAACCGTGAAGCCACGTTGATTCAGGTCATGGGTTCGCCGCTCGTCATGCACAGCATTGGCTTCATGACCATGCTGACTACCATCGACTTCGACAATCAGCTTGGATGACAGATGGCAGAAATCTGCGATGTAAGGACCAATGGGTACCTGACGTCTGAAATGACCCGTTTCAAGCGGTAAACGATGTCTCAAGTGCCACCAGAGCTTCTTCTCAGGCTCCGTCAAGTTTCGGCGGAGGGAGCGCGCGCGGTTTCTCTGCCTTGTCGAAGGCTGCCTGGAAGGATCGTCGCTCCAGTTCTTCACCATTGGTGCCGGTTAAAGCCTACCTTGCCGGTACCGGTCAAGCCGCTCTTCCAGCGTGCCGGCGTGCAGCTCGAACAGATGGTTGTCGTGATCGTAGAAATAGAGCGAATGGCCTTCGCCCTCGACGCGGGGGCGCGATTCGCGGAATTCCAGCCCGAGCTTTTCGATGCGTGCGCGATAATCGTCGATGGCCGAGGCCGGGATCTTGAAGGCGATGTGATTGTAGGTGCGCGAGGGCAGGCTCTCGCCCTCCATCACGGCGATCCAGTGCCCGCCGGCGATGAAGAACTTTTCACGTGAGAGCGAGAAGGTCTCATCGCCGGACGAGTAGATCTCCTTGCCGTCGAGAACCTGTTCAACAATCGCGGTCATGCGCGCGAGATCGCTGGTCATGAGCGTGATATGGCTCAATCCTTCGATCTTGCCCTCGATCATGCGGCCTGATCCTGATCGGCGAGCTGGGCCGCCTGGTGCTCGGTGATCAGCGCGTCGATCAATTCGTCGAGCGCATTGCCGGCCATCACTTCCTCGATCTTGTAGAGCGTGAGGTTGATCCGGTGATCCGTCACGCGGCCTTGCGGGAAGTTGTAGGTGCGGATGCGCTCGGAGCGGTCGCCGGAGCCGACCTGCGACTTGCGGTCGGCGGCGCGTGCCGCATCCTTTGCCGTGCGCTCGGCGTCGTAGAGACGCGAGCGCAGGAGCGCCATGGCACGCGCGCGGTTCTTGTGCTGCGAGCGCTCGTCCTGCACGAACACCACGGTGCCTGTCGGAATATGCGTGATGCGGATGGCGGATTCGGTCTTGTTCACGTGCTGACCGCCCGCGCCTTGCGCTCGCATCGTGTCGATCTTCAGATCCGCATCGTTGATGACGATATCGACATCTTCCGCCTCCGGCAGCACGGCGACGGTGGCGGCGGAGGTGTGAATGCGCCCTTGTGTTTCCGTGTCGGGGACACGCTGCACGCGATGCACGCCGCTCTCGAATTTGAGCCGCGCGAACACGCCGCGTCCTTTGACTTCGGCCACCACTTCCTTGTAGCCGCCTGCCGTGCCTTCGCTCTCGGAGACGATCTCGACCTTCCAACCTTTGAGGTCCGCATAGCGCGTATACATGCGCAGCAAATCGCCCGCGAACAGCGCGGCTTCGTCGCCGCCCGTGCCGGCGCGGATTTCGAGGATCGCGCTCTTTTCGTCAGCCTCGTCCTTCGGCAGCAGCATGATCCGCAGATCCTGCGCTGCCTTTTCCAGGTCGTCGCGCGCCTGCGGCAATTCTTCCTCGGCGAGCTTGCGCATCTCGGTATCGGTCGAGGGATCCTCGATCAGCGACTGAAGGCCATGCAGGTTGTCTTCCATCGCGCGATAGGCGCGGATCGCGCCCACGACGCCGTCGAGCTCCGCGAGCTCGCGCGACAACGCGACGAAGGTTTCCGGATCGGGGCCGGCATTGAGCGTCGCCGTGATGATGTCATGGCGGGCAAGAATAGCGTTCAAACGGTCGGAAGGAGGAGCAATCGTCATCAGACCGGAATACCACGGCTTTCGGCAAATTGAGCAAGTTTCGGGCGCAGCGTATCGCCGCTTCCCGCATTTTCCAGTTCGTCCTGAAGGAAGGCGTTGAGCTCGGCGACATCGAGCGCGAGCAGCATGGCTTTCACCGGTCCGATGGAGGCCGGAGACATGGAGAGCGAGCGGAAGCCAAGGCCGAGCAGCGCCATGGCTTCGAGCGGACGGCCGCCGATTTCGCCGCACAGGGTCGCCTGGCAGCCCGACGCCTGCGCCTGTTCCGCCACGAGCTTCAGGGCACGCAGCATCGGCGCGCTCAACGGGTCGAAGCGATCCGCCACGCGCCGGTTCTCGCGATCGATGGCGAAGAGGAACTGCATCAGGTCGTTCGAGCCGATGGAGACAAAATCGGCCCGCTCGCAGATTTCCTTGAGCTGGAACAGGAGCGAGGGCACCTCCAGCATCACGCCGAGCTTCAGATCCGAGGGCAGGGCGTGGCCGTGATGCGAGAGATAGCTCTTCTCGCGCTCCACGATGGTCCTGGCGCGCTCGAACTCGTCGCAGGTCGCCACCATCGGGAACATGATCTTCAAGGGTCGCCCGCCGGCAGCTTTCAGGAGAGCGCGCACCTGCGCGCGCAGCAGGCCCGGCCGGTCGAGGCCGATGCGAATCGCGCGCCAGCCCAAGGCCGGGTTCTCTTCTTCGACCGCCTGCATGTAGGGCAGGATCTTGTCGCCGCCGATATCGAGGGTGCGGAAGGTGACGGGCCGGTCGCCGGCCTCTGCGAACACGGCGCTGTAGAGCGCCTGCTGGTCGGAGGCCGAGGGCATTCTCTCCGCAATCATGAACTGCAGCTCGGTGCGGAACAGTCCGACGCCAGCAGCCCCGGTCTCGGCAAGATGCGGCAGATCGACGAGAAGGCCCGCGTTCAGCTGCAGCGTGATCTCGACGCCGTCCCTGGTGACGGAGGGCACGTTGCGCAGCTTGAGATACTGCTCCTGGCGCTTGGCGCGGAGCCGTGCCTTTTCGGCATAGGCGGCTTCCACATCGGCATTGGGCCGGATCTGCACTTCGCCCGCCGCGCCATCGACGATGATGGCATCGCCCGGCTCGGTGAGCGAGGTTGCGTTCGACACCTCGCCCACGGCGGGAATGCCGAGCGCGCGGGCCACGATGGCGATGTGGCTTGTCGGACCGCCTTCCTCCAGCACGAGGCCGCGCAGGCGCGAGCGGTCGTAATCGAGGAGCGCCGCCGGGCCCATGGAGCGGGCGACGATGATGGCGTTGTCGGGCAATGAGCTGCGCTCGGCCACCATGTCGCGTCCGACGAGGCGGAAAAGCAGGCGGTTGGCGAGATCGTCGAGATCGTGCAGACGCTCGCGGAGGTAGGGATCCGTCTGGCGCAGCATGCGGGCGCGGTTGTCGGACTGCACCCGCTCCACGGCCGCTTCGGCGGTGAGGCCCGAAGCCACGGCCTCGCGCATGCGGCGCAGCCAGCCCTGATCATGGGCGAACATGCGGAAGGTTTCCAGCACCTCGCGATGCTCGCCGTGATGGGCCACGTCGCCCCGCTCGATCAGCTCGTCGATCGAGATGCGCACCTCGCCGATGGCCTTGTCCAGGCGCTGGAGCTCCGCATCGACGTTCTCGGCAATCAGGTTCTTGATGACGACGCGGGGCTCGTGCAGCACCACGTGGCCGAGACCGACCCCGTCGGCCAGCGACGTTCCCTTCTGGTAGACGGGACGGCGCAGGGCAATGCCCGTGTCCACGGGGGCGAGAGCCTGCAGCTCTCCCGCGGCCAGCATCTCGGCCACCACCATGGCGGTGGTCTGAAGCGCCTCGACCTCCTCCTCCGTATAGACCCGGTAGGTGCGGTTCTGGACGACGAGAACGCCCAGCGTGTTGCCGGCGCGCAGCAGCGGAACGCCAAGGAAGGCGTGGTAGATCTCTTCGCCTGTCTCGGGCTTGTAGGAGAAGGCCGGATGGCTCTGGGCATCTGAGAGGGCGAGCGGCTCGGCGGTGGACGCGATGAGGCCCACGAGGCCTTCGCCCGAGCGCATGACGGTAAGATGGACCGCTTCCCGGTTCAGGCCTTCGGTGGCGAACAGCTCAAGCACACCATCGCCGCGCATCACATAGACGGAGCACACCTCCGCCACCATGTTGGCGGCGATTTGCCTGACGATCTTGTCGAGGCGGTCCTGCGCCCCCACCGGCTCCGCCATGATCTCGCGGAGGCGACGCAGCAGAAGGCGCGGACCGCCGGGAGCGCTTGGCATGAGCTTTTAGGTTCCCGTCCTTCGGAGCCGGCGAAGCCAACCGGCGGTTGTCCAACGAGTGTTGCAGCCCGACTGACCCGGCGTCAATCAGGCCGAACCCCGATTAGGCCTTATCCAGGCCGTATAGCGAGTGGAGCGTGCGTACGGCAAGCTCCGTGTAGGCCGAATCGATCAAAACGGAGAATTTGATCTCGGAGGTCGTAATGGCCCGGATGTTGATTCCCTTCTCCGCCAGGGCCCTGAAGGCTTTCGCCGCGACGCCGGCGTGGCTGCGCATGCCGACGCCGATGGCCGAAACCTTCACCACGTCGGTCGCGCCCTGAAGGTCGCGGAACTCGATCTCGTTCTTGTGGGCGTTCAGCACCGCGCAGGCCCGCTCGTACTCGGCGGAAGGGACCGTGAAGGTGAGATCCGTGGTGGTGGTGTCGTCCGAGACCACCTGGATGATCATGTCCACGTTGATGTTGGCTTCGGCCAGGGGCACGAAGATCGAGGCGGCGATGCCCGGCTTGTCGGCCACATTCCGCAACGTAATCTGGGCTTCGTCGCGCGAATAGGCGATGCCCGTGACAACCTGCTGTTCCATGATGTCTTCCTCGTCGCAGATGAGGGTGCCGAGCTTGGGGTCGGCGGGATCGTCGAAGCTGGAGCGCACATAGGTGGGGACCCGGTGCATCATGGCGAGCTCGACCGAGCGCACCTGGAGCACCTTGGCCCCCAGCGAGGCCATTTCCAGCATTTCCTCGTAAGAAACCTTATCCAGGCGCTGGGCCTTCGGCACAATGCGCGGATCGGTGGTGTAGACGCCGTCCACATCCGTATAGATGTCGCAGCGCTCTGCCCCGATGGCGGCGGCCAGCGCTACGGCGCTGGTGTCCGAGCCGCCACGGCCGAGCGTCGTGACGCGCCGGGTCTCCTGGTGGACGCCCTGGAAGCCGGACACGACGGCGACTTCCTTGTTCTTTTCAAAGCCCTCGATGATGCCGGAGCCGTCGATGTCGGCAATGCGGGCCGAGCCGTGGGCGTCCGAGGTCATGATCGGGATCTGCCAGCCCTGCCAGGAGCGGGCCTTGAGCCCCATTTCCTGCAGGGCAATGGCCAGGAGACCCGACGTCACCTGCTCGCCGGAGGCGACGACCACGTCGTATTCCTTGGCATCGTAGAGGGCGTTGGCCTCTTTCACCCAGCCGACCAGCTCGTTGGTCTTGCCGGCCATGGCCGAGACCACCACGGCTACGTCGTAGCCGGCTTCGACCTCGCGTTTGACATGCCGCGCCACGTTGCGGATGCGCTCTACGTTGGCGACGGATGTACCGCCGAACTTCATGACAAGACGGGGCATGCGAAGAAGGCCGTGGGTTAAGGGAAAATTTTTGCCCTTCGCGAGGCGAGAAGGCGCGTATACATGACGTTCAGGCCGCGCGCTGTCAACGCGCGGAATTCAATTCTTTCACTCAAGGAATCGGATCTCATGACAGACGCCGCCTCCACGACCATCGACCCGGCCGAAGTCGCCCGTTTCGAGAGGATCGCTGAAACCTGGTGGGACCCGAACGGCCCTATGAAGGTCCTGCACAAGTTTAACCCCGTCCGCCTCGCCTATATCCGGGACGAGGCCTGCCGTCGGTTCGGACGCGATCCGCGCTCCGCCCGGTCCCTGGAGGGGCTGACGATCCTCGATGTGGGCTGCGGCGGCGGAGTGCTCTCGGAGCCTTTAGGCCGGCTTGGCGCCAGGGTGACGGGGCTCGATCCCGCCCCGACCAACATCTCGGTGGCCCGGCTCCATGCGGAGCGCGCGGGGTTGGCGATCGATTTTCGCAACGAGACCGTCGAGGCGATCGTGGCGCGGGGCGAGGCTTTCGACGTCGTGCTCGCCATGGAGGTGGTGGAGCATGTGGCGGACGTGCAGGCCTTCGTGAATGCCTGCGTCCAGGCCGTGAAGCCGGGCGGCGTCCTCGTCATGGCCACGATCAACCGGACCCTGCGCTCCTTCGCGTCCGCCATCGTGGGCGCCGAATACATCCTCGGCTGGCTGCCGAGAGGCACGCATGAATGGGACAGGTTCGTCACCCCCGACGAGCTGACGGATGCCCTCCGGCAAGCGGACTTTGCCGTGAACGACATCACGGGCGTCGGCTACAATCCGTTGCGGGACAGCTGGTCTCTCTCTCGGGATCTTTCCGTCAACTACATGCTCCTGGCTTCGCGGACCTGAATTTTTTCGCGCGGGGCGAAGCTGAGCAGCACGTAGCCTGCGATGGCAGAGAGAGCCGAACCCATGAGCACGCCGATCTTGGTGGCATCACCCAGCTCCGGCTCGCCCGGGAAGGCGAGCGCGCCGATGAACAGGCTCATGGTGAACCCGATGCCGCAGAGCAGGGCGACGCCGTAGCATTGCAGCCGTGACGCACCGGCGGGCATGTCGGCCCAGTCAAGCTTGATGGCGATCCATGAGAAGGCATAGACACCCACCTGCTTGCCGATGAAAAGGCCCATGGCGATGCCGAGCGGCAGGGGGCTGGTGAGCGCATCGAGCGAGAGACCCGACAGCGACACGCCCGCATTGGCAAGACCGAAAATCGGGATGATGCCGTAGGCGACGGGGGCGTGGAGTGCATGCTCGAGGCGATGCAGCGGGGCATCCTCCGCGCGGGTCTTCTTCGGGTCAGGATGGAGCGGAATCGTGAGCGCCAGGGCAACGCCCGCCAGCGTGGCGTGAATGCCCGATTTCAGCACGAGGAACCACAGCACCGCGCCGACGAGCAGATAGGGCAGAAGGCTCGTGACGCTGAAGCGGTTGAAGGCAACGAGAATGAGAAGGCAGAGCACGGCCGCGCCGAGCATCGCGAGCGAGAGACCGCTCGTGTAGAACAGGGCGATGATGATGATCGCCCCGAGATCGTCCAGGATCGCGAGCGCCGTGAGAAAAATTTTCAAGGACGTTGGCACGCGCGAGCCGAGAACAGCCAGCACGCCAAGCGCAAAGGCAATGTCGGTGGCGGCCGGAATGGCCCAGCCGTGGTGGAGCTGCGGCTCGTTGCGCGTGATCGCGAGGTACACCAGGGCCGGCACGATCATGCCGCCCAAAGCGGCGATGCCCGGCAGGATTCGACGTGGCCAGGTGGAGAGCTGGCCGTCAAGCATCTCGCGCTTGATCTCGAGCCCCACCAGCAGGAAGAACACGGCCATCAGCGCATCGTTGATCCAGTGAAGAATGCTGAGACCGAAGACGTAGGTCTTCAGGACACCGAAATAGGCATCGGCCAATGGAGAGTTGGCGAGAATGAGGGCGATCACCGTCACCCCCATGAGGATCATGCCGCCCGAGGCTTCGCTGTCGAAGAAATTGCGCATCAACGAGATGCGTCGCTTCGGTTTCGCGCTGCTGCCGGGCTGATCCATGCGTGTCTCCTCTTTCACCAAAACCAGTTATCAAGACGAAAGGTTCTGAGATAAAGGGCGAATGGCCCAGCTTCTGGTAACGAAACCAGGAGCAACTCTGCTCCTCAGGCGTGAGCCGGCACGCGGCGTCGCTTGGTGCTGAGAATCGTGTCGAGCGTCACGGGCCGATAGTCCCACAGATCGACGCCCACATCGTATTGCCGCGTCTGAGGCTTGAGCTTGCCGTGCGAGTGGCCGTGGAGGTCGATCCAGCCGCGGCTCATGTTCTTCCAGGTGCGGAAGGCGTAGTGACACATGACGACGGCGCGGCCATCCACATTGAGCTCCGCATAGGCCTGCACACTCTCCCAGCCCTTCGCAGCGAGAGTGCCCTGGCCGTCATTGTTGCCGATGATCAGGTGCTTGCGCCCGTGAAGGAGGGACAGCAGCTCGTCGATGCGCTCCGGGCGCGCATGCAGGGCGAAATCGCCGAGATGCCAGACCTCGTCTTCGGGCGAGACGGTCTCGTTCCACCTGGCGATGAGCGCCTCGTCATGTTCGGGGATCGTCTTGAAGGGACGCTTGTCGATCCGCAGCACGCGTGAATCGCCGAAATGGGTGTCGCTCGTGAAGAAGATCGCCAAGGAGAGATTTGCCTTTCAAAAGGTCAGAGGAGGCGCCATTCGCAGAGCTTGCGGCTAATTCCTGTCATCCGGCACGACGGGAATCGGCAGGACGTCGATTCCTTCTTCCAGGAGCGCCCGCGCTTCCGCAGGATCGGCCTCGCCGTAGATCGAGCGTTCCTCTGCTTCGCCGTAATGCATCTTGCGGGCCTCGTCGACGAAATCCTTGCCGACATTCTCCGCATTCTTCATCACGTGCTCACGCAGGGCGCGAAGGGCGGCGCGAAGTTCTCTCTCCTGGTCGGAGAGGACCGCAACGGGCTGCGCCCCCGGTTGCACGGCGGGTGCCTTGTCCGTGCGCGCAATGGAGGGCGCCATGATCTGCTTGTCCACTTTTGACGAGCTGCAGAACGGGCAGGTGACGAGACCGCGCTTGCGCTGCGTTTCGAACGCCTCGCTCGACGGAAACCAGCTCTCGAATTCATGGGCCTGCTCGCAGGCCAGGGCGTATTTGATCATGTCCTTGTCAGGGTTTCACCAGACGCAACAAAGCCGGTCAGGCGGAAGCCGCCCGACCGGGAGTTTCAGAGTTCGAGACGACCTCCACCTTGAAGGGGCGCGCATTCTTGAGCGTCGGAATGCGCCCGCGCACTTCTGTCACGAGGGCAGGATCGATCTCGGCCAGGATCACGCCGGGCTCCGTGCCGGCTTCCGCCAGCACACGGCCCCACGGATCGATGATGATCGAATGACCGAAGGTCTCGCGGCCGTCCTCATGCAACCCGCCTTGCGCGGCGGAGATCATGAAGGAGCCGGTCTCGATGGCGCGGGCGCGATGCAGGATCTGCCAATGTGCCTCGCCTGTCTGCCTGGTGAAGGCGGCGGGAGCCGAGAGGAACGACGCGCCGTTCTCAGCCAGCGCCTTGTAGAGCGCGGCGAAACGCACGTCGTAGCAGATCGTCATGCCGAGATAGCCCCAGGGCGTCTCGGCCAGAACCGCCCTGCTGCCGCCGGTATAGGTCGCCGATTCGCGCCAGCTCTCGCCGTTCGGCAGGTCCACGTCGTAGAGGTGGATCTTGTCGTAAGCAGCGACGATCTCGCCGTCCGTGTCGATGAGGAACGCGCGGTTGGCGACCTTGTCGCCCTCCTTCACGGCAATGGAGCCGATCTGGACCATGATGCCCTTCTCCCGCGCCACCTCGCGTAAGGAGGCGAGAACCGGATCCTGCGCCTGCGGGCCGACCTTTTCGAACATCTCCGCCCGCTCCCGGCAGACGAGGGAGGTCATCTCCGGCGTCTGGGCAAAATGCGCGCCTTTCTCGGCAGCCTCGCGCACAAGGGCGACGGCGGCATCGCGGTTTTTCAGAACGTCGCGGCCGGAGCGCATCTGGATGCAGGCGGCGGTAAAGCGGGTGGGATTCATGAAAGGTTGTCTCCGTCAGGCCTGCAGAAGAGGCTCGAGCTGGCCCCGGTCGTCAAGAGCATAGAGGTCGTCGCAGCCGCCTACATGCTTTCCATCGATGAAGATCTGCGGCACGGTGGTGCGCCCGCCGGCCTTCTGGATCATCTCCGCCCGCGCTTCGGGTTTCTTTTCGATATCGATCTCGGTGAAGGCGGCTCCCTTCTCGTCGAGGAGCCTCTTTGCGGCCGAGCAATAGGGGCACCAGCCCTTGGTGTAGATCGTGATGGACGGCATGAATGTCTCCGAATGTTGCGCCTAGATATAGGAACAATCAGGTCTCTGTCACAACTCCTGCACAACTCTCGCGAAGGCCAGAATATCCACCGAGGCCGCGCCGCCTCTCAAAAGGGCCCGCGAGGCGGCATTGGCCGTGGCGCCGGTGGTCAGCACGTCATCGACGAGAAGCACCCTTCTGCCCTTCAGACGCGCCTTGGCTTCCGGCGGCACGCGGAAGGCGCCCTGCAGGTTTTCCTGCCGCTGCGCCTTGGTGAGCCCCACCTGACGGCGGGTGCGCCTGATGCGGGCGAGAGCCAAGGGATCGCAGGGCACGCCGCTTTCCCGGGATACGACCTTCGCCAGAGCCATGGCCTGGTTGAAGCGCCGCCGCCACAACCGCCAGCGGTGAAGCGGTACGGGCACGATCACATCGGCCTCGCCTAAAAGCTCTGCGCCCGCCCGGGTCATCATGACCCCTAAGGCGCGGGCCAGTTCCAGGCGGTCATCGTATTTGAGCCGGTGCACGAGCAGGCTCGCCGTCCCGTCATATTCCGCCACCGCCCGGGCGCGCCCGAAAACCGGCGGATCGGCGATGGCGGCAGGCGACAGGAGGGGCTGGCCGAGATCGACCTGAAACGGTGTGCCGAGCCGTTCGCAGAAGGGGCGCTCGATGAAGCGGATGCCGGACCAGCAGGCGGCGCACAGGCCGTGGGCCTCGCCCGTCGCAGCCTGGCAGGCGATGCAGCTGGGCGGATAGAGGAGGCCGATCGCAGCCTTCGCCATCCGCGCGCTGAAAGACAGCGCGGGACTGAGCGGCAAGGGGCTGGGCCGGGGCTCCATGGTCATGGATTTAAGCTTAGCCGATCGCCTGCTGAAGAGCGAGGTGGTCTTTCCCCTCTCCCTTGAGGGGCAGGGGTGGGGATGGATCGGCTGGGCGAGGGGCCGATCCGGTGCACCGCTTCGCAAGCCCTGCGCGTCATGGCCGTCCCCGGACTTGATCCGGGGATCAGTCCCGGCCATCCCGATGGAAAGAAGCGCCTCGCCGAAGCGGGATCACCGGCACAAGGCCGGCGATGACGGGCAGAGCTCCGGTGGATAGAGCCCAGCGGTTTGACGTTGCAACCCTCACCCGGACCCTCCTCCGCAAGGGAGAGGAAGATCGCATCTCTGAAATGTCTTGGCGCGGCGTCCGATCCACGCCATATCGAGCGCCTTATGAGCACACCTGAAGTCTTCGACCGCTCCCTCGTTCGCCAGCGCCTGTCACGGGCGCTGAAGGCCGGCTATGCCGATTTCCTCCTGGTTCGCGCCGCGGAGGATCTGCAGGAGCGTCTCTCGACAGTGTTGCGTTCCTTTCCGCTGGCTCTGGATGTGGGAACGCCGACGCCGCTTGCCGCTAAGGCTCTGTTGCAAGGAGGTCTTGCGAAGGAGGTTGTGCGCCTCTCGCCCACGCCCGAGGCCGGGAGTGTCTGGGGTGATGAGGAGCGGTTGCCTTTTTCCGGCGAGCAATTCGATCTCGCGGTGTCGCTCCTGGCGCTCCAGGGCGTCAACGATCTGCCGGGTACGCTCATCCAGATCCGCCGGGCTCTGAAAGCCGACGGCCTCTTCATCGGGGCGCTGCTCGGGGGCTCCACACTGACAGAGCTGCGCCAGGCCCTGACCCAGGCCGAGGCTGAAGTGGAAGGCGGCGTGAGCCCGCGCGTGGCGCCCTTTGCCGACTTACGGGATATCGGCGGCCTGCTCCAGCGGGCGGGCTTTGCCCTCCCGGTCACGGATTCGGACATCGTCCGTGTGCGCTATGCCAATGCCTTCGCGCTCATGCGCGACCTGCGCGCCATGGGCCTGACCAATGCGCTCAACGACCGCCGCCGGACGCCGCTCAAGCGCGGCACCCTGATGCGGGCGGCTCAGGTTTATGCCGAGCGCTTCGCCGATCCGGACGGGCGCATTCCCGCCACCTTCGAGATCGTCTGGCTCTCCGGCTGGACGCCACATGAGAGCCAGCAGAAGCCGTTGCGGCCAGGCTCGGCCAGGATGCGGCTGGCCGATGCGCTCGGTGTGAAGGAAGGGCAGCCCGCTCCGCAACCAAAAAAGGAATGATCTTTCGTATCGGGACCTTCAGCTGAAACCGGGCTGCGCTATCTCAGTTGTCGAGACAGCCCCTTGGAGAGCCCTGCGCCATGAGAGAGCCCGGTCCGGATCATCCGATTACGATCACGCAAAACCCGCACCGCATCCGGGTCATGCTCGGCGGCTTCATCGTCGCCGAAACGACGCAGGCGCTGACCCTTCGGGAAGCGACGCTCCCGCCGGTGCACTACATTCCACGGCAGGACGTGCGCATGGACCTGCTCGATCCCACCGACCACAGGTCCCGTTGCCCTTATAAGGGCGATGCCTCCTACTTCACCGTGTCGGGCGGCGGGCTCGTGCGTGAGAATGCCGCCTGGAGCTACGAGGAGCCAGCGCCCTCCGTCGCCGCCATCAAGGAGCACATCGCCTTCTATCCGGAGAAGGTCGACGACATCGAGGAATTCCAGGACTGAGAAGCTTTCGCCTGCTCCGGCCCATCCTCGGTGAGGCGGGCGAGGTCGCGCGGCTGGCGAATGGGCTTTTGGCGCATCGTGCGGAACAGTGGACCTGGTTTTCCGCTAAGAACGATGCGCTCTCTCTAGAAGGGAGCATCGGATGGATCCCAAAAGTGGATTCCACTTTTCACGTCCGAGGCTCTAGTGGGGCTTGCTGACCCCGCGCCTCCGGGCCACTCTGCTGAAAAACCGAGTGACCCCATGACGCCATTCACGTTCAACACAGCCCCATCCCTGATCTTCGGCTCCGGCAGCATCACCCGCATCGGCGAGATTGCGGCGCAGCATCTCGGACCCCGCGTCGCGCTCGTCACCGATGCCGGGCTGGTGAAGGCGGGTCTCCTTGAAAAGGCTCTGCACGCGCTGGAGGAAGCAGGCATCGCGGTCGACGTGTTCGATGGCGTCGTGGCCGATCCGCCCGAGGCGGTTGTGCTGGCGGCGGTCGAGAAGGCTTGTGCGTTCGACGCCCGGGCCGTGATCGGCTTCGGCGGCGGCTCGTCCATCGATGTGGCGAAGCTCGTCGCGCTGCTCGCTCGCAGCGGCGAGAGTCTTGCTGAAACCTACGGTGTCGGCGTTGCGAAGGGGCCGAGGCTTCCGCTTCTCGCTGTCCCAACCACAGCGGGCACGGGATCGGAGGTAACGCCGATTTCCATCGTCACCACCGGCGCGCACGAGAAGAAGGGCGTGGTCTCGCCTCTCATCATTCCCGATATCGCGCTGCTCGATCCCGACCTTACGCTCAACCTTCCGGCGCATGTGACGGCCGCGACCGGCATCGATGCGATGGTTCACGCGATCGAGGCCTATACCTCGACAAGCGCCAACAACAATCCGGTCTCGAAAGCGCTCGCGAAAGAGGCGCTGCAACTGCTCGGGCGCAATATCGAGCGCGCCGTGCATCACGGCCAGGACAGCGAGGCGAGGGCGGCGATGCTGCTCGGCTCGATGCTGGCAGGACAGGCTTTCGCCAATTCGCCGGTCGCTGCCGTGCATGCGCTCGCTTATCCCATCGGCGGGCATTTCGGTGTGCCGCATGGCCTGTCCAATGCGCTCGTGCTGCCGCATGTGCTGCGCTTCAATGCAAGCACCTGCGAGAGGGCTTATGGGGAGCTTGCGCCGCATGCCTTCCCTGAACTCGAAGGGCGCGCCAGCGCTGATGCTTTTGCCGAAGCTCTCGCCGAGTTGTGCACAAAAGTGGGTCTCCAGCCACGCCTGCGCGATGTGGGCATTCCGCAGGATGCGTTGTCGACGCTGGCGGAGGATGCGATGAAGCAGACGCGTCTTCTCGTGAACAATCCGCGCTCGCTCTCCTTGGATGATGCACGCGCGATCTACGAAGCTGCTTGGTGAGAACCTCCATGTCCGAACGTCCCGCGCGGCTTCCTCGCTCCGCCTTCAGGCTCTTTCGTCCCATTGCCACGCGCTGGATGGACAATGATGCCTATGGGCACGTGAACAACGTGCATTACTATTCCTATTTCGATACTGCGGTGAACGGCTGGCTTGTCGAGGAGGGATTGCTCGACATCGCCCATAGCCCCGTGATCGGACTCGTGGTGGAAACCGGCTGCATCTATTTCGAGAGCGTAGCCTTCCCCGAAAAACTCCAGGCCGGCATCAGCGTGGCGCATCTCGGCCGTTCATCGGTGCGCTATGTGATCGGCATCTTCAAGGAAGGCGCTGAGCTTGCAGCAGCCCAGGGGCACTTCGTGCATGTGCATGTGGATCGGGCAACCCAGCGTCCCGTCGATATTCCGGCAAGAGCGCGCGAGGCTCTCAGCGCTCTCGCCTGAGCCTTCCGGTGAACGACACGAGAGCGACGCCCGAGAGCACCACCGCGCCGCCGAGCAATTCGCGCAATCCCACGCTCTCGTTCAGGAACAGAACCGCGAGCAGGATCGTCCAGACCGGCGCGAGATAGCCGACCATCGAAGCCCGCGTCGGTCCCGTGCGGCGGATCATGTGCATGAAGAGCAGGATCGGCAACGCCGTCGACATGGCACCAAGAGCGAGCAGCGGTGCAATGTGCAGCGGCACAGGCGCGAAGGCTGACGGTCCTGCGACCAGAAGCGCCAGCACGGTCGCGGCAGAACCGGAGCTGATCTGCTGGCCCAGCGCCATGCGTCCAGGGTCCATGGCCTTGACGGTGCGCACATAGATGTTCGCCGCCGCGTAGCTGCAGGCCACCAGCACCATGGCGATGATGCCGATGGGATTGATGCCGCTATCGGGCAGCGCCGCTGGCCCGATGAGAAGGCCCATGCCGATGAGGCCGACAAGAACGCCGAACAGCCGCTGAAGGCTCAAGCGCTCGTCCGCGAACATCAGATGCGACATCACCGCGACGATGAGCGGGGAAGAGGCCTGGATCATCGCGGCAGGCGCGGTCGCGATCTGCGTGAGCGCGTAAGCCACGAGCACGTTCGGCAGCCAGCCGTTGAAGGTGCCGAGAAAGGCCCAGACCTTGAACTCATGGCGCCGCGGCAGGATGCTCTTGCCCCGGAGCATGAACCACGCCGCCAAGGTCGTGCCCCCGATCACGCCACGCATGGCAGCCAGGACGAAGGGATTGAGATCTCCGCTCAGCTTCACGAACAGAAAGGCGCTGCCCCACAGAAAGGAGCAGATGAGGAGATTGGACAGGATAAAGACGGGCGTCGGAGCGAAAGCCGCCCCGGCTGGTTGGGCTGACATTGGTGCAGCCCTAGGGGCCGAGAAGATCGAGAAGGAAGGGGATCAGCGGCTCGTCGGCCGGCGGCATGGGATAGCTGCGCAGCTCCTGCGGCTTCACCCATTTCAGGGCCTGCCCTTCCATGGATTGCACGAAGCCTTCCCAGCGGCGGCAGATGTAGAGCGGCATGAGAAGGTGGAAGCTCTCATAGGCATGGCTCGCGAAGGTGAGCGGCGCGAGGCAGGGCTCCTTCACCGTGATGCCGAGCTCCTCCCGCAGTTCACGGATGAGCGTCTCCTCCGGCCGTTCGCCGGGCTCCACCTTGCCGCCGGGAAACTCCCACAGGCCCGCGAGCTGCTTGCCCTCAGGGCGCTGCGCCAGAAGAATCCGGTTGTCCGCGTCGACGAGGGCGACGGCAACGACGAGGGTGAGCTTGAGAGGGGGCGTGTTCGTGGTCATGAGAGAGCGTAACGAAGAACTACCATCATCCCTAAGCTATGATCAGCTGCGGTAATCGCCGTTGATTTCCACGTAAGCCTTGGTGAGGTCGCAGGTCCAGACCGTGGCCTCGCCGCGCCCCAGGCCCAGATCGACGCGGATCGTGATCTCGTCGCCCTTCATGTAGGCGGAGGTTTTCGCCTCGCTGTATTCCGGGTCGCGCGCGCCCTTCACGGCCACGCGGATATTGCCGAACCAGATGGCGAGCTTATCGCGCTCGGCAGGCTCGCCCGCCTTGCCGACGGCCATCACCACGCGGCCCCAGTTCGCATCCTCGCCCGCGACCGCCGTCTTGACGAGGGGCGAGTTGGCGATCGCCATGGCGATGCGCTTGGCCGACGTCGCACCCGTCGCGCCCGTCACCTTCACGGTCAGGAACTTCCGTGCGCCTTCGCCGTCGCGGGCCACCTGCTGCGCGAGATCGCTGAGCAGGCTCTCGAGCGCCGCGCGGAATTCCTTGAGGCGGCGGTCGCTCGGCAGGGAGATGGCCGGGGCGCCACGATTCGCGGCCGCGCCCGTCGCGAAGAAGAGGAGCGTGTCGGAGGTGGAGGTGTCGCTGTCCACCGTCACGCAGTTGAAGCTCTTGTCGGCGCCCTTCTTGAGCAGGGCCTGCAGCACGGGTGCCGCGATCGGCGCATCGGTGAAGACGAAGGAGAGCATGGTCGCCATGTCGGGCGCGATCATGCCCGCGCCCTTGGCGATGCCGTTGATCGTCACCTCGACGCCGCCGATGGTTGCCGTGCGGGTCGCCACCTTCGGGAAGGTGTCGGTGGTCATGATGGCTTTTGCGGCATCGAGCCAGGCGCTGGGCTTCGCCTTCTTCTCGCAGGCTTCGAGCACGCCCTCGAACCTGGTGGCATCGAGCGGCTCGCCGATCACGCCGGTGGAGGCGATGAAGACCTGAGAGGCGCGGCAGCCTGCCGCTTCCGCCGCGATCTCGGCCGTGAGCTTCACGGCTTCCGCACCCTTCTTGCCGGTGAACGCATTGGCATTGCCGGAATTCACCACGAGCGCGCGCGCCGTGCCCTTGGCGAGATTCTTGCGGCACCAGTCGACCGGAGCCGACGGGCATTTGGAACGCGTGAACACACCCGCCACCGTGGTCTCCTTCGGGAGCGTCACATAGAGCACGTCCGTTCGGTTCTTGTATCGGATGCCGGCCTCCGCAGTCGCGAGCCTCACGCCTTCAATGGCGGGGAGGGTCGGGAATGTCTTGGGCGCGAGCGGAGACACGGTTTTGGACATGCTAAGGGTCTCAAGAAGTGAGCGGATGGAATACCGTTTAGGAAAGGCGACCTGTGGTTTTTTAAGGCTTCTTGTCAAGTCAAAGCTGCAGCAAACATGGCTTGCATAGGCCAAGGAACGTGCGTGCTGTGTCTTCGTTGACCCGGTCTGAAGAACCATGGAGGCCTCGCATGACAGGCAAGCACCCCAAGACCAAGCCTCAGGAACGGCCGCGCAGCGATCTCGAGGTCGATCCAGGGATCGGACGGTCCAAAGGCTCCTACATGACCGGCGAGGATCCGCGCGATCTCGACGGCGGCTCGACCTTCCAGGGCGACGTGGAGAACCAGACGAACCGTGAGGGCGGCGTCGATCCGAACCGCATGGGGCGGACGAACAAGTAGCCGGCAACGACAATCGCAAACGAAAAGGGCGGCCCTGAAGGCCGCCCTTTGAACATGCGAAACGCGCTTATTGCTGCTTCTGCTCGACGAGGTTGCCCTTGTCGTCCAGCTTCTCGATCTTGGCGTCCTTGCGCAGACTCATGATGAGATCCTGCTGCGCTTTGCGGCCGAGATAGGCTTCCACCTGATCCTTGGTCTCCTCGAAGGACGGCGCGGGCTTCGTGCGCTTTTCCTCGACCTTGATCACGTGCCAGCCGAACTGGCTCTGCACCGGATCGGAGATCTGGCCGGCCTCGAGCTTGAAGGCGGCTTCGGCGAAGGGCTCGACCATGCGGTCCTTGGTGAAGAAGCCGAGATCGCCGCCATCGGTCTTGGAGCCGGGGTCCTTGGAAACCTCGCCCGCCACCTTCGCGAAGTCCTCGCCGCCCTTCACGCGGCCGGCGACCTTCTTGGCGTCGTCCTCGTTCTCCACGAGGATATGGCGGGCGCGAACTTCCTGCTCGGCCGGGATGCTCTTGACGGTCTCGTCATAGAGCTTGCGGGCGGCTTCCGGCGTCACGGCCTTCTTGGCGGTCTGGTCGAGGTATTCGTCCAGCAGGGTCTTGTCCCGGTTGTAGGCGAGCTTGCGGGCGAAATCCGCACCGCTGCCGATCTTCGCGGCCTCGGCGGCCTTGGAGCCGAGCTTCAGGTCGATCAGGTAGCCGGTCAGCATCTCGCGCTTCTGCTCGTCGGGCACGTTCGGCATCTGGAGAGCCGGGTCCTCGGCGGCGATGGCCAGATCCCCTTCCGTAATCTCGAAGCCGTTCACCCGGGCGACCACCTTGGCGGGATCGACGGCGGGGACCGTGGCCGGCGAAGTGGCCGGGGCCGAGGCCGGAGGCGTCTGGGCGAGGGCGGCGCCGGCCATCAGGGGCAGGGCGGCTCCAAGGGCGAGAAGGCTTTTACGAACCGTAAGATAAGACATGGACGTTCCTCTGGTGGGCACTGATGGGCCCACGGACAGCAACGATGAGATGGCCCAACCGGTTTACGTTTGCAAGCGACGGCATATTTATGCCACAGCATCCCCCACAGCGTGGCCTTTATGAGGCCCTGCCTGTGGAAGCTAAGGCTGCGCCATTCAGGCACAGCCTTTAAGATGCGCTTCCGCATAATTAGGTCTATAAGGCGGCCCAAGCGCCCCTTATCTCCTGAATTCTGGAATTTTCGAAGGCTCTCGATGTTCGGTTCTCTCGCGAAGAAAATCTTTGGCTCGGTCAACGATCGCCGGCTGAAGTCCTATCGGCCCAAGGTTGCGGCCATCAACGCGTTGGAGGGCGAGCTGGAGGCCCTGTCCGACGGTGAGCTGCGGGCCCGTACGGAGGAGTTCAGGGCCCAGCTCGCCGCCGGCAAGACCCTGGACGACATCCTGGTCCCCGCCTTTGCCATGGTCCGCGAGGCCGCCAAGCGTACCCTCGGCCAGCGCCACTTCGACGTGCAGCTCATCGGCGGCATGGTGCTCCACGAGGGCTCGATCGCCGAGATGCGCACCGGTGAAGGCAAGACCCTGGTCGCGACCTTGCCTGTCTACCTGAATGCGCTTGCCGGCAAGGGTGTCCACGTGGTCACGGTGAACGACTACCTCGCCAAGCGCGACGCCGAGTGGATGGGTCAGATCTATCGCTTCCTCGGCCTCTCCGTCGGCGTGATCGTCCACGGCCTCGACGATGTGGAGCGTGCCCAGGCCTATGCGGCCGACATCACCTACGGCACCAACAACGAGTACGGCTTCGACTACTTACGCGACAACATGAAGTACGAGATGGCGCAGATGGTCCAGCGCGGGCACAACTTCGCCATCGTCGACGAGGTGGACTCGATCCTCATCGACGAGGCCCGCACGCCGCTCATCATCTCCGGTCCGCTCGACGATCGCTCCGATCTCTACAACGCCATCGACAAGGTGATCCCGCGTCTCAACAAGAGCGATTACGAGCTCGACGAGAAGCAGCGCTCCGTGGCGCTCACGGAAGAGGGCACCGAGAAGATCGAGGAGCTGCTTCGCGCCGAGGGCCTCCTCACGGAAGGCGATCTCTACGACGCGCAGAACGCCACCCTCGTTCACCACATGAACCAGGCGCTTCGCGCCCACACCCTGTTCCAGCGCGACAAGGACTACATCGTCCGCAACGGCGAAGTGGTGATCATCGACGAATTCACCGGCCGCATGATGCCGGGCCGCCGTTATTCGGAAGGCCTGCACCAGGCGCTCGAAGCGAAGGAGCGCGTGCAGGTTCAGCCCGAGAACCAGACGCTCGCCTCCATCACATTCCAGAACTACTTCCGTCTTTACGACAAGCTCGGCGGCATGACCGGTACGGCGGCCACCGAAGCCGACGAGTTCCTCGAGATCTACAACCTCGAAGTGGTCGAGATCCCGACCAACCGTCCCGTTGCCCGTGTCGACGATGACGACGAGGTCTATCGCACGGCGGAAGAGCGCTACAGGGCGGTGATCCGCGATATCGAGGAGTCTTCGGCCAAGGGGCAGCCGATCCTGGTGGGCACCACCTCCATCGAGAAGTCGGAGTATCTGGCCGAGCTTCTGATCAAGGAAGGCTACAAGCTCATCGACTTCGAGAATCCGCAGGCGCTCGAACCCCTCTACAAGGATGCGCGCGCCGGTCGCGGCACGAAGCACTTCGCGGTGCTGAACGCCCGCTTCCACGAGCAGGAGGCCTTCATCGTGGCGCAGGCCGGTGTGCCGGGCGCGATCACGATTGCCACCAACATGGCAGGCCGCGGCACCGACATTCAGCTCGGCGGTAACGCCAAGATGCGTTTCGAGCGCGAGCTCGCTGGCCTCGAGGGCGAGGAGCGTGCGCGTCGCGAGAAGGAAATTCTCGACGAGGTCGCGGCCTTCAAGGAGCGTGCGCTCGCAGCCGGCGGTCTCTACGTGCTCGGCACCGAGCGTCACGAGTCCCGCCGCATCGACAACCAGCTGCGCGGCCGCTCGGGCCGTCAGGGCGATCCGGGCCGCTCCAAGTTCTACCTGTCGCTCCAGGACGATCTGATGCGCATCTTCGGCTCCGACCGCATGGACGGCATGCTGCAGAAGCTCGGGTTGAAGGAAGGCGAGGCCATCATCCATCCGTGGATCAACAAGGCCATCGAGCGCGCGCAGGCGAAGGTCGAGGCGCGCAACTTCGATATCCGCAAGAACATCCTGAAGTACGACAACGTCATGAACGACCAGCGCAAGGTCGTCTTCGAACAGCGCAAGGAATTCATGGCGGAAGAGAGCGTGCGCGACACTATCGACGACATGCGTCACGGCGTGATCGAAGACATCGTCGCCCGCGCCATCCCCGAGAACGCCTATGCGGAACAGTGGGATATTCAGGGCCTCAAGCAGAATATCGCCAACTTCCTCAACCTCGATCTGCCGGTCGAGGAATGGGCGCAGGAGGAAGGCATTGCGGATGACGAGATCCGCGAGCGCATCACCAAGGCCGCGGACGAAGCCTACGCGCAGCGCGTGGAGGCGAATTCCTCCGAGGTGATGAGCTACGTCGAGAAGCAGGTTCTGCTGCAGAGCCTCGACCATCTCTGGCGCGAGCACCTCGTGACCCTCGACCACCTGCGTCAGGTCATCGGCTGGCGTGGTCTCGCTCAACGCGATCCGCTCAACGAGTACAAGTCGGAAGCCTTCGAGCTGTTCAACACGCTTGTGGGCCATCTGCGTGAGCAGGTGACGGGTCAGCTCATGCGGATTCAGGTCGTGTTCCAGCAGCCCGAGGCCCAGACGCTGCCGCCCATGTTCCCGCAGCATCTCGATCCCGCCACCGGCGAGAACGAGTTCGACATGCCGCAGGGCGCGGCCTTCGGCGAGGGCGGACCTCAAGGCTTTGCCGCGACAGCCATCAACCCGTCCACGGGCGGTCAGCGCGATCCGAACAACCCCTCCACCTGGGGCCGGGTCAGCCGGAACGAGCCCTGCCCCTGCGGCTCCGGCAAGAAGTTCAAGCACTGCCACGGCCAGTTCGTGGCGTAAGCGAAAGCTGAGAGGAAACGAGAAAGCCCGGCCATCGTGCCGGGCTTTTGCTTTGGACGAATGACCGCTTCTCAGTCTTAATAGAGATAATCGTCGGGCAGGCCGAGACGGCGGCACGACTGGATGGCAGGCGATGACGGAAGAACGAGCCGCTCGCCTGCCTTGGCGATGCTGAGCACCAGAATCCGCTCGACGGAATTGAGGGACCATGCAGCCTTAAGCCCGAGCCGCTCGCGCATCCAGGGCGGCAGGATCTCGACGGCTGCCTTGAGCAGGATCCGTTGCAAGGGACGCGCTGGACCCGGCAGGATCGGAGCCTGCGCCATGATGTCCAGAAACTCGAGCACGATGGGCGATGCGACAAGCCTCGGCTGCATGCTCTCAAACATGGTATCGCGTTCGCATTGCGATGCGGGGGCACCGACAGCCCCGTAAAGCCGCGCAATCGGTGAGGCCTCGGTGAACAACGAACTGCGCTCATCCGCGGTCAGCTCCCTCACATATGCGTGGTAGGCCTCCGTGAAGCCGAAGCCTGCGGTTGTGTGGACCCAATTGAGGAGCATCGGATCGTTTGCATGATACGGTTCGCCCTCGCTGGTTTGCCCAACGACGCGCTCATGTCTCCTGACGACACCGGCAATCATGGCTTCCGCCTTGCTGCGCGGGCCGTAGATGGTGATCATCGCGGCGAGCCCGGTTCGCCGCAGCCGGTTCAGCGGATCCGACCGGAAGCTGCTGTGCTGCCAGACGCCGTCGCGGACGCGGGGTTCGGCGAATTCCAGCAGGACCGCCGTCACGCCGCCGATGAAGACGGCAACGGGATTCTTGAAGATGCGCCAGGACACCGATTCGGCCGGAATCAGCGCAGGCTCCAGAGGCGGAACGGAAAAGTCGATGGTCTGGACAGGCTGAAGGAGCGATTGAGCCAAACGATCGATTTGCGCGTGCAGCGGCCCAGGCAAGGTGATGACACTCGGATCGTAGAACACGGCGAACCTCCGATCGACAATCCACTTGAAAGCCGGAAGGTTGCCGCGCTGTCCTCAGCCCGCCCGCAGCCCAATAAAAAAGCCCGCCGTAAGGGCGGGCTTTGCGTCAGGATTTACCGTAATACCGCTCAGTTCCTGACCTGAGCCACCTTCACACCCGAGATGGCCTCGGCACGCTTCTGCGGCTTCGCCGGAATCTTGGCGGCGGGAGCAGCAGTGGGAGCCGTTGTCGGCGCGGCCTGGGCCGTCTCGGCGGCAGGCTGTGACGACGAGGTGCTGAAGAGGTCGGCGACGCCGCCGAACATCTTCTTGTAGAAGGGGGTCTCCTGCGAGGCCGACGTCGTCGTGGCAGCGGCGGGAGCAGGAGCAGCAGCCGGCTGAGCCGAGGCGACAGCCTTCGGCTGAGGAGCCTCTGCCGGCACTTCCTTCATCGAGGCGAAGGCGAGAGCCGTCGTCGGCGTCTCGATCTTCTCGCGGCCGCTGTCGTCGAGCGCGACCTGCTGCGGGCCGGAGGAGATGCCTTCGATGCGGCTCACGTAACCGAGCTTGGGATCGCTCACGCCCGTGACATTGGCGAGAGCCGTGCGGAAGGATTCGTGCGTGTCGCCGTCGTTGTACACGAGCTTGATCGGCTTCGTGCCGCGGGCGACGAGATCGGCCACTTCCTTCTCGTCCTGGCTCTGCTTCTGCATCACGGCCTCAGCCACGGAAGCGTCCTTGCCGAACTGATAGCGCTTGTTGGTGACCGCCACCTGCACCTCTTCCTTCGTCACCTCGAAGGTATCGGAACCTTCCTTCAGGTTCTTCCAGAACGCGATGTTCGGATCGAGGCGGTGCTTGGCGAGGTTCTCGGCCGTCATCCGGAACGGATAGGACTGGAACTGGAAGGCGCGCTGTCCGCTGGCGAACGCCTCGCGGGCGATGGCGTAGATCTCCGCGACGTTCTGGTCAGTCATGGCAAAGCACCCGCGCGAGGTGCACGAGCCGTGAACCATGATGTCGCCGCCGTTGCGGCCCAGCGAACGGTCATACACATTCGGGTAGCCGGTATCGAACGACAGGTAATAGGCGGAATTCGGGTTCATCTGCGCCGGAGTGACCGTGTAGAAGCCTTCCGGCACCTGACGGTCGCCCTCGCGGGTCTTCGGGCCTAGCTGGCCGGACCAGCGGCAGATGGGGTAAGTCTTGAGGAGAGCGTACTTGCCGTTGGAGCCGCGCTTCCAGACCTCCAGCTCCGATTCCTTCTTGTAGGCTCGGATCAGGATCGGATCGTCCTTGGTCATGCCCTTGGCGGACATGAGGGCCATGGCAGCCGGCGGAATCGGCACAAGGTGGCGCGTGGAGCCTCGGGCGAGATTCTCGTCCTGGCAGGCCGCAAGCGCGAGCGCCAGGCTCGCAGCCAGTGCGATACGCTTCAACATGGGGGACCCCGCAATCTTCTGATCTGCCGGCATTATGCCTGACAGTTCCCCTTAACGCTTAAATCGTTAGCCTTAACTGCCCCTTACTGCAAGCGGGGTGGTGATGGAGTCATGGTTAATGGGAGGTAAATTCGCCTCTTTAGGGGAATGTATTACTGGGTTTCTCGTCCCGACGAGTCACCTCTCCGGAGGTATTCAGGTGCCTGTAAAGCGTCGGGGCCGTCCGGTTCCCCCTCGCGGGGAGGGGCAGGGGCGACTGAGTGAGACTTCAACCGAACCCCAAGCTCTCCACGTCATGGCCGGCCTTGTGCCGGCCATCCCGATCTTTGGAAACTCTGCTCCTCAGGATAAGGACAGAGACAAAGGCAAAGCGAGATCACCGGCACAAGGCCGGTGATGACGTGCGAAGCACATCTCGGCTGCTTAGAGCTTGCGGCCGATATTGAGGAACTTCTCGGCCCGGTGATCCCGAATCTCCGCGGGGCCCATATTGCCGAGATCGTGCAGGGCTTCCTCGATGGCATTGCCGGCCGCCTTGATGGCGGCCTCCGGATCCCGGTGGGCGCCGCCCACGGGCTCGGTGACGATGCCGTCGATGATGCCGAGCCGCAGGAGGTCCTGGGCGGTGATCTTCATGTTGGTGGCGGCGTCCTGGGCGCGAGCCGCGTCGCGCCAGAGGATCGAGGCCGCGCCTTCCGGCGAGATCACGCTGTAGATGGCATGCTCCATCATCAGCACCTTGTTGGCGGTGGCGATCGCAATCGCGCCGCCCGAGCCGCCCTCTCCGATGATGATGGACACGTTCGGGACGCCAAGGCCTAACTGCATCTCTGTCGAGCGGGCGATGGCCTCGGCCTGGCCGCGCTCCTCCGCCTCGATGCCCGGATAGGCGCCGGCGGTGTCCACGAAGGAGATCACCGGCAGGCTGAACCGGTCCGCCATCTCCATCAGGCGCGCGGCCTTGCGATAGCCCTCGGGGCGGGCCATGCCGAAATTGTGCCGGATGCGGGTTTCCGTGTTATGGCCCTTCTCCTGGCCCAGCACGCAGACGGGCTGGCCCCGGAAGCGGCCGAAGCCGGCGAGAATCGCCTCGTCATCGGCGAACTTGCGGTCGCCGGAGAGCGGCGTGAACTCGGTGATGAGGCCCGCGCAGTAATCGACGAAATGAGGCCGCTGCGGATGGCGCGCGACCAGGGTCTTCTGCCAGGGCGTGAGCCTGGAATAGAGATCCTTCAGGGCCTCGGCCGCCTTGGCCTCGAGGCGCAAGACGTCATCCGAAATGGAAACGGCATCCCGGTTCTCACCAAGGGCACGGAGCTCTTCGACCTTCGCCTCGAGCTCGGCGACGGGCTTTTCGAAATCGAGATAACTGCGCATCAGACTCTACTGCATCGGGCCCAAAAGTGGATTTGCACTTTTGGGACCAACCCGATGCTTTCTCCTTAAACAAGAGCATCGTCCGGGCGGAAACCGGATCCACTTTTCCGCACGATGCTCTATGGAAAATGAATGCCGGCGTGACTGAATAGCCTCGCCGGGACGGGCGGACACTGGCGATTTAGGCGGTCCAAGTCAAGTTGAGCCCTGTCTTACTCCCCTAAAACCGGGCGAAATCAAGGGAGGCCGCCCATCCGGGTCGCCGGTGCCGGTACGAAAACCGGAGCCGCCCGGCGAGCGCGGCGCACCGCCATGGCGGTGCCGGGGCGATAGAGCTGCTTGGTGGCCTCCACGATGTGAAGGCCCGCGAAGGGCAGGGAGAAGCCCGAGCCGATCCGCTCCCAGGCCTGGGCGGTGCTGAGCACCAGGCGGTTGGTGAGGGGCGGCACGTAGAGGGTTTCGGCCCATCCTTCCGGCGAGAACCAGGTCTGCCGCATCAGGCTTTTGAGCTGCGACCGGCTATAGGGCTGGCCATAGCCGAAGGGGGTGGTGTCCATCCGCGCCCAAAGGCCCCGCCGGTTGGGGGCGACCATGATGATGCGTCCGCCGGGGGTCAGGATGCGCCAGATCTCGTGCAAAAGCTCGCTCGGGCTCTCCACGGTCTCGAGAGCGTGGACCACGAGCACGCGGTCGATGGAGGCGTCCGGCAGGGGCATCATGAGCGGATCGACGAGCGCCGAGGCCGAGGCTCCGGTGCTCGGCCAGTTCACCACGCCCTGGCTTGCGGGCATGAAGGCGAGCGCGCGCTCGCAATCGCCCTTCACGCCCGAGAGGTACGGCGGCGCATAGCCGAGGCCGAGCACGCGCAGGCCCGTCAGCGGCCCCCAGAATTTATCGACCGCCCGGCCGACATAGCGGCGCGTCACGGCCCCGAGGGGGCTCGCATAGAAGCTGCGCAGGTCGGTGATGTCGATGCTCATGGCCTCGTCACGGTGCCTTTCGATCCGGCCCGACAACCTTTCATGTCGGAGCGGGATCTGGTTTCAAGGTTCGAGTGTTCCATGATAGCTCAGAGCGCATCAAGACAAGGTTCCTCGATGTCAGCCCAGATCCACGCCTTTCTCTGCCTGCAGGACAATATCGGTGTTCTGATCCACGATCCCAAGACGGGCGCCTGCGCCGCGATCGACGCGCCCGAGGAGGGGCCGATCCTCGCGGCTCTCGCCGAGACAGGATGGAGCCTCACCGACATTCTCGTCACCCATCGTCACAGCGATCACGTGCAGGCCATCGATGCCTTGAAGGGCCGCACCGGCTGCCGGGTTGTGGCGCCCGCCAAGGCCCGCGAGGCGGTGCCGAGCGCTGATCTGTGGGTTCGCGAAGGCGATGGGGTCCTGGTGGGCACCCTCCAAGCCAGGGTTCTCGAAACGCCAGGCCATTGCGCCGATCACGTATCCTATTGGTTCGATGAGGATAGCGCATTGTTCGCAGGCGATACCCTCTTCACCCTCGGCTGCGGACGCATGTTCGAGGGCACCTATGCCGATTTCTGGCGCACGCTGCAGCGGCTTGCCGCTTTGCCCGATGACACGCGCGTTTATTGCGGCCACGACTACACGCTCTCGAACGCGCGCTTCGCGCTGGCGGCCGATCCTGACAATGCCGCGCTGAAGGCACGTGCTCGGGAGGCCGAGCAGGCGAAGGCGGAAGGGCGCTTCCTCGTGCCGACGACCGTCGGACAGGAAAAGGCCACCAATCCCTTCTTGCGAGCAGGGGAGCCTGCGCTCGCGAAAACCGTTCATAAGGAAGGGGCTGCGCCCGTGGAGGTCTTCCAATCCCTGCGGGAATGGAAGAACAGGTTCTGACGGAGAGCATTTTTCGGCGAAGTGGATCCGGTTCGCCGTTCAAAAATGCGGCTGAGCAAAGAAGGGAGCAGATTCCACGCAAGTGGAAGCGGCTCTAGAGGACAGCATGGCAGGAGCGGCACGTCCCATGAACGACCACAGCCTCATCATCGGACTCGAAAGCAGGCTCCTGAACGCTTGGCCGTCGTTCGACTATCAAGCCTATGAGGGCTGGATCCTGCGTCTCGCCAACGGCTATTCCAAGCGCGCCAATTCCGCGACGCCCTTCCTGCCGAATGCTGATCTCGACGAAGAGCTCATCGATTACATGATCGCCCGCTTCGTCGAGGCGAATGTGCGCCCCACCTTCCGCCTGAATGGATTACAGTCTGCGGATGTGGACGAGCGCCTGAGAATGCGCGGCTTCAAGGAAATCGAGCCGACGCATGTGCTTATGGCGCCGATCAAGGCTGGGGATTGCGAAGTCGATCCCGAGATCGGTCTTGAGCCGCATGCCTCCAAGCGTTGGGTGCGCGAGGCGGCGGAAGCCTATGGCGGCGACAAGGCCGACGACGCGACCCTGATGCAGATCGTCTCCCGCATCCGTCCGAAAGCGGCCTTCGCCACGCTCGACCTCGACGAGAAGCCGGTGGCCTGGGGCTTGGGCGTTGTCGAGCGCGGCTATATTGGGCTCTACGACGTCGTGGTGTTGCCCGAACTGCGCGGCATCGGCCTTGGCCGCCGCGTCGTCGCGAGCCTCATGGCTTGGGGTTGCCAGGAGGGCGCGCATAGCGCCTATCTCCAGGTGCGCGAAGAGAACGAGGTCGCACTCTCGCTTTATAAGACGGTCGGCTTCGAGACGGCCTACCGCTACACCCACCGGGTCATGCCCGGACGGTCCGCCTAGGTGTCAATGTAGCAACGAGTGCCCCTGCAACGATAAGGCCGCAGGAGAGCGCGAGCGTCAGCGTCGGCTCTGCGTAGCCAGCGAGAACGAGCAGGAGCGTCGAGAGCACGGGTGCCGCATAGGATGCAACACCGAGAAGGCGAATGTCGCCGCGCTTCATGCCGATGTCCCAGACATAGAAGGCCGCGCCCACGGGGCCCAAGCCCAGCGCGAGAACGGCCAGCCATTGCGTCGTCGTCTCCGGCCACACCGTGGTCTCGAAGGCGAAGTGGCAGACCCAGCTCAACAGCGATGTCATGAGGCAGAATCCGGCCACCGCATCGGTCGGCACCTGGCCGAAGCGCCGCGAGAGCACCGAGTAGGCCCCCCAAACGAAGGCGGCCACGAAGGCACACAGATAGCCGGGCAGATACTCCGCCCGTGCATCGAATGCGCCGCGCCCGGCGATCAGCACGACGACACCCGCAAATCCCAGAAGCGCGCCGACAAGGTGCGCGGGGCGCAAATGCTCGCCTGGAAGCAGTGACGAGAACAGCACGATCAGAAGCGGCCAGAGATAATTGATCAGGCCCGACTCAGCCGGCGGCGCCCAGCGGAGCGCTGCGAAATAAAGCGCGTGATAGCCGAACAGGCCGCCAATCCCAAGCGCCCAGACGACAGGCTTCTGGCGCAGCGCCTTGATGCCTTCGGGGCGCGCGATCCAGCTCACCATGCCGACAAGCCCGCCAACGAGAAAGGTCATGGCGTTGAGCTGGAATGGAGGGATCTTGCCCGTGGCTGCCGTGAAAAGGGCGAGCATGGACCAGAGCAGGATGGCGGTGAGGCCGATGGAGGTGGCGGTGCGAGTCGTCATGATGCCCGCCACCTAGCATGTCATCCGTAAGAAAGCGAAGCAGAGAGTGGCGTTGCTGCCAGTAAAGGCGTGATTTCCCTCCCCCCTTGCGGGGAGGGGCAGGGGTGGGAGTGGTGCGACCGGGTGAGTGATGAAACCAGCAGAACTGTCATCACCGGCCTTGTGCCGGTGATCCCGATGCGTGGAGCATGACGCTTTGCCGATCGGGATGGCCGGGACAAGCCCGGCCATGACGTTGCATGAGTGTTGTGCTCTCTGGAATGTCGCAGCGCTCCGACTTTCCGATCCCCACCCTGGCCCTCCCCGCCAGGGGGAGGGAAACATGCGTCACAATCTTTGTGAGCCAGATTCTCAGGATGAGGGCGGTGTTTTGTGAGACGACCCTAATAGGTCGTGCGCCCGCCGCTCAGGTCGAAGGTGGCGGCCGTCGTGAAGGAGTTCTCCTCGGAGAGAAGCCAGGCCACCATGGCGGCGATCTCGTGCAGTTCAACGAAGCGGTCCCGTGGAATTCGCACACGCATGTATTCGATGAATTCCGGCGTCAGCGTGTCGAGGATCTTGGTCTTGGCGGTGGTAGGCGTGATGCAGTTGACGGCGATACCCGTCTTCGCGAGCTCCTTGCCGAGTGATTTGGTAAGGCCGATCACGCCGGCCTTTGCGGCACTGTAGGCGGCGAGATTGGGATTGCCCTCCTTGCCGGCGACCGACGCGATGTTGACGATACGGCCGTAGTTGTTCTCCTGCATGATCGGCACGATGGACCGGCAGCAGTTGAAGGTCCCCGTCAGGTTGACCTCGACGACGCTGCGCCATTCGTCAGCCGAATACTCCGTCAAGGGCTTGACCGGGCCGGTAATGCCGGCCCCGTTCACCAGCCCGTCGATGCGCTCGAAAGCGGCGCGTGTCTGCTGCGTGGCGTGCTCGACGGAGAGGCTGTCCGCCACATCGACGCTGAGGCCGACGCAGTCCTTGGAAAGGGCGGCGGCACTCGCCTCAGCGTCCTCGAGGTGCAGATCCCAGATGGCGACTCTCGCGCCCGACTGAACGAGCCTCTCGCCGATGGCATAGCCGATGCCCCGCGCTCCGCCGGTGACGACCACGGTCCGGCCTGCCATGTCGATCCGATTCATTCATTGCCCCATCCGAAAGATTGTGCAGCGCGTGTACGAGCCCGGACGCAGGGCCAATGCTGCGTCCGGGACAGCCCTTTTGTCAGGCCATGTACTGGCCGCCATTGATGGTGAGAGTCGAGCCGGTCACGAAGCCGGCCTCGTCGCTGGCAAGGAACAGCACGCCGCGCGCGATCTCCTCGGCCTCGCCGAGGCGGCCGACCGGAATGAGCGGCAGGATCTTGGATTTCAGCACTTCCTCGGGAACGGCCCTCACCATCTCGGTGGCGATGTAGCCGGGGGCGATCACGTTCACCGTGATGCCCTTGTTCGCATTCTCCTGCGCGAGCGCCTTGGCGAAGCCGATCACGCCGGCTTTGGCGGCGGAATAGTTCGCCTGGCCCATCTGGCCCTTCTGGCCGTTAACGGACGAGATCACGATGATGCGGCCGAAGCCGCGCTCGCGCATGCCCTCGATCACGGGACGCGTACAGGTGAACATGGAATCGAGGTTGGTGCGGATCACGGCGGACCATTGATCGAACGTCATCTTGTGGAACATGCCGTCGCGGGTGATGCCTGCGTTGTTGACCAGGATGTCGACCGGGCCGAGTTCGGCTTCGACGGCTCTGATGCCGCTCTCGCTGGATGCCGAATCGGAAACATCGAACTTGAAGACCGGGATGCCGGTCTCTGTCTTGAACTGATTGGCGGCTTCGTCATTGCCGCCGTAATTGGCGGCAACCTTGTAGCCTGCGTCTTTCAAGCCTTTTGAGATCGCGGCGCCGATGCCGCGGGTGCCTCCGGTGACCAATGCAACGCGCGCCATACTGTTTCCTTCCTCAAGCGTTTCCTTGGTGGATCTCTGGTGAATCCCATGGTGAGGTGGAGTGCCGTTGGCCGGCAACTTCCAGTCCCAGCTTATTACATGTGGCGCGGTGTGGAAGGGTGTAGGCCCGTTATTTCACTTAGGCCATTTGGCCTAACGAAAACGGCTTGCACCTTTTGAGGTGCAAGCCGTCTCGATGATCAGCAATAGTGCTGAGAAGAGGTCTGCCAGAAGCGTCTTAGCGCTCCAGGCACATGGCAACGCCCATGCCGCCGCCGATGCAGAGGGTGGCGAGGCCCTTTTTGGCGTTGCGGCGGCCCATCTCGTGCAGCAGGGTCACGAGCACGCGCGCGCCGGAGGCGCCGATCGGGTGACCGATGGCGATGGCGCCACCGTTCACGTTCACGATGGACGGATCCCAGCCCATATCCTTGTTGACCGCGAGCGCCTGAGCCGCGAAGGCCTCGTTCGCTTCCACGAGCTCGAGGTCCTGAACCTTCCAGCCGGCCTTCTCCAACGCCTTGCGGGAGGCCGGGATCGGGCCCGTGCCCATGACGGCCGGATCGACGCCGGCCGTCGCCCAGGAGGCGATGCGGGCAAGCGGCGTGAGCCCGCGCTTCTGCGCTTCGGCCTCCGTCATGAGCACGAGGGCGGCGGCGCCGTCATTGATGCCCGAGGCATTGCCGGCGGTCACCGTGCCGTCCTTCGAGAAGGCAGGCCTCAGCTTGGCGAGCGCCTCGACGGTCGTGCCGGCGCGGATGTACTCGTCCTGGTCCACGACGATGTCGCCCTTGCGGGTCGAGATGGTGACGGGCGTGACCTCGTCCTTGAAGCGGCCTTCCTTCTGCGCGGCCTCGGCCTTGTTCTGGGAGGCGGTGGCGAACTGGTCCTGCTCCTCGCGGGTCAGCTGCCAGCGCTGGGCCACGTTCTCGGCGGTGTTGCCCATGTGGTAGCCGTTGAAGGCATCCATCAGGCCGTCCTTCAGCATGGTGTCGACGAGCTTGAAGTCGCCCATCTTGGTGCCGGCGCGCATATACGCGGCATGCGGGGCGAGCGACATGGATTCCTGGCCGCCGGCCACGATGACGCTGGCATCGCCGTTGGCGATCTGCTGCATGCCGATGGCGACGGTGCGAAGACCCGAGCCGCAGAGCTGGTTGAGGCCCCAGGCGGTCTTCTCCTGCGGCACGCCCGCAGCCATGGCGGCCTGACGGGCCGGGTTCTGGCCCTGGCCTGCGGTGAGGATCTGGCCGAGGATCACCTCGTCCACCTCACCTGCGTCGACCTTGGCGCGCTCGAGGGCCGCCTTGATGGCGACGGCGCCCAGCTCATGAGCCGGGGTATTGGCAAAAGCGCCGTTGAAGGAGCCGACCGCGGTGCGCGCGGCGCCGACGATGACGATGCTGTCTTGGGCCATTCCTCTCTCCTGTCTCTCGTACTCTTGAATGAAATAGTGCTTGTGCGATCAAAGCCCCATATGGGGGGATGTCAAGAACAGGATAGATCAACCCGGCCGGGATGCTCTTAGACTTTTGGCGCTTTGATCGCGGAGCATAAGGCTTATAATCGTTAAGGCGGCTGAGATCCCTCTGGGAGCCCCGGCCACCGGTTTTCAGGAGCGTATCGGGCCACATGGCGACGGAAAAACAGCCGACTGTCATCAAGAAATATGCCAACCGCCGCCTCTATCACACCGGCACCTCGACCTATGTGACGCTGGAAGATCTGGCCGGCATGGTCCGCCAGGGCGAGGATTTCGTGGTCTACGACGCAAAGTCGGGCGAGGATATCACCCGCAGCGTCCTGACCCAGATCATCTTCGAGCAGGAGAACAAGGAAGGGCAGAACCTTCTGCCCGTGACGGTGCTTCGCCAGCTCATCCGCTTCTATGGCGACAGCATGCAGGCCCTGGTGCCGAGCTATCTCGAATTTTCCATGAACAATCTGTCCCAGGAGCAGCAGAAGCTCAGGGACCAGATGGCCCAGGCCTTCGGCCCTTCGGCCTTCCAGGCCATGGAGGAGCAGGTGCGCAAGAACATGAGCTTCTTCACCGAAGCCATGCGCATGTTCTCGCCTTTCCCTCAGGGAGGGGCCGGCGCTCCCGCGAAGGCTCCTCCTCAAGCCGAGGAGCCCAGCGACCTCGACGCCCTCAAGCGCCAGATGGCCGACATGCAGGCCAAGCTCGACAGGCTGGCGAACAAGTAAAGCTAGTTTATCTCTTCCTCGTCATGGCCGGGCTTGTCCCGGCCATCTCGATGAGAAAGGCGCTCCCTGCGCCTCACCGAAGCGGGGTCACCGGCACAAGGCCGGTGATGACGGGGTGGAGGAAAGCAGTCATGGCTCAGGCCCTGGCCTTCTTCAGCATCTGCTGCAGATTCTGAGGTTGCACGACAGCCTCCGGCTCGCCGAACAGAGCGCCTTCCAGGTAATCCACGCCCCAGGCGGTCAGCAGCCGCGCGCTTGCCTCGTCGTCCACCCACTCGGCGGCAATGGCGATACCCATGGTCTGCGCCCGATCGACGAGGGCGCGCACGAAGAGGCGACCCTCCGTCGAGCGCTTGAGCGGTTGGATGAAGACGCCGTCGATTTTCAGCATGTCGAAGGGCATGTGGCGCAGGGCTGCCGGCGACACATGCCCGAGGCCGAAGCCGGACAGCGACAGGCCGATGCCGATGGCCTTCATGGCATGGAGACGTCCGACGAGCGACGCATCCTTGGCCAGCGCGATCTCAGGCACCGCGATCACGAGGCGGGACTCGATGCCAGGCCGCGCGCCGAGATGGGCGGCGAGCATCGGCAGCCATTGCGCATCCTTCAAGGTTGCGGGGGAGACCGGCAGGGCAAGGCGCTCTTGGCGGTGGCAGGCGAGGTAATCCGCCGCCAGTTCCAGCATGCGCCCGTCCACGAGGAGGCTCAGGTTCGCATCGTTCAGAGCAGGTACCGGACCGAGCGAGATCATTCGCCCGTTGGGGTCGGGCAGGGCGGCCATGGCCTGCATCAGAACGGGGCTGCGGCTGTGGGCGTCGATCATGGGCCGGCAGGCCAGGGTCAGGCGCCTAGCGTTAAGGGCCGCCACTACATCGAAGGGGGCCTTCTCGGCCGCTGCAGAACGGGGCGCGGGCCGGGAATCGTAGAGCTTGAAGGGTTCACGGCCTGCAAGCGCGGCCTCAAGGGCCTGCTCGGCAAAGCGCAGCAGCTTCGTGGCCTTGAACGTATGGTCGGGAGCGCAGGCGGCGGCGAGGGTCAGCCGGCCCGAGCAATCCTTCAGCAAGCTCGCCACCCGCTTCATGGCGCCGGCGGCCTCCAGGGCCGGGCAGCCGGTCAGGGTCAGGGTAAAGCGGCTCGCGCTCAGGGCCCCGAAATGGTCGTGCCGCCGCATCATCGGGCGGAGCTTGCGGGCGATGATATCGAGCGCATCCGCATCCTCCCCGTCGAGAGAACCGGCGATCAGGGTGCAGGTCTGGGAGAGGCGAAGGGCCTCGTTGATGCCGTTCTGGATCTGCCGCAGCAGGCCGGACCGGGCCTGGATCCGTGCGGGCAGCGCCTGGGGGGCCAAGCTCCTGTCGGCCCTCAGCAGGCCCCGTACGAAAGCGGGGCGGCCTTGGATATCCGGCTGCCAGCGGCCCGCATCCTCCACCATGAGAATCTGATCGGGCCCGAGACGCAGGGCATAGCGGGTCTCGAAGCTGCAATTGCCATCAGCGGCGATCGCCTCCTGGCGGTCGGCGCCGCTTCCCGGCTCCACGAGCTGGGCGAAGGCTTTGCCTGTCCGTGGCAGATCGCGGGCCGAGAGGCCCAGCAGAGCGGCCGCATTGGGGCTCCAGGCCAGGGTGTCGGACAGAATGTCCCAGGAATAGGCGGCGCCGGAATGGGAGGTCGGGAAGGCCTCAGGGCCTTGGCGCTTGCGCGGCGTCCGGGGTGTTCCTTCAAAAATCCCCGCCCGACCCGGCCGCTTCGTCGCCATCACTCTCACCCTCGGATACGCAAACACAGAGGGGGCGGAGACGCGCGATGCGCCGGAAGGCTTCGCCCCGTTCGAAATCGAGGCTCAAGGATCGGCCTTCAGGCTTAATGAACTGTAAAAGATCAAGGAAAATCAGGGATTTTGGGGATTATGCGGAAAAGTGGATCCGGTTTTCGCTGACGCGGATCTCCCGTTCCGCAGTCAACGATGCTCTTGGGGATTGCGGGCATAAAAAAAACCGGCGCATTGCGCGCCGGCTCTTTTATCTCGCATGCCGCGTCAGCTTACTCAGCCTTCACCTTCAGAACCTGACGGCCACGGTACATGCCGGTCTTCAGGTCGATGTGGTGAGGACGGCGAAGCTCGCCGGAATCCTTGTCCTCGATGTAGGTCGGGGCCTTCAAGGCATCGGCGGAGCGACGCATGCCACGCCGCGAGGGCGACGTTTTTCTCTTAGGAACGGCCATTTCTCGTCTCCGGTCAAAAAAGCGGAGCGCCCGCTCAACCGGGGAACGCTCACATCTCAAACTTGATGAGGTTGCGCCTCATACAAGGTCTTGGAGGAAATATCTAGCCCTTTCCTGCATCAAAAGGGCTTTCGTGGTCGCAGGTCAGGGCTTCAGGCATTCGCTGTAGGGGGCAGCCCCCGCCATCCGCGCCTGAAGCTGGCCTGCCAGAGCACTCAGACGGGCGGTCGGCCGGGCCGGATTGCGCCTGAGCGGATTGGGAAGCGCCCGGGCGAGCAGGGCGGCCTCCCGGCGGGTCAGGTTCTTGGCGGGTTTCCGGAAATATTTCTGCGCCGCAGCTTCGGCTCCGAAGACCCCTTCGCCCCACTCGGCTATGTTGAGATAGACTTCCATCATCTGCCGCTTGGACCAGATGAGGTCGAGATAAAGGGCAACCGGTATCTCCAGTCCTTTGCGGATATAGGAGCGGCTCGGCGTGAGAAACAGGTTCTTGGCCACCTGCATGGGAATGGTCGAGGCCCCGCGGGAGGGCCCGTCCTCGTCGGCCTCTTCCACCACCTCGCGCAGGGCGGTCCAGTCCACGCCCATGTGCTCGCAGAACCGGCTGTCCTCCGAGGTCATGACCGCGAGCGGCAGGTGAGGGGAGATCTCGTCGAGGGGCACGTAGTCCCGTTCCACGCTCTGCAGGGTGAGCCAGCGGCCGAGCATGAGAGTCGAGACCGGGGGCACGACCCAGTACGAAAGCCCTAGCCAAAGAACGGCTCCAACCCATAAGAGAATAGCGCCAAGGCCGATCTGGACGAGGCGGCGGAAGAAACGGGCGGCCGTCATCGGCTCGCGCGCGTGCTCCCACCGCAACGTCCATCGCCGGCCCGTTCGTCCACCAACATTCTCCTCGGAGGGAGCGGCCGCCCCTTCCGAATTCGGGCTCATCATGACGCCATCCACCAGCACCTTCAGCGCGCGACTCAACGAGGCCGCAAGGCTTGTCGAAGCCAATCTCGAAGCCTTGCTAGCAGACAATCTCCGCCACGGCGAGATTGCCCGGCCCGCCCGGCTCATGGAGGCCATGCGGCATGCTGTACTGGCAGGCGGCAAGCGATTGAGGCCTTTCCTCACCATCGAGGCGGCTCGTCTCTTCGGCTCCGAGGGGCAGGGCCCGTTGCGGGCAGGATCGGCCATCGAGCTCCTGCATTGCTATTCCCTGGTGCATGACGATCTGCCCTCCATGGATGACGACGACCTGCGCCGTGGCCGTCCCACGGTGCACAAAGCCTATGACGAGGCGACTGCGATTCTCGTGGGAGATGCGCTCCAGACGCTGGCCTTCGAGGTGCTGGCCGATCCTGAAACCGATTCGGATCCCGCCGTGCGTTCCGATCTCGTGCTGGGGCTTGCCCGCGCTTCCGGTCTTGGCGGCATGGTGGGCGGGCAGTTGCTCGATCTCTCGGCGGAGGGCCGCTATGGCGCTGTAACCATGGGCGAAGCGGCGGTGCGCCAGCTTCAGATGATGAAGACGGGCGCGATCCTCGCCTTTTCGGTGGAAGCCGGCGCGATCCTCGGAAAGGCCGATGCGGGTGCGCGCCGAAGCCTCGTGGAGTACGGGCGCGCTCTCGGTGCTGCGTTCCAGGTGGCCGATGACATCCTCGACCGCGAGGCAACGCCTGAGGCGCTCGGCAAGCGCACGGGCAAGGATCAGGAAAAAGGCAAGGCGACGCTGGTCGATCTGCTCGGACTCGATGGCGCCAAGCGCGAATGCCGTCAGCTCGTCGAGAAGGCGGATGCCGCGCTTGAGGGTTTCGGCGAGAGGGCGCAGACCTTGCGCGATGCCGTGCGTTTCGTCGTCGAGCGCGAGGTTTAGTACGTTTCCATCTTCTCCCCCTATCCTGAGAAGCAGCCTTTAGGCTGCGTCTCGAAGGAAGCTCCAGTGCATTCTGAAACCTCCTTCGAGACGGATTGCTGACGCAATCCTCCTCAGGATGAGGGCGGTGGTGTGATGTGTCTTATGCGCTCGCCGATTGCCGGCTCCTGAACCAGCGCGGCAGCTTCATCTCGCTGACGATCACGCCGGCAACGATCAGCGCTGCGCCGATCAATGCAGCGGCAGGCAGCCGCTCGCCATAGATGCGGCCGACGATTCCGGCCCATACAGGCTCGCCCGCATAGATCACCGTGGCGCGCGTGGGCGACACCGTCTTCTGCGCCCAGTTCATCGCGAGCTGAATGCCGGCGCTGGCAAGCCCGAGACCGACAGCGCTGAGGATGAGAAGCCATGACGGTTCCGGCAGCGGCTCACCGAGCGGCGCCATGAGGCCGAGCGCGAGAAGAGACGTCGTCGCGAGCTGCACGACGGTGACGCGGCGCGCATCGACCTTTCCGGCGAAGCCACCGATGAGGATGATCTCGGCCGAGATGGCGATGGAGGAAAGGAGCGTCAGCAATTCACCGAGACCAAGGCCGATGGAGGTTCCATCGGGACCTGCCAGCAGCGCGAGGCCGATGAAGGCGAAGGCGACGCCCGTCCAGGCCATGATGCCAGGCGGCTTCTTCAGCACGAGCCATTGCAGCAGCGGCACGATGGGCACATAGAGCGCCGTGATGAAGGCCGATTTGCTGCTGGGGATGTATTGCAGCCCGCAGGTTTGCAGCGTGTAGCCTAAGAAGATCGCGATCCCGATCATCACGCCCGCCTTGATCTCCTTCCACGTCAGCCCGCGCAGCACCGGCGCGGCGATGAGCGCCATCATCAGGGCGGCGGTGCCGAAGCGAAGACCGACGAAGAACAACGGTCCGCTCACGCTCAGAGCGAGTTGGACGGTAAGGAAGGTTGCGCCCCAGATCATCGTGACGGCCACCAGCACAGCCTCGCTGCGGCTGAGGGTGAAGGCAGGGGTGGACGAAGAAGGAGCGGTGCTCAAGAGAGAAGTCCTCGGCGGAAAGAGCGTCGGTTAGGAGCAATCTCTCCCCTGGTCAAGGCAGTCGGATGGTGACGGGCGATCAGCGCGCGTGCGTGGGCACCCAGAAGGAGAGCTTCCGATGGCCCGGCCGCGTGAGATGCGGGAAGGTGCCATCCGGAATGCCGCCATTGGCGAGGATCACTTTGCGAGAGCCTTCGTTGTCGTCGTCGCAGGTGATCTGAACCCGCGCAAACCCCTCTTCATGAGCGACAAAGAGAACCTGTCGCAGGGCCTCGGTCGCATAGCCGCGCCGTTGCTTCCAAGGCACGATGGAATAGCCGACATGGCCGTAGGATGTGGGAGTGAGTTCCTTCACGCCCCACTCGAAGCGGAAGCTGATGCGTCCGCAGAATTCTCCATCGCTGATCCAGAAATCATGCGCGGGTAAACGCGGCACGACACGTCCGTCAGGCTGGCGGACGGTCGTGCTGTTGCGGAGTTCGTGAAGAAAGCGCTCGGGATCGGCCCTCAGCGCCATCAGCTGCTGAGGGCCGTTGTTGCTGTCCGCATTGGGAGACCAGCCTTGTATGAGCGCCTGCTCATAGGCCGGCAACCATTCGAGGCATGGGCGAAGGAGCGTGATCGTCATGCCGGGAAGCTGCCACTCCGGAGATGGAATGGCAACTTGCAAGCGTTACACAGTGACCTGAGTGCCCACTTCCACCACGCGGCCGGTGGGGATCTGGAAGAAGTCGGTGGCGTCGCTCGCCGACTTCGCAAGGCTGATGAACACCTTGTCCTGCCAGAGAGGCATGCCGGACTGGCTGGCCGGGCGGATCGAGCGTCGCGAGAGGAAGAACGACGTCGCCATGATGTCGAACTTGAAGCCCTGCTTGCGCAGGATCGCGAGACCGCGCGGGATATTCGGAGTCTCCATATAGCCGTAGCTCAGGCGGATGCGCCAGAACGAGTCGCCCACATGCTCGATGGCGACGCGGTCCTCGTCCTCCACACGCGGAATGTCCTCGCTGCGAACGGTGAGAATCACGTTCTTCTCGTGCAGCACCTTGTTGTGCTTGAGGTTGTGCAGAAGGGCCGCGGGTGCGGTGTCGGGATCGCTCGTGAGGAAGACGGCGGTGCCCTTCACCCGGTGCGGCGGGCTCTTCTCGAGCATCTGCACCAGTTCGAGCAGGGGCACGTCGATCTTGCGGGTCTTCTCGAAGAGGATGTTCGTGCCCTTCACCCAGGTCCACATGGTGACGATGAGAACCGAGGCGAGGATGATTGGCACATAGCCGCCCGTGAACAGCTTCAGCAGGTTCGCGCCGAAGAAGGCGAGATCGATGAAGAGGAAGGGCAGCATCATCGCGAGCGTCAGGCCCGGCGACCAGCGCCAGCCCTTCCAGATCACGATGATGGCGAGGATCGCATCCACCGACATCGATCCGAACACGGACACGCCGTAAGCGTGCGACAGGTTGCTCGACGAGCCGAAGATCAGGACGAGCACGATCACGCCGAACAGCAGCATCCAGTTGACGCGCGGCAGATAGATCTGGCCCTGGTGGGTTTCCGACGTGAAGCGGATCTCGAAGCGCGGCAGAAGACCGAGCTGGATCGCCTGGCGGGTGAGAGAGAACGCACCGGTGATCACGGCCTGGCTCGCGATGATCGTGGCGAGCGTCGCCAGGATGATCATGGGCACCAGCGCCCATTCCGGGACCAGATGGAAGAGAGGCGACTCGGCCGTCTCGGGATGGGCAAGCACCATCGCGCCCTGGCCGAAATAGTTGATCACGAGCGCCGGGAAAACGAGATAGAGCCACGCGCTGCGGATCGGCTTTGCACCGAAATGGCCGAGGTCCGCGTAGAGTGCTTCGGCGCCGGTCACCGACAGACAGACGGCACCCAGGACGGCGAGCGAAACGGCCGGATGGTTGATGAAGAAGCTGATGCTGTGAAGCGGGTTGATGGCGGTGAGAACCGTGGGGTCGTCGGCGATATGCATTGCGCCCGCGATGGCGAGAGCCGCGAACCAGACGAGCATGATGGGGCCGAAGAAGGAGGCGACCTTGCCCGTTCCGCGGCTCTGGACGATGAAGAGGGCGGCCAGAATTCCGAGCGTGATCGGCACCACGTAGGATTCGAGGTCAGGGGCGACGAGCTTCAGGCCTTCCACCGCGGAAAGAACCGAGATGGCGGGGGTGAGAACCGCATCGCCATAGAAGAGGCCCGCGCCCATGATGCCGAGCGCAAGCACGAGGCCGCCTCTGTGTCGGACGGCGCGCTGCGCCAGAGCGACGAGGGTCAAGGTTCCGCCTTCGCCCTTGTTGTCCGCGCGCAGCAGGATCACGACATATTTGATGGTCACGACCAGAACGAGCGACCACAGGATCAGGGACAGGACGCCGAGAATGACATCGCGCGTCAGAGGTTCACCTGCGGAAGCCGCGGCAACGGATTCCTTGAAGGCGTAGAGCGGGCTCGTGCCGATGTCGCCGAACACGACGCCGATGGCGCCGAGCATGAGTGTCCAAAAACCCCCGGGGGTATGGGCATGAGCTTCGGGGAGGGTAGCCTCCGGAGCTGCGGAATCCGCGTGCCCGGGAGCGACAGCTTGTTGTTCTGCCATGTGTGCTTTTCTGCTGCGGATGGCCCGCGGGCGGCCCTTGTTCCAAGTCACTCTGCAATAACGACGAAGGGCGGCCCCTTCTCTGAGCCTCGGACCCGAAAGTGGATACCACTTTTGGGATCCATCCGATGCTCTCTTCCTCAGGGAGCGCATCGTTTAAGTGGAAAACCGGATCCACTTTTCCACACGATGCGCTGGTGAGTGCAGCGGCCGTCACTGCCGGCGCGGCGGCTGTCTAGCATATCGCGCCTGAGCTTAAAACGGAATTTCGATCAGGGTTCCATGCACCTTATTCGGCGGCATCGCGCCCCGATTGACCATAGGTCTTCTCGATATAGTCGAGCACGATCTTCTGGAAGTCCTGAGCGAGCGTCGGGCCGCGTAATGTCATAGCTTTCTTTCCGTCGATGAAGACGGGCGCGGCCGGCTGCTCGCCCGTGCCGGGGAGCGAAATGCCGATATTGGCGTGCTTCGACTCGCCGGGGCCGTTCACGATGCAGCCCATCACGGCCACGTTCAGATTCTCGACGCCGGGATAGGTGCGCCGCCACGCGGGCATGGAAGAGGAAATCCAGTTCTGGATATCCCGCGCCAGCTCCTGGAAGACGGACGAGGTGGTGCGCCCGCAGCCCGGACAGGCCGCGACCAGAGGCACGAAGGTGCGGAAACCCATGGTCTGGAGCAATTCCTGAGCCGTCTTCACCTCGATCGTGCGGTCGCCGCCCGGTTCGGGCGTGAGGGAATAACGGATCGTATCGCCGATGCCCTGCTGCAGCAGGATGCCGATGGCCGCGGAAGAGGCCACGATGCCCTTCGTCCCCATGCCGGCTTCGGTGAGGCCCAGATGGATCGCGTAATCGGAACGGCGGGCCAGTTCCTGATAGACGGCGATCAGGTCCTGCACCGCCGAGACCTTGGCGGATAGGATGATGCGGTCCTTAGCGAGGCCGATCTCTTCCGCACGGGCCGCGGAGAGTAGGGCGGACTGGATCATCGCCTCTCGCGTCACCCAGCGCATGTCGCGCGGGTTCGCGGAAGCAGCGTTCTCGTTCATCAGGTGGGTGAGAAGCTCCTGGTCGAGAGAGCCCCAGTTGGCACCGATGCGCACGGCCTTGCCGTACCTGATCGCCATTTCGACGATTGTGCCGAACTGACGGTCCTTCTTCTCCTTGAAGCCCACATTGCCGGGGTTGATGCGGTATTTGTCGAGGGCTTCCGCACAGGCCGGATGATCGGCGAGGAGCTGGTGGCCGATATAGTGGAAATCGCCCACGAGCGGCACCGACAGCCCAAGCCGGTCGAGCCGCTCGCGGATCTTCGGCACCGCTGCCGCGGCCTCGTCCCGGTCCACCGTGATGCGCACGAGTTCCGAACCGGCCCTGCTGAGCGCCGCCACCTGGGCGACGGTGGAATCCACATCCGCCGTATCCGTGTTGGTCATCGACTGGACGACGATCGGCGCGCCGCCACCGACCATGACGGAGCCGACCCGCACACCCACCGTGCGGTGGCGCGGGGCGGGGCCTGCGAGGCTCTCAGGGGAAGGGGACATCAAAGACATGCTGCAATCCACGGCGGCCGTTCGGGATCAGGCCGTCGCCGTTTAGCTGATGCCAAAAGCCTTTCCCGTCAAGCGCGGCATGGTCAACAGGCCGGCAGGAGCGGTCTTGAATCAGCAATGGGCGCAGCGGCCAGCAGGCGCGAGAACCTCAAGCGACGTCCTGAGGGGGCATTGCCGCAATCCGCTCACAGATTTTGCTCTCCTGCAACGGTGTCTGCCGTAAGCTATTGGTATCTTTACCGAAATTCCCAGACGCTGGTCTTCTTGATCTCGGCATCTTCCAGGGTCCGCGTGACCGGAACCTCGTAGACCTCAAGCCTGTCGAGCCGCTCCTTGGGAAGGTAGCTGCGGCCCGGATCGCCGATGAGAACGGTGGCGCCTCTCCGGCTCAGGGCGAACAGCCAATCCGTGACCCGCTCCGCGAGATCGCGCTCGTAGCAGATGTCGCCTGCCAGAACCGTGTCCCATCCCAGATCCTGCCCGATCAAATCCGCCTGAACGGGCGTGACGGTGACGCCGTTTGCCTCGGCGTTGAGCCGGATTGCGGCGATGGCGAAGCTGTCGATATCGCAGGCGGCGACCTCGGCGGCGCCCGCCTTCATGGCTGCAATCGCCACAAGGCCCGAGCCCGATGCGAAGTCGAGAACGCGTCGTCCGCGCACGGTTTCCGGGTGGTCGAGGATGTAGCGGGCCAGTGCCTGTCCACCGGCCCAGGCGAAGGCCCAGAAGGGCGGAGGCAGGCCGATCTCGCCCAGCTCCTCCTCCGTACGCTGCCACAGCTCCGTCGCCTCGTCGGCCACGTAGAGAGAGAGTTCCGGCGTGTGAGGCACGGGCAGAAGCCGTGTCTCGGCGCGGATGAAGGCTTTAGGATCGACGATCATGGGCTCAGCATCGATGCGTAAAGCCTTTTGACGCTATCCATCACGTCCCGTTCCGTAAAGCCATCGAGAACGCGGGCGCGCGCTGCTTCGCCCATGCGCGCAACGAGCGCCGGATCGGTGGCAAGCGACAGGAAAGCGTCGCTGAGAGCCGCAGCGTCGCTGGGCGGGACAAGGAAGCCCTCCACGCGGTTGCGCACCAGGGTGCGGCAGCCGGGAACGTCGGTGGTGACGATCGCACGTCCGCAGGCGGCCGCTTCGAGGAGCGTGCGAGGAAGGCCCTCGCCGCCCCGGGAGGGCAGGCAGGCGACATGATGATCGCGCCACACGGAGGGGATGTCCCGGGTCGCGCCATGCCAGGAGATGCCCGGTTCCGCGCTCCAGGTCTCCAGGGTTTCTTCCGGAATGGCCTTTGGATTCGACGGGTCGGGCGCCCCATAGAGGGAGAGCTCGATGGCCGCTCCTTGCGCCCGAGCCGCGCGCAAAGCCTCGACGGCGAGATCGACGCCTTTCGACCAGAGCATGCGGGCGACGAGGGCAATCCTCAGCGGCGGCTGCGGGGGCAGGGGAGAGGGCTCAAGGGCCTCAGGGTCGATACCCGCGCCTCCGATAACGGTGACGTTGAATCCTGTCGGATCGAGGCCGAGGAGCCTGGGGTCGTCCGTGTTCTCGAAAAGATACCGCGTCTTCGCGGTTTCGAGGCTACGGACCAGCAGCCGCACGGCACGTTGCGACAGGCGCCCGATCCGGTCGGTTCTCGCGCCCAGGAATCCAAGGCCTGTGAGCGCGTAGACCCGGCGGCCGATTCCGGCGAGGGTCGCGGCAAAGCCTCCGACCAGGATGCTCTTCAGTGCGATGCAATGGACGATGTCGGCCTTCTCGTCCTTCAGGATCGCGGCGAGCTGGCCTGCGGCATAGCCGGCTTTCATGGGGTTGATGCTGCGCCGTTCGGCCTCGAGCGGAATCACCCGCGCACCCGTGGCCTCGACGACCTCTCGATGCGCACGCACGCGGGTGACGACCGCAACCTCAAGCCCCAGCTCGCGCGCGGCCCGCGCCATCGGCAGAAAATGCGAGGCGAAGAACCAGTCCTCGGTGACGATGAAGACGAGCTTGCGGCCCGAGAGGTTGGGAAGATCGGACAAGGGGAACCTTAAATGAAAGAGCCGTGCCGTTCTAACGGTCCAGACCCTTCGAGGGAACCACCCATTTCGTGAGCCCGTTGCACTCGGCCCGGAAAGGAGGCGTGAATGAGTGAGTGGTTGCCGACGATCCTGGCGACAATGGCGGGGATTCTGTCCACGGCGAGCTTCGTCCCGCAGGTGCTCAAGGCCTGGCGTGAGCGCGATACGGCGGCGATCTCCAAGCGGATGTACATGGTGACCGTCACCGCCTTCGTTCTGTGGTCGACTTACGGCTTCCTCATCGGCGCCATGCCGCTCATCGTCTTCAACCTGCTGAGTCTGGCTTTGAGTGGCACCATCCTTGCCCTGAAGATCCGTAACGACCGGCAGGATGCCCGTGCGGGGAGAGATGCGTCGGCATCACGCAGGGAACCGGGCATGGCGCAGCCCGGTTGACCCTCTGCTTTTCAAAGCAAGGCGAACCATGCTGCTGGACCCGAACTCCTCCAACGACACGATCGTCGATCCGCGGGACGCCGCCGAAACGGCGGGGTTGACTTATGTCTCCGACGAGGAGCCCGGCATCCGGCGCAAGAAGTCCGGCAAGGGTTTCACCTATCTACGTCCCGACCAGAAGAAGGTCGAGGACAAGGCGACGCTCGATCGCATCAAGTCGCTCGCCATTCCGCCCGCCTATACGGATGTGTGGATCTGCCCCAAGGCGAACGGTCACATCCAGGCGACGGGGCGTGACGTGAAGGGGCGCAAGCAATACCGCTATCATCCTGCTTTCCGTGAAGTGCGGGAGAGCACGAAATACGAGCGCATGCTTGAATTTGCCAAGGGCCTGCCCGATATCCGCAAGACCATCGACGAGCATATGAGCCGGCGTGGCCTGCCGCGCGAGAAGGTGCTGGCGACGGTGGTGCATCTTCTCGAAAACACGCTGATCCGCGTCGGCAACGAAGATTACGCCAAGCAGAACAAGAGCTACGGTCTCACCACCCTGCGCGATCCGCATGTGAAGGTGGATGGCAGCGAGCTGCGCTTCCAGTTCAAAGGCAAGAGCGGCAAGACCTGGAAACTGCAGGTGAAGGATCGTCGTGTCGCGAAGATCGTGAAGGCCTGCCAGGATCTGCCGGGGCAGGATCTGTTCCAGTATCTGGACGAGAATGGCGAGCAGCAATCGATCACGTCCTCGGACGTGAATGCTTACCTGAAAGAAATCACGGGGCGCGACATCACGGCCAAGGATTTCCGGACCTGGGCGGGCACCGTGCTCGCCGCTATGGCCTTGTCTGAATTCGAGCAGTTCGACAGCGAGGCCAAGGCGAAGAAGAACATCCGCGCGGCCATCGAGCAGGTCTCTGCCCGCCTCGGCAACACGCCCACGATCTGCCGCAAGTGCTATGTGCACCCGGAGGTGTTCTCCTGCTATCTCGAAGGCAGCCTGCTTCTGGAGATCAAGGAGGAGATCGAGACCGAGCTGCGCGAGGATCTGCCGTCCCTGAGGCCGGAAGAAGCGGCGGTGCTGACCCTGCTGCAGGAGCGGTTGTCCCGTGAGGTCGAGCAGCAGGCGACGGAGCCCGCGAAAGGCCGTCCCGCAACGGCGGCCAAGAAGCAGGGCACAGGTCAGCCCGAGATGCGCGCGTGACACCTTGACCCTCATCCTCCTCCATGCTCCATCCCATCGGCGATGAAGGTGAGGATAGGATGGGCCGCACGATCACAGCACTTGTCGTTCCCGTATTGATGCTGGCTGGCTTGAATGTCGGCGCCTCTGCGCAGGAGCCGAGCTGGCCCGAGGTCAAATGCGCCCGCTACAAGAAGGCATGGTCCGAAGCTCTCTCGCGTACGGGCAAGAAGGGGCTGGGGCAGGAGTTCCTCGACCGGCACGAAGCCTTCCTGTCCTCCGGCTGCACGACGAAGGCCGATGTGTGTCCCCGGTCCTCCGAGGAATTGGCGCTCGCGAACATGATGGTGGTCGCCGCCATGAATGCCGGAACCGCGAGCACGTTCCCGCCGTTCGCCTGCCGCAAGGAACGTTAAGAGCGGCTGCGGATTCGAACATTCTCTTTAGCTCCGGCGTTAGGGTTTCGCTCCATCCCGGCAGCGAGGCTCTCCATGCGCATTCATCATCTCAATTGCGGCTGCATGTGCCCTCTGGGTGGAAAGCTCTGGGATGGCGTGAGCCGGGGTCTGACCGGACAACTCGTGTGTCATTGCCAGCTGATCGAGACGGACCGTCACGGACTTGTCCTCGTCGATACGGGGATCGGCTCCCGCGACGTGGAGGATCCTTACGAGCGGATCAGTCCGCTTTTCGTCCACGTCAATCGCATCCAGCTGGATCATCGCTACACCGCCCTGGAGCAGGTCAAGAGCCTGGGCTTCTCTCCCCGGGATGTGAGGCACATCGTTCTGACGCATCTCGACTTCGATCATGCGGGCGGCCTGGAGGATTTCCCCGAGGCGACGGTGCATGTGCTGCGCGCCGAAGCCGAAGAGGCCGAGGTGCGCCGAGGCTTCATTCATCGCCGTCGCTACCGTCCGGAACAATGGGATGGCGTACGCGACTGGCATTTCTATGATCCGTCCGGGGAAAAATGGTTCGGTTTCGGCTCCGTGCGCGATCTCGACGGCCTGCCGCCCGAAATCCTGATGATTCCGCTGCCCGGTCATACGATGGGCCACGCCGGCATTGCCATCGACACGCCGGAAGGCTGGCTGCTCAATGCGGGCGATGCTTATTTCCATCGTCATGAGATGGACGAGGAGCCGTCCTGCACCCCGGGGCTCCTTGCCTATCAGCGCCTGATGGAGGAGGACCGGCCCCTGCGCCTCCACAACCAGGAGCGCCTCAGAACCCTGGCCAACGACCCTCACAGCAACGTGAGAATCTTCTGCAGCCACGACCCCGTGGAACTCGAAGCCTTGCAGCGCCTCAGTACAGGATGGCGGCCGCTGAGGGCTGAATCCATTCCTTATATGCATTACTCCTAATACACCGGGCCTCTGGTCCCAGCATCCCTGCCGCCCTAAAAGCAGGGCAGGACGTCAGCGCATCGTGCGGACCTCCGGTTCGCCCCAAGCGATGCGCTCATCATAGGAGAAGCATCGGACCGATCCCGAAAGTGCCTTCCACTTTTCTCGTCCGATGCTTTGAAGGGGAAGCGGTATGGAACTCGATGCCCTGATGCTTTCGCGCATCCAGTTTGCGTTCACGATTGCGTTCCACATCATCTTTCCGGCCTTCACCATCGGTCTGGCGAGCTGGCTCGCGGCGCTGGAATTCAACTGGCTGCGCACGGGCAACCCGCTCTACCGCAACCTCTTCCGTTTTTGGGTGAAGGTCTTTGCGGTGTCCTTCGGCCTTGGCGTCGTGTCGGGCATCGTCATGAGCTATCAGTTCGGCACGAACTGGTCGCGCTTCTCCGAATTCACCGGCAATGTGTTGGGCCCTGTCATCGCCTATGAGGTGATTACCGCTTTCTTCCTTGAAGCTGCCTTCCTCGGCATCATGCTCTTCGGCTGGGAGAAGGTAGGTGATCGCCTGCATTTCTTCGCCACCTGCATGGTGGCCCTCGGCACGCTGATCTCCGCCTTCTGGATCCTCTCCGCCAATTCGTGGATGCAGACGCCGGATGGATTTGCCATCGAGAACGGCAAGGCGGTGCCCGTCGATTGGTTCAAGGTCGTTTTCAACCCGTCCTTCCCGCTGCGTTATGCGCATATGGTGCTGGGCTGCTACATTACCACGGCTTTCGCGGTGGCTGGGATGTCCGCCTGGATGTTGCTTCGTCATCCGCACGATGCGCCGGAGGCAAAGCTCGCGGGCTCGCGTCGCTCTCTCTCGATGGCTCTTTGGTTCGCCGCCATCTTCGTGCCGGTCCAGATCGTGATCGGCGACCTTCATGGCCTGGGCGTGCTGGAGCATCAGCCGACGAAGCTTGCAGCCATCGAAGGCAACTGGGATCGCATGTCCAACATGCCGCTGCGCCTCTTCGCCATTCCCGACGAGGAGGCGGAAACCAATCATTACGAGATCGCTATTCCGAAGATCGGAAGCTGGGTTCTGACCCATGCCTATGACGGCGTCGTGCTGGGTCTCAAGGAAGTGCCGAAGGAGGATCGTCCGCCGGTCTGGCCCGTCTTCTTCTCCTTCCGCATCATGGTGGGCCTCGGCTTCGCGATGCTCGGCATCGGCCTGTGGAGCCTCTATCTTCGTTTCAAGGGCACGCTGTTCACGAACAGGCCGTTCCTCACCGCCACGATGCTCATGACGCCCTCAGGCTTTGGCGCGGTGCTCTTCGGCTGGTTCACCGCCGAGATCGGCCGCCAGCCCTTCGTGGTCTATGGCCACTTGCGCACGGCGGATGCGGTGTCGCCCGTGGCCGCGGGCGCGGTGACGGCATCGCTTCTCACGTTCTTCGTCGTCTATGCCTTCATCTTCGGCTTCGGCTCCTATTATCTCGCCAAGCTCCTGCGGCGTGGACCCGATCCGGTCGAGGATATCCGCGGCGACGATATTTCCAAGAAGCCGAAGCGGCCGTTCTCCGTGCCGGATGAAGGAATCGAAGGCAGGCCCGGTCACCGGGCGCAGCCGGCGGAATAGGAGGGTGAGGGCATGTTCGGGTTTGGCAACGAATACGAGGGCCTCGCCTTCTGGCTGCCGCTGATCTGGGCGGGGCTGATCGCGGTGGCGGTGGCCATGTATGTGATCGTCGACGGCTTCGATCTCGGCGTCGGCATTCTCTTCAAGGCCGCGCGCAGCGAGAACTGGCGCGACCGGATGATGTTCTCCGTCGCTCCCATCTGGGACGGCAACGAGACCTGGCTCATCCTCGGCGGCGGCGGCCTCTTTGCCGTGTTCCACGTCGCCTATGCGGTGCTCATGCCGGCGCTCTATGTGCCGATCATTCTCATGCTGATCGCGCTGATCTTTCGCGGTGTGGCCTTCGAATTCCGCTTCAAATCGGAGCGTTCGAAGTTCCTGTGGGACAATGCTTTCTTCTTCGGCTCGCTGCTCGCGACCTTCTTCCAGGGCATGGTTCTCGGCGCCTTCGTGCAGGGCTTTGCCAATGATGGCCGCCAGTTCACCGGCGGCACGTTCGATTTCCTCACTCCTTTCAGTGTCGTCACCGGCATCAGCCTCATCTGCGGCTACGGACTTCTCGGCTCCACCTGGTGCGTGATGAAGACGACGGGTGAATTGGAGATCTGGGCGCGGCGCATGGCGGTTCGCTTTCTGATCGCAACGATCATCGCCATGGGCGTCGTGTCGCTGTGGGTGCCGTTCCTCGGGCGGCAAATCGAAACGCGCTGGTTCTCCTGGCCCAACATTGCGTTCCTCGCTCCGATCCCGCTGATCACGGTCTATACGGCCTATCGGTTGTTCCGCGATCTGGAAGTCGGGCGGCATTACAGGCCCTTCTTCCTCGCGATCGCGCTCTTCCTGCTCGGCTATCTCGGCCTCGGCGTCAGCCTCTTCCCGTTCAACGTGCCGCCGAACCTGACGATCTGGGATACGGCCAATACGGTGAACTCTCAGCTCTTCGCGCTTGTGGGATTTGCCATCGTGCTGCCGATCACTTTCGCCTACACGGCCTATGCTTATTACGTGTTCCGCGGGAAGGTGGCCGAGGAAATCCAGGGCGGCGGCTACGGATATCATTGATGCAAGCCGATACCCATCGTCCGCCGGAGAGGCGTATCAAACGCCTTTTCTGGTTCGTGCTGATTTATCTCGTGAGCCTCGCGGCTTTCGCCGCTCTCGTCTATGGCCTGAGATTCATCATTCCGCATTGATCAGCGGTAGGTGCTGATAAGACCCTTGTCAGTCACTACGACCCAGCGGCCACCCCGGCGCTCGATGGCTTCCACGCGCCCGACTCCCGGGATGACATTGCCGGGCATCACCTCATAGATGCCGCGATTGCGGCTCTCCACGAGAGCCGAACCGTTATAGACCTCGCGCAGCACCCAGCCCTCGACCGGTTCGGTCCTGGCCTGCTTCGCAGCGGGGGCGCTCTCGCGCTCGGACTCGTTGGCAGGGGCTGCCGCCGTCGCGGCAGGCTTGCTCGCGCTCAAGCCGTTCAGGCTCGCCATGATCTGGCTTTCCATGCGGTTGAGCCGTTCCTCAAGAGCAGACAGTTTCTTCCCGGGCTCCTGGATCGCAATGGCGAGGCGATCGACCTTTTCTGCGAGCTTGGGTTGGTCAGAGGCCTTGGAGATGGATGCGGTATGCGCGACGTCCCGGGCCGCCGCCATGGTGCTCTTCAGGGCCGCCAGATCATCCGTGAGCTTGGACAGGATCTCCTGGCTGCGCGCGGTTTCGGCCTCCATGCGGTGAATGGCCTCCCGATTGGCCAAGGTCCCCATATAGGAGGCAAGCCATCCGGCACCGATCAGCAGGACAGCCGTCGCGGCCTGCGTCAGAAAGGAGCTTCTGGAAGATGACGCAGCGGCAGGAGCTTCCTGGTTTGTGCTTTCCTCCTGAGCAGGCGTAGGCGTCGGCATCAGACCCTGGCGGGCACTTCTGACGGCTTCGGCCAGAGCCGCGCTGGCGGCCGGGTCGATCTGGACAGGGCCCGCTGCCGGTTCGCCGGTGCGACCATGGTCCGCAGGGAGAGGGCAAGAGAGATTGATCGAGTCCATATTGCGACCTCATTTGTGGGTCACATCTGCTTAACCATCAAATTTTACTAAATAGTTACGTTAGGGAGAGGGTCACGTTACGTTCCCTCTCCGAATGGAGGGCAAGAAAATCTTGCCTAAATGTTGCCAAGAGTTTTAGTTGACATAGATACATGAAATAGGGTTACAACAGAAGTGGCGTAACGGAAGGCGCCGACTTTGGGGGCATCTCATATCCATAAGAGCCATGAAAAAGCCGGGCGCTTCTGCCTGGTCCTGCTAAGATATGCTTTTATGGTCCAAAGCCCGACATCGAAGCCATCGCAAGATGGCAAACGCCATGCTAGGATATAACCGTGCATGGCGGCACTGCAGCTGAACGATGTGCCGGGCAACCGGACCATCGATGGAAAGAAGATAATGAAGCAGGCATCGAGACATCGGGAAGAGAGCACGGAGGTCCAAGACGCTCTGAAATCGTGCTTACCTTCTTTTACCAGTGTGGCTGGCTTTTCGGCCGTCGTGAACATCCTGGCGCTGACCGGTTCGATCTACATGCTGCAGGTCTATGACCGCGTGCTGTCGAGCCGGAGCATCCCGACCCTGATCGGTCTCTCCCTCATCGTCCTGGCAGCCTATGCCCTTTCGGGCGGCCTCGACATGCTGCGCGGCAGGATGCTGGCGCGCATCGGCGCCCGCTTCGACGAGATCCTCGCGCCCCGCGTGTTCGATCTCGTTGCGACCATGCCGCTGAAGGGCGCCAAGCAGGCCGAGAGCATGCAGCCGATCCGTGACGTGGACACGATCCGCGGCTTCCTTTCGAGCCTCGGCCCCACGGCTCTCTTCGACATGCCCTTCATGCCGATCTTCCTCATCGGCTGCTTCATGATCCATCCCTGGATCGGCGTCTTTTCCGTCATCGGCGGCGTGTGCATCATCTTCCTGACGATCTACACGGACGCCAAGAGCAAGGAGCCGTCCCTGCAGGTGACGAAGAGCGGTGCCGAGCGCCACGCCATCGCTGAGACCAGCCGCCGCAATGCGGAAGCCATCCGGGCGCTCGGCATGCTGAGCTTTCTTGGCAAGCGCTACGACGAGGTGCATGTCCGCCACGTCAATGACGGCCTGGCCGCCAGCGAATCTTCCGCCGGAATCAGTGCCTTCGCCAAGGTGTTCCGCATGATTCTCCAGTCGGGCATCCTGGGTCTTGGTGCTCTCCTGGTGATCGAAGGGCAGATGTCGGGCGGCCTCATGATCGCAGGCTCGATCCTGATGTCCCGCGCTCTCGCGCCCATCGAAATCGCCGTGGCCCACTGGAAAGGCTTCACCGCTTCCCGTCAGGCCTACCGTCGTCTCCAGCACATCATGACCCTGGTTCCGCCGCAGGGAAAGCGCATGCCGCTGCCTGCTCCGAAAGCAGCCGTCTCGGTGGAAGACGTCTACATCGCCGCTCCGGGAGCTCAGTTCCCGATCGTCCAGGCCGCCTCGCTAAAGCTTCAGGCCGGCCAGGGTCTGGGCCTGATCGGCCCCAGCGCCTCCGGCAAGTCGACGCTCGCCCGCGCCCTCGTCGGCGTGTGGCCGGCCATGCGCGGCGAAATCCGCCTCGATGGTGCGGCGCTCGACCAGTGGGAGGCGGATGCTCTCGGCCGCCACATCGGCTATCTGCCGCAGGACGTGGAGCTGTTTGAAGGCACCGTTGCCGAGAACATCGCGCGCTTCCAGCCGAAGGCCAAGCCGGAGGACATCATCTCCGCGGCGAAGGCGGCCGGCGCTCACGAGCTGATCCTCAACCTGCCGGACGGCTACGATACGGTTCTCGGTGAGGCCGGCGCCTCCCTCTCGGGTGGTCAGCGCCAGCGTGTCGCCCTGGCCCGCGCCCTCTACGGCAATCCGTTCATGGTCGTGCTCGACGAGCCGAATGCCAGCCTCGACGGCGCCGGCGACGAGGCGCTCAATCAGGCGATCCTTTCGGTCCGGCAGCGTGGCGGTATCGTCGTCGTCATCACCCATCGTCCTGCCGCTCTCGGACAGGTCGATCAGGTCGCCATCATGGAAGAGGGCCGCATCAAGGCCTTCGGCCCGCGGGACGAAGTCCTGCAGAGCGTGATGAAACGCAATACGGTCCCGGCGCAGACCCCGACGGTACGGGTGCAGCCGGCGCAGGCGCAGGCCTCGAACCTGCGGGAGGTTGGTTAAATGATCGTCCTACAGCAGCCTCAGAAGCCTTCGCTGCACGAGAAGGTTCTGCGTCAGTCGAGCGTTGCCGGCGTGGCCATGATCGCATTGTTCGCCGGCACGATCGGTCTGTGGGCCGCCACCTCGACCCTGTCGGGTGCGGTCGTCGCCGGCGGTCAGTTCGTGGTCGACAGCAGCGTCAAGAAGGTTCAGCACGCCACCGGCGGCATCGTCGGCGAGCTGAAGGTGAAGGATGGCGAGCGCGTCAAAGCGGGCGATCTCCTGGTCCGTCTGGACGAGACGGTGACCCGCGCCAATCTCCAGGTGGTTGCAAAGCAGCTCGACGAATATATCGGTCGCCAGGCGCGCCTCGAGGCCGAGCGCGACGGCGCCTCCGAGATCAAGATGCCGCCGGAGTTCGCCAATCGCCTCAACGATCCGGCCGTTCAGAAGATCATGTCTTCTGAGCGTACCCTCTTCGACGCGCGCCGCGCCACGCGCGATGCGCAGAAGGATCAGCTCAAGAAGCGGATCGCCCAGTCTCAGGATGAGATCAAGGGTCTGAGGGCTCAGCAGGAGGCGAAGGCCCGCGAGGCGGCGCTGATCACCGAGGAGCTCAAAGGCGTCCGCGAACTCTACCAGAAGAACCTGGTGCAGCTTCCGCGCCTGAACGCTCTCGAGCGTGATGCCGCCAGCATCGAAGGCCAGCGTGGCCAGCTGATCGCATCCGTGGCGCAGGCGGAGAGCCGCATTGCCGAAACCTCGTTCCAGATCATCCAGATCGACGAGCAGATGCGCGCGGAAGCCATGCAGGAATTGCGCGAGATGCAGAGCAAGATCGCCGAGTACACGGAGCGTCGCGTCGCGGCTGAGGATCAGCTGAAGCGTATCGACATCCGCGCCCCCAGCGACGGTTATGTGCACCAGCTGAATGTCCACACCATCGGTGGCGTCATCTCGCCGGCCGAGCCTGTCATGCTCATCGTTCCGACCAACGAGAAGCTCGAGCTCGAAGCCAAGGTTCTCCCTAACGAGATCGATCAGGTGAAGATCGGGCAGAAAGCGACCGTGAAGGTGCATGCTTCGAATGCGCGCAACATGCCTGACCTCCATGGCACCGTCAGCCGCATCTCGGCCGACGTATCCCGCGACCAGCAAACGGGTGCGACCTTCTACACGATTCGCGTGGAGCTGCCGCAGGACGAGATCAAGCGCCTTGAAAACCTGCATCTGATCGCCGGCATGCAGGCAGAGGTCTTCGTCGAGGTCAACGAGCGCACGCCTCTCGAATACTTCTTCAAGCCCATGAAGGACCAGATCGCCCGCGCCTTCCGCGAGCACTAAGTCCTTCGGAGTTTACCCTTCAGACCGCAGCCGATCCCGTGTCGGCTGCGGTTTTTTATTGCCTGACGAGCTCCCGGCAGGAGCCCAAAACCTAGAGCATCGTGCGGACCTCCGGTTTTCCGCTCTCAACGATGCGCTCCTCTCAAGGCTGAGCATCGGATCGATCCCAAAAGTGCAAATCCACTTTTGGGTCCGATGCTCTAGAAAGTTCAGAACAGAAGCCCATAACAGGGACGGGCGCCCCTCGGGTGCGGCGCTCGGGCGAGAGGCTAAACGTCGAGGTTTTCCCGAGTTTTAGGCTTCAGCCTTCGAAACGTCTGAAATGTTCTGGGAAGCAGAGGTTTGAGAATTATCTTTCGCTTCGGCGGTATTGCGTTGCTTGTCGCGGCCATTGTCATTCTGGCCGTTCTTCCGTTTGCCACATCCTTCGTAGAGCAGTGGACCCGGCGCGATGTGGAGCTGCGGTCCCAGCTCGTGTTCAATTCGGCCCGCGATCAGGTCGTCAGCCTTTTGACCCGTAATGACGTCGGGCGGCTCGCCGGCCTGTTTGAGCGGATCGCCTCCGACGAGCGGGTTCTCGCGATCGGCTATTGCGACGGGGATGAGTTGCGCTCTCCGACCCGCAACATGCCGTCAACTTTCACCTGCGCGCAGGCGGCAAGATCCGATACGCAGAGCTTCTCCACCATTGCCGCTGAGGGTCGCAACATTCTGGTCAGCTCGTTCCCGCTGGCCGTGGCCGGGCAGGAGGGCCACCTCGTTGTTCTGCATGACCTCAGCTATGCCGACAAGCGGGGAGGGGAGGCGCGGAACTATCTCTTCCTGGCCCTTGCGGGTGTCGCCTTCGGTGCGGCAGCGCTCGCGGCCATGATCGCGGCACTGATCATGAGGCGCTGGCTCGCCTCCATTCGCCAAGCTCTGGAGAACGCCCGCGCGGGAGCTGCGGGGGCTCCTGAGCGGGAGAACATGATTCCTCTCGGCCAGGAGATCCGCGACGTGCTCCAGGAACTGGAGGCCTCGCGCCGGACGATCGACGCGGCGCATACCGATTGGAGCCCCGACACGCTTCGGGCCGCTTTGGCCAACGAATTGTCCGGATCGGAGGTGATCGTGGTCTCGAATCGCGAGCCCTACATCCACAACCGGGCGCAGAATGGCGGGATTTCCCTGCAGATCCCGGCAAGCGGCCTCGTCTCGGCTCTCGAGCCGGTCGTGCGCGCCTGTGGCGGAACCTGGGTGGCCCATGGCAGCGGCACGGCGGATCGCGAGACGGTGGATGCCAGTGACCGGGTGCCGGTGCCGCCGGCTCATCCCTCCTACACGCTGCGCCGGGTCTGGCTGACGGACGAGGAGCAGGACGGGTATTATTACGGCGCGGCCAACGAAGGGCTCTGGCCCCTCTGCCACATCGCCTTCGTGCGGCCGATCTTCCGCGAGCAGGACTGGCAGCTCTACCGCGCCGTGAACGAAAAATTCGCGGACGCGGTGGTGGCCGAAGCCAAGCGCGAGGATCCCATCATCCTGGTGCAGGATTATCACTTCGCGCTTCTGCCGCGCATGATCCGCAACAGATTGCCTCAGGCCACCATCGTGACTTTCTGGCACATCCCCTGGCCGAATGCCGAGACCTTCGGCATCTGCCCTTGGCGCGAGGAAATCATCGACGGCCTGCTCGGCTCCTCGATCCTCGGCTTCCATACGCAGGCTCATTGCAACAATTTCATGGATGCCGTGGATGCTTACGTCGAGAGCCGTATCGACCGGGAGCAGGACTCGGTCACCTTCGGTGGTGAAGAAACCCTGATCCGTCCTTATCCTATTTCCATCGAGTGGCCCCCGACGGCACTGGAAGGCCAGAAGCCTGTCGAGGAGTGCCGCCGCGTCGTGCGCGAGCGCCTCGGTCTTCCTTTGGACATGCGCATGGGCGTCGGCATCGAGCGGTTCGATTACACCAAGGGCATTCTCGACCGCATGCAGGCCATCGATGCACTGCTCAACGAGCATCCTGAATGGAAGGGCAATTTCGCCTTTGTCCAAGTCGCCGCTCCCACGCGCAGCAAGCTCGCAAATTACCGGCAGCTTCAGGAAGAGGCCGAAGCCCTGGCACGTGAGATCAATGAGCGGCATGGCGGCGCTGGATTTGAGCCGATCAAGCTCCTGATCCGGCATCACGAGCCCGACGAGGTGTTCGAGCTGTTCAGAGCCGCCGATCTCTGCATCGTTTCGAGCCTGCATGACGGCATGAATCTCGTGGCCAAGGAATTCGTGGCGGCGCGCGACGACGAGGAGGGCGTTCTCATCCTCTCGGCTTTCGCAGGTGCCTCGCGTGAGTTGTCGGAGGCCTTGATCGTGAATCCTTACAATGCTCACGCCATGGGACAGGCCATCAACCGTGCGCTGACCATGTCACAGAACGAGCAGCGGGAGCGCATGCGCTTGATGCGCGACCAGGTCAAGGAACGGAACGTCTATCGCTGGGCCGGGCAGATGCTGCTTGCCGCCTCGCGCTTGCGCAAGCGGCAGAGGATTCGCCGCCTCATCGCCTCCGGCAGAAAGCGGGCTCCCGCCAATGCATGATGCGCCGGTTCAAGAATCCGCCATGGATGGAGCCTACGCGCTCTTTCTCGATTTCGATGGAACGCTCGTGGATATCGTCGAGCGGCCTGATGCTGTCGTAGTGGACCCGTCCCTGCCCGGCATTCTCAGCTGTCTTCAGGCGCGCCTGGGCGGGGCGCTCGCCATCGTCAGCGGGAGACCGGTCGCCTTTCTCGATCAACATTTCCCGCCCTATCGATTCGACATGGCAGGCCTCCATGGTCTCGAAGAGCGCATTGCCGGTGAGCTTCAACTCTGCGATCCGGAGGAGCATCCCCAGCTGCGCCGGATGATCGGGCGCTTGAACGAGGCGGTCTCCGGCAAGCCTGGCGTGCTGATCGAGGACAAGGGCTGCTCCGTTGCGATTCATTGGCGGCTTGCGCCGCAGGAGAAGGAGTTTGCTCTGACGACGGCTCATGCCGCCGTGGAGGCCTTGGGGAGCGAGTATCGCCTTCAGCACGGCAAGGCCGTTGCGGAAATTCTTCCTTCCGCGGCTGGCAAGGGAAAGGTGATCGAGAGATTCCTTCACGCTTCGCCGTATAGAGGGCGCAGGCCGATTTTCGTCGGCGATGACTTGACCGACGAGAACGGATTCAAGACGGTGAATGCCCGTGGCGGCTTGTCCGTCCGCATCGGTGCAGGTGAAACCATTGCCAGGTTTCGTCTGGGAACGCCTGCGGATCTGCGACATTGCCTGTCCGAATGGGCGTCGAAGGGCGCCTTTCCTTTCAACGTGGATGATTGATGAGATGAGCTCACTGGACCTCGCCGTCATCGGCAATTGCATGATTGCGGCCCTGGTGGATCGCCGGGCACAAATCGTGTGGAGCTGCTTTCCCCGGTTCGATGGTGATCCGGTTTTCTCCGCGCTGCTCGATTCCCCTGAAGGGCAGACGGATGCGGAGCAGAAGGGCGTGTTCGCCATCGACATGGTGGGCATGGTCAGCTGCGAGCAGAGTTATCTCCAGAACACCGCCGTCCTCGTCTCGCGCATGACGGATTCATTCGGCAACATCCTCGAGATCACGGATTTCGCACCACGCTTCAAGCATTACGACCGTACGTTCCGCCCGCCGATGCTGATCCGCCGCGTCACACCCATCAAGGGCCGTCCGCGCATCCGCGTGCGGCTGCGGCCGCACTATGAATGGGGCGGCATTACGCCGAATACAACCCGTGGCAGCAATCACCTGCGCTTCGTCGGGCCGCGCTATTCCTTGAGGCTCACCACCGATGCGTCCGTATCCTATGTCCATGAGGAGCGGCCCTTCGTGGTGGAGCGGCCGATGTCCTTCTTCTTCGGAGAGGACGAGCCGATGCGCTCCGAAACCGACACCACCGCGCGCGAGTTTCTCGACAGCACGATCGACTTCTGGCGCGACTGGGTTCGCTCGCTCTCCATACCCTTCGACTGGCAGGAGGCGGTGATCCGAGCCGCGATCACCCTCAAGCTCTGCAACTTCGAGGAGACGGGCGCCATCGTTGCGGCGCTGACCACCTCGGTGCCGGAAGCACCCCATACGCAGCGCAATTGGGATTATCGCTATTGCTGGCTGCGTGACGCCTATTTCGTCATCCAGGCGCTGAACCGGCTCGGCACGACGAAGACGATGGAGGAATACCTCACCTACATCACCAACATCGTCGACGACATGGAAGCCATTCCGAACCAGAAGGACATGCCGCCGCTGTTCAGCATCACGCGCTCGCCCGATCTCGAGGAGCGCGAGGCGACGGCTCTGGCGGGCTATCGCGGCATGGGGCCGGTTCGCGTGGGGAATGCGGCCTATACGCAGATCCAGAACGATGCCTATGGCAGCGTCGTGCTGGCGTCGGTCCACGCCTTCCTCGACAAGCGCCTGATCCGCGCGACCGGCAACCGGGCCCTGTTCTCGCATCTCGAGAAACTGGGACACCGGGCCATCGAGGTTTTCGACCAGCCCGATGCGGGTCCCTGGGAGCTGCGCACGAAGGCTGCCGTGCACACCTTCCCGAGCGTCATGTGCTGGGCCGCCTGCGACCGACTGACGAAGATCGCCGTCGCCATGGGCCGCGAGGACCGCGCAGCCTTCTGGCGGGAGAATGCGGACCGGATGCACCGCATCATCGACGAGCGGGCCTTCAACCCTCAGACGGGCACCTTCGTCTCGTCTTTCGGCGGAGAGCACCTGGATGCGACCCTGCTTCTCCTGTCCGAACTGAATTTCGTCAAGCCCGACGACCCGCGCTTCGTCGCCACCGTGGATGCGGTGGGCAAGGCCCTGCGGCGCGGGGATCTCCTCCTGCGTTATGATGTGGAAGACGATTTCGGACGCATGCACACGGCTTTCATGATCTGCGGCTTCTGGTACGTGGATGCGTTGAGCGCCATCGGGCGCAAGGATGAGGCCAGGGAACTGTTCGAGCAGATCTTGAGTTTGCGCAATTCCTTCGGCCTCTTTTCCGAGGACGCCGACTACACGACCGGCGAGTTGTGGGGCAACTTTCCCCAGACCTACTCCATGGTGGGTCTCATCAACTCCGCCGTGCGCTTGAGCCGGAGCTGGGAAGACGCGTTCTGACGGTGACTGCTCGGGCGGGGTGAAACAAGGACGATAAGGCTCATTCGATGTTTGCATTTCCTGTTCTGCTTGGGGATATCGGCGGCACGAATGCGCGCTTCGCCGTCCTGCCCGCCCCCGGAGAGCCCGTTCACCTCTTGCCCCGAACCCTGACGGCCGACACGCCCGATCCCGTCGGCGCGATCAAGATCGCCCTCCAGGGTTATGAAGGCGCGGCGCCCCGGTCCGCCATGATTGCGGTCGCAACCCGTGTGGATGCAACTGCCATCCGGCTCACCAATGCCAGCTGGGTGATCGATGCCGAGGCCATCGGCAAGGCGCTGGGCCTCGAGCGCGTGACGCTCGTCAACGACTATACGCCGGTTGCGGCCTCCGTGGCGGTGCTGAGCGAGGAGAAGGGGGATCTCGCCCCGATCGGCAGCGGACACCCGGGACCCGGCGCCCGGGTGGTGCTCGGCCCGGGCACCGGTCTTGGCGTCGGCGCCCTTGTTCCGGTGGAAGACCGATTGGCGATCGTGGCGACCGAGGCAGGGCACATTGAGTTCGGGCCGTCGACAGAGCAGGAGGCAGCCCTCTGGCCGCATCTGGAGCGTGTTGGTGGTCGCGTCTCGGCAGAGGTGGTTCTGTCGGGCCCTGGCCTCTTCCGCATTGCGAAAGCCATTGCAGCCCACCGCTGCGTCAACTGCCCCTATGCCAAGCCCAACGATGTTCTGGCTGCGGCCCGTGAGGGTGACGAGCTGGCACAGGCGGCGCTCGATCTCTTCGCCCGCTGGCTCGGACGCTATGCGGGCGATATGGCGCTGACCTTCGAATCATCCGGCGGCGTCTTCATCGCCGGCGGCATCGCGCCGCGCATGGTGGACATTCTCCAGAGCGGTGGCTTCCGGGAAGCGTTCGACAACAAGGCGCCGCATGGTGCCTGGGCGCGCAAGGTGCCGGCCTTCGTGATCGTCAATGCCGAACCGGCCTTGCAGGGGTTGGCCGCACTCGTTACGAATCCGGCGCGCTTCGTGTTCAAGTCGCAAGAATGGGCAGCCTGAGACGTCGGCCCTCTTGTCTTGAGCACGGTTCAAGAAAACCGCCTCAAGGCTGACGACGTCCTTCGCTCATCATGAAAACAGAACAGATCGCCCTTCCGCCGCTTGCCCCCGGTGCCAGCCTGTCGCTGACGGTCCATCGCTTCGGCCAGGAAGGCGCGCGCCCGCGCGTCTATGTGCAGGCCGCGCTCCATGCGGACGAGATCCCCGGCATGATTGCGGCCCATCATCTGGGCGAGCGGCTTGTCGCACTTGAAGCCGAAGGCAAGATCAGGGGCGAGGTCATCCTCGTGCCGAGCGCCAATCCCATCGGCCTCGCACAGCGCGTTCTCGGCGATCACATCGGTCGCTTCAACCTCGCCGACGGCATCAACTTCAACCGCGATTATCCTTATCTCGTGCCGAAGGTGGCGGAGCGGATCGAGGGAAAGCTCACGGCTGACGCAGACACCAATGTGCGTCTGATCCGCGAAGCCTTGCGTGCCGAGGTCGAAGCCTGGGAGACGAGCAATCCGGCGGAAGCGATGAAGAAGGCGCTGCTTAACCTCGCCATCGAGGCCGACATCGTGCTCGACCTGCATTGCGACGCGGAGGCCGTGGAGCACCTCTACACCCATACCGGCTCGGAGGATGAGTTCGCGCCGCTCTCTGCGCTCATCGGCGCGCATGCCTATCTGCTGGCGGATGAATCGGGAGACGACCCGTTCGATGAGGCCTGCAGCCGCCCCTGGGGCGAGCTGGCCGCCCGCTTCAAGGATCATCCGATCCCCTTCGGCTGCCACTCCACGACCCTCGAATTCCGCGGCGAGCGGGATGTGAGCCATGACCTGGCCCGTCGCGATGCGGCGGCGCTCATCGCCTACATGATCATGCGCGGCGTCATTGCCGGGGAGGTCCCTCAGATCCCGTCGCCCCGCTGCCAGCCGACCCCGCTCGCGGCCTCCGAGCCGGTTCCCTCGCCGGCGACCGGGATCGTGGTCTTCCAGGCTCAGGTCGGGGATCGGGTGAAAGCGGGCGACGTCATCGCCGATATCGTGGACCCGCATAGCGGCACCGTCACCCAGGCCCAGGCCCCCTGTGACGGGACGGTCTTCGCCCGGATCGCCCTTCGTTTCGCCACCCAGGGCACGCGTCTCGCCAAGGTGGCCGGCACCACGGCCAAGCGAACGGGCAAGCTGCTCAGCGCCTAAGACCAAAAAGAAAGGCCGCCCTTGAGAGGCGGCCTTTCCATTGTCGGTTCCACGGCCCGCTAAAAAGCCGGCCTTGGGCATCGGACCCAAAAGTGGACACCACTTTTGGGATCCATTCGATGCTCCCTTCTTTAGGGGTGCATCGTTCGTACGGAAAACCGGATTCCACTTTTCCGCACGATGCGCCGTGCGTTACGCACCGATCTCGGCAGAGGCCAAGATCCAGGTCGCGGCAACCGGGGACCGTAGGGTATGACAATGAGACACTGGATCACCTCCTTTCGTTGTTGACGGGAAAGCCCCATATGGGGTCAGAAGAAGCCAACGAAAGAGCGGGGCGCTGCGGCGTTCTGTCCCCCACTGCGTCGACCAAGAATTTGAGAGCCATGACCGATCTTCCGGCCCCTGTGGGCCGCCGCCGAACCTTTGCCATCATCTCCCACCCCGACGCGGGTAAGACCACGCTCACCGAGAAGCTGCTGCTTTTCGGAGGCGCGATCCAGCTCGCCGGTGAGGTGAAGGCCAAGAAGAACCGCGTCTCCACCCGCTCCGACTGGATGGGGATCGAGAAGGAGCGCGGCATCTCGGTCGTAACCTCGGTGATGACCTTCGAATACGGCGGCTGCGTCTTCAACCTGCTCGACACGCCCGGCCACGAGGACTTCTCGGAGGATACCTACCGCACGCTGACGGCGGTGGACTCGGCCATCATGGTGATCGACGCCGCGAAGGGTATCGAGGCGCGTACGCGCAAGCTCTTCGAAGTGTGCCGCATGCGCGACATTCCCATCGTGACCTTCATCAACAAGATGGACCGCGAGGCGCGCAGCCCCTTCGACCTGCTCGACGAGATCGAGAAGACGCTGGCCCTCGACACCGCGCCGATCACCTGGCCGATCAGCCAGGGCAGGAGCTTCGCCGGCACGTTCGATCTGCGCCGCAGCCTTGTGCGTCGCATCGACACGGATGAAGAGTTGATGCCTGTCATCGGACCCGATGATCCGAAGCTCTTGAGCCTGCTGCCCCCGCAAGAGGCGGATGCCTGGCAGGAGGAGGTGATGCTGGCGCAGGAAGCCTGCAAGCCGTTCGATCTGGCAGCCTTCCGCGAAGGCCATCTCACGCCCGTGTTCTTCGGCTCGGCGCTGCGCAATTTCGGCGTGCGCGATCTCATCGATGCGTTGGCCGAGCATGCGCCGCCGCCGCGCGGCCAGGAGGCCGATAAGCGCCTCGTGCAAGCGGGTGAGAGCCGCATGACCGGTTTCGTGTTCAAGATCCAGGCCAACATGGATCCGAACCACCGCGACCGCATCGCGTTCATGCGCATCTGCTCGGGCAAGCTCCAGCGCGGCATGAAGGCGAAGCTCGTGCGCACGGGCAAGCCCATGAGCCTCAACACGCCGCAATTCTTCTTTGCGCAGGACCGCGCGATCGCGGACGAGGCCTGGGCCGGCGACGTGGTCGGCATTCCGAACCACGGCACGCTGCGCATCGGTGATACGCTGACCGAAGGCGAGGACATCGTGTTCCGTGGCGTGCCGAGCTTCGCGCCGGAAATCCTGCGCCGCATCAAGCTGCAGGATGCGATGAAGGCGAAGAAGCTGCGCGAGGCGCTGCAGCAGATGGCGGAGGAGGGCGTCGTCCAGCTCTTCATTCCGCAGGACGGTTCCGGCGCCATCGTCGGCGTCGTCGGTGCGCTGCAGCTCGATGTGCTCAAGGAGCGTCTGAGCGCCGAATACGGCCTGCCGATCGACTACGAGCCGACGCGTTTCTCGATCTGCCGCTGGATCACGGCGGACGATCCGCGGGAGCTCGACAAGTTCATCGAGAGCCACCTGTCGTCCATGGCGCGCGACCTCGACGAGGCGCCCGTGTTCATGGCGGCGAACGCCTTCAACCTGCAATATGAGATGGATCGCTATAAATCGATCCGGTTCTCGGATGTGAAGGACTACCAGAAGAAGGCGGCCTAGCGCATCGTGCGGACCTCCGGTTCCGCGCCCAACGATGCGCTCCTCTAGGGATTGAGCATCGGATGAGCCCAAAAGTGCAAGTCCACTTTTCACGTCCGATGTTCTAGAGTCCCAAACAAAACCGCGAGGAGCGCGCTTCCCTCCCCCACAGATCTCGGGTGTTCCTGAGATCTGCTCTTCACCTTGCGGCGGGGAGGGATTGAGGGTGGGGGTCGGAAAGTCGGAGCGGTGCACTTAATCGGGCAAGCGCGACATCCATACGACGTCATGGCCGGGCGTGTCCCGGCCATCCCGATCAGACAGGCGCAGCGCGTCATCGTATCGGGATCACCGGCACAAGGCCGGTGATGACGGAGAGCGGGCTGGTTTCATCGATCACCCGTCTTTTCATTCGCGCGTTCATCGGAGCAGATGCGCAAGCGGAATGCGCAGCTCGACGTGCAAACCATCCCTTTGCCAGTCATAAGCGATCTCGCCTCCAAGCTGATCCGTCACGCTCTTGCAAGCCAAATGAGATCCGAAACCTCTCGTGCTCGGCGGGCTCTCGATCGCAGGGCCATCTCTTTCCCGCCAGGACAGAAACACGGTCTCTCCATCGCGCCAGCAGGTGATCGTGAGATGTCCGCTCGCCGTGGAGAGGGCACCGTATTTCGAAGCATTGGTTGCGAGCTCGTGCAGAACGAGCGTCAGGCTCGTGGCAGATTTTTCGCCGGCTGAAATGGGCGCGCAATCGATCAGAATTCGACCCGGAGGGCCGATATCCTTATGCGGAGCCAGGATGGTTTCGACAATCGCAGCGACCGATGTTTCGCGCTGACGCGGGATGTCCTCGGCAAGCGCGGGATGAATGAGTTCATGGGCCCTGGCGAGCGCCTGCAGACGACCATGCAAGGATGCGGCCATCTCTGAGGGTGATGTGGCCGCTCTCGCGGTCATGCTCACCATGGCACTGGCCATGGCGAAGAGATTCTTCATCCGGTGGTCGAGCTCTTTCGCAAGAAGGCGGCGCACCTCCTCATTCGTGCGGCGTTCCGTGATGTCGAGAATCGTGCCGAGCAGGCGTGCAGCTTGCAGCTTGCCGTTCACGCTCTCATAGAGCATGCGGCCTCGGCTGCTGATCCAGCGAATATCTCCATTGGGGCGAACAATCCGGTATTCGATCTGCAGCTTGCCCATCGAGGCGGGATCCATGAGAGAGCTGACCTTGTCGACAACCCAGTCCCGGTCGTCGGGATGAATGGACGAAACCCAGAGTTCGTGGGTGAGGGGTTCATCCGCTAAGACGCCAAAGATTTCCCTCTGGCGATCCGACCAGTAGATGGCGCCGGTTTCGGCGATCCATTCCCATAGACCCAGCTCCGTCGCCTCGACGGCAAGAGCAAGCCGCTTGCTGTTGATGAGCCCTTCTTGGGCCTGCCGGTCTGCTTCGAGCGTGGCGCTCACCCGGAGGGTGACGTCGATGCCGAGTGTCAAGACTCCGCTGACGCGATCATCCGCATCTCGCACGGGAAGAAAGGTGATGTCCCAGAACGTCGTCTCTTGAGTTGAGCCGGGGCTGCAAAGCACGCTTGTGAGCAGGGTGGGCCGGCCGGTTTCAAGGACAAGTTGTCGGGGAGCCTGTGTCTGCTCCGTATATCTCTCTCCCAGAGCTTCCCGAAGAGTCTTGCCGACGAGATTGCCCGAAAGCGCAAGGGCGGATCGAAAAATCTTATTGGCAAACGCGTAGCGATGCTCGGGTCCGAGGGTCACGCAAATGGCAAGCGGCACGTTCTCCAGAAGGCTCGACAGGAATTCACGGCTGGGACCTTCCGCTTCGGGATCGAAACGGATCTCGTCGAGGCTCTGCGTCCAGGTTCGGAAGGAACTCACGCCGGTATCCTATGAACCCATCAGCTGCGGTATGCAGCGACCTGGGCTCGATTGTAACCGGCCAATGTTATTTTGTAACTATATTTGTTGCGCCTCATCACCGGATCAGGAAGCCGCGCGTTTCGCGACCTCCTGAAATCCGGCCGTCATGCGGCAAGTTTACGTTCCGAGAATTGAGCTTGCGTCTCCTCGACATCCTTAAGGCTCGGCAGGCTCGCCTCGTTGCCGAGATGCTGAATGGCATGGGCGGACGCCGCGCGGGCGAAGATGAAATGCTCGCGCCAGGGAAGCCCGGAGCGCGCCATGGCGGAATAGACATAGGAGCCATGGAAGATGTCGCCCGCGCCGTTGGTGTCCACCACGAGCGAGGCGGGAATGTCGAGCGCCGGCAGAACGTTGTCCGTGCCGTTCTCGTCGTACCAGAGCATGCCGCGCTCGCCCATGGTGACGCCGCCGATCCTGCAGCCGCGGCCCTTCAGATAGGTGAGCATCTCACTCGGGCTCAGGTTCATCTGCTCGCAGAGACGCTCGGCCACGACGGCGACATCGATGAACTCGAGAAGCTCATGCGTGTTGGAGCGCAGACCGCCGCCGTCGAGGGAAGTGAGGATGCCCGCATCGCGGCATGCCTTGGCGTAGTGCATCGCCGCATCGGCCTGGTGGCCGTCGAGATGAAGCGCACGGCAACCCTGCAGGTTCAGCGGCGGCACGGGGTGCAGGTAATGGTCGTCGCGGCAGCGCACGATGGCGCGCTGTCCGCCGCGCGGCATGATGAAGGAGAGCGAGGATTCCTTCACCTTCCGGTGATGGACAGAGATGCCGTATTTCGCAGCCATGTCGATGAACATGCGGCCCAGCCAGTCATCGGCGATCGAGGTCAGAAGGTCCGGGGCGATGCCGAGCTTGGCGCAGGCGAAGGCGGCGGTCACCGCGTTGCCGCCGAAGGAAATGGCGTAATCCCGTGCGACGGTTTTCTCGTCTCCCGTGGGGAGCTCATCCGCCAGGAAGGTGACGTCTATATAGGTCTGGCCTACGAAAAGAGCTTGCATGGCTTGAACAATCGTCTCAGTCCGACTGGAGACGAAGTCTTGGACGAGACCGGGGCAATAGGCAAGCCTCGCCATAGGCTTGGCAGGTGCCTTTCTGGCGGGCAGAGCCGCCCCCTCCTGGTCATGGCCGGGCCTGTCCCGGCATCTCGATTTGAAGAGTGCGGTGCTCTACGGATCGGGATCACCGGCACGAGGTCGGTGATGACGTCGAGCGAGTCATTCCGGGGCGTGCCTGCGTCGTAACAAGGCTTAGAGCTGTTTCCGCTCGCGTGGATCAGCTCTAAGCCTTGTTTAACGTGGCGGCGAGCCTCGCCGCCGTCATGGCGGCGTCCAGATCCGTCGTGATGAACTCGACCGGGGCGATGAGATCCTGGCGGAAGGCGTTCGCCACGATAGGATGGAGCCGCGAGCTGCCGCCTGCCAGGGCCACGGGGCGGGGCCCCACGCGCTTGGTCAGGCAATTGGCCAGACGCGCCAGCTCCTCGCCTGCTTCGCGCAAGATCCGCAGGGCGGTCCTGTCATCGGCCTTCGCCGCCTCGCCGACAGCCTGTGCGAGGGAGCCGATCTTGCCTCGATCGCCGCCATAGACATAAGAGCGCACGATGTTCCAATCGGTGCCGCCGAGAGCCTTGGCGAGACACTGGCCCAGAATCGTGGCCCATCCTTTGCCCGGGCTTTCCTCTTCCTTCCGCAGAACCGTCTTCAGGGCTTCGCGGGCGATCCAGAAGCCCGAACCGCCGTCGTCGATCAGGTTGCCGCGCCCGCCGACACGGATCACCTCCTTGGCTTCAGAGAGGTAATAGCCGATGGAGCCCGTGCCGCTATAGACGAGAATGCCTTCACCCAGTGCAAAGTAGGAGAGATAAGCAATCCACATATCCTCCGCGACGAAGACCTTGTCCTGCGGCAGTTCGAAGATCTCCGCGAATAGGGAGCGCATCTTTACCTCTGCCGGCGTTTCGCGGGTGAGGCCCGTGATGCCGGCGATGATGCTGAGCGGCTTGCCCTGGCGCATCACCGCTTGCGCCATGTCGAGGATGATCTGGCGGGCTCTCTCTTCTGCAGCAGCTGAGAACAGATGGCCTGTCAGGGGCTCGGATTTGCCTTGCGCAACGCATTGGCCCTGATCATCAGCCAGGCGCCACCGGGTCGCCGTTCCGCCTGCGTCGATGCCAAGCCCCAATGCCATGACGCTTATCTCGCCCCTTCTGCCGCTCGTCTTAAGCGAGCGTCTTACTTCTTTGTCTTGAAAAAGTCTGTCAGGGCTTCGCGCAAATTACCATCGCTGCGCTCGAGCGCTCCCTTGGCTTGCGGTGGGCTGGCGCCCATGGCGATCAGAACGGCGGTCTTCAGGTCCCCGCCGGCCTGGAGGATCGCATCCGTCGCCGTCGCCTCGTCGCAATCGGTGACCTGCATCACCATGACTTCGCTGCGTCGACGCAGCTTCGCATTGGTTGCGCGCATGTTCACCATGAGCCCGCGATAGACGCGGCCCATGCGCACCATGATGAGTGAGGAGAGAAGGTTCAAAATCACCTTCTGCGCCGTGCCCGCCTTCATCCGGGTGGATCCTGCAATCACCTCCTCGCCCGTGTCGGCGAGAATCGGGTGAGAGCAGGCTTCAAGAATGGGCGCATCCGCATTGTTGGAAATGCCGATGGTCTGGGCGCCGCGTGCGGCGGCCTCCTTCAGCGCGGCGATGGTGAAAGGCGTTCTGCCGCTCGCAGCAACACCGATCACCACGTCGTCCGGGCCGATCTTGTTGTTGCGGATTCCGGCAACGCCTTCCTCGACCGAGTCCTCGGCATTCTCCACCGCCTTCATGATGGCGCGCTCGCCGCCGGCAATGAGATAAACGAGCTTGTCGTCGGGCCAGTTGAAGGTGGGCGGCAGTTCCGTGCCGTCCTGGACGCCGATGCGGCCGGAGGTTCCGGCGCCCACATAGACGAGGCGACCGCCCCGGCGCAGGCGCGCCACAGCCTCTTCCGCCGCAGCGGCAATAGCCGGGAGGGAGGACCTGACGGCCGCCACGGCCGAGAGCTGCCCCTCATAGAAGGCCGTAAGGACATCGAGGCTGGACCAGGTGTCGAGGTCCTGGAAGCGGGTACTGAAATGTTCTGTCGCCATCATGCCAACTTTCTTCCAGACCAATATAGGACCAGTTGGCGGCTCCAGCAATCGATGGCCGGCCCCCTGAAGGTCCACGTCACCACCTTTTTGCAGGCATCCTTAAAACCCGGTCTGGCCGTCGAACAACGCGATGACCTGCTCGCCCGTTGCACGGCGAAGGCCTAAGATTCCGCTGTCCCTGTGGCGGGAGGGGTGCACCCGGTTGGTCAGGAGGGACCAGGCGAGACCTCGCTCAAAATCGAGCCAGAGTCCTGTGCCGGTAAAGCCCGTATGGCCGATGGCCGTCGTGGAGCAGGTATCGCCCCCATGCCAGCCCGGATAAAAACCTTCCCAGCCGACGGTGCGCTTTTCCGATTCGCGGGTGCGGATCGCCTTGAGCGAATCGGCTGAGAGCATCGAGCCATCGAGAAGGCCATGCGCAAAATCCAGAACGCCGTCGATAGGACCGAAGAGACCTGCGTGACCGGATGCGCCACCGAGTGCGAAAGCATTCTCGTCATGCACCTCGCCGCGGATCACGCGTCCGCGCCATGTGCAGCGCTCGGTGGCTGCACAGAGGCGAGGGTCCGGGCGGAAGGAAAAGTTTTGAGGGAGTGGTTGGTCGATCAGCGGTTTTCCCGTGATGCGTTCGATCGCGATGCCGAGCAGCATGAAGTTGATGTCGGAATAGACCGGCGGCCCACTTTGCCAGACACGCTGGAGAATGAAGGCCCGCAATGTATTCGGATCCTGTCCGTAGGTGTACAGCGGTTCGACCGCAGGCAGATGGGTTTGATGCGCCAGGCATTGCCGGAACGTGAGACGCCGCTCAGTCGCATTCATGTCGTATTGGCGCAGATCCGGAATGACCTTGATCAACGGGTCGTCGAGCGTGATGCGGCCTTCTTCCACGAGACGTAAGATTGCCGTGGTGGTGAAGATGACCTTCGTGAGCGATGCGAGATCGAACCATGTCTCGCGTGACAGGTTTTCCTCGTGCGGCTCGATCTGCGCATAGCCTTTCCAGCGCACGCTGCGCTGCCCATCAGCGGTCACGATCCCAAGTGCCGCGCCGGGGATATCTCCGCGGTCGATGGACGATGCAGCAGGAGAGAAGGCTTGATCGATGATGTTGTCGAGAGACATGATTTAGGCAGCGCGGTGCAGTTCGCCGCCGGGCATGGGATAGGGCACGCCCGTGGTGGTCGGAAGACTCAACGGCAACCCCAGCGTCGACCTGACGGCGAGATAGCCGAAGGCCTGCGCCTCGAGGAAATCGCCGTTCCATCCCACGGCTTCCACGGGATCGACAGGAACGCCGAGCCGCTCGTGCAAACGCTCCATGAAATGCGCATTCAGTCGCCCGCCGCCGGTGACCAGCCAGCGCTGCGGCGCGCGCGGCACGTGGCGGAGCGCGGCGGCGACGGACTCGATGGTGAAGGCTGCAAGCGTTGCCGCGCCATCTTCGTCCGAGAGAGCCTCGACGCTCTTGGCGCGCGCATGAAAGTCCTGTCGGTCGAGGGATTTGGGAGCAGGGCGTTCGAAGAACGGATTGCTCATGAATTCCGCCACGAGCTTTTCATTCACCTTGCCCGATGCCGCGAGCTTTCCGTTCTCGTCGAAGCTCAAGCCCCGGCGGCGCAGGACGAAATCGTCGAGCAGGGCGCTCGCCGGTCCGGTGTCGAAGGCAATCACCGTCTCGCCGTCGATATAGGTGACGTTTCCAACACCGCCGAGATTGAGAATCATGATCGGCTGCGGCAGCGAGCTCGCAAGCGCGCGATGATAGAGCGGAACGAAAGGTGCCCCTTCTCCGCCCGAAGCCACATCCGCATGGCGGAAGCGGTCCACCGTGTCGACGCCAAGCTCTTGCGCGACCATGGCGCCGAGGCCAAGCTGGCGCGTGAAGCGGATCTCGGGCCGGTGATAGACCGTCTGGCCGTGGAAGCCGATGAGGCTTACGTCCTTCGAGGGAATGCCCGTCTCTTCCATGAAGCGACGAATGGCGTCGATATGCGCGCTCGTCACCGCTCGTTCGAGATCTTCCAGCGGTTCGCTCTGCGCGCGGGCAGGCTCAGCGATCAGGTCCTGGAGAGTCTTTCTCAACTCGGCAGGGTAGGAGAAGGTGCGCCCGGGCCCCGGTTCGACGAAGGCTTCGCCGTCCGTCTCGACGACGGAGACGTCGATGCCGTCCATCGACGTTCCGCTGATCACGCCGATGGCTTTGACGGTCGGGCGTTGGGGCATCGGCTCCTCCGGGCATTGGGATTAGGTGCCGGACCATAGCACAGCAAACGAAGTGGTCTAGAGTGGTATGAGATTGGACCATGACAGGTCCGGGCAGCTGGTCTATAAATTCCTGGCGGCTTCCAAGGGAGGACAAGACGCATGTTCAGGTCAGCACTGCGCAGCACGTTGAGCGCAGGTTTCATGGTGGCTGCGATGGCTACCGCCTCGGCTCAGGTTCTGGAAATCGGCGCGGATCTCGGTCCCACCGGCCTCGACCCCCACCTCATCACCGCCTTTCCGAGCTTCATGGTGGTGAACGGCAACATCTATGAGGGCCTTACTGCCATCGACAAGGATCTGAAGATCATCCCGAGCCTTGCCGAATCCTGGACCGTCTCGGCCGACGGCAAGACCTATACCTTCAAGCTGCGCTCAGGGATAAAATTCCACGACGGCTCAGCCATGGAGGCGGCGGACGTGGTGGCCTCCGTGAAGCGCCTGCTCAGCAAAGACATCGCTTCGCCTCTCGCCAGCCGCCTCTCGGCGGTCGAGAGCGCCAATGCCATCGATGCGCAAACCGTCGAGCTGAAGCTGAAGGAGCCGTCCGCGGCGCTTCTCAGCTCGCTTGCCACCATCGCCATCGTGCCGCGCTCCATGGAGACCAACAAGGACGCCCTCCAGAAGGCGCCTGTTGGCACAGGCCCGTTCAAGTTCCAGGAATGGCAGCCGAACGGCTATATCCTGCTCACCAGGAACGAGGTCTATTGGGAGAAGGGGCTGCCGAAGCTCTCAGGCCTCAAGTTCAACATCGTGCCTGAATCGGCCACCCGCCAAGTGGGCCTGACCAACGGCCACTATGCGCTTCTGCCGAACATCGATGCAGCGACCGCCCTTCAGCTCAAAGGCAGGCCGAACGTGAAGCTCGCGGAGACCATGGATCTCGCCTACACGCTCATCGGCATGAACGTATCGAAACCGCCTTTCGATAATCCGAAGGTGCGCGAGGCGGTGAACTACGCGATCAATCGCAAGGAGATCGTGGAGGCGGCGCTCTTCGGCGCAGGCGTACCGGGTGGCCCGCTCTCGCCGGCGCTCAAGTCCTGGGCGCTCGATGTGAAGGAGTTCGGCTGCTATGCGCATGATCCGGCGAAAGCCCAGGCGCTCCTCAAGGAAGCGGGCGTGACGAGTCCGGTTGCCGTGTCCATGAAGGTCCTGCCGCGCCAGGACATCAAGGACGTCGCGCAGGTCGTTCAGGAGCAGCTGAACAAGGCAGGCTTCAAGGTTGAGCTGATCAACCAGGAGCAGGGCCAGTTCATCCAGGATTGGCGCAACAGCAACTTCGACATGTTCGCCTCGATCAATGCAGGCCAGCCCGACCCGGACGAGTACTTCTACCGTACCTTCCGCACGGGCGGTTCGACCAACGTGTTCAAGTACTCGGATGCGGAGATCGACAGTCTGCTCGACAAGGCGCGCACCCTGTCGGATCAGGCCGAGCGCAAGAAGGCCTATGATCAGGTGCAGAAGAAGCTCGCCTGCTCGGGCCCTGTCGCGCATCTGACCTACGGAACGCTGTTCTCGGCCATGAACGACAAGCTCAAGGGCTATGACGTGATGCCCAACCGCTCGCTCATGATGCTGCGCAGCGCTTCCTACTAATCATCACCTGCACCGGCGCGGCTTTTCCTGCATGCGCCGGTGCTTCCTTTTTTAAAGAGCTGGCCTGATGAATCGAGTTCTGCTCGCGCGTCTCATCGACCTCGTTATCGTTCTCTTCGGCGTCTCGATCATCGTGTTCCTGATGATCCGCCTGATCCCCGGCGATGCGGTCGCGATCATGCTCGGCGCGAATACCGAGATCACACCGGAACGCATGGCGGAACTCAACCGGCGCGTCGGTCTCGACCGCCCGATCATCGAACAATATCTGCTTTGGGCCGGAGCGGCACTCCGCGGCGATTTCGGCACCTCGCTCTGGACCGGTCGCCCGGTCGCTACCGAAATCCTGATTCACCTTTGGCCGACGCTCGAGCTCACCTTCCTGGCGCTCGTCATGGGGGCGGTTCTCGCGGTCCCCGTCGGCTGTCTTATGGCGCAGACGCGCGGCGGCGCGGCTGATGTCGCCATGCGTATAGGAGCGATTGCGGGGCTTACGATTCCATCCTTCTGGCTCGGAATCGTCATGATCCTTCTGCTCTCGGCCTGGGCGCCGAATTTTGCATCGCTCGGCTACGTGCCGTTCTCTGAAGATCCCGTCGGCAATCTTCAGCGGATGCTCCTGCCATCGATTGCCCTTGCTCTCCCGATTCTCGCAAATCTCTCGCGCCTCGTTCGCTCGGCCATGCTTGATGCCCTGGGGCAGGATTACATCCGTACCGCCCGCGCCAAGGGGCTGCCGGAGCGGCGGGTCGTCTACAAGCATGCTCTGCGCAATGCGCTCATCCCCTTTCTCACGAGCGTCGGCATCATGACCGGTTATCTGCTCGGCGGCGCCATCGTGGTAGAGCAGGTGTTTGCCATTCCGGGTCTCGGGCGCCTGATCCTCGGTGCTATCGCTGAACGCAATTATCCGCTGATCCAGGCGACGATCCTTGTCGTGACCGCAGGCTTCGTCATCGTGAATTTCCTGGTCGACTTCCTCTACATCCTCGTCGATCCGCGCGTGAGGGCCTGAGCCGTGAAGTATCTGGCCAAGAACAAGCTCCTCACCTTTGCCATGCTGCTGGTGGTGCTCCAGATCATTCTTGCCGTTGGTGCGCCCTTGTTTGCGCCTTACGATCCGATGGCGCAGAGCGTTGCTCGTCGTCTGAGAGGCCCGACCGACCTCAACTGGCTCGGCACCGATCAGCTGGGACGCGATGTCCTGACGCGGATCCTCTATGGCTATCGCACCTCTCTCATTGCCTGCGTGCTTGCCGTCGGCATCGCCTTGCTCGCCGGCGGAACGCTTGGCCTGATGGCCGCTTACTACCGCGGCTGGCTCGACCGTATCATCATGCGCATCATGGATGTGCTGTTTGCCTTTCCGGTGATGCTGCTCGCCATTGGCATCATCGCCGTGCTGGGTCCCCATACCTACAGCGCGGCCGCCGCCATCGCGGTGGTTTATACACCTATCTTTGCACGGCTCCTGCGCGGCCCGGCACTCGTCCTCTGCGAGAGCGAGTTCGTGGCGGGCGCGCGCGCCATCGGCGCATCGGATGCGCGCATCATCTTCCTGCACATCCTGCCGAACCTGGCCTCCGTCATCCTCGTGCAGACGAGCCTCCTGCTCTCCGCCGCGATCCTGGTCGAGGCCTCGCTCTCCTTCCTCGGCCTTGGCACGCAGCCGCCGACACCGTCCTTGGGGCTCATGCTCTCGGAAGGTCGCAACTTCCTCATGCTCTCGCCCTGGAGCGCGATCTTCGCTGGGTTTGCCATCCTCTTCCTGTCCTTCGGGTTCAATCTTCTGGGTGATGCGTTGCGTGACACCCTCGATCCGCGCCTGAGAGGGCAGTCGTGATCGTGCGGCCAGCGAGAGTTGAAGATATTTTGGCTCTGGCTGAGGTGGCAGCGAGATCTTACTGCGCAGCCTTCGCAACGATCCTGGAGCCGGAGGTGCTCGCAACCCGCAATGCCGCCTTCTTCGCCGAGCGCTTCCGCTCATCGCGCGAGCGTATGTTGCTCGCAGAGGAGAATGGCAAAATCGCAGGCTTCCTGCTGATGGCGGATGGCCATATCGACATGCTTTTCATGGACCCTGCCGTCAGTGGGCAGGGTGGCGGGGCACGGCTTCTTGAAGCGGCCGAAAAACGAGGCGCGAAAAGCCTGGAGTGCTTCCGAGACAATCACGGAGCGCGCCGCTTCTATGAACGCCACGGTTGGCGTGTCACGCGCGCCTACGAGCGCGAGTTTGCAGGGCGCAACCGCAGTTTCGTTTTTTACGAGAAGGGGGCAGCGGCTTAAGACAGGCTCTCCCCGCCGATCCAGGTCTCCTGCACATGGAGGCCTTCGTCGAGCAGCACGAGGTCGGCGCGGAAGCCCGGAGCGATGCGTCCGAGTTCGTGGTCCAATCTCAGGAAGGTTGCCGGCGCGAGAGACGCCATGCGCAGCACGTCGGGCAGGCCGAGACCAAGCCGTTCCACAGAGTTTCGCACGGCGCTCGCCATGTCGAGGTCAGAGCCCGCGAGAGTTCCATCCTCCGTTGTGAGCCGGCCGTCCTTGCGATAGATCGTGCGGCCATGGAGCTCGAAGCTCCTCATGTCCGTTCCGGTCACTGACATGGCATCCGTCACCAGCATCATCCGCTCTGTGCCTTTGGCGGCGATGGCAAGACGCAGGGCGGGATCGCTCACATGGTGCCCGTCCACGATGAGCCCGCACCAAGTGTCGCGATTGTCGAGGGCGGCGCCGACCGGGCCGGGATCGCGCCCGGCGAGCGGCGGCATGGCATTGTAAAGATGCGTGAAGCCCCGGAGACCGTGATGGAAGGCTTCCATCACGGTCTCGTAATCACTTGCCGTATGGCCTGCACAGACGAGGACGCCGGCTGCAGCCAGTTTCGCAATCGACTCCATGCTGTTGCGCTCAGGAGCCAGCGTCACAAGGGTGCAGCCCTCCTTCAGAGCGCGCAGGATGTCCAGGTCTTCCTCCTCCATCGGCCGGATGAAGCTGGCGTTGTGAACGCCCTTGCGCTCAGGGCTGATGAAGGGGCCTTCAAGGTGAATGCCGAGCACGCCCGGGATGCGCATGAAGAGCGCTGATCGCATGGCTTCGACGGCCTCGGCCATCTTCTCGCGCGTATCGGTGATGAAGGTGGGCAGAAGACCCGTGGTACCGTATTTGCGATGCGCGGCGGCAATGGTCTTGAGACCCTCCGCATTGCGCATATCGTTGAACAGCACACCGCCGCCGCCATTCACCTGCACGTCGATGAAGCCCGGCGCAAGCAGTCCTGCCACCGCACGCCGGCGGATCCCTGCGCCAAGATCCCGCTCCTGCGGGACGGCAATGATGCGGCCGTTCTCGATGACGACGGCGCGGCCTTCGAGCATATGCGTGCCGTCGAAGACGCGGGCACCTGTCAGGGCAATCGGCATCAAACCGTCTCCGTCACTTTGCGCAGGCGCGGCGGGTTGTCCGGGTTGCGGCCGCGCGCCAGGGCAATGGCATTCACGAGAGGATAGAAGCTCTGGATCATGGCGATCGGAGCAAGATAGGGATGCACATCCTCGACCGAGGGCAGCATGACCGTCGCGGGCCCTTCGGCTGCGCCGGCGACGACGACAGGGATGCCCTGCTCGTTGAGCTTGGTGACGAGATCATTCACGCCGCTCAGGGTCTCATCGCGCTGGCTCAAGACAAGGATCGGGAAGTGATCGCCCGCCAGGGTCCACGGTCCATGCATCAATTCAGCTGCGCTCATGGCCTCCGCGTGGACACCTGAGGTTTCCTTCAGCTTGAGCGCTGCTTCCTGTGCCACAGCGAAGCCGACGCCGCGTCCGACGACGAAGAGATTATTCGCCTGAGACAATTCGGGAAGCGCCGCAGACCAGTCGATGGCAGCAGCCCTGGCAAGGACATCCGGCAGGGTATCGAGGGCTGCAAGCAGGTCCTGGTCCTGCGACCAGTGCGCCACCAGCTGAAAGCCTGCGGCGAGCGCTGCGATGAACGATTTTGTCGCCGCAACACTCTTTTCTGGCCCTGCATGGAGCGGCAGCACGACCTCGCAGGTAGAGGCCAGCGGCGACGTCGTGTCGTTGACGAGTGCCACCGTCAATGCACCATCATCGCGGCCGGCTTGTGCAAGGTTGAGAATGTCCGGGCTGCGGCCCGATTGCGAGACGGCGAGGAACAACGCATCGCGCATGCGAGGGCGAGCCTCATACACCGATGTCACGGAGGGGCCGACGGAAGCGGTGACGAGACCGGAGTGGATCTCGAGCAGGTATTTGACGAAGGTTGCCGCATTGTCCGAGCTCCCGCGAGCGCAGGTGACGGCGAACGGTGGAGGTGATCTGCGAAGGCGCTCACCGAGATCTCGACATAGAGTCGCGTTGCTGGCGAGCAGGTGCGCCACCACCTGCGGCGCCTCGCGAGCCTCGCTCAGCATGGCGGTCATGGAAGAATTCGAATCAGGCATCATCATGCGACATCCGCTCGGGCGGGCTGATGGTCAGCTCGGCCACGAAATCATAGGCATCGCCCCGGTAATAGGACGAGGTGAACTCGACGACTTCGCCCGTGGCCGTGAACGAGCGGCGCTCGATGTAAAGGGCAGGGCTCTGAGGTGGAACGTGGAGCAGGGTCGCCTGTTCCTCGTTCAGCAGCACCGCATGAAGCCGCTGCAAGGCGCGGGTCGGCATATAGCCTTGTTCATGCAGCGCGGCGTAAAGCGATTGCTTCACCAGGCTGGGGTCCGGCAGGAAGCGAGACGGGATCACCGCATGCTCGATGGCCATGGGAATGTCGTTGGCCATGCGCAAACGATTGATGCGGCTCACGCTCTCGCCGGGAGAGAGGCCCAGCGCCATCAGCTCATCAGGCGAGGCTTGACCGGTGGAGCGGTTCAACAGAACGGCGGAAGATTGCAGGCCACGCGCGGACATATCGTCCGTAAAGCTCGACAGGCGCGAGAGCGGTTGCTCCAGACGCATCTGCGGCGCAATGAAGGTGCCCGACCCCCAGCGCTGAACGAGCACACCCTTCTTCACCAGCCCCGTAATGGCCTTGCGCACGGTCACGCGCGAGATGCCGAGTTGCTTGGCGAGATCGCGCTCGCCGGGAAGAGCATCGTCTGCTTTCAGCGAACCTTTGCGGACAGCATCCTCGATGGATTGCTGAAGCTGGAGGTAGAGCGGTGTGGGGTTGGACTCATCCAGCGGAAGAGCAAGACCTGCAGTGGCGTGGTCACTCATGGCTGCCTCCGAGACGAGGCAATCCGCCCCAGAAGAATGGCCCCATCCAGGGCATCCGCCTGAGGCGGCACAATTGTTTGTTGAACCGGCGGCGGCAACCAGGGCCTTAAAGGCTCCGCCAAGCCGCCGAACAGGCACAGAGCCGGCGCGCCGAGTTCGAGCAGGCGCGTCGCGATGCGCGTGGCGTCGGCGGCTGCATCCTCCATCAGGGCCATGCCCAATGGATCGCGCCGGTTGGCGTATTCGAGAACCAGCGGCGCATAGCGCGCGTAATCGCCGGGGCGGGCGCTGCCGACCCAATCGACGAGCGTCTCGAGATCATCGTTGAACTGGGCCAACAGCGCATCCGAGAGCGGGGAGGACGGTGCACGCCCATCATGCGCCCAGACGCAGCGGCGCAGAAGTTCCCGTCCGATGTAAGCTCCGCTGCCTTCGTCGGAAATCTCGAAGCCCCAGCCGCCCACATAGCGGCATTGCCCGTTCACGCCGCCATAGCCGCACGAGCCCGTGCCCAGGATCAAAATGGCGCCATCGCCCCCATTGAAGGCCCCGAGCCAGGCAGTGTGCGCATCCGTATCGATGGCGAAAGAGGCGAAGGGATTGGGGCGGGAGAGAAGCCGCTCGACAGCGGTCGCTTGCCCTGCGCCGGCTGCCCCCATGCCGGCATGTATTGTCTTGAGGTCGCCCTCCTGCAATCCGGCTTTGGCCAGCGCTTCACGACAGGCTGTCAGAATGGAGTTCCAGACCAGATCGGGATCGAGGCGAATATTCGACGGGCCACCCGTGCCTTCTCCCAGCAAGGCACCATCGGCATCTCGAAGCCGCGCCCGGCATTTCGTACCGCCGCTATCGATGCCGAGGAAAAGAGGGTTGCTCATGGGGAAAGGAGTTCTCGGGGTCGCAAGCTATCGAACTTTTATAATGCCACTTAATATCCAGTTCGTGAAGGGGCGTGGCAAACCCATACCCAGGCTTTCATCAGCGATGTCCTAAGCAGATTGGCGGAGTGACGCCATCACCACGAACACGATGCTGGCACAGAATATTAGCTGGTTTGCCGGCGATACCAGTATGAGGTCACTTGAAGCAAAAGACCTCTGGTGCGCTTCAGGTATTGGAAACCGCAGCGGCAATCCTTGGAGCGAGGGAGCCGTGAAGAATGGCGGAGGGCTTGCCGGAGGCGATCACCCTGCCATCGGCGACGAAGACCATCTGGTCGGCCAAGTCGGCCACATCCTCGGGCGTGTGGATCGTCATGAGGATGGTGACGGGGCGTTTCCGGCGCAGCTCGCCGACGAGCTGGACCATGTCTCGGCGTAAACCTGGATCGAGGCTGCTGAAGGGTTCGTCGAGCAGAATCAGCGGGCGGCCAGACACGAGCGCACGCGCCAGCGCCACGCGCTGCCGCTGCCCACCCGACATCTCGCCGGGCTTTCGCGTGCCGAAGCCCTTCAAGCCCACGGCTTCAAGCATCTCCTCGATGAGCGCTTGCTCATCGTTGGACATGCGTAGCGAGGGGCGGATGCCCAGAGCGACGTTCTGCGCAGCTGTCAGATGCGGGAAGAGATTGTGATCCTGGAACACGATGGCGACGGGCCGCTTCGCCGGTTCGAGCGGCAGCAAGTTCACTCCATCGAAGGTGAGCGTGCCGCTCTCCGGCGTCTCAAAGCCTGCGATCATGTGCAGCAAGGTCGTCTTGCCGCCACCCGAGGGGCCGATGACGGCGCAGAGCGCGCCGCTCTTCACGCTCATGGTGTAGTCGGCCGTGAAATCCGGCCAAGTGAGGCGGCAGTTTTCAATCACCAGCATGGGACAAGCGACCTGAAACATGAGCGAGGAGAAAGGCGACGAGCACGATCAAGAGGCCGATGGCCGATGCTTCTTCGAGCCGGTACGCCCCCAGATTCTCGAACAGAAGATAGGGCAGGGTGATGAGTTCCTGTCCGCCGAACAGGGCAATAATACCGAAATCGCCGAAGGAGAGCGCCATGGCCAATGCGAAGGCCGCCCCGAAGGGGCGCTTGAGCAAAGGCCAATCCATGATGGTGAGTTTATTGAGGCCCGTGATGCCGAGCGAAGCCGCCACGCGGCCGTAGCGTTCTTCCGCTGTCAGAAGGCGAGGGGCGAGAGAGCGATAGGCGAAGGGAATGGCGGCTAGGCCATTGACGAGCGGCAGAAGAACGATCCCGATCGAGGAAGGATCGGCAAAGCGCCGTGCCATGAGAAACAGCCCCGCCGTCAGCGCGAAAGGTGGCACGGCAAGCAGTGTATTGGGGAGAAAGTCATAGAAAGCGGCGATGCGAGGAGAGCGCAGGACGACGCGCCAGCGCCGCGCGGCGGACGCGAGCGCAAGCGCGAGAATACAGGCAATCGCTGCAGCAACGACCGCAATCACGATGCTCGTCATGAAGGCCTGCACAAGATCAGCGTCGATGACATCGGTTATATGGCTCAGCCCACTCAGCAGGCTCAGAGCCAGAGGGGTGATGAAAACCGTTCCTGCCGACAGCACGACAGTATCGAGAATTTTCAGGCGTCCGTCTCGTGCATCGGGACGCTGGATCAGGCCCCGAATGGTGTGGGCCGTGGGAGGCCTCTTCAGAGCCCAAGTGAGAAGACCGGTCAGCGTCAGGCAGATGACCAGCTGGATCAGGGAGAGCCAGGCCGCACGGCCGAAATCGAGGTCGATCTTGAGCGCTTCATAGATGGCAACCTCGAGAGTGGACCGGCTCGGTCCTCCGCCGAGCGCCAGCACGATGGCGAAGCTCTTGAAGCACAGCAGGAACACGAGCCCTGCCAAACCGGGTAGTTCTGCGCGCAGAACGGGCCAGTCGAGATGGCGAAAAATCTGTGTGGGTGTGAACCCGAAAGCCGACGCAAGACGCCAATGTTCCGCAGGCACGAGGCTCAGCGAATCGAGAAGAATGCGGGCCACGAAGGGTGCATTCAGAAAAACATGTGCGATGAGGATGCCGGGATAACCGAAGATGCTGAAGCTGTCCTTCCATCCGAGAAAGGACAACATATCGGCAATCCAGCCGCTGCGCCCATAGACGGCGAAGACCGCAAAGACGGCGACGATGGTGGGGATCACCATCGTGGTGCCCAGGAGCGCCAGAACCATGTCTCGCGCCGGAAAGCGGCGGCGTGCCAGCGCGAGCGCCAAGGCCGTCCCAAGCGCGAGGGAGAGAATGGTGGAAAGAGCGGCCTGGATGATGGAGAAAGCGAGGATGCGCCACAAATAGGGACCGATGGAGAAGAGCGCTGGCTTCTCTCCACCGACGGTCGCAAGAGCAAGGAAGCCGCCCACAACCAGGGCCACGATGGCAAAAGCCACGAGGCTTCCAGGATGGGGCAGCTTTCCCGTCATGATCATGCGTCAGCGCGCGGTGGCGTTGAGCCATGTGTCGGTGAAGGCACGGCGATTCTGCTGTACTTCCTCAGGCGTGAACAGCAGGGCCTTCTGAGGTTGCACCAGGTCTTTGAAGGAGGGCGGCAGTCCCGATGCCGGATTCTTGGCCGGCATCATCCAGTTGCCTTCGGGCATGGCGGACTGGAAAGGCTCGCTCAACACAAAGGCCATGAACTTCTTGGCAAGCTCCGGCTGCTTCGACGTGCGCGTCATTCCGGCAAGCTCCACGTGCAGGTAGTGTCCCTCGGCGAAGGCTGCCGCCTTGTAGTTGTCCTTCTTCTCTGCGGAGATGTGATAGGCCGGCGACGTGGTGTAGGACATCACCATATCCGCTTCGCCTTTCAGGAACAGACCATAGGCCTCCGACCATCCCTTCGTGAAGGTCACGATGCGCGGCTTCAACTGCGTCCAGGCCTCGCCTGCCTTGTCGCCATAGACCTTCTGCACCCAGAGCAGCAAGCCGAGGCCCGGAGCACTGGTGCGCGGATCCTGCAGCACCACCTTCGGACCGTTGGGATCCTCGACAAGCTCTTTCAGGCTCTTGGGCGGATTGGGCAACTTGTTGGCATCGTAGACGAAAGCGTAATAGCCCCAGTCGAACGGGATGAAGGTGTCGTCACTCCAGGAGATCGGAAGGGACAGGTCCTTCACATCCGCTCCATGCGGCGCAAAGAGGTTGAGCGACTTGGCTTCAGCCGCAAGGTTCATGTCGAGGCCGACGACCACATCGGCCTTCGTGTCGTTGCCTTCGAGGCGCAGGCGTCCGACAAGGCTGCCCGCGTCTTCCGCCGTTACCCAGTTGAGCTCGCAGCCGCAGGTTGCCTCAAAGCGCTCCTTGACCGTCTTGCCCGGACCGTACTTTCCGGCAAACGAGCTGTAGGTGTAGACCGTCAGAACGGGTTTGCTCTGCGCGAAAGCGACAGTTGTCGCCAGGCAAAGCGAGGCAAGTGTGAGAAGAGGTCGGCGTAACATCAAGGTTGCTCCCATGCATGATGCAAGCCGGGTTGGCGGCACAACTCGCACGGGGCACAGCTTTCTCTGCGATGTCGCATGCTCATTCCCTCCGCCGGCATGACCCGGATCAGGTTCGACGGGTCGGCGGCCCAGCCACCTCTCAGCCTCGTATGAGGCTCCCCGTGAGACAAAATGGGTTCTAGAGCAGTTCGCCGCATGACACAAGATGACGACTGGGTCGTCCGACCTGGGGCTGTGTCGCGTTGCCCTTACGGCAGGAATTCGATTCTGTTTGGATTAGAAAGACCTTATGGATGTTGCGCACGATGAGCCTCCCCCAATCTTTTGATGTTGCCGTCATCGGACTCGGTGCCATGGGCTCTGCCGCCCTCTACCAATTGGCCAAGCGCGGCGTGAGGGCTGTCGGCATCGATCGCTTCGCTCCGCCTCATGACCAGGGTTCGACCCATGGCGAGACGCGGATCACCCGCCAAGCCATCGGCGAAGGCGAGGTCTATGTGCCGCTTGCGCTACGCTCCAATGAGATCTGGAGAGAGTTGGAGACTGAGACCGGCGAGCGACTTCTCACGCAGAACGGGTGCCTGATCGTGGAAACGACCAACCCTGTTTCCAACGGCACGATCCGCGCGGCATTCCTGGCGCGCACGCAGAAAGCAGCGATAGCCTACAACATTCCTCACGAGATGCTGGATGCGGCGGAGATCCGCCGTCGGTATCCGCAGTTCACGCCGCGCGAGGACGAGATCGGTTATTTCGAGCCAGGCGGAGGCTATCTCAATCCCGAACGCTGCGTCGCTGTCCAGTTGGAGCGCGCACGTGGTCTCGGAGCCCTGACGCAACTTGGAACGCGCGTGCTCTCCGTAGCACCAGATGGTGATGGCGTGCGGGTCGTCACGGAGCAGGGTGAGCTTTTGGCCGCACAGGCGATCATCTCCGCTGGATCCTGGGCGCCCTCGCTGCTGGGAGGCCCTTTCACGCAGTTGCTCGCTCCCAGCCGCCAGGTCATGCACTGGTTCGAGGTCGATCCCGATTACGCGGAGCATTGGGCTAAGAGCCCGGTCTTCATCTGGTCGCATGGACCAAGCCCCAATGATTTCTTCTACGGTTTCCCATCCTTGAGCGGCAGCAACGCCATCAAGACAGCCGGTGAGCAATATGATGCGTTCGTTCATCCCGATGAGATCGAGCGGACCGTCACTCCCGCAGAATCCGCGGCCATGCGCAGCGGGCACCTGGCAGGCCGCGTCCAGGGCTTGAGGCCCAATGCTCAGCGAGCCGTGACCTGTCTTTATACCGTTACCCCTGATTCCAACTTCGTAATCGACCGACATCCCGAAAGTGATCGCATCCTCGTGGTCTCTCCCTGTTCGGGACACGGCTTCAAGCATTCCGCGGCCATCGGCGAAGTCGCTGCGCAATGCGTCGTCGATGGCAAAAGTACGATTGATATCTCCGCTTTTGGTCTCGCACGGTTCGGAACCTGATAAGCCAGAGGGCTTCCGCAGGAACCGTCGATTCCCACGCAGCGCGGGCGAAGCTCGCATGAGAGGCGAAAGCCTCGCTCTCATGCGATAACGATATTCGCCGTCTCTTCCTGAGAGACGATCAGCGCCGCGCCTTCTTGTCCTTCCCCGAGGATCCCAGTGCGGCACGGCGCAGCGCATCCGCCAAGGCGCCTCCGGATGCTGCCAAACCTGCCGAAGTCGCCGGTTTCTTCTCCGATTGAGAACGATGCTTCTGGAAAGCGCCACGGTTCTCGTCGGAGCGGCCGGTCGGACGTTTCTTCGCAGGGTCGCTCATGCGCATCGTCAGCGAAATGCGCTTGCGCGGAATGTCGACCTCGAGCACCTTCACCTTTACGATGTCGCCGGGCTTCACCACGTCGCGCGGATCTTTCACGAAGGTGTCAGACAGAGCGGAGATATGCACGAGGCCGTCCTGGTGAACGCCGATATCGACGAAGGCGCCGAAAGCGGCGACGTTCGTCACGACGCCTTCCAGCATCATGCCGGGCTTCAGATCGCTGATCTTCTCGACACCTTCCATGAAGGTGGCGGTCTTGAACTCGGGACGAGGATCGCGGCCCGGCTTTTCGAGCTCGGAGAGGATATCCTTCACGGTCGGCACGCCGAACTTCTCGTCCGTGAAGCTCTCAGGCTTGAGCTTCTTCAGCACGCCGCCATTGCCGATCAGGAGCTTGATGTCGCTCTTCGTCGATTCGAGAATGCGACGCACGACGGGATAGGCTTCCGGGTGAACGCCTGAGGCATCGAGCGGATCGTCCCCATTCGGAATGCGGAGGAAGCCCGCTGCCTGCTCGAAGGTCTTCGGGCCGAGGCCCGGTACATCGCTCAGCGCCTTACGGGTCTTGAAGGGGCCTTTGGCGTTGCGGTACTCGACGATGTTCTTCGCCACCCATTCGCCGAGACCCGAGACGCGTGAGAGAAGCGGAGCGGAGGCGGTGTTGAGATCGACGCCTACCCCGTTCACGCAATCTTCCACCACGGCATCAAGAGAGCGCGAGAGTTTGTATTCGGCGAGATCGTGCTGGTACTGGCCGACGCCGATGGATTTGGGATCGATCTTCACCAGCTCCGCCAGGGGATCCTGCAGGCGGCGTGCGATGGAGACTGCACCGCGCAAGGAGACATCGAGATCCGGCAGTTCCTGGCTGGCATATGCGGAAGCCGAATAGACGGAAGCGCCTGCTTCCGAAACCATGATCTTGGTGAGCTTCAGGTCCGGGTGCTTGGTCACCAGCTCGCCCGCCAGCTTGTCGGTCTCCCGCGAGGCGGTGCCATTGCCGATGGCGATCAGTTCCACCTTGTGTACGCGGCACAGGCGCGCGAGCGTCGCAAGGGATTCATCCCATTGGCGCCTCGGCTCGTGCGGATAGATCGTGTCGGTCGCAACGACTTTGCCCGTAGCGTCTACCACGGCGACCTTCACGCCCGTGCGATAGCCTGGATCGAGCCCGAGCGTCGGGCGTGTGCCGGCGGGAGCCGCGAGCAGAAGATCGCGCAGGTTACCGGCGAAGACCTTCACCGCTTCATCCTCGGCGATCTGCCAGAGCTTCATCTTCATGTCGAGCTCGATGGAAAAGCGCAGCTTCGTGCGCCAAGCCCAGCGCACGGTATCGAGAAGCCACCTGTCGCCGGGGCGGCCCTGATCGGCGATGCCGAAAGCAAGAGCCGTACGGCCCTCGTAGCGGCTGACATAGCCGGGCTCTGCCGCATCCTTGTCCTCTTCCATCCGCAGATCGAGGACCTCTTCCTTCTCTCCGCGGAAGAGCGCGAGAATACGGTGGGAGGGGAGCTTGGTGAGAGGCTCCGAAAAATCGAAATAATCGGCGAACTTCGCGCCGTCCGTCTGCTTGCCGTCCCGGACCTTGGACGTCAGGCTGCCGCGCTCCCAATAGATCTCGCGCAACGCGCCCAGCAGCTCCGCGTTTTCCGCGAAGCGCTCAACGAGAATGGCGCGCGCGCCTTCAAGGGCCGCTTCAGGTGTGGCAACCTCCTTCTCCGCATTCACGAAAGCGACGGCTGCTTCCTTCGGATCGCGCTGCGGTTCAGCGAGAATGAGATCCGCGAGCGGTTCGAGGCCCGCCTCCTTGGCGATCTGGGCCTTGGTGCGGCGCTTGGGCTTGTAGGGGAGATAAAGATCTTCGAGGCGCGCCTTCGTGTCGGCATTGTTGATCTGCAGCGCCAGCTCGTCGGTGAGCTTGCCCTGCTCGCGGATGCTGTCGAGAATCGTCTTGCGGCGGTCTTCCAGCTCGCGCAGGTAGCGGAGGCGCTCCTCCAGAGTGCGCAGCTGGGTGTCGTCCAGGGTTCCAGTGACTTCCTTGCGGTAGCGCGCGATGAAGGGCACGGTCGCGCCACCATCGAGCAACTCGACGGCCGCCTTGACCTGCCACTCCTGCACATTGAGTTCGTTCGCAATGCGCTGACCGATGGAAAGCATGGACTTCTCCGCAACAAGCTTAGGCGCGGCTTCTACGGTGGACGAGCCCCTCGGGTCAACGGCCTATCCCCAGCCCCGGGGTCGCACTGCCCTATGGGAAGGGGTGAGGCAAAGATTCCTTGAAAAACCACTTGGCTCTTCAGGTCAAGGCGTATAGACCGTCCGGCCCTTCAGCCAGAACTCCCCAGGTTCTCCCATGTCCGCTTCGCACGATCTTTCCATCGGTATTGATTTCGGCACCAGCAATACGGTGGTCGCGGTTGCTGATTCGCGCGGGCATGTCGAGGCGCTGACCTTCGAGCATGGCGGGGAGCGCCTCAAGGTCTATGTCACGGCTCTCTGCTTCTGGGACGAGCGCCACGGCAATGGCCTGCGCACGCAGGTCGAGGGCGGTCCGTGGGCCATCGAGCAGTTTCTTGAGGGCTTGGACCCCCACCGCTTCATCCAGTCCTTCAAGACCTTCGCTGCCAGCGCGACGTTTCAGGAGACCCGCATCTTCCGCGACCGGTATCGCTTCGAGGATCTGCTGAGCACGTTCCTGCGCACCCTCGTGCGGCATGGCGGCGCGCGGGTCGATTGGGGCGTGCCCCATGTGGTCATCGGTCGCCCGGTGCAGTTCGCGGGCTACAACCCCGACGACGATCTCGCCATGCAACGCTATCGCGCCGCCTTCGGCAAACTCGGTGCCGATCACGCGCGCTATGTCTATGAGCCGGTCGGGGCCGCCTTCTTCTATGCGCGCCAGCTCAATCACGACTCGACCGTTCTGGTCGCGGATTTCGGTGGCGGCACCAGCGACTTTTCGATCATGCGCTTCTCGCGCCAGGATGGCGTTTTACGCGCGGAGCCGTTGGGTCATTCGGGCATCGGCATCGCAGGCGATGCCTTCGACTACCGCATTGTCGATCATGTGGTCTCGCCTCAGCTCGGGAAGGGTGGGCTCTATCGCTCCATGGGAAAGACGCTGTCGATCCCCAACCACTACTATGCCAATTTCGCGCGCTGGAATCAGCTCGCCATGATGAAGAGCAGCGGCGATTTGAAGGAATTGCGCGAGCTCGCCAAGGTGGCGCTCGAGCCCGAGCCGCTGGAAAAGTTCATCGACATCATCGAATACGATCTGGGCTTTGCCCTTTACCGTGCGGTGTCCGCCGCGAAGGTGGCACTGTCGCGCCACGAGGAGACGGAGTTCCGCTTCAAAGGAGAGAGCGTCGATATCAAGGCGCGCATCACCCGAGCCGATTTCGAAGGCTGGATAGCGGAGGATGTCAGGCGTATTGCCGGGACCGTGGACGAGGCGCTCGCCAATTCCGGCGTTTCGGCCTCTGAGATCGACAAGGTATTCCTCACCGGCGGCACCTCCTTCGTCCCCGCCATCCGCCGCCTCTTCGTAGAGCGCTTCGGGGAGGGGAGGCTGACCTCGGCCGACCAGTTCGAGTCCATCGCCTATGGCCTCGCTTTGATCGGCCAGAGCCCGGATCCGGGCCGTTGGGCCGTTGGAGGTGAGATTTAAGAAGATGCTTGCCGTCAGAGGGAGATCGGGCATTATCTCGCATCGCACAATTTGTCCGAGCGGGAGCCAGTCCCTTGTCCTTGATCAATCCCGATGTCACGCCTGAAAAGGACCTTCCGCTACGCGACGATATCCGGCTCCTGGGCCGGCTTCTCGGCGATACGATCCGCGAGCAGGAAGGCGAGGCGGTCTACGAGATCGTGGAGCGCATCCGCCAGACCTCGATCCGCTTCCACCGGGATGAGGATGAGGCGGCCCGCAAGGAACTCGAGACGATCCTGAACAGCCTCTCGCGCGGCCGCACCAACCAGATCATCCGCGCCTACAGCTATTTCTCGCATCTGGCGAATATCGCCGAGGACCAGCACCATGTGCGCCGGTCCCGAGCCCATGCCATGGCGGGAGCGCACGCCATGGCGGCACCCGAGCCGCGCGAGGGCACCCTCGCGCGGGCTCTGAAGCTCTCGCAGGAAGCCGGCGTCAGCCAGGCCGCGATGCAGGCTTTCTTCGCATCGGCCCTGGTCGTGCCGGTGCTGACCGCGCATCCGACCGAGGTGCGCCGCAAGAGCACCATCGACCGTGAGATGGAGATCTCCCAGATCCTTGCCCAGCGCGACCGCCATGAGCTGACGCCTGAGGAAAGGGCTGCTACGGAGGAGGGCATTCGCCGGGCAGTTCTGACTCTGTGGCAGACCAGCATTCTGCGTCGCAACCGCCTGAAGGTGATCGACGAGGTCGTGAACGGCCTCTCCTACTACGACTATACCTTCTTCAAGGAGCTGCCGCGGGTCTATGCCTCGCTGGAGGATCAGCTCGCGGCCACGGACCCCGTCTGGCAGAATGTCGAGATCCCCTCCTTTCTGCGCATGGGCAGCTGGATCGGCGGTGACCGCGACGGCAATCCCTTCGTGACGGCGGATGCGCTCAAGCAGGCGCTTCTCCTGCAGAGCAAGCACGCCCTCGGCTTTTATCTGGAAGAGCTGCACTGCCTTGGTGGCGAGCTGTCGCTCGATGAGCGCTACGTGAACGTCTCCGAGCAGGTTCGGGAGCTGGCGAAAGCCTCGCCCGATATCTCACCTCACCGGCAGGACGAGCCCTATCGCCGAGCGATCTCGGGCATGTATGCGCGCCTTGCCGCAACGGCCATCAGCTTCGGTCATGGCGATGTGGCACGCCACGCGGTAGGCGAGGCTCCGGCCTATGGCGGCGTGGAGGAGTTTTTAGGCGACCTCTCGGTGATCCACCGTTCGCTGCTTTCAAACGGCTCCGGATCACTCGCGCGTGGACGCCTGCGCCGCTTGCGCCGCGCAGTCGATGTCTTCGGCTTCCATCTCGCAAGCCTCGATCTTCGTCAGAACTCCGACGTGCATCAGCGAGTCGTGGCGGAGCTGTTCGCGAAAGCCGTTCCGGGAACAGCTTATGAGACACTCTCGGAAGAGAAGCGTGTTGCACTGCTTCTCGAAGAACTGAGGACACCACGCCTCCTGACCTCGCCTTATCTCGAATACTCGCAGGAAACGACCTCGGAACTCGCCATCGTCCATGAGGCGGCTGAAGCGCATCGGCGCTACGGGCAGGCGGCCGTACCAAACTATGTGATCTCCAAGGCGAGCGATCCGTCCGACATTCTGGAGGTCGCGCTTCTTCTGAAGGAGGCAGGTCTTCTGCGTTCGCGCGAAGGGGAGATGGCTGTCAACATCATCCCGCTCTTCGAGACCATCGCGGATCTGCGGAACTGCAGCCGCGTCATGGACGATCTCTTCGCGCTGCCCGACTACATGCGCTTCCTGCGCAGCCGCGGTCAGGCTCAGGAGGTGATGCTCGGCTATTCCGACAGCAACAAGGATGGGGGCTATCTTACGTCTGGCTGGGAGCTCTACAAGGCTGAGACTGAACTCGTTGATGTGTTCAGGCGCCACGGCGTTGCACTTCGTCTCTTCCACGGGCGCGGCGGCTCCGTGGGTCGTGGCGGCGGCCCAAGCTATCAGGCGATACTCGCGCAGCCGGGTGGGGCCGTGCAGGGTGCGATCCGCATTACCGAACAGGGCGAGGTGATCGCGGGCAAATACTCGAACCCCGATCTTGGACGGCGCAATCTGGAAATCCTTGCGGCTGCGACTCTGGAAGCCTCTCTGCTTCATTCAGGTCAATTTGCGCCGCGCGACGAGTATCTCAAGGCGATGGAGGAACTCTCCGAGAGCGCCTACAAGGCCTATCGCGCCCTCGTCTACGAAACAGAGGGCTTCGAGCGCTACTTCTGGGAATCGACGGTGATCGGCGAGATCGCCCATCTCAACATCGGCAGTCGCCCGGCCTCTCGTACGAATTCACGCCGCATTGAGGACCTGCGCGCCATTCCCTGGGTGTTCGGCTGGGCGCAGTGCCGCCTCATGCTGCCGGGCTGGTACGGCTTCGGCTCCGCCGTCGATGCCTTCCTGGAGAAGCACCCGGATACAGGCCTTGCGCTGCTGCAGGAGATGTATCGCGAGTGGCCCTTCTTCCAGGCGCTCTTGTCGAACATGGACATGGTGCTCGCCAAGAGCAACATCGCCATTGCCTCGCGCTATTCCAAGCTCGTGGAGGATGAGGCCCTGCGCGAAGCCATCTTCCCGCGCGTGAGACGCGAGTGGGAGGATTCAATCAAGACGCTGTTGGCCATCATGGAGCAGCAATCTCTGCTCGACAGGAACCCGCTGCTCGCACGCTCCATCCGCAACCGCTTCCCTTATCTCGACCCGCTGAACCATCTGCAGATCGAGCTGCTGAAGCGTCACCGTTCCGGTGATGCCGACGAGCAGGTGGTTCAGGGCATTCACCTTTCCATCAACGGCATCGCAGCAGGCCTGCGCAACAGCGGCTGACGGGCGCAGGCCGGAACCCCGGCCCGGCCCCTTTGGTTGAAAATCGGATGAGCCTGGACCAGCCTTTCGGAGGCGGGCTCAGGCTTGGCGGTTCTAACCATAGGAGAGAACCATGCCCCGTGGTGACAAGTCGGCTTACACCGACAAGCAGAAGCGCAAGGCCGAGCATATCGAGGAATCCTACGAGAGCCGTGGCGTCTCGGAGAAGGAAGCCGAGCGGCGTGCCTGGGCAACCGTCAACAAACAGGAGGGCGGTGGCAAGAAGAGCGGCTCCGGACGGCACTAGGCGGGTCGGCGGCGCCTGAGGCCCCAGATTCTCTACATGCCTTCCATGCACCGGTATGAGGGTAATTGGCCCATATGACCGGTGCATTCGGCGGCGGGGCCGTGTATGGAAAGGGCAGGTACAAAACCCTTCCATGGAGGAAACTTTGCTCACGAGCTCTGCCGCCGGCGTCTATGTTATCTGTCCCACGCCTTTTGAGGGCGATGGGCGACTGGATGTGGCCTCCACGGACCGCATGGTCGAGGCGTATCTCAAGGCCGGCGCCACGGGCCTCACGATCCTCGGCATCATGGGCGAGGCGCCGAAGCTCGCGGCTGACGAGTCGCAGGCCTTCGTTCGTCAGGTCATGAAAGCCGTGGCTGGACGCGTTCCGGTCATCGTCGGGGTGTCGGCCGCAGGCTTTGCTGCCATGTCGGCGCTCTCCGCCAAGGCCATGGATGCGGGGGCCGCAGGCGTGATGATCGCGCCGCCTTCGACGCTCAAGACCGACGATCAGATCGTCACCTATTACGCCGATGCGGTGGAGGCGATCGGTGCCGATGTGCCTTTCGTGATCCAGGATTACCCGCTCACCACGAACGTGGTCATGACGCCGAAGGTGATCATGCGCATCATCGAGCAGAACCCGTCCTGCGTCATGCTCAAGCACGAGGATTGGCCGGGCCTCGATAAGATCACGACCCTGCGCCGCGCGAGCGACAAGGGTGAGGTGCGCCGCGTCTCGATTCTCTGCGGCAATGGCGGCCTGTTCCTTCCCTTCGAGATGGAGCGTGGTGCCGACGGCGCGATGACGGGCTATGCCTATCCGGAGATGCTCGTGGGCGTCGTCAACCTGATCAAACAGGGCAAGCGCAAGGAGGCGCACGACCTCTTCGATCGCCACCTGCCGCTGGTGCGCTATGAGACGCAGCCCGGTGTGGGTCTTGCCGTTCGCAAATACGTCCTGAAGAAACGCGGAATCATCGCGCACGACACGCTGCGCAAGCCTGGGCCGAAGCTGAGCCCGGAGACGATTTCGGAAATCGATTGGCTGATGCAGCGCATCGAGCGCTCGGAATGACAAGGAGCCTGAAAAGCATGAAGACAGGGTTGGACGGAAAGCGCGCGCTCGTTCTCGGCGCGAGCAAGGGGCTAGGCTTCGGCATCGCTCAAGGGCTGGCGGAAGAGGGCGCGCGCGTCGCCATCGCAAGCCGCACCATGGAAGGCTCGAAGGCCGCCGCCGACAAGATCGGCCGCGATGTGCTGCCCTTCATTTGCGACACGGGCAAGGTCGATCAGGTCGATGCTCTTGCCAAGGATGTTACGGCTGCTTTCGGCGGCGTCGACATTCTCGTGCTCAACAGTGGTGGTCCGCCCCCCGGCAAGGCGCAGGGCGTGTCCTCCGATCAATGGCGGCAGTCGTTCGATGCGATGTTCGTCAATCTCGTGCGCATCGCGGACCAATTGCTGCCGGGCATGATCGAGCGCAAGTTCGGACGTATCATTTCGGTGATCTCGTCGGGCGTCATTCAGCCGATCCCGAACCTTGCCATCTCCAATGCTATCCGGCCGGCTCTCGTGGGCTGGGGCAAGACGCTGTCGAGCGAAGTTGCGGCCTCCGGCGTGACTGTCAATGCCATCGCGCCGGGTCGCATCACAACCGATCGCCTGAAGCAGCTCGATGCGGCGAATGCCGAACGCACGGGCCGCTCTGTGGAGGACGTGGCTGCAGCCGCGCGTGCTGGTATTCCGGCGGGCCGCTATGGCGAGATCGAGGAGTTTGCGGCGGCTGCCGTGTTCCTTGCCAGTGAGAAGGCCTCGTTCATCACCGGATCAATCCTGCGCGTCGATGGCGGACAGATTTCGTCGGTGACGTAATTTGTCTAACGGGAGAGGCAGCATCCTGCCTCTCTCTTCGCCGTCAGGAAATCGCTCCGGCTGCGTAAAGAGCAATGCCGGCTGCAGATGTGGCAGCCAGAGTCGGCAGCATGCCGATCTTGAAGCGGAACATGGCGACGATTGCAGCTGCCGCGAGCAGGAGCGCCCAGATGTTCACGCTCTCCCACACTGGCACATCAAGGGCGACAGGACCCCATGCAAAGGCATGAACCTCACGAAAGATCGTGTGGATGCCGAACCAGATCGCAAGATTGAGGATGACTCCGACAACCGCCGCCGTGATGGCCGAGAGTGCGCCGCTCAAAGCGCGGTTGCCACGCAGCACCTCGATATAGGGCGCGCCGAGGAAGATCCAGAGGAAACAGGGCGTGAAGGTCACCCAGGTGGTGAGCAGTCCGCCAAGCGTTCCGGCGATGAGCGGATGGAGTGTGCCTGGATCGCGGAACGCCGCCACGAAGCCTACGAATTGCAGCACCATGATCAGCGGCCCGGGCGTCGTTTCAGCCATGCCGAGGCCATCGAGCATCTCACCGGGTTTCAGCCAGCCATAAGTCTCGACAGCCTGCTGAGCGACATAAGCCAATACCGCATAAGCGCCGCCGAACGTCACCATCGCCATCTTTGAGAAGAACAGGGCGATCTGGCTGAAGACATTGTCTGCGCCGAGTGTGAGCAGGAGCGCAAAGACCGGCACCAGCCAGAGCGCGAGCCATAGAGCGGATACACGCAGGCTTCGCCAGTTGTCCGGGCGCGCATGGTCAGGGAGATCGTCGCCGAGCAAATCAGCGGATTCGGTTGTTTTGCTTGCGCCATTGTTGGCCGCTATGAACTGGGGCAGACCAGCTCTCGCGCCGAAAAATCCGACGAGGGCAGCGGCGAGAATAATGACCGGAAAGGGCACGCCGAGAAAGAAGATCGCGACAAAGGCCGCAGCGGCAAGCCCGATCATGATGCTGTTCTTCAGCGCGCGCTTTCCGATGCGCATCACGGCTTCCAGGACAATGGCGAGAACGGCCGCCTTCAACCCGAAAAACAGGGCCGCAACGAAGCCGACATTGCCATAAAGCGCGTAGATCCAGCTGAGGCCCATAATGGCGATGATGCCCGGCAGGATGAACAATCCGCCGGCCATCAGGCCGCCGAGGGTGCGGTGCATGAGCCAGCCGATATAGGTCGCAAGCTGCTGCGCCTCGGGGCCGGGCAGAAGCATGCAATAATTGAGCGCGTGCAGAAAGCGCTCCTCCGATATCCAGCGTTTCTCCTCGACGAGGATGCGGTGCATCACCGCGATCTGCCCCGCAGGCCCGCCGAAGCTGAGGGCTGCAACGCGCAGCCAGACCTGAAAGGCGTCGCCTATGGAGACGCCGTGACCGGGCCGGATCTGGATATCGCGTCTGTCCAAGGTTTGCATGGCCTCGTTCATCTCATGCTCCCGCCTTCTTTGAGGGCCAGTTGTGGGTTTCGTCCGTCGCATCCCTGCACCAGCGATAGAATGCGTCGTAGAGCGCGAGCCCTGCTTCGAGTTGGGCCAAGTCGTCCGAATACATGCGGGAAAGACCAAGGGAAGCGGCGAGCAAGCCGGGAGCTTCCGGTGCGAGATCGAGCCGTGCCGTGTCGGCTCCTCTGACAATCAGTGCAAGCCGTTTCAGGGGCTCCGTCCCGAGCCCGAACTCCTCGACCATGACGTCAAAAGTGCAGAGTTCGCCACGATGGCTCCAGAAAACGTCCTCGCCTTCGATATCGAAGGGAACCGCTCCAAAGTGCTTGGCAACACCCTCGACTTCCGATGGCGTGACAAACAGGAAAACGGCCCGGGGATCGACGAAGCGCCGGATCAGCCATGGACAGGCGATCCGGTCGATCTTGGGTCGCGACCGCGTCACCCAGACGGTTTGGCCCTGCGGATTTCGAGACGGCAGCTTGGCTTCGGGGACCATTGGCAAACCGGCCTGTGCCCATGCGACGGTGCCGCCCTCAAGCGAATCGGTAGGTATACCAAAGTGGCGTAGCCAAGCGGCAACGCCTTGGCCGAGTTTGAGGCCCTTCTGGCACACCACAATGGCATTTCGCCCTGTGAATTCCTGCGCCCAAGCGGTCACCTCCGCATAAGGCCGGCGAACCGATCCTGGGATCAGGCGGGGGTTGGTTTCGTAATCATCGTCGGTTCGAACGTCGATGATGGCCGGGCACTTGGGCGTGCCGATCAGACGAGCGAGCTTATCGATGGAAATGGTGTTGATTGACGACATAATGCATCCGTTGGGTTTGTTGCGGATGCGATGCTTGGGCATGTCGCCTCGTGGGGAGATCGCAATCCCCATGTGACATATTACATACGAATCGTGCAGGCTTTGTCAATTCAGGATAGATGAACGGGCCCAGCCGGATCGGTTCAGCCAGCAGGAACGAGGAGCCCGTTCTCAACCAGGGTTGCCCAGGTCTCCTCTGCGCTTTCTGCAAAATGAACGAGTTTGCGATCGTGCTCGCTCACCATGCCGTGCTCCAGCAGAGCATCGAATTTGATGATGGATCGCCAATAGGCCTTGTCGAAGAGGACGATGGGAAGAGCCGGATGCTTGCCGGTCTGGCGAAGGGTGAGGATCTCGAAAAGTTCGTCGAGCGTTCCGAACCCGCCTGGGAACACCACCAGCGCATTGGCGCGCATTGCGAGATGCATCTTGCGCATGGCGAAGTAGTGGAAGCGGAAGGTCAGATCCGGCGTCGAGTAAGGGTTGGGCTCCTGTTCGTGCGGCAGGGTGATATTGAAACCGATGGAAGGTGCCCCAACGTCGAAAGCGCCGCGATTGGCGGCCTCCATGATGCCTGGTCCGCCGCCCGTTGCGATAACGTTGTCACGAAGCCCGCCGCTGGATGTCAATGCGCCGCCGCGCTGTGAGGCGATGGCTCCGAAGGCCCGGGCCTCTCCATACCAGTAAGGATGCCGCCCTGGACCGTCCTCGCGAACGCGCGCGCTTCCGAACACGACGATGGTCGAGCGAACGCCCCAGATGCGCAGCTCCTCCTCGGCCTTGGCGTATTCCAGTTGGAAGCGGACGCCCCGCATGGAATCGCCCAGCAGGAAATCTTGGTCAAAGGCGGCCAAGCGGTAGGAGGGGGAGGCCATTTGCGCCGCGTTCGACGGCTTTTCGTTGTCCATGGGCAGGAGCTCCTGTGATCCTGCCCTGCGTAAAAGCATATCTTAAGCTGGCGGTTAAGAGCCTAGAGCTGTTTCCATTGACATGGAATCAGCTCTCTTGTTTGCCGGGCCGGATTTTTTGACGGTGAACCGGAGCCACTTCACCGAAAAATTGCTCTAACGGACCGGTCGGGAGCTCCTGGGGGCCGGATGGAGGAATTCCCACAGGTTCACCGGGGCTGGGCGCCTCGCTCGCCGTCTCGGGCGGGAGGCCGATGGGCTCACTGGGGCTCGGAAAGCCAGGAGGGCCGGGGTCCGACGCATGGGCTGGGGTGCCGGGTTGGGCACATCAGGTTGCGGCGTTGGGTTGGGTGTGTCGGACATGACCGGATCCCCGGTCATGGAAATGCTCCGGTTCGGAACGGGGGATCACCGGCCTTTGTTCCGAGTTGCATTCCATTGCGCAGCATCCGCTCTTTTATCACTGGGCTCTATCGTCAAGGTCGCTATATTCACGGCGAAGAAGGGCGATAGCGCCCTTGAGAACCTGAGGGAGCGCCTGCCTGTGAAACACCTGTCTTCGATGAGTGCCGCGGATGTCCTGCCGGTTGATGGTTGTCGGGGAGCCTTGGCGGGTCGTGTTTGGCGCCCCGGCCTGGGTCCGTGTGTCGTGGCTGTTCGGGAGGAGGGAGTATT